>NZ_JACHHB010000038.1 GCF_014202575.1 Texcoconibacillus texcoconensis | reverse complement strand
CCTAACACTAAGGGATGGGCCCGCGGCGCATTAGTTAGTTGGTGAGGTAATGGCTCACCAAGGCGACGATGCGTAGCCGACCTGAGAGGGTGATCGGCCACACTGGGACTGAGACACGGCCCAGACTCCTACGGGAGGCAGCAGTAGGGAATCATCCGCAATGGACGAAAGTCTGACGGTGCAACGCCGCGTGAGCGATGAAGGTCTTCGGATTGTAAAGCTCTGTTGTTAGGGAAGAACACACTTCATTCAAATAGGGTGAAGTGATGACGGTACCTATCGAGAAAGCCCCGGCTAACTACGTGCCAGCAGCCGCGGTAATACGTAGGGGGCAAGCGTTGTCCGGAATTATTGGGCGTAAAGGGCGCGCAGGCGGTCTCTTAAGTCTGATGTGAAATCTCGCGGCTCAACCGCGAGCGGTCATTGGAAACTGGGAGACTTGAGTACAGGAGAGGAAAGTGGAATTCCTAGTGTAGCGGTGAAATGCGTAGATATTAGGAGGAACACCAGTGGCGAAGGCGACTTTCTGGCCTGTAACTGACGCTGAGGCGCGAAAGCGTGGGGATCAAACAGGATTAGATACCCTGGTAGTCCACGCCGTAAACGTTGAGTGCTAGGTGTTAGGGGTTTCGATACCCTTAGTGCCGAAGTAAACACATTAAGCACTCCGCCTGGGGAGTACGACCGCAAGGTTGAAACTCAAAGGAATTGACGGGGGCCCGCACAAGCAGTGGAGCATGTGGTTTAATTCGAAGCAACGCGAAGAACCTTACCAGGTCTTGACATCCTCTGACAACCCTAGAGATAGGGCGTTCCCCTTCGGGGGACAGAGTGACAGGTGGTGCATGGTTGTCGTCAGCTCGTGTCGTGAGATGTTGGGTTAAGTCCCGTAACGAGCGCAACCCTTGACCTTAGTTGCCAGCATTCAGTTGGGCACTCTAGGGTGACTGCCGGTGACAAACCGGAGGAAGGTGGGGATGACGTCAAATCATCATGCCCCTTATGACCTGGGCTACACACGTGCTACAATGGATGGTACAGAGGGCAGCGAAGCCGCGAGGTGAAGCTAATCTCAAAAAGCCATTCTCAGTTCGGATTGTAGGCTGCAATTCGCCTACATGAAGCCGGAATTGCTAGTAATCGCGGATCAGCATGCCGCGGTGAATACGTTCCCGGGCCTTGTACACACCGCCCGTCACACCACGAGAGCTTGTAACACCCGAAGTCGGTGCGGTAACCTTTTGGAGCCAGCCGCCGAAGGTGGGACAGGTGATTGGGGTGAAGTCGTAACAAGGTATCCCTACCGGAAGGTGGGGATGGATCACCTCCTTTCTAAGGAGCTAATAGCTCAAC
>NZ_JACHHB010000037.1 GCF_014202575.1 Texcoconibacillus texcoconensis | reverse complement strand
AAGGGGCTGTCCCAAAAGTCGGTAAAATAACCGACTTTTGAGGACGCCCCTCTTTTTATGGAAGACAATATAATCCCGCTCGAATCCGTTACAGGCGGACGCTTTCAGCGGGCAACGCTTCAGCTTCCTCGGGAACCCCACCCTGCGGGATCTTCAGCTGTTGCTTTTCCCGCTTGAGTCGCCGCCTTTCACTTCTTCGAGCTAGTCAAGTATGTAGAAGAAGAGACCTTTTCCCCCTATTTCACCTACAAAAAAATCGCCCCGTTCGTTATAATGTAAGTAACCACACAAACAAAAAACAAAACGGAGGCGATTTTTATGAGTAACTATTCAGCTACTTTCATTGAGTATAACATGGACCAACTCGTTCTTCCAATGGATTTTAGCGATATGATTCCTGAAGACCATGTTTCACGTGTGGTTAATGAAATGGTCGAAATGGTTGATGATGATCTCTTCTTTTCAGCTTATCGAGGTGGTGGACGTAGTGCTTATCACCCTAAAATGATGACCAAAGTCATTTTGTATGCATATACCCAGAAGCTTTATTCATGCCGTGAAATTGCACGTGCCTTACGTGAACACCTTCCAATGATGTGGCTTGCGGCCCGTCAGACACCAGACTTTCGAACGATTAACCGTTTTCGATCTGAACGTATGAAAGATCTGATTGAACCTCTTTTCACAAGCCTTATCCAACTCCTTCTCGATCAAAACTACATAACCATGGAGAACTATTTTTTAGACGGAACCAAAATCGAAGCGAATGCAAATCGTTACACGTTCGTTTGGAAAAAATCAACAGAGCGTTATGAACAAAAACTTCAAGAAAAGCTCGATGAGCTGTTTTGGAAAATTGAAGAGACAATTGTCGAAGATCAGGCATTCGAAAAGGGTTCTTCCGAACCGAATTCGAAGATTACATCTGAACAGTTACAAGAGACTGTCAAAATTGTAGAAGAAAAAGTTCAGGAAACAGAAAAAGAAGCAGAAGTCGAAAAGGACCCAGAAGAGAGAAAAGCAAAGAAAGCTGAATACCGTGAGTGGCGCCGTGTATACAAAAAGATCGAAAATGATTACCTCCCACGTCTGAGAAAATATGAACAACAAATGGCTACATTTGGTGATCGAAATAGCTACTCTAAAACCGATACTGATGCCACATTTATGCGTATGAAAGAAGATCATATGAAAAACGGTCAATTGAAACCTGGGTACAACATTCAAGCTGGAACTGAAAATCAATTTATTCTGGGGTACACGATTCATCAACGTCCAACAGACACACGTTGCTTTCAGCCTCATATGGAAATGTTAAAAAAACGAAACCTTCCTTTTCCAAACCGTATCACTGC
>NZ_JACHHB010000036.1 GCF_014202575.1 Texcoconibacillus texcoconensis | reverse complement strand
CCCACCTTATGCCAAGAAAGTAATTATGCTAAGTAAGTAATTAAAAACCGCATAAAATGAATAATCTAATTGAATTTTACTTTGCATAATATCCGAAGATGATATAAGGGCTTTTGGCTCTAAATATCATTTTTGGAGGAATATATTATGCAAAAGAAGACATTAATTGAGCTACTTCAGGACCTTGAACAGGAAATGCTACGGTTAGGTTATTCTGACGGCTCTATGAAGTTTTATCGTAAGCGGTGGCGGATGTTGCTTCAGTTCGCTCAGGAACAGGATGAAACCTATTATTCCGAACAATTAGGAATCGACTTTGTTGAAAAACACTTTAATATTTTAAAAAAGGATTTCAACCGTACCCTTACTCAATCTGAGACACAAGAGCTTCGCATCATTCGGATGATCGGAGATTTTCAACTACACAAAACTGTATTACGTAGATACTATAAACACAAGAAGATCCTTACGGATCCATATTTTATTGAGGTTAGTAATCAATTTAAGAAATGTTGTATAAAAAAGGGATATTCCAAGGTCACTATAGATCATTATATTAAACAATCGGCTAGATTTATGGATTATCTTTCTTCACAGAAAGTTACGGATTGTAAAGAAATCAATCTTTCTATAATTAACGACTACATTAAAACTTTGGCTGGTTATACCTACAAAACGGTGGAACAAAATATTTGTTCTATGAGGGCCTTTTTTCGTTTCCTTCTGGAAACTGGAGAAGTACAGACTGACTTTGCCGCAAAAACACCGATGGTGCAAGCGAGAAAGCAGACCCGTATACCGTCTGTGTGGACAATAGATGAATTAAAAAAATTAATTGCTGCTATTGATAAAGGTAGTCCGAAAGGTAAACGAGATTACGCAATAATTTTACTAGCATGTTGTTTAGGCATGCGTTGTACAGATATTAAAAATTTAAAAATAGAGAACTTCCATTGGGAAGAAAAGAAGGTTGTCTTTAACCAATCAAAAACACGAGAACCTTTATCCCTTCCACTAACACCGGAGGTCGGCTGGGCAGTTATAGATTATCTCAAATATGGCCGACCTGAAATAGACACTCCTTATCTATTTGTAAGGCATATTGCTCCGTTCGGTCCCTTTTCAGAAGACGATCATTTAAACCAATTAATAAAAAGATACATGGAACTGGCACATCTTCCTACTCTAAAAAAGAGAAGAGGAATGCACTCTCTTCGACACACTATGGCTAGTATGCTACTTGAAAAGAACACACCTTTATCTACCATTTCAGATATCCTTGGACACGTTGATACAGATTCAACGGCAGTCTATCTTAAAGTTGATATTAATAAGCTCAAGGAATGTTCCATTGATTTTAAAGAGGTGGACAACCATGAGTAAAATCAAATTTAAAGGTCCATTTAAGAATCACATCCAAAATCATATAGAACTGAAAAGGGCTGTTGGATACAAATACCTTACAGAAGAAGATCACTTCAAACGTTTTGATAGATTTATATTAGAAAAATACCCTTATGCCACTAACCTCACTAAAGAAATCGTATTGGATTGGTGTAGTAAAAAAACGTATGAATCGCAGGCGAATCAATGTTCACGTTCATCAATTATTCGACAGCTTGGAAAGTATCTGGAT
>NZ_JACHHB010000035.1 GCF_014202575.1 Texcoconibacillus texcoconensis | reverse complement strand
TGTAAGCGTCAAGTAAAAATGAACACTTTTTGCTAATTAATTCTGAACACTTTCTTCCTTAAAAATGGAAGTTCGATTCTTCATTCTGTAACTATCTTCTTCACGAAATTGAATGACTTCCACTCGATGTAGAATCCTATCCAGAATTGCTGTGGTGATACCTTGATCTCCTAAAAGGTCACCCCAATCGCTTGGGCCTTTATTTGAAGTCAAAATAATGGAAGCTTTATCATGTAGCTCATTAATGAGATGAAAGAAAAGATTGGCTTCTCTTGCATCCATAGCCATGAACATCAGGTCATCAATGATAACTAGATTTGCTTCTCTAATTCGTTTCATTTTGATTTGAGCTTTCCGTGTAATCTCTTCAGCTTTTAAAGTTCGAATAAGCTCCTCCATTGGTATAAACATCACTTTGTACCCTTGATAAATTGCCTCAATCCCTAGTGCTGTTGCCAAATGTGTTTTACCGACACCAGCTGGTCCCAGAAGGACCAGGTTATATAATTGATCAATCCACGTTAACTCGCTAAGCTGATTCATTTGTTTTTGGCTAAGAGTTTGTTGCTCTTTAAGTTGATACATCTCTAGTGTCGTATGGGCAGGAAATGCTGCCCACTTCAGATGTCGTTCGATTTGCTTTTCTTCACGCTTCTTCAATTCATAAGAAGCTAATTCTTTTAAAAATCCACGATAGGTCCAATCTTCTAATTCGGCCTGACGAATTAAATCTGGAAGGTATTCGGCTGTTTCCGATAACCTTAATGTCTTGAATTGTTGTTGTAATGATTCTAAAGCCATCGTTATTTCACCGCCCCTTCAAGGACCTTAAGGTATAGATCCAAATCTCGTACTTCAGGTTTCATACTATCGTAATCAAACTTTCCTCCATCTTTAATTTGTTTGATGTCGATATCTGTGGCCTTTTTCGATGATTGATGCTGCTTTTCTAAATAAGACACCACATCTTTAAACTCCGTTGCACTATAAAAACCTCTTTCCATACATTCGTTTAGAGCTTCGTCTCTTACATTTGATGAGACACCTTTGACTTTATCTAAAATAATTTTCAACTGGTCACGTATGTACCTTGGGTACTTTGATTGAACCTCTTTTAGATACTCCATAGCCTTATCTTCATCTTTAAAAGCTTCAGAAACAGTAGCCATGTATGAAGTAACGCCCTTGCTCCGATCCCGCCTGTGTTGAGTGTCTTGAATAAGTTCTCCTTTACCATGACATAATTGATGTTCGGCAAGAACAGGTCCATCAGTTGCTTCACGTATTTGAATGATTTTCTCTTCTGTGACAAACACGTACACAGTTTTTCTTTTATCATAAGTCCCTAATGGGACCGAGTAACGGTTGGATTCATATAATACGGTATTGTCCTTTCGCACAGCTCTTGCTATACTTGAATTCATAGGTGAAATAACTATTTTCTTAGTAATCGGCTTGAGGTGTTTCTTTTCGACGGAGAACACTTCGGCCGGTTTCTTTTTTATGGTGTTATGCACTTTGCCATTACCGGTTCTTTTAAGCCAGTTCAAACACTGTTCATTCCAATGGTCAATATTCCGAAATACGCGGTTTTTGGCAAAGTTTTGCTTAATAAATTTGACGCTATTCTCTACTTTTCCTTTACTCTCAGGATCGGCTTTACGACAGACATAGATTTGGAACTTTCTTTCTCTATGGTACTTTTGAAATTCCTCAGTCAAAATAATATCTCCACCGTTTTCACTTACGACAATCAAAGCATCTTGATCATAAACCATTTCTACAGGGATTCCTCCAAAATACTCAAAGGCATGCTCATGTGCACGAATGACATCCCGTGTTGTAAAAGGTCGATCTAGCCATTCTGCATACTTATAACGAGAATGAGAAAGAACAAAACAAATGGCATATACTTTTTGAGTTTGACCATCCCCAGTCTTTTGCTTCGCTTGTCCAAAATCCACTTGAATCTGCTTACCCATCGGTAATTCAGGAATAGCTTCATAAGAACGAGGTGAGAGAACCTTGGGAATATCATATTTTTCCCTGAGTTCTTTAACATAGCTCCGAACTGTGCTTTCCCCAACCGAAAGGTCTGGGTAGCGTTCTTGAAGCCAATCTTGAACTTGAGAACCTGAAAGGTCTGGGTGTTCACTTAACCATGTATGAATCAATAATTCATATTGATCTAACTTACGGGTTCTCCTCCGAGTCGAAGCGATCCACTCAGACATTTCTTCTGGAGACTTTTCTAGATATTTATATACAGTCGTTCGAGAAACACCTAGTTTTCTTGCAATTCTTCTGACTTTAAAACCCTGTTGTTTCATTTGATAGATTTCCATATACATTTTCCACTTTTCCACCTTTGTCCCCTCCAGTTGATAGATGATGAAACTATCATACTACGGAGAGTTATTATTTGATCGAAAAGTGTTCATTTTTATTGAGCAAAAACTGTCTACTTTAGTTTAGCGGTTACAA
>NZ_JACHHB010000034.1 GCF_014202575.1 Texcoconibacillus texcoconensis | reverse complement strand
GCAAGCGATCGAGACTCGGAATGGACACCCGTCCATGAGAATCGAGAGAGAGCAGGTGACGAAGAAATTCGCCGTTAATCGGATTCCGCAGCCCGGCGAAGGTAGTTGGGGGTGCCCCCTGTGAGAGTAGGACGCCGCAGGCATTTGATGGCATGTCGCAGAAGTGATGTGCTTTTTTTATGTTTTCAAGAACTTGATCACCGTAAGGTGAAAAGGGGGAAGAGAGAAAAACAAAAAATAACATCCCGCTATAATAGTTTGACAATTTCGTTATTTACCTCGTGTTTCCTCAACCAGTCTGTTCTCACTTATCCACCGAAATAGTTTTATGATAAAGCCGAGAACACTCGTGACTTCAGTTATGAGATGAATCGGCTTCGGACAAGGCGTGTCTTTTGACACGTTAATTGTCCGACTATGTCGTGTGACGTCAAGTAAGCGAATCGCGAAAACACAGTTATCAACTGCAAATCCACCTTGAATCATACGAACATATGTTATCCTATATTTGAAGTCGGTGGTGACATGGTTGAAGCCAAGCATGGCAGAGGACTTTGGAACCCTTCTTACTTTGTCACAACTGTAAGCGAACAAACAGAAGCACAGATACGACAATATATCCAAAATCAGAAAGTGAGGTGAAAATAAAATGAAAGTCAAAAAAGCTTACAAATTCCGCATCTATCCAAATCAAAAACAAATGGTCTTCATCAATAAGACGATGGGATGTTCACGCTTAGTATATAATTATTTCGTAGGCAAACAAAAAGAGAAAGATGCTTATTGGTATATCGTCAATGAAATGGTGCAAAATGGACAGCTTACGAAAAACAACTGGAAAGGTGAATTTTTCAATAAACACAAATCCATCACAGCAGTTCGTGAGTTGAAGAAGTATTATCCATTCCTCAAGGAAGTCGACAGTATTGCCCTCCCAAAATCCGTTGAAGACGTAAATGATGCCTATACCCGTTACTACAAAAAGCAAAACCGGGCGCCTCGCTTCAAAACCAAAAAGCATCCCGTTCAGTCGTATACGACGAAATGTGTAAATGGAAATATCGCTGTTTTGGACAAACATATTAAACTCCCAAAAATCGGGAACGTTCGATTTGCAAAAAGTCGTGAGGTAGATGGTCGCATTATGAGAGCAACCATCAGACGAAATCCATCGGGTAGATACTTCATTTCAATTTTATTTGAAACCGAAGTAGAGAAATTTAAGAAAACGAATTCAGCAGTAGGTATAGATGTTGGATTGAAAGATTTTGCAACACTTTCAGATGGCACTGTATATAGTAACCCGAGGCTTTTCCGAAAACTAGAAGAAAAATTAGCAAAAGCACAACGAGTGATGAGCAGACGAACAATTGGCGGTTCAAATTGGCACAAACAAAAAATCAAAGTCGCTCGTCTCTATGAGAAAATCGCTCATGCAAGAAAAGACATGTTAGACAAAATCACAACCGAGAGGTACGCAAGCTAAAAGCGCCGCGTCCTGCGGCAACGCTTGCATGACCACCATCCTGTTGCCCCAAACCACGATATCATCGGTATTGAAGATTTGTCCGTTAAAAATATGCTAAAAAATCATAATCTTGCAAAGGCGATTAGTGAGGTATCATGGTCACAATTCAGAAACATGCTTGAGTACAAAGCGAAATGGTATGGAAAACAAGTCGTTCCCGTAGCCAAAAACTTCGCTTCAAGTCAGCTATGTTCGAATTGTGATCATAAACACAAAGACGTTAAAAATCTTGCTTTGCGTGAGTGGACTTGCCCCGCATGTAATCGTCACCACCAAAGGGATATTAACGCAAGTATCAACTTTCGTAAAGAAGCATTACGATTAACCGCAGGGACTGTGGGGATCGCCTAATCAATTAGAAATCGTTAGATTTCTGTACTTAGGAATCTCGTGATTTCGATCACGAGTAGTTCAAAGAAACGAGGTAATTCAACCTTCGAAACATCAAATTTCTCTCTTAGCTTTAACGGCTTCTCGAAAGAAGTCTCCCTCTTCAAGCGACCCGAAGGGGAATAATTGGGGGAGTTCACCCTATCCTTGGACTGTACGTTCTCCACTCCCCAACAGAAGTAGATGTTATTTGTTCTATCTAAGGAACACGATTGAAAAGCTGTCGGATAAGAGGAAGTAGGATATATGAAAATGAGTTATTATGATACGATTGCTTTAAAGAAAAACATTGTCAAAACGTTGTATATTCGTTAAGATTATTAATCGTATTCTTGATTTCACACAATATGTTCCTACTTTACATTTAATAGTCACATCAAAATGTAATAGAGAAAGTTAAAAAATTATATCGGAATATCAAAAAACTGTTGCAGTTTATTAGAATTTGATGTATATTAATAAATGTCGCTAACGCGATACTGAAAATGATCAGCAATGGCCCGTTGGTCAAGTGGTTAAGACACCGCCCTTTCACGGCGGTATCAGGGGTTCGAATCCCCTACGGGTCACCAATAATGGAGGATTAGCT
>NZ_JACHHB010000033.1 GCF_014202575.1 Texcoconibacillus texcoconensis | reverse complement strand
TGATGGATTTGCGCTTATTGAAAAATTCACCTTTCCAGTTGTTTTTCGTAAGCTGTCCATTTTGCACCATTTCATTGACGATATACCAATAAGCACCTTTCTCTTTTTGTTTGCCTACGAAATAATTATATACTAAGCGTGAACATCCCATCGTTTTATTGATGAAGACCATTTGTTTTTTATTTGGATAGATGCGGAATTTGTAAGCTTTTTTGACTTTCATTTTATTTTCACCTCACTTTCTGGTTTTGGATATATTGTCGTATCTGTACTTCTGTTTGTTCGCTTACAGTTGAGACAAAGTAAGAAAGATTCCAAAGTCCTCGGCCATGCTTGGCTTCAACCATGTCACCACCCACTTCAAATATAGGATAACATATGTTCGTATGATTCAAGGTGGATTTGCACTTGATAACCGTGTTTTCGCGATTCGCTTACTTGACGTCACACGACATAGTCGGACAATTAACGTGTCAAAGGACACGCCTTGTCCGAACCCGATTCATCTCATGACTGAAGTCACGAGTGTTCTCGGCTATATTATAAAAAATATGCCAGAGCGGTTGTCTGGCGTTGATCTTTCACATTTGAAATTCACTGTAAATCGATACGGTATCCTGAAGTTTCTTCAAAATCTTCATCAGATTTAGGAACTTTTAACGTTAGAAGACCATTTTCAAACTTTCCTTCAATTTTTTCTTCATCTATATCCCCTACATAAAAACTTCGTTGCACACTTCCATACGAACGCTCTTTACGAACAAAGCGATCGTCATCTTTTGTTTCTAATGACTCTTCTCTTTTGGCTTTGATTGTGATGTAACCATCCTTAAAATCAACTGCAACATTGTCTTTATAAAACCCGGGTAATTCTACTTCAATCGTATACTGCCATCTGCTTTCCTTCACATCTACTTTCGGAGATTGAAAATCCATTTCACCATCAAACAAACTTACGTCTCTTTGAAAAAAACTCGGTAACCGTTCAAAAAAATCACGCTTTTTTTTCGGAAATAAATTTGTCATGAACACTCACCTCCACTCAATTTTTCAGCCTCATTTTTCTAATACCACAATATTTTCCTATGAAACCGATTAATTTTTACAAATTAGTGAAATTATTCAAAGATTTACATGTCATTTCGATTTCTTTACTCAGCTTACTAGCTCAAAACATCAAAAAAGGCTTCCCAGAAGTTCATTGAACTAGTGGAATGCCTCTCGTTTAGACCTTGCTATTTGTTTTATAAGAATTCTTCTGCATAGGAAACGTCTTAGGAGATGCTCCTTCACCCTTTGTTAGGTCCAAATACTCGGTTTTCAATCGGTTTGTATTCCCCTTTTAGCCGTTTATTTAATGTTTGTCTCCAACTATCGGCTAAAAGTTGGCAAGAAGCTAGTTCTTCTGTTAGCTGGAGATCATCTTTTTTCTTATGCATCACTTCATTACATTTTGCAACCGTCCAATGTGGATAGGGCCTCTCGATAAGTGTGAGGTCCTGCTCCGCCTGCACATATCCTTCTTTTAAAATACGAAAATACCAGCCTGTCCTTCCCGATTCTTGAATACGTAAAGCAAAATCCATCCTGCGAAATCGACGTGCCGGCTTCCAACATGGTTGGCGCGGTTGCGCTACTTGGATTATTGCATCGCCAAATTGATAAGTATCACCTAAGCACACAGCGTGCTCGTCCATATGAGAAACAGCTAAATTTTCCCCCATTGCACCAATTCCTATATCGCCAAGAGCCAGCTCGCTTTTCCAATAATCATAATGTGATGTTGGATATGCTAATATTGCTTTCTCAGGACCTCCGTGGTTTTTCTTATCAGCGACTTCATCACCTAAAAGTCCTGTTTCCCCTAGCCATTTTTCACCTTGAACGATGTCTTTAAAGATGCCACTCTCCCACTCTCTATCCATACGATCGGTTGCGTTAGGGTCGCCAACTTTACGTGCTTTTCCGGTCAATAAATGTTCGACAAATGGTGTATTCATCGCGGTTTCCTCCCTCCAGATGTTTGCGCTTACAATGAGGATGAATCCTATGATATGTCCTGTTCCCAGTGAAAGTACACTTTTAATTTGATTAAAGGATTTATTGTTACTTACAACGATTAGTTGAATCGACCTTTTCTTATTGTCAATCACTTCTTTTTAAATGATCAAGCGTTTTCCCATCTATATTTTTCCATTCAATCCAACCGTTTGCATTTCTACCCAAAATAACAGCTGCAGCTTGACTTGGTGAATTGAACGGATAGTCAATGTTAAAAATATATACACCGTTTTTCTCCGTAACAACCTCATCTTTAATAAGCTTTTCCCTATTTGTCAGTAAATAGTTATGAATACTACTGGATGTACTCTTTGACATTTGTGACCCTTTATATACAACAAAACCTTCCTCACTATATTCGCCCTGTGCTGCAAGCCCACTTCTTTTACAATAAAAAACACTCTCACTTTGAAAGTTTGGATGTTCTGACACCTTCGATGATGATCTTATCTCATCAAACAAACGATAGCCTAATGTTGTAAGCGTCAAGTAAAAATGAACACTTTTTGCTAATTAATTCTGAACACTTTCTTCCTTAAAAATGGAAGTTCGATTCTTCATTCTGTAACTAT
>NZ_JACHHB010000032.1:1497-3060 GCF_014202575.1 Texcoconibacillus texcoconensis | reverse complement strand
GATCATCGCCAAATGTGACTAACTATAGGTTAAGCTAGAAAGGGCGCACGGTGGATGCCTTGGCACTAGGAGCCGAAGAAGGACGGGACGAACACCGATATGCCTCGGCGAGCTGTAAGTAAGCTTTGACCCGGGGATTTCCGAATGGGGAAACCCACTGCCTGTAATGAGGTAGTATTTATCTCTGAATCCATAGGAGATAAAAGGCAAACCTGGGGAACTGAAACATCTCAGTACCCAGAGGAAGAGAAAGCAAATGCGATTTCCTGAGTAGCGGCGAGCGAAACGGAAACAGCCCAAACCGAAAGGCTTGCCTTTCGGGGTTGTAGGACACTCCTACGGAGTTAGAAAGAAACGGCGTAGACGAAGCGACTTGGAAAGGTCCGCGAGACAAGGTAATAGCCCTGTAGTCGAAATGCCGTTTCCTCCGGAGTGGATCCTGAGTACGGCGGGACACGAGAAACCCCGTCGGAATCTGGGAGGACCATCTCCCAAGGCTAAATACTCCCTAGTGACCGATAGTGAACCAGTACCGTGAGGGAAAGGTGAAAAGCACCCCGGGAGGGGAGTGAAATAGAACCTGAAACCGTGTGCCTACAAGTAGTTGGAGCCCGTTAATGGGTGACAGCGTGCCTTTTGTAGAATGAACCGGCGAGTGACGATGTCGTGCAAGGTTAAGCTGAAGAGGCGGAGCCGCAGCGAAAGCGAGTCTGAATAGGGCGAATAAGTACGCCGTCGTCGACCCGAAACCGGGTGACCTACCCATGTCCAGGGTGAAGTCCAGGTAACACTGGATGGAGGCCCGAACCCACGCAAGTTGAAAATTGCGGGGATGAGGTGTGGGTAGAGGTGAAATGCCAATCGAACTCGGAGATAGCTGGTTCTCCCCGAAATAGCTTTAGGGCTAGCCTCGATGTAAGAGTCTTGGAGGTAGAGCACTGATTGGACGAGGGGTCCCCATCGGATTACCGAATTCAGTCAAACTCCGAATGCCAACGACTTGTTCATCGGGAGTCAGACTGCGAGTGCTAAGATCCGTAGTCGAGAGGGAAACAGCCCAGACCATCAGCTAAGGTCCCAAAGTATACGTTAAGTGGAGAAGGATGTGGAGTTGCTTAGACAACCAGGATGTTGGCTTAGAAGCAGCCATCATTGAAAGAGTGCGTAATAGCTCACTGGTCGAGTGACTCTGCGCCGAAAATGTACCGGGGCTAAACGTATCACCGAAGCTATGGGCGGTCCAACGGACCGTGGTAGGGGAGCGTTCCAAGGGCGTTGAAGTTCGACCGAGAGGACGGATGGAGCGCTTGGAAGTGAGAATGCCGGTATGAGTAGCGAAAAGAGGGGTGAGAATCCCCTCCGTCGAAAGCCTAAGGTTTCCTGAGGAAGGCTCGTCCGCTCAGGGTTAGTCGGGACCTAAGCCGAGGCCGAAAGGCGTAGGCGATGGACAACAGGTTGAAATTCCTGTACCACCTCCTTTCCATTTGAGTGAAGGGGTGACGCAGTAAGGTAGGGTGAGCGCGCTATTGGACATGCGCGTCTAAACTGTTAGGCTGATAACGA
>NZ_JACHHB010000032.1:0-1403 GCF_014202575.1 Texcoconibacillus texcoconensis | reverse complement strand
TAAAGGCTGAGCAGTGACAGCGAGGGAACATGAGTACCGAAGTCCCTGATCCTCCACTGCCAAGAAAAACCTCTAGCGAGGAAAGAGGTGCCCGTACCGTAAACCGACACAGGTAGGCGAGATGAGAATTCTAAGACGCGCGGGAGAACTCTCGTTAAGGAACTCGGCAAAATGACCCCGTAACTTCGGGAGAAGGGGTGCTTTCTGGGGTGAATAGCCCTGGAGAGCCGCAGTGAATAGGCCCAAACGACTGTTTATCAAAAACACAGGTCTCTGCGAAGCCGCAAGGCGAAGTATAGGGGCTGACACCTGCCCGGTGCTGGAAGGTTAAGAGGAGGCGTTATCCCTTCGGGGAGAAGCGCTGAATTGAAGCCCCAGTAAACGGCGGCCGTAACTATAACGGTCCTAAGGTAGCGAAATTCCTTGTCGGGTAAGTTCCGACCCGCACGAAAGGTGCAACGATTTGGGCACTGTCTCAACGAGAGACCCGGTGAAATTATACTACCAGTGAAGATGCTGGTTACCCGCGACAGGACGGAAAGACCCCATGGAGCTTTACTGTAGCTTGATATTGGATTTTGGTACAGCTTGTACAGGATAGGTAGGAGCCTGAGAAACCGGAGCGCCAGCTTCGGTGGAGGCGTCGGTGGGATACTACCCTGGCTGTACTGAAGTTCTAACCCAGGACCGTGATCCGGTTCGGGGACAGTGTCAGGTAGGCAGTTTGACTGGGGCGGTCGCCTCCTAAAGAGTAACGGAGGCGCCCAAAGGTTCCCTCAGAATGGTTGGAAATCATTCGCAGAGTGCAAAGGCATAAGGGAGCTTGACTGCGAGACCTACAAGTCGAGCAGGGACGAAAGTCGGGCTTAGTGATCCGGCGGTTCCGCATGGAAGGGCCGTCGCTCAACGGATAAAAGCTACCCTGGGGATAACAGGCTTATCTCCCCCAAGAGTCCACATCGACGGGGAGGTTTGGCACCTCGATGTCGGCTCATCGCATCCTGGGGCTGAAGTAGGTCCCAAGGGTTGGGCTGTTCGCCCATTAAAGCGGTACGCGAGCTGGGTTCAGAACGTCGTGAGACAGTTCGGTCCCTATCCGTCGCGGGCGCAGGAAATTTGAGAGGAGCTGTCCTTAGTACGAGAGGACCGGGATGGACACACCGCTGGTGTACCAGTTGTTCCGCCAGGAGCATAGCTGGGTAGCTACGTGTGGAAGGGATAAGTGCTGAAAGCATCTAAGCATGAAGCCCACCTCAAGATGAGATTTCCCATCACGTCAAGTGAGTAAGACCCCTTTGAGATGAAGAGGTTGATAGGTCTCGTGTGGAAGCGTGGCAACACGTGAAGCTGAGAGATACTAATCGGTCGAGGGCTTAACCAATATTTCAAACGCGTAAATGGTT
>NZ_JACHHB010000031.1 GCF_014202575.1 Texcoconibacillus texcoconensis | reverse complement strand
GGACCAGTGTATCAGCACTCCCATTTGGGATTTCGAGGCTCAAACCCTTCAACCGTAGCTTACGGCCCATCACCTAACTGTCTACGCTTAAAGATAGGAGTTGCCCCCTATCCTCCAAGACTCGCTACGAGTGAGTGGCTAGCTCTTACTCGACGGGAATCCCACCCGCTATATGTCGCGACCTTGCTCGGTCGCTCGATCCGTCCCTGTACTTCACTGTGCTTCCCCAATAGGCGGGTTTCACCAAATATGACGAAGACCCTTTTTACAGAAACAAAAGAATCATAGTTTTGTTGTAATTCTACTTCTACCTTAACTTCTACTGGTAAACCACTCAACATTCCATTTACCTGCTGATTATGACAACACGATTACAAATCTGGCAAACAAGCTCCGTCCCTATGCTTCACGAACGCGTCAGTGACGACGTTTTTGATAAAGAATCATGGACTTCATCATTTCAGAAGAATTACCGCGCATCGCGAATAGAAGAAGCCGATCAGGTGGAAGTGCTTGTACGAGAAAATGATTGAGGTATAGCGATAAACTCCCACCTTTTATCACCGTTAAACTGCTACTGAGCTTCCCTGCAACAAGAATCTAGCAATTTAACCATTCAGCATGGAATTAATTTTTAAACCTCTATGTTAAGAAAAGAAGGTGAGTGCTCTATCTGCAACTTGTATTGGTAAACATAATAATTAATCTATAAATTGGTTAAGTAGTTTCCAGTATACAAAGTTATTCCTCAACAAAGACTGTTTGCTCGAATCGCGCAAACGCTATATGAACCATTATAGAATACTGAACGAATAAATAGTTTCTTCGAGGGAATGATACGTTGAAACCCATAGATTACTTCAGATAATAAAAGGTCGCGTTAAACAGGAGAATGTCATTGTTACTAATCTTGTAATATTTATTACAAGATAATAATAAAATACTAGAAGCAAACGGTCCATCCCACGTTTTTGTGTGACTAACGAGATCAGTCCCCGTGCTTCATTCTATTCTCGCGATCCTTTTTTACAGCTTCCATGATCTCTTCAGTGAACTCGCCAAAAATAGGTCTCTTATTTGCCAACTGATATCGCCAAACAGCACCCCAAAAATTCATTTCTATAAAGACAGGTTCGCCGTTTTCACCAACCGCAATATCCCAAGAAACAAAATTGTGATGGAGAATGCGTTTGTGTAGTTTTTTCACAAATGAAATGAACTTGCTAAATTCAGGTATTGGGTCTAATTCGACAAATTTGAACCCCGTTGTTGGGTGTGTTTCATAAATTTTTGCATTTCTATCCATAGCAAATGGTTGAAATTCACCATCGTCTTTAACACCGACAGCAATACCTCCATTACCACCATTGTCTTTCATTGATTTATCTACGCCAAATCGAACATATGTGGTTAAATAGTGAATTTCATCATTCCACCTCAATGTAACCATCCTCAACGTGTTAATAGAATATTTATGAGGAGCTGCTAAAATAGGATGTTGTTTAATCACTTTTTGAATACTAAAATTTTCTCCCCAGACTTTTTCGATATCCTTTAGTGAAAATTTCTCTTTTCCGAAATAATGACCACCATTAGAAAACTTTAACTTTCCAACGCCTTTTCCATCATCAGAGAGGCTCCGTTTTACAACAATGTCCTCTCTCGTCTCAAAAATCGTTTTAAACGCCCGTCCCCTAGAGATAGTATTATTTTCTAAGTCAAAATACTGTCCATTAACTCGCTTTAAAACAATTTCCGGATGAAATTCTGAGGTAATAAGTAAATCATAAACATTTTTATCATTATAAAAATGCAACATTTCCATAGAATTCAAGTACGGAATAATATGTTGTCTGACCTCAAGCTGAGGTACCACTCTTGAATCTGATTTACCAGCCAAATTTTCATAAGCAATATGTAAGCTTGGATCAATAGTTTTTCCATAATGTTTTTTCCAGTATTGTTGAATGGAACCGGTATTTTGCTGATTAATGTTCTTTAGGAGTCCAGCTTCCTTAAACATTTTAAAGTATTCGCCTTTTGTATTTACACCTATTTTCTCATAAAAATTTAAATCACGAGTTAACTGTTGGAGTTCTTTATATTTGTCATAAACGGCTGATTCAATTTTCTCTATTAAGCTCTCCCAATTACCTTGTTCAAATTCTTGAATGACCAATTTGTGATTCCGCTCTAATTCAGCTAACTTATCAGGAATGCTCATGTCTTTTCCGTCATATAAATCATATATTTTTTGTAATGATTCGAACCCTTTAAGTACAGTGTTATACATACTGATTGCTTCGTCTACTTTGCCTTCCGCTAAGCTTCCTACACACAAACGTATTGCTTTCATTGATTTTTCAATGAGTTTACTCTCTCTCTCTCTTATTTCTTTCATCTTCTATCCTCTCCTAACATACCATTAATGTCTTTTGGCTTAATGGTATGTCACAGTTTCTATTGAAGTGCATTATTTAACTTCCCTAAAGGATCTGCGAAAAAAATTTGTTTTTCCGCAAGATAGATTGCGTATGCAACAGCATTTTTTGCACGTTTATATTCATCAACTCGAGCACCCGGTAGTTGGTTAACTTCATATACCCATACCTTTTCATTCTCATCAATAGCAAAGTCTATCCCTAGTTCATCAATAGCAAATCCATGAATCATATCTATATAGGACGATAATTCCATAGATATATTATAAAGGTCAGTTTCAAATTGCGAACCTCTTCCCTTAAACTGCTCCTCAAGAAAAGTTGAAATATCAATTTGTAGTTCCCCTTGATCTACATTTGTCAGGATCGATCCTTTTTTAGCTATTCTGGGGTACATCATCAACATTTCAAGGTTCCCATCACCATTTTTTTGTATATGTGCCCGTATATGGTAAGCACGGCCCTCGTTTGTTTGGCTTTTAATGAATGGTTGAATCATGTAACGTTTTCTATTATCTTCTGTAATAAGTTTGTTAATGAAATTTTCAAATTGTTGACTCGATAGTTTTTCCCTTTTGTTGTGTTTTAATATTTGGATATTTTCGGAAGTTCGATTTACAAGATAAATATTCTGACCCTTTTTCCCATGTATTGGCTTTAGCACCATTTGATTATACTCTTTTAAAAATTCTTCAATATCCGAATAATGATACAAAGTCTTAGAAGGAATAAAATAATGCTGATAAATGGAACCTTCTAATTTTTTGGGTAGCACATATTTACCACCGAAAGGAAAGCTGGTAAAAGGTATCAACCCCCTCAGTTTCCGTTCTTTATCACTTTGATCATGCTTGAGACTATAATTTTGAATAACATCTGGGAAAGACAAGGTCATTTTTTCCCATTGTCCACTTTGAAATACTTCTCCTTGTACAATTTCTTGATTAAAGTCTACATCCTCAGTAGAAAAGACCATAATATCAGCTTCTTTTCTCTCGGCTTCATATACCAAAGACATGATGCGAGCCTCTGTAAGCAAGGCTCTTGGGTTGGTTGTTGGATGATAAACACCTATCACCCATCTTTTTTTCGGGTTCTGTTGTATCATATCTTCATATTTAGATAGGAGTTCTTTATAAGTAGGCAATAAATAAGAATGAATTAATTCTCTAATTTGTTGATATTTTCCTTTGTTTAAATACTCAATCGTATTGATAAGATTCTCTTTTAATTGATTGATTAGCTTAAAAATCTTTTCATCTATTACATGATTATTTGAATGTATTTCTTTATACAGGGCATTAAAGCCTTCAATAGTCGTTTGTAATAATGGAATAACTTCAGTATAATTTCCCTCGTTGATTAACCTTTTTATATAATCTAACGCCTCAACACTTGTTTCTAATATATTAACGAATTTTTTTTCCGTTTTAAATTGTTGTTCCATGTTAACCCTCCTAGCACCGTTAGTTTTCCCGTACTAAATCGAGTAGGAGGAGGGTTCGCCCCTCCGTCCTCTCACACCACCGTACGTACGGATCTCGTATACGGCGGTTCAATAAGTTGAGTGATGCTTTT
>NZ_JACHHB010000030.1 GCF_014202575.1 Texcoconibacillus texcoconensis | reverse complement strand
GCGGGCTCGAACCACCGACCCCTTGCTTGTAAGGCAAGTGCTCTCCCAGCTGAGCTAATCCTCCGAAGTTTTGATGTTGTTATTTCTTCGTAGCATCCCTGTTTCTTCCTCTGCATGTACAATCAATGATGTCCATGCGTCGAAACAACTCGATGCTTTCCCTTAGGTGAAATCGCTCGTAGCTGAGCTAATCCTCCATTATTGGTGACCCGTAGGGGATTCGAACCCCTGATACCGCCGTGAAAGGGCGGTGTCTTAACCACTTGACCAACGGGCCATTATCAATTATTGATGTCTCCGAAACGAATACCTCATTAACGACATTTAATAATATACAATAAAGTATAATAATCTGCAATAGTTTTTTTGGAAATTATATAAACTTTTGAGTTTATATATTTCATAGTAATACCCGTGCTGTTTAATTTAAGTGTGGATATAGTCATGTCGTATGTTATCAAAGAGTAATAATTTTAACTAGCATACATCATTTTTCAAACGGCTTTCTGCAAAGGACAAGATAATGATAACACTACCATTTTCACATATCCTATTTTACCAGACAAATAACTGAAAAACGATCTTAAAAATAACCTTCCTTAATACATGAAAGGAGTAGTGTTGAAGTGCTATACAAAAAGACAACTTCGATCGTACCCATCGATATCCTATTTATTTTTGTTTATAAACTTATTAAAGAGAAGCTTGGAGTGAGAACACCCCTTTCACCTAATCAATAAAAACATACGAAATATGAAACAGTTGCTTACAAAGGACAACTACTAGAGATACAAATCAATTTCAATATTCATTTCTTAAAATTTAATACAAATTCAGAATGACTTTTTCGCTTTATTTTGAACATGTTATTAATATACATAATACTTGTTGCAACTCCATTTGACCGCATTCCCTTCTGTGGTTACTCGTTGCAAAATCATTTACTGGTTTTCAGCTTGACATAAGTATGACATCCTTTCTTGCTTCACTTCGTTCGCATTCAGGGTGTCTTCTTTGCTACGGACGAACCAACTAAGCCTCGAGCCAACAGGATGTTGGTCACCTAAGCGTTGCCTTAGAACGTGACGCCATTAACATTTGTTCCTTAAAACTGGAGTGCTCTTTAGGTTTTGAAATTTCGACTGTCCGGTTTTCTCGCAAGGATCAGCAATAGTTCACCGAAAACCAACGAGTTGTCTCGACAAATAGGCTTCAAAGCATACGCTTGTAAAAGAAGAGAAATTCATGCACTCTCATATTTCGCCCAACTACATAATGAAAAGAACTTGTTCACTTTACAGCTATACAATTTTCATATTTGCAATGTTAGTGAACCCCATTCGAAAGGAATAAGTTCGATATTTGTAGAAGTTCTCTTTTTATGGTCATAGAAGCGTTGAACCACGCAGGTTAAGATTCAAGATATCAATTCCAATATATAAGATTTTAGATATGAAAGCGAGGGGAAAAAATGGCCGTTCTAGAAGTGAAACATTTAAAGAAATCGTTTGGTACCATTCACGCTGTCCAAGACATCAGTTTTTCAGTCAATGCTAGCGAAGTATTCACCATCATTGGTCCAAACGGTGCAGGAAAAACAACAACTTTGGAAATGATTGAAGGCTTAGTTCCGCCAGATCAAGGCAAAATAACCTTTGGTGAATTAAACTGGGATAAACATGCCAATAAGATTAAACAGAAAATTGGTGTACAGCCTCAATCTAGTGCATTGTTTGATTTATTAACACCTGAAGAAAACTTAAATCTCTTTTCGTCATTTTATAAGAAAGCCCGCCCTACTGAAGAGATCCTCGAATTGATAAACCTAACTGATCACCGAAAGAATCAGGTAAAAAAACTATCCGGCGGGCAACGCCAACGACTAGCAATTGGACTTGCGATGGTTAGCGACCCAGAAGTTATCTTCCTAGATGAACCAACCTCTGGCCTTGATCCGCAAGCCCGTCGTAACATATGGGATATCATCTTACAACTAAAGGAACTTGATAAAACAACGATTCTAACAACTCATTACATGGAAGAAGCCGAAAAATTAAGTGATAGCGTTTGTATCATTGATCAAGGAAAAATTGTTGCATTAGATACCCCATCCGCACTCATTGAAAAGTTAACAGACGAACGAGAAATACGGTTATCTTTCCTTGATGGCTTAGCTGCTGCAGAGGATGCAAATCTTTTTTCTGAAAACCTTCCATCTATTACTCGTACAGAACGACTAGAAACATTATTAAAACTATGGACACCGAATCCTGAAGATACGTTATATGACCTATTTAGATTTACGAAAGAAAGAAATTTCAAGTAGAGCAAGTCTCCATTCGTGAAACGAGTTTGGAAGATGTCTTTATTGCGTTTACCGGAAAGGAATGGAGGGATTAAGTTGAACAATATGAAACAATTTAAACAAATGTTCATTGCTCAATTGAAATTAACTTTTCGTGAAAAACAATCTTGGTTTTGGGGAATATTTTTCCCTGTAATTTTAATGTCTATTTTTATGGTTATTTTTAGCGGAAGTACAGAAGATGATTTTTCTGCAAGTGTTGCTATCATAGATGAAAATCCAAATACAACATCAGAAATGTTTCACAACCAATTAAAACAAATTCCTGTCCTTGAAATGGAAACTAGTGACCCAGTATCTAGAGAAGAAGCAGATGAGCTTATAAAAAATCAGGATGTGCATGCCGCCATTATCTTACCCGAATCTGCAGATGCGACTTCTATTCACCTTATCGTAAACAAAGAAAATGAACAAGATATGACAACACAAGCTTTATCAGGGATATTAGAGCAATTTATACAACAGGCCAATTTATATGCTGTTGGTGCAACTCCTAAATATGAATTACAATTTGAGTTCATTACATCCGGGAGTAACGAATTAAGTTATACTGACTTTCTTCTCACTGGTATGATTGCTTTAGCTATAGCACAAGGCGGTATGTTTGGGATGGTTGACCTAGTAGAATTGCGTCGCAAAGGGGTAATAAAAAGGTTACGTATGACTCCTGCTAATATGAATCTTTTTGGCTTAAGTGATATGGTTATGCGGTTATTATTTAGCGTCGTTCAAATTATTTTACTGTCCTTTATTGGCGTATTTATATTCGGGGCTAACTTATATATTAACTTTCCAAGTCTGGTTATCGTCTTCCTATTAGGTTCTCTTTCTTTTAATGCCTTAGGATACTTTTTCTCTTCGTTCAGTAAAACCTCTGAGGCTTATATGGGAGTGGCGAATATTGCAAGCTTTATCATGATGTTTTTGAGCGGTGTATTCTTTCCCATTGAAACAATGCCTGAATGGATTCAGCCAATATCAAATATTCTGCCACTCACCTACTTTGTTGAGGGCTTAAGAGAAAGCATGATTTATTCAACAAATGTGTTTTCGGGAACGCTTTGGTCTGGAATTGCGATTATGATCTTGTGGGGCGTTATTACATTTATCATTGGTTCATGGTTATATAAAAGAGGCTCTATCATTTCAACGAGATGATGGATGTAAAGAACTTACTTTAATGGTGGATAGTTGAACTTTGCATTATTCAGTACCCCTTATTTCAAACGTACATTTATACAAAACTCAATGAAGTGCCTTAAGTTTAGACTAATTGTTACCTAGGCACTTCAATTCTAATTATTAACTGGATTGCATTCAGAATATCTCTAGCCAAATTTGACTTTTCCAATTCTCAAAGGATCTCAGTCAGAAGGGACGTTGTAAACAAAAGTGCACACGTTTCCAAAACTTTAATAGCATTCGCTTTGATCTTTCGAACAGTATCAAGAGCTTGATTGATCTTTTGCACAACATGGTACTTATCAATCACAACTGGGATATCAGGAAACAGTGTCGCCTGCCTTGCCGCATCCTACTCTCATAGGGGAGCACCTCCAACTACCTTCACCAGGCTGCGGAATCCGATTAACGACGAATTCCTTCGTCACCTGCTCTCTCATAAGAAAAGTACAAGGCGCCCGCCTATCGGCGACTAGCACTGCCTCTTCCTCTGCTAGCTTTGCTTTGAAGTGCATCCGTCGAG
>NZ_JACHHB010000029.1 GCF_014202575.1 Texcoconibacillus texcoconensis | reverse complement strand
AAGGATTCGAACCTTCGACCCTCTGATTAAAAGTCAGATGCTCTGCCAGCTGAGCTAATGGCTCGTTGTATTTTCAATGTGGATGATTCATGTTGTTTACGGACGACGTTTTGCTTCGAGGTCTGCCTGTCTCTTCCTCTACTTGCTTTTTCTTTATAGTAAATGCGTCGAGACAACTCGATGACTCTTCTTGGTCGCATCGCTCGTAGCTGAGCTAATGGCTCGTTGTGTTTTCAATGTTGATGGTTCATGTTGTTTACGGACGATGCTTTGCTTCGAGGTCTGCCTGTCTCTTCCTCTTCTAGCTTTTCTTTGTAGTACATGTGTCGAGACAACTCGATGACTCTTCTTGGTCGCATCGCTCGTAGCTGAGCTAATGGCTCGTTATAAATTAATGGCTGGGCTAGCAGGGTTCGAACCTGCGAATCACGGAATCAAAATCCGTTGCCTTACCGCTTGGCTATAGCCCAATATTTTAAATGATAGAGGGGAAAAGAACTCGAACCATCGAACTCTAAGGATACGATTTTTCAGTTCGCCACGCTTGGGAAACTTCGCTACCCTTCCATTATATGGCGGTCCCGACGGGATTCGAACCCGCGATCTCCTGCGTGACAGGCAGGCATGTTGACCGCTACACTACGGGACCATTTTTATTGTTTGTTGTATCAAGTCTGTTAAAAAATATGGCGGAGGAGGAGGGATTCGAACCCCCGCGGGCCGTTAAGCCCCTGGCGGTTTTCAAGACCGCTCCCTTCAGCCAGACTTGGGTACTCCTCCGTATTTTTGTGGCGGCAGCGGTGACGATCCATCTCCTATTCCGTCGTGAAAAGTTGCTGACTTAACCAACGGGCCGTTCACATCATATTTTCATAAATTTAAACCATCACAGAAGCATCATTTTACCCATAAAAGATTTAAAGTAATGATGGTGGGCCTGAGTGGACTTGAACCACCGACCTCACGCTTATCAGGCGTGCGCTCTGACCAACTGAGCTACAGGCCCACAATGGAGCGGGTGATGGGAATCGAACCCACGACATCAGCTTGGAAGGCTGAGGTTTTACCACTAAACTACACCCGCATTTATATATGTTGTTATCATTCACAATTTCCCTAACGCTTAAGGGCCTTCTTCACGTCTCTTCCTCTTCCAGTTCATCCATTGATGTCAATGCGTCGAGATAACTCGTAGCTTACTCAATGAAGTTTCGCTCGTGGCTGAGGTTTTACCACTAAACTACACCCGCATATAATTTACCTATCAAGACAAGCTAGCGCATCAAAAATTTTAACACCAAACAATTTATAACGAATTATATCGTTGACGCACCGTCTCTCAAAGCGACAATTAATATAATATCATTAAAAAACAACCTCGTCAATAACTTTCGGCATTTTTAGTTTAAAATCTTTTTTCATATCGCTCGCTTTATCCCTTACGTTTCGTTTATATAGCTTACAATAAACATCAGAAAAAAGAAATGGGAATTGAGTGTACGCATGGTTTATTTATACATTTGATACGTATGTCCTCGGGTTCTAAATAAATAAAAACTCGCTACTACTCTCTTTAGAAGGCCTAAGAAGGTCGCAGCGAGTCTAACTTATACATCAGCCAAATATAAAATCCTTATTTCACATCAAAATATGCTTTTAACACTTCTGCTAAATAATCAACTGGTGTCGTCTCAACCTGTCCGAACATTTTATCTGTGTATAGATGCGTTGCATTCGGTAATTCGTGCTTTAACTGTTTTCTCAAGTTTTCACCAGCATCATCTGCATCAACAAGAATATAAACATCCATGTGTTCAACAGGTAAAATCAGTTCCTCTAGCTTTTCTTGACTCAATGTTCCGTATGTACAAATAATATTTACTGGTTCATTAAGCACTTGTTCGATCCGTGTTCTATCACTCTTCCCCTCTACAATTAACACTTTATCTTCCATTATTAACATTCCTTTTTTATTATTTATTTTGAAAAAGTGATGCGTATGCGTAAGTCGCGGGTGTTCCACCTGAATGTAAAAATAAAATATTATCACTTGGATGGAAGTATTCATTATCGATTAGATCTATTAATCCTGCCAATGCTTTACCAGTATAGACTGGATCAAGTAAAATTGCTTCTGTTCTTGCTAATAGTTTTATTGCTTCGACCATCTCTTCACTCGGCAATGCATAACCAGGCCCTATGTAGTCGTCAAAACAAGTTACAGATCCTCTAGGTACCTCACTTTTTAAACCAATATAAGAAGAAGTTTCTCGGCTAAGTTGATATACTTTCTCCTCTTGCTCGTTTTTCCCTCGACTAACATTTACCCCGATCACTTTTGTGTTACTTGACATCCCTAAAAACCCTGCAATTAAGCCCGCATGCATCCCACCACTACCACTTGCACAAACAACATAGTTGTATTTTACCCCTAATTCATTACCTTGTTGTTCGATCTCTTCAGCACAAGCCGCATAACCAGTTCCCCCTACCACATTCGATCCACCTACTGGAATCACATATGGAAGGCGACCTGCTTCACTCTCTGCTTTAGCTAGCTTTTCCATTTCCTTAGATACATCCGTCCCATTAGGTACAATCTTAATTGACTCTGTCCCTAGCAATTGATACAAGAGGTAATTCCCATTTGTCTCTGTTTCATATTGCTGAACTTCGTTTTCCTCTAAAACGAGTACACATTTAAGGTTTTCCTTCACACAAGCTGCCAATGTTAAACGACAATGGTTAGACTGAATTCCCCCAGCTGTAATAATGGTATCTGCACCCTTCTCCATCGCATCGGCCATTAGGAACTCAAGTTTCCTTGTTTTATTTCCACCTTCAGTAAGACCTAATAAATCATCGCGTTTAATAAATACATTAGGGCCATTAACCGACTCGGAAAAATTATTTGCTTTTTCAATCGGTGTTATTAATTTTGTATAGATGTTTCTCGGAAATTGCTCTAAATTCAAAGGAATCTCCCCTCACATTTAATAGTTTTTTACAAAGACAAACACATGTAAAAACATTACAGTATAGTGAATACTTATATATTTTATCATATGAATAATTTTGGTAAAAATAAGGTACGTGAAATATTGAAGTTCTGTATGGAACATAGTCGTGAGAAAACCTCGTTAAAGTTGTTACGTTTTCTTGGACGATCGTTTAATAATTGTCGGTAAGGACCATTATTGCCCTCAAAAATAATGATAAGTTACCGCAGCAAACAAGAGGTTCAATAGGCCCCTCTTTAGAAACATTCTTTGGATTTTTCTCTTCAGTTGGATCAACATCACAATAGGTCATTTTAGAACTAGCTTGCTTACGATAAACACTTTTACAAAACTTCCCATACTCCTAGCACTAAAACACAATCGAGTCTATCAACCGTTAGCATGCACACGATCCTTAGGGCCTAAGAAGCGAGAAGGGATTAGCTGTAGCTTAAAATAAGGAGAACTGACTGACTTTTAATATCAATAGATATAGTAAGTTAGCATTTCATTTAATATAAAGAAATCGTATACTATATTCAACAAACATGAAGGAGGTGGAATATTTGTTAAAAATCACTAATCCCTTTTTCATAGCAATAATAGGCATGCTTTCACTTGCCATTGTAATGGGGATTGGTCGCTTTGCTTATACCCCTCTTCTGCCATATATGGAAGAAGAGAACCTAACTCCTTTAACAGCTGGAGTACTAGCTACTACCAATTATATCGGCTACTTTTTAGGTGCATATGGTGCCAGGAACATCGTAAATAGACAAAAAGCTTTTTATACAGGGCTGTGGATTAATATTTTAACTACAACCATCATGGGGTTAACTGAATTCTTTTCATTGTGGTTAATTCTCAGACTGATTTCTGGTGTCACAAGTGGGTTAGTTTTTGTACTGGTATCGAGCATTATTTTAGATAAGTTAAACAAATCAAACAGATTAGGATTATCTGGCTTTTTTTATGGAGGGGTAGGTTTAGGAATCTTTTTAACAGGTATACTGGTCCCGACATTTGAGTTAATCATGAATTGGGGACTCATTTGGGTTTCATTAGGAATTCTTGGTGCAATGATGGGTGTTTTCGTTTCATTAGGGTTAAATAATGAAGAAAACAATTCAAAAGAAAGTATTACTCAAAAAACAAATGTAAGAGAAGAACACTTTACAATTCAAAAAAGAAAGACAATTCATTCATTATACATTTCTTACGCCTGTGAAGGATTTGGGTATATCATTTTTGGAACCTTTATTGTATCGATGCTTACTTCAACTACATCTATCGGTTGGCATCCTTCATATATATGGGCAATTGTCGGTATAGGAGCTATACCTTCCTGTCTATTTTGGTCTTGGCTAGGAAATAAAATTAGTATCGAAAAGGCACTATGCATAGCTTATACCTTGCAAATTGCAGGAGTTGTTCTACCAATTGTATCAGTGAGTGATTTAGCAATTTTGTTCGGCGCTCTCCTCTATGGCGGAACTTTTATGGGAATTACTACACTTACAATTACATTAGGTAAATCACTCTCTGTAGGTAATTCTCAAAATTTGATAGGCGGTTTGACTTCAGTATATAGTATTGGACAAGTTTTCGGTCCACTCACAGCGGGATTTATCATAACTGAGGGAAATTACTTCAATGCCTTTTTGTTATCTGGTATCGTATTGATTTTTGGATTAGCGAGTTTATTAATCACTATTTATTCTAGAAAGGATGAGCAAATTTATGCCATACGTTAACATTAAAGTCACTCAGGAAAATGGTGGGTTAACCAAGGAACAAAAATCTGAATTAATAGAAGGCGCAACAAAGTTATTACAAGACAAGTTAAATAAGAACCCTGAAACAACAATCGTTATTGTTGAAGAAGTAGACATGGATAATTGGGGGATTGGTGCAGAACAGGTTTCCGATCGTAGAAAAGAAGGAAAGTAACTTCATCATTAATATGAGCATATAAGTAAAAAATATACTGAGAGACATTTTACCTTAAATACCCTTAATTTTGAAAAAAGAGTCTCCCTTGGTACGAGACAAGTTGTCAAAACTAACCCACAATTCCCAAGAGGAGACTCTCCATAATGAAAACAATAATAATATCTATAGTATCGTTTTACACGATAAAAGAAAGCAGCGTTACAAATTAAACGAGTAGAATTTTGAGAATCTTACAAAACTCTCCGTAAAAATGAATATTAGTACAGAAAAAATAAAACAATAATCGTTATTACAAATAGTAAAGTTACTCCCCCTCAAACCTATTCAGCTTGCGGTGACCAGTTCTTGAAAACATAAAAAAAGCACATCGCTTCTGCGACATGTCCTCAAATGCCTGGCGGCGTCCTACTCTCACAGGGGATCGCCTCCAACTACCATCGTCGGGCTGCGGAATCCGA
>NZ_JACHHB010000028.1 GCF_014202575.1 Texcoconibacillus texcoconensis | reverse complement strand
TAGCATCATTTTCAAATGAAGATTCATAACTTATTAGCTCTTTAAAAAGTAAATGTACCTTAAAGAAATTGTTCAGTTTAGTGTTGACATTCCACTTTACGACCTAATTGAGAAAATAAGTGCTCAATCAAATTAGCACCAGCTCTCACTTGTGCACCGGTCATGCTATCGTTTTGTTGGAAATCTCCTTGAAACCCAACCCCGATTGTCGTCTGGTTATGGCCTCTTACATGTGCACCTTGATGCCAGCCTCTTCCTTCATAGACATGACCTTCTTTATCAATCCAGAAGTTATAACCTAAACCTGTCCACCCTCTATTCAAGTGCCATCTATGAACTTCTTCAATACTTGCCGTTTCATGTGCCATATGATGAAGGGCGATTCCTTTAATATTTCTTTTATTGAGAGGAGTTAATGAACCTCTCCAATTAAGGTTGGATGACCTCACATCCATGTAATAACAACCCCCTTAAGGCTGTGACTCCTCGAAGGATGGACTACTTGCGAATCTCGACGCAATTTTAACCTTCGATACATCTACAATATGTCATCCACCGCTAAAGTGTTTGGGGATCTGCCCCAATCTGTACAAAAGAACGTTTCACCTGAACGAATAATTGAGCGACCTTCCTGAAAGTCAGCCTCACCTAAACGAAAGCGCCCTAACTCCAGAAAAAGCAGCATACTTCCAAACCTATTTTCAGTCTCACTGTTTCTAGCCTTTTCTCTTTTTTTTGATCAGTGAAAGAACGAACAAAAGAATAGGTATGACCGTATAAAAGGTAAACAAATAAATAGGTACCGGCATAGCTAAGAAATCTTTTAATTCTATAAAGGTCCTGCCAGACCAATAAGCGAACAAAACCGTAATGAAACCGATTGGAAGAGCGATCGCTTTGTATTCAGATAAGTTCAGCCATTGAGCTGTTGCTAACACCGTCACATAGTAAAAGACACAAATCTTCACAAACGCACCAACAACCCATAAGGCCATAACGACCGATTCAAGATTTTCAAAAAAACCAGCAGCACTAATGTAACGACTGGCAGACATAACTGGATACAAGAGACCTGTAACATAATCACCAAACAAAAATAACGCCATCAAATTCGTCGTTACTAATGTAAGTACCACGAAAATCAAGGTAATCATGCTCCACTTCATCCCATCATCCCGATTGGTGAGAAACGGAAGAAAAAAAGAGATGTGAAAAATTTGAATAAACCAAGCTGCAGGAGCCTTAGCCCCTTTTAATGAAGGAGCGATTCCCTCTCCCAAGAACGGGAGAATATATTCAGGGTTTAAATCTTTTGCTATAAGTCCCGCCATACCTACAATTAAAAATATGACAATAGGAATAAAAATTTGAGCAGTACGAGCGATGACTTCTAACCCTCCACGTACTGCAAAAGCGCAAACGATCGCCATACTCCCAAGGATGAGAGAAGGTGGCGTATCTAATAAAAATACGCCGATGATAAACTCTGAGTACTCCCGAAAGATAATCCCATTACTATGTAAAATAAAAAAAATGTAGAGAAGGCCAATGATTTTTCCTAAAAACGTACCTAGTATATCTTGACTGTATTGAATAACACTTTTTCCCGGATAATGTTGATGCAGTTTAATGGCAATGTATGCTGTTAAAAATCCAAGTGAAGATGCAAAAATTGGAGAGACCCATAAATCTCGCCCTGCTTCTTGTGCGGTGATGGACGGTATAATGAGGATTCCTGTAGCAATAATTGCAGGGTACATTAAAATGGACATTTGAAAAGCTGATATCTTCCCTTTCTCAATCATAGATGGTCCTCCTAAAACATCCATTACAGAATTCAAGCTAACCTTGGATTAAATAGACAACATTTAGCATATGTTACCCTCACCATTTTCATCCATAAAAATAATAGGCGTAGTCCCTGCTAGTTAAAGCAGTAAACCAATGACCTGAACGGAAAACTGTTCGACCTGAACGAATACCGAGTTCACCTGCATGAAAAAGAAGTCGACCTATACGAATACCGAGTTCACCTGGGTGAAAAAGAAGTCGACCTGAACGAATACTGATTCCACCTGGGTGAAAAAGAAGTCGACCTGAACGAATACTGATTCCACCTGCGTGAAAAAGAGGTCGACCTGAACGAATACTGATTCCACCTGGGTGAAAAAGAGGTCGACCTGAACGAATACTGATTCCACCTGGGTGAAAAAGAAGTCGACCTATACGAATACCGATTCTACCTGCGTGAAAGTCACCCCACCTGAGCGAATACCAAATTATTCATTTACAATTCTTTGTATAGGGTAGTAAAACGATATGTGAGGCTTTAAAATAGACGAATGACTTTCAAATCATTTGGTTATTGGATGCAGTCATCATCATAGAAACATACATAAAAGGGGGGGAATCAATGCATTTAACCTTACTGACAATCGGGATTATTCTATTCATCGGCTTATTTTCCCAATGGTTCTCTTGGCGCTGGGGCCTGCCCGCTATTTTTGTGATGACGATTACTGGTGTGCTGTTCGGCCCAGGTCTCGGCATCATTGATCCGGAAGCGGCATTTGGCTCTGTTATGGATCCTTTAATTTCCATGGCCGTTGCCATTATTTTGTTTGAAGGAAGTTTGAGTTTAGATCGAAGGGAAATCATCAATTTCAAAAAGCCAGTTTGGCGTATGATCACGATCGCGCCGTTAATCTCTTGGATTTTCACAGCCATCGCGACGCACTATATCATGGGCCTATCCTGGGTTGTCGCGTTTGTCATCGGCGGCTTGTTTGTCGTGACCGGCCCGACAGTCATCGGCCCGCTCCTTCGCCAATCAAACTTACAAGGGCGCCCGGCCGCGCTATTACGCTGGGAAGGCATTATCGTTGACCCGATCGGCCCACTCTTTGCACTATTCGCTTTTGAGCTCGGTGTATCCCTAACAGGCGCCGCAGACTCAATGCACATGCTATTATTCTTTCTAGCAGCCATCGTCACATCGATCGGCGGCTACTTTATCGGTTACATGATGGGCTACGTCTTTCAAAAAGGACTCATCCCCCATTACATGCAAACATCATTCATGTTCGCAGTCATCGTCCTAAGTTTCAGCGTTTCCAACGTCATGATGCCTGAAAGTGGCCTGTTAACCGTCACCGCAATGGGCTTAGCCATGGCCAACATGGGGCTCGACCGAGAAATCTTAGCAAACATACAACATTTTAAAGAAAACATTTCAGTATTGTTAATCTCTTCAGTGTTCATCATTTTAGCGTCATCAGTCACGCGAGAAGAACTAATGACGATCATGGATGTTCACTTATTAACATTTGTGCTCGTAATGATTTTCCTTATCCGACCTTTATCGGTTTGGTTATCTTTAATCAAGACGAATCTACCATTACGTGAAAAAACATTAATTGGCTGGATCGCCCCACGCGGGATCGTCGCCTTAACAGTGAGCAGTTACTTTCAAAGTAAACTAGTCGAAGCAGGTTTTTCCGACGCATCTTTATTAGTACCATTAACACTAGCACTCGTCTTCACAACCGTATGCGTCCACGGCTTCACCATGACCCCACTCGCCAGGAGCCTAGGACTCGCCGATTAAATGCAAATTTAGTTAATCCCTACAGAGGAATGAATCTCTGTGGGGGTTTTTAGCACAGGGCCCATTCTTGTGCTTCGACCGTGTATTCGCATTTGCTGTGAAGTGATGTAAGCGTGGCAGAATTAATAATGTAAACAAAACAGGGATAGGCAAAAAAATCAACGAGGTATCGTTGTGTCAATGTAGGCAACGTGGAAGAAAAATAAGCGAAGTAAAGTAGCAACCTATTAGCACTAGCACACTGAAAGCATGACATTCACTTGTCATGCTTTTTTATGTTTGCCCGGCATGTCTGACAGCTAGGTGGTGAAAGTCCACTACAGGCTTGGCAGTGGGAACTGTTAGCGAATGGCAAGGGTATCCACCGTGAGGTGGAATCTGAAGGAAGCCGGACGCAAAATCTCGGGGCAACGAACAGAAACTGGATAAAAGGCTGACTGGAGACGGACGAGTTTGCATAACAAAACGAAGTCCGACACTGCCCAAATCTCCTACAGTAAATCCAGTGTCTACGAGAGGAAAGCGGTTAGACTTACCCGGGGAGGTCTTATCAGGGTCTCTAAGAAGGAGTAATTCCTTACAGGGACAACGGTGTCAGTAATGGCATTGTGAATGGTAAGAAGTCAGCCGAGACCATAGTAGTCACACCGTGACGAAGGGTCGAACAATAAGAATCTCTGACAACCTTGGAGGTGTGAAGAATGCATCGACCACAGACAACATCGAGAGATGGCTGCCTGCAGGAGGGTACGCTGGAAGCGAAGAGCAATGCAGGAGTGTGTAGCATTCTTCGCGGTGAAAAGAAGAGTCAGGATGGTGAGCCTTCCGAACTGATGAGGAAACTCGTCTCTCGGGAGAACCTAGGACATGCATTTAAACGAGTGAAACAAAAGAAAGGAAGCGCAGGAATTGACGGTGTAACAACGCACGAAATTCACTCTTACTTTGCCGAGCACCATAGATCGATTGTGCTTTCTCTTAAAGATGGTTCGTACGAACCGCGTCCAGTTAAACGTGTCTCCATCCCGAAAGACAATGGCGATAAAAGAGAATTGGGAATCCCTACGGTAAGGGATCGAGTGATTCAACAGGCACTGGTACAAGTGATCACTCCCTACATTGACCCTCATTTCTCCGAGAATAGCTATGGGTTTCGACCAGGAAGAAGCGCGCATGACGCTATCACGAAAGCAAAATCCTATCATGAGGAAGGATACCGCTATGTGGTTGATATTGACTTGAAACAATACTTCGATACCGTCAACCACGACAAACTGATGCATCTTGTGAGTGAGTTCATCCAGGATCGTATGATCCTCAAACTGATTCGCAAGTTCCTTGTATCTGGAGTGAAAATTGGTGACCACGTTCATCCGAGTGAAACTGGCACACCACAAGGTGGAAACCTATCTCCACTTCTCAGTAATATCTATCTTCACGAACTGGATAAAGAAATTGAGAAAAGAGGTCACCGATTCGTTCGTTACGCAGACGACTGTAATATCTACGTCAAAAGCCGTAAGGCGGGCGAACGTGTCCTTAATAGTATCACGACCTTCCTGGAAAACAAACTTCGTTTGACGGTGAATAGAGAGAAAAGCGCGGTTGGTACTCCGACAAGAAGGAAGTTCCTTGGCTTCTGCCTCCAGTCACTCCCGAGAGGGAGAAGTGGAATTCGTACTCACATAAAGGCAAAACACCGATTGGAAAAGAAGGTCAGATTCCTTCTTTCACGAAAGAGACCGGGGAACGTGCGTGAAATTATAAAGGAAGTGAATGAAGTACTCCGAGGATGGATTGCGTATTATGGCATCTCCAGAATGAA
>NZ_JACHHB010000027.1 GCF_014202575.1 Texcoconibacillus texcoconensis | reverse complement strand
ATGTCACTCCGAAGAGATCTATTAGCTTCCCGCGCTCGACTTGCATGTATTAGGCACGCCGCCAGCGTTCGTCCTGAGCCAGGATCAAACTCTCCATTAAAGAATGAGTTTGATGTCTCTGACATCTTTATTGTTTCATTGACAGGATCTTAAAAGATCCCGCTGGTCGCTTAGCTTTTTGTTTAGTTTTCAAAGGTCAGTGTTTCAGTCGCTCTCAAAGCGACAAATATTATTATAGCAAGTATAACTCTTAAAGTCAACCATCCTTCAAAACTTTTTTTGAAAGATTTAATGTTTTTGGTGGAGCCTAATGGGTTTGAAACGATATTCGTTAGTTATGAGAATATGAACCTTTCATTTTCACCAAGATGGCGTGTCGTTGTTAGCGACTTTTAATACTATACAGCAAAGTATACATAACAACAACAGGTATGTTTTTCCTTGATGTATGGTTACGATCTTTATTTTTTATATAGAAGGTTTTTTTCGTAAAGTTTGTTGCATTCGGATAAGCAAAAGGTGACGGACTCTCCTCTCTACAAGTATGGTTTTGCCTTATATTCGTCGAGACAAATCGACGTACCTTCAACAAAGTAGCTGTCTTTCCAGTGGGAAAAGCAACATTTTGTTTATGCGACGAGTAACTGTAGGAGCAGGCGAAGACCTTCTTTAAGAAGGCCCCATGATTTCGAACGAAATGAACCATGAATGGATATCACACTTGTGCCTGTGGTTAAACGTCCACCTGTAGGGACTCCAAGTGTGAACTAATCCCCTAAAAAGCATCATTTTTTTAGAAAACAGCCTAATAGAAAAAGGTTCGTCAAAGTTACAGTTCCTATAGCACTAGCTTTTCCATTATCTATTTTAATAATTTCTTGTACTAAAACACCACTCCATACAATACACTGTACAAGCATGTTGTTTGTCCAACTTGTATTTCGGAGGAGATTATATGAGCCTTTTATTGACGTACATATTTTTAGGTATCTCGTTAGCCGCTCCGATAGGGCCGGTTAATGCAGCCCAATTGGATCGCGGTATCAAGAATGGATTTTTAAATTCATGGCTTGTTGGTTTAGGTGCGACGGTCGCCGATACATTTTATATGTTACTTGTTTTTTTAGGTGTATATCATTTAATTGAAATTCCTTTTATCCAATCTTTTCTTTGGATATTTGGATCTTTCCTTCTTATCTATACAGGGATTGAGAGTTTATCCAGTGCGAAACAAATCCCATTAAAAGGATTTGATATGAACCGTGAAGCCGGTTCAAAGTCATTTCTAGCAGGGTTTTTCATTTCATTATTTAACCCTTTAACGATTTTATTTTGGCTTGGCATATTCGGATCTATCATAGCTAAGACGGTTACTTCCTACGATACAGAAGAAGTGATTTTATATGTTTCAGCCATCTTTGTAGGGATCACTTTATGGGACTTTACGATGGCTGGTCTTTCGAGCACTTTACGTAAGTTTTTAACGTATCGTTTGCTAACTGCGATTTCAGTTTTCTCAGGCGTTTCTCTTTTCGGATTCGGTATCTATTTTGCTATCCAAGCCGCTACCGTGCTATTTTCATGAAACTACTCAACTTATTGCTAAACAATTTGAAAGGGATACCTTTCTGAAATGCGTTAAATTAATTAAGTTTTAGGCTCTGGATTTGATGACTCTTTTGATTTCTTCTTCCAAAAATGTCGCATGATGAAAGTCACAATACTAATCACGACAATAAAGGCTAGACTTACAAAAAATCCGGGTCGGCTTGTCTGATGGAAGACCGTCCCAACAATTGCTAATAGAACTAAAGAGAAACCTAATAACCTCTTTATATTGGCCCAGATTGTTAATTCATGAAGGCGACCATAGGATCCTATAATGAAAAACCAATTGTATAACAACATCAAACCAGCTGCCGTTGTAAAATACTCATAAATATTGTCTGGCATGACGACTGACATGACGACAGAAACAGCAAGAACCAATGTCGTTAACCCCATTGCTGGTAGCGCATACTTATCTTTAAATTTTTTTGATAAAAATGATGGCGCATCTTGGTCTTCAGCAAGAGTAACGAGAATGCTTATTACCGCAAATAAAGAAGCGACCATCGTTGAAAAACCAGCAATAATAAAGACCGCATTAAAAATATGAGAAATAAAAGGAATGTTGTATGGTTCTAAAGAAGTTATGAAAGGACTCGTTTCATGTGTGAATGTGTCCCACGAAACGAGAAGTATTGCCAGTCCAATTGACACCATATAAATGACACCTAAAGTAAAGAACATCAGTTTTCCTGCTTTTAATGCATCTTTCTTTTCTTCTAATCGCACAGCTAACAAACCGATAATTTCAATTCCCGCAAAACCATAAAAACCAAAAATAAGCGATGGTAAAAAACCAGTCAAACCATTTGGAAAAAGAGCTTGAAAAGTTTTAGGGATCGCATTCGCTTCCTCATCATTGCCACCTAGTAAACCAAGTAGTGCTAACACGGCGATGATAATAAACATCACGATCGCAGAAGCTTTTAAAACCGCTAAAATATTCTCAACTCGATCGAATGCTTTTGAACCGCAAAGAATAACGATCATTGCTAAAACGGCATAAATGGTCGCTAAAATCCATAGTGGCATATTCGGAAACCATAATTGTGAGAAGATGGCTAAGGCTGTCATTTGACTTCCGATGATGAGGATTTCAGATGCCCAATAAACCCAACCACTCGTAAATCCAGCCCATCTGCCATAAGCTTTTTTTGCATAAGATCGAAAAGACCCTTCTTGCGGATCTTCTGTTGTCATTTTTGCCAATGCCTCATAAACAAAATAAGTCGCTATTGCAGCGATTGCAAATGAGAATATTACTGAAGGACCCGTCATATTAATTGCAATACTTGAGCCAAGAAAGAAACCTGTACCAATCGTACAGGCGATTCCCAAAAGGGTTAGTTGCCACCACTTTAATGGCTTTTCGTTTTGTTCATTAGATTTACCCATTAGTCATCTCCCTCACTTCTTCTATCTAAATGTATTATTGGAGAGATGTAAGGGGTTTATGTAAAAGGTCATTAAATTTACAACACTATGTTTAAAGAGCCCTCATTAACTTCGCATATGCACCTTCCTGCAATGGCAAAAGCATCATAGCGATTTGCAGAAAACAAAGACCCGAAACTTACAACGTTTAATCAGTCCCTTTCACATCAAAGTATTCGCTTAAAATAATCAAGCAACTCCGTCTCACCCTGACCATAAAAGTAATTCTGGTTAAATATATGTCGAGAGCGAAATACCTTCGAGCCTCCGTAGCTCCTGAGCCTCACCATAATTGAATGCCAGATGACTATTCAAGTTAACGGCAAATTTCTTCGTCAGCTGCTCTCTCATAAGAAAAGTACAAGGCGCCCGCCTATCGGCGACTAGCACTGCCTCTTCCTCTGCTAGCTTTGCTTTGAAGTGCATCCGTCGAGGCAAATCGTAGATTACTCACCGTTGAATCGCTCTTTGGACCAGCGAAGATGAAGGAGCGCTTTCAGCTTCAATTGCCGAACCGAAGTGACCTCGAGCCGATGGCGCCTGAACTAGACAGATTCTCATGGACGGGTGTCTATTCCGAGTCTCGATCGCTTGCTTCCTAGAACTTCTTGTTTCTCGGATTCCTCGCTTTTTTTCTATAAACCCTTTTCACCTTGCGGTGATCAGTTACTGAAAACATAGGCTCTGTTAAAGTTAGTTGTTGATAATTGATTTTTACGAACGTGCGTTCTGTAATCAAACTAACTATAATAGGGTTGGTGATGATTGTGAGAGCGACTGAAATCCTCAAAGCCATTCAAAAACTAAATTCCGCAGAGAAGCACAGATTACGTGAATACTTAATTGTTGCTCTTACTGCATCAAGTTCGACTGGAACGGTTCTTCACGAAATATCTGAACGTAAAAATAAGAATGGTTATGAATGTCCTGATTGTGAATCAGAGTATATTGTTCGATTCGGTAAATATACAACAATCGTGGATGGCAAAGATGTTAAGAAGCAACGCTATCGCTGTAAGGCTTGTAAAAAGACATTCACCGACCTTACAAATACAGTTCTTTATCGAACTCGTCACCTTAACCAGTGGATTAAATTTATCGAGTGCATGATAGAAGGTTATTCTCTGCGAAAGTCCGTTGACTTAATCGGCAACATCACTCACGTCACCTTATTTTATTGGAGACACAAACTATTATCATCGTTAAAACAAATGGATATATCAAATTTCGAGGGTATCGTTGAAATAGATGAGACCTATTTCTTTTACTCAGAAAAAGGACAAAGAAAAATTAAAGACAGAAAGCCACGCAAGCGTGGTGGTTCTGCAAAGAAACGTGGTATAAGCAATGAACAAGTATGTGTATTGGTTGCAAGAGACCGTGACAAGACCACTTTTTCAGAGATATCAGGTATGGGTAGATTAACAAAAGACCAATTGGACAAAGCCATCGGGCATAGGCTTTCAAATGAAAATATACTATGCACGGATGCTTGGCGTGCATTTAAAACATATGCTTCTGAAAAGGGAATGGATATTTACCAATTCAAGTCCGATGGTAAAATTCGTACTAAGGGGCTTTACCACATCCAAAACGTGAATAATTATCATAGAAGACTAAAAGGATGGATACAACGATTTAATGGTGTTGCAACCAAGTATTTAAACAATTACCTTGCTTGGTTTCAGGTCTTGGAAAGTATCCAACATCAAAGAAATGAAGTTACGATGAATGATTTGATTATTAAAGGGAATTTAATAGAAAACAGGGAAACATATGATACACTTAGGTTAGCTAAATTCACGACATAATCGCCCTTACTTATTCAACTAATCATAGGAAATGTGTGGGCTTAGTAAGTTCAGTATGAAAATATTTAAAATGACGTAACAAGCAAATATCAGCCTTTAAATAGGTTTTTTATGTTATTGAAAAGCAATAAGGAGGTTTTAGATGAGTAAAAAAACTATTCTGATTTTAGGGATTGTTTATACCGTTGTGACTCTTATCTTGCATAATGTCCTGGAAACCACTATTGGTGGAATTTTGTATACCTTAAGCTTTATAGCTTTAGTAGTGGGAATCATAGGGGCTATATACTATATAATTAAGTTTTCCATTAAACAATTTATTTATAATTACAAGAATCGGAATGGCATTGAATAATTTATAATCCCCATATAAACTCCAATTATATGGGGATTATTTCTTTTACATAAAATCAACATTAAACTTTAACAGAGCCAAAACATAAAAAAAGCACATCGCTTCTGCGACATGCCATCAAATGCCTGGCGGCGTCCTACTCTCACAGGGGGAGAGCCCCCAACTACCATCGGCGCTGAAGAGCTTAACTTCCGTGTTCGGCATGGGAACGGGTGTGACCTCTTCGCTATCGCCACCAGACAAATATTAAG
>NZ_JACHHB010000026.1 GCF_014202575.1 Texcoconibacillus texcoconensis | reverse complement strand
TTAGGCACGCCGCCAGCGTTCGTCCTGAGCCAGGATCAAACTCTCCAATAGAGTTTGATGTCTCTGACATCTTTATTGTTTCATTGACAGAATCTCAAATAAGATCCCGCTGGTCGCTTAGCTTTTTGTTTAGTTTTCAAAGGTCAGTTTTTCCCTCGAAGGGATTAACTCCGCTTCAAGAATTTAATTATATCACGAGAAAAAATTCTCTGCAAGTGTTTTTTTGAGAAGTTCACTTGCTGTGAAAATATATTTTTCGCTGTCACAAATAATATATTATCAAAACACCTTTAATATTGAAAGGCCCAATTTATACCAAATCTTTGTATTATTAATTGAAATAGCCATTTACTTAAGAAGAGTCTCAAATTACTCTCCTAAAGACTCCCCTACAAACCATTTGTAGAGGAGTCACTTTAAAATACATTTAGATTAATCTAGTTGATTCGTTTGTATCTTTTCCATCTCCATCAATAACTTTTTGCAAAAGTTGTACAAACGCTTCAGTCGACTGCGCTCCAGTAATGGCGTACTCACGGTCGATAAGGAAATATGGAACACTTTTTATACCTAGTTGCGTAGCTTCTTGTTCATCCGCACGAACCTGATCACTCATAAGATCACTATTCAACAATTCTTCTACTCGGCTAGGATCCAAACCAACTTCCTCTGCTAATTGAATCAATGTTTGATGATCTCCAATATGTTTTGATTCTGTATAATGAGCCTTGAACAATCGTTCTTCCATTTCATGAGCTAAACCTTTCTGTTTTGCTAACATCGTTAAACGGTGTGCATCAAACGTATTTGTTAAAACTAAAGTGTCCATTTGAAAATCTAGGCCAGCACCTTGCGCCATTTGCACCATATTTTTTATGTTTGCTTTTGCTTGCTCTACGCTCATGCCATATTTATTCGCTAATTTTTCGTAAATGTTATAAACGACATCCCATTCCATTGCAGGGTCTAACTCAAAGCTTCGATATTCCACTTCAATGGATTGATCTACTTTCTGAATAGCGTCCTCCAGACGCCTTTTTCCTATATAGCAAAATGGTCATGCAAAGTCTGTCCACATTTCAATTAACATGATATCTACCCTCCACTTCAACATTCTTGATTTGTAACCTGTCTGGTTCATTTTAGTTCATATAAACGTTCAATGCCAAAAGTTAGCCCTTTTCGTTTTAGGCAATGTTACACTTGGTCGGTATTTTTCAGTTATGTTTTATCTTAAAGAGTCACTCTATTTCTAAGCTTCCCATGTAAAAGAACTTTCACTATGCATCTTAACGTTTGGGTGCTTTTTTATCTCTTCTACTAAAGTAAACAATGCACGGTCCTTTTGCTTCGCTTCTATCATACAGTCAATTTGATCAATCGAGCCGTTCACTTTTTTCACAAACTCTAAAAACATTTCTACGTCAACATAGTCAGCATGACTCTTAAAGTCTTTTTCACTTTTAGGGCTGGATATATGCATTTTTACAGGTAATGGAGAGTGAGACCATGTTTCAATCACACGCTCCCAATGGTTTGCCCAGTTTTCGTTATCGTAGTTCGCCAAATGATGGTGAAGATCAAAGACGAGTGGAATATTTAATTTTTCACATACGTATAAACAGTTTTCTAGTGTGTAAGTTGTATCATCATTTTCAATCATCACTTGTTTTTGAATTTCGTTTGGGATGAGAGACCAATTTTCGATAAATTGTTCTAGAGATTTTTCTTTATCCTTATATCCGCCACCTAAATGAAGTACACAACGATGAGTAGGATCAAGTCCCATATGATGAAGTAATAAGTAATGGTATTTCAAAACTTTGATCGAGGTCTTTAAAATCTCTTGTTTTTGAGAATTCAGAACGACAAAATGGTCAGGGTGAAAATCTAACCTCATATGTTTTTCCTTAGAATAAGTCCCTAACTCGTTTAAATCCTCTTTAATTGGCGTTATATAATCCCACTCACTTAATTCTTCATGTGTCGCAAGTGGTACAAGTCTTGAGCTCAACCTAAAAAATTCAACATCATATGATTTATTATGTTTTAATAAGCGAAGACAGTTACGAATATTCGACTGCGCAATCCTTTCAAGCTTTCTCTTCGCAGCTTCTTTATCCGCAATTTGCTGATACCTTTTGTACGTCATCGTTTGCGAAGGTGACGCATTTTGAAGGTCTACACTCATCGCCACATATCCAAGCCGAAACAATGTCATTTTTTCATCACCTTTTATTTCGTTTTCCTTAGTATGAACGTATCAAATGGATGTTATGTGACGTTAACTCGCACACAAAAAAGCAAGGGGAACCCCCTTGCTTTTTCTTATACTAAGAATTCATGATTATCAATCTGTGTAACAACCGTCTTGTCTTCCAACCACCTTGAGGTAGCTGTCGTTGGATTCCAGAAAAACAACGCACTATTTACTAGATTCGTTCCTTCTAAAGCTTCTTGTACAGCTTCAACAGCCTCAGAATCTGGACTGTTATTAATCGTCCCAGTAGTGACTGGTTCAAATTGGCCTTCCTCCATGATGACTCCATACACACTGTCTGGGAATTCACTGCTATCAACACGGTTAAATACAACTTCAGCAACAGCTACTTTTCCTTCGTAATTTTCTCCTTTAGCTTCTGCCTGTACAAGGCGTTCTAGGAGGTCACGTTCACTGTCACTTAATGTTGTTCTCTCTGTAGATTCTGTATCCTCAACTAGATTAATAGTCGATCCAGCTATCAAACCCTCTTCTTCAATATGTGGGTTAAATCTGTAAAGGTCGTCTAAATCAACGCTATAACGCTCTCCGATATAACTTAACGTATCACCTTCACTTACGAGATATTTATCAAATGGAGGTTCATCAAAATATTCATAAGCTCCTGCTGTTCCAGCATATATACCCAGTCCCAGGATAACAGTCATAAATGCACCAATAAATTTCTTCATAATATATATCATCCTTTCATCAAATGTCATTTAAGAAATTTACAATTACTTACGGTAACGTACCGAATCAGGGATTGAAACCTCTAATTTATTCCAATATGACGAAAGGGCAGTTACATTTTATTACAATTTCGATTAGTTATATGTAAAAGCAGATACATGTACTTTTAATTAAGGTTTAGGAAAAATATAGGAAAATACATATAAAGAGAGTGTTTTCATATTTTTGGTATCTCCACCAAAAATTTTAGGGTTCATTTCTAAACGCGATTGACACTACATCAATAGTGAATAAAAAATAGCACTCGCTGCCAATGGCATCGAGTGCACCCTTCGTCAATTAAACCCACTTAATATCAACAGGTAAAACTTGTTGTATTTCTTGTCCGTATTGTTTGTGTTGCGTTTGGTCCATCCAAATATTAAGGATTCCTTTGTCTTCACTTGTTCGAATCAATCGTCCAATTCCTTGTCTCAAACGAAGAATCATGTATGGCATATCAATTTCTTCTAGAGGGTCACCTGCATGTTTTCGCTTCGCTTGAAATACAGGATCTTTCGGTGGAAATGGAAGCGAAGCGACAATCACTTGCGATAATGCTTGCCCTGGTACATCTAGGCCTTCCCATAAATGATAGGAACAGAGAACGGATGAGTCATCATGTTGAAATTCTTTAACTAGCTCACTAATCTCACGATCCCCTTCATACAAAAACGAAAAACGCCAATCAACTTGTTCCGCCTCATGACGAAAGCGATCCATTTCTTCTTTAGAGGAAAATAGAACTAATGATTGTCCTTGGTTGTTAAAAATATCGTTAATTATTTCTTGCCACTTTTGCTGTTCTGATTTTTGAATGCGCCCAAAGATTTTCATTTGTTTTTCATAATCAAATGGGGATGAAACAGTGAATGAATCAAATTGCTCGATCCCTAAACTATCTGCAATGTATTGGAAGTTTCCAGCTTGAGAAAGCGTCGCTGATGAAAAAACAAATGGAATCGACCGTGAAAATACTTCCTTTTTCAAAACGTCTTCAACTAATCTTGGCATAATCACTAGTGAATCTTGTTGTGATTCGTTTTCTTCAAGCCAAAAAACACCTTGATCTGCCTCCAATAAAACCCCTAACCCATATGAGAAAAACTCCAAATATTCCTCGATAATTTTGACTTGATATTCGTCGATTGTAAATAGTCCTGCATCGAATACAAGTTGGTCTAGCAAGGTTTGAACTTGCTTATGCATCAACGAAGCAACCTTCATCATTTTATTCGTTCGTGGTACCTCTTTTCGATTTGAACCTTCTACGTAGCTTGCAGTCTCTTTTAAAACATCAAACCACTCATCATGAAGGGCTAGAATCGATTCGATCAACTGAAGAGAATCCTCGCGAACTTCCTGACTCATGTAGCTTGTGAGTATCATCGATAAGGTTTCAGAATTAAATCGGTATGTTAAAGCTTTTTGCGCTGCAAATTCTAATAAATGGCCTTCATCAAAGACAACACAACTTTCATCAGGTAATAATGGCATTTGGCCTTCACGCTTTCGAGATTCTTTTGTCCAAACATGTTCCATATAAAAATCATGGGAACAAATGATCAAGTCAGACGCATGGCGATAATATTCTCGATTTAAAGTCAGGGCACTTCGATGACGCCATTCACAAATTGAACATTGCTGCAATGGGTCCCAAGCAATCTTCTCCCACTTTTCATTCGACACCCACGGATACTCTTTTCGATCACCGTAACGCTCGAACGATTGCATCGAACTTCCTTGAGCAAAAACAAAGTCAGGTATTTGTTCATGAACACGAAGAATATCTTCATCAGATGTTTCGTTTGCGATTGGCTCTAACTTCTTCATACAAACATATTGATCACTCGCTTTAGCTAACCTTACATCAACAGATAAACCAAGTGCTTCTTCTAACTTTTGAATATCTCCATCTTTTTTAACGAGCTGTTCGATTAATGTCTCGTCTGCACACGATATAATCGCTGGTTTCCCTTTATACCTCGCGTAACAAATCGCATACAGTAAATAAACGAAAGTTTTTCCGGTTCCGACACCTGCCTCAGCAAAGATCGTCGATTTATTTTTGAACGCTTGTTCGATTTGATAACCCATATATATCTGTTCATCTCTTAATTCATAACCTTGTTCCGGTAGAATGTCATAAAATACATCACCAATATAATCTCCAAGGCGATCAAAGAAATTTTCTGTTTTCGAAATTGTAAATGGAAGTGATTTGGCCATTAAAATAATAACTCCTTTATTTTTTCTTCGTTTAACTTCTCTTTAGCACCAAGTATCATTTTTACCACCTTTTGCGTGTTTTTACAAACTTAACGACTATAAAAAGTAACGATTCTTTAAATTTGTTTATTATTTGACGAAATTCTGGAGCATAACCTCGATTATTGAGGATATATCCTTACATAAATGATTCCCATTGTTATTGTTTGAGCGTCTCTAACAATCGCTTGGCTGCGGAATCCCATTAACGGCGAATTTCTTCGTCACCTGCTCTCTCTTAAGAAAAGTACAAGGCGCCCGCCTATCGGCGACTAGCACTGCCTCTTCCTCTGCTAGCTTTGCTTTGAAGTGCATCCGTCGAGGCAAATCGCAGCTTACTCACCGATGAATCGCTCTTTGGACTAGCGAAGATGAAGGAGCGCTTTCAGCTTCAATTGCCGGACCGAAGCGACCTCGAGCCGATGGTGCCTGAACTAGACAGATTCCCATGGACGGGTGTCCATTCCGAGTCT
>NZ_JACHHB010000025.1 GCF_014202575.1 Texcoconibacillus texcoconensis | reverse complement strand
CACGTGGTTTTCCTGAAGCATGTAATTGAACCATTTGTTCTTTGAATTCTTTGGTAAAATGACGTCTTACTCGTTTGGTCATGATAGAGTCTCCTCAGTTTTTATTTAAACTAAGTATATATGACCTTAAGCAACCTGCCCAACCTAGTGTAACCTATCCATTAAAAGAGTCTAATAATAAGGTGTTTTTTCCGCTTTTTGACAAAAAATAACCCGCCGCCATTCCCATTGAACCTGTACCAATGATGATGACATCGTAATTCATATGATTATAACCTCCCCGAAGAATCTCAGTTATCCAATTTTACCATTAAATTGATTGATATTTTAGGTTGTGTGATTGATCAGAAAAAAGGGAATCGTTTTATAGGGAAGAAAGTAGTAAGGTGAATCATCCTAGTAGGGTATCGAAGAAAGGGGGTAAGTGACGACAGATGAGTCATTCATTCTACTAGAGGAAAGGGAAGCGTAAGGTCCATCTGCGAAATTCAAACATGCTTCATGATATAAGTCACAAAATTGTGCGATGAATCAAAAAATTTTGTGATAAACGTCACTTTTTCGTTCGTCGCTTTCGTATATGATGGATGTAAGCAGCTGAACTGAAGAATGAAACAACTCAGAGAGAGAAAGAGTCGTAGGTTTAAGTGAGGAGGAGATTATAGTGACTGATGTTTATACTCCAAACAGGGCTCCTTATCAGGTCCCGCTATCAAAACTGTCCGTTCGTTTTGACCACCGACAATTTCCTTTTGAAACAACGCAAGAAGTGCAGGGATTGGAAAATGGGATTATTGGCCAAAACCGAGCTGTTCGTGCCATGGAATTTGGGTTGGAGGTCAAGCAACAAGGATACAACTTATTCATGGTTGGCCCTGCAGGAACAGGAAAAACGACCTATGCTTTATCGAAAGTTAATCAAGTGGCTGCAAATGATCAAACACCTTCTGACTTGGTTTGCGTTTATAATTTCAAACATCACGACGAACCATTGATCGTTTCATTTTCTGCTGGGAAAGGAACCGATTTTAAACACGACATCGAAGAGTTGATTCAGGATATAACGACTGAGATCAGAAACGTATTTGAAAGTAAAGAATACGAGCAGAAAAGCAACAAACTCATTTCTGAATTTGAACAAAAAATCAACCAATCCTGGAATGAATTAGAAGAACAAGCGGTTGAGCAAGGGGTGAAAATCCAAAAGACATCGCAAGGAATGGTACCTGTCCCTGTGAATCACCAAGGACAACCGCTCAATGATGAGATATACCAAATGCTAACGGAAAAACAGCAAGAAGATATCGTGCAAACAGTACGCAACTACCAGCAAAAAATTAATGATCTTATGAGGAAAACCCAATCTACAGAAAAAAATTTACGTAAAGAAATTCAGGAAATGGAAAAGCAAACCGTTCGTGAAGCGATCACGTATTTCGTTGAACAATTGATTAATCAATACGAAACACACGAAAAAGTCGTTGAGTATATACAAGATTTAAAAGAAGATGTTATTCATAATTGGCGAGATTTCTATTCTCACAAAGATGAAGAAGATCAGGAATCATTACTATCTTTGGCCATTGATCAAACGTCAAAAGATGAGCATCGTTATCAAGTAAATGTCCTCGTTGATAACAGTGACGTACATGGCGCACCGGTCATCCATGAAAGCAATCCTACGTATACGAATTTATTTGGAAAAATTGAATACAAAGGGATGAATGGGACAGCGGTCACTGATTTTACAAAAGTGAAACCAGGTGCGATTCACTTGGCAAACGGTGGCTATCTGATTATGCAAGCGACCGACCTTCTTAGTCACCCATTTTCATATCATGCTTTAAAACGAATGTTAAAAACAGGTTATGTCCGTATCGAAAATACTTTGGAAGAAAGGGGACTCATTTCTACAGCTGGATTAAAACCGGAACCGATCCCTGTTCATATCAAAATAATTTTGATTGGCACCCAAGAAGTGTATCAATTGTTGTGCCATGCGGATGAAAATTTCAAAAAGTACTTTAAAGTGCAAGTGGATTTTGATACAGAGATGGAAAGACATGAAGACCATTGTCTGAAGTACGCTGCGTTTGTGAGCAATTACTGTCAAAAAGAAGGATTGCGTCATTTAAGTGCTGAAGCCTTAGGTAAAGTGATTGATTATAGTACAAGGTTAATTGGTGACCAGCGAAAGTTGTCTACAAGTTTTCATGAAATGACGGAAATCCTTGTAGAATCCAATTATTTAGCTGGAAAGAAAGGACATGCTCTTATTGAAACAGAGCATATCTCGCTTGCACTTCAAGAGCGATTTAATAGGTCGAATCGTCTTGAGAAGAAAATTCGGGCGTTGATCGAAGAAGGAACGATCATGGTTCATACAGATGGTGAACGTGTAGGTCAAATCAATGGACTCGCTTATTTGCAGGAAGGTCATTATACGTTTGGACAACCTCACAAAATTACTGCTCGAACTTTTATGGGTAGAAGTGGCATCGTGCATATTGAAAGAGAATCTTTATTAAGTGGTCGTCTGCATTCCAAAGGGTTATTGATATTAAGCGGGTATTTGCAGGGAGAGTTTGCGCGTTATAGACCATTGCCTCTTGCCGCCAGTATTACATTTGAACAAACGTACAGCATAATAGATGGTGACAGCGCTTCTAGCGCAGAATTATACGCACTGCTTTCCTCTCTTTCAGACATTCCTATTCAACAAGGAATCGCCGTAACTGGTTCTGTGAATCAAAGAGGAGAAATCCAGCCAATCGGCGGTGTGAATGAGAAAATTGAAGGATTTTATTATACTTGTAAAGGAAAAGGTTTGACAGGGAATCAAGGCGTGATTATCCCTGATCAAAACGTGAAGAATCTTATGTTAAATGAAGATGTGCTTAATGCCGTTGAAGAAGGGAAATTTCACGTTTGGGCTGTGAAGACGATTCAAGAGGGAATAGAAATCCTAACTGCTATTGAGGCCGGTGAAAGAAATGAACATGGCCAGTTCCCAGAAGGTACAGTATTTGATCAGGTTGAAAATAAAGTAAGCGATATGATAAAAATGATGAACAAAGTTAAGAAACAATCTAATGAAAGCATAGGCAATGATGGCCCGGAATAAGTGAACTGTATACGATCGGAATCAAGAGGTCGATAGGAGATCGAGATGTTCGGGTATTAAGTTGGTCGGTTTGATTAGGGGTTGAAGGGCGATGGCTGTTGGAATTTTGATGATTTATATGGCGACTTACCTGTTCACTTACCAGTTTGTTCCATCAGATAAGGTGAAACGGAGCATGTGGATTTCATTTGTCGGTGGTATGGCAGCATCTTATGTATTTGTCTATGTGCTCCCTTATCTACATGAATACCAACATTCAATTAAAGAAGATTATGGTCGGCTGGCAACGCAAACGGAACTGTATTTTATCGGACTCATTGGCCTTATCATCTTCTACGGTGTTCAAGCGTATGCGTACAGAAGTGAGCAAGCACAATCACATCAAGAACCTGCTTTCTGGGTTCAGGTTATATTCTTTACCATGTATAATGTGCTTATTTCTTACAGTATTGTTTCAACAGACATTAGCGAAATTCAGGCACTATTTTACGCCTCAGCCATCGGACTTCACTTTCTTGTCGTTGCACATGATTTATGGCGTTATGCCCCTGAAAAATATATTTCTACAGGACGTTACATGATGGCTTCTGGTGTCTTGATCGGATGGGTCACAGGCATGTGGCTGCAGTTGTCCGATTTAATAGAAGCGATCATATTCGCTTTTATATCTGGAGCCATGATTCTCAATGTAATTAGTAATGAGCTCCCTAAACACCGCGAAGCTCACTTTCCTGCATTTACGATCGGCGTTATTCTGTACACGAGTATTACGATGGTATTGAAGTTATTCTTTGAATGGTAATAAGTGCAGGGTGTTGTTAATACGTCTTCATTAGACAAATTTAAACAAATGTTTAAACGCCTTATGTTATCTACTGTTCTATTTGGTTTAGTTTTGCGAAACAATGGTAATTGTTGTCGAATTGCCAGAGGTTCACTGTTAGGTATCTAGTGACTCCCTGTTTGAAAGTGGATCGGTTAAACTTCGATGTTATGGGAAATAAAAGGTTCTAAGGAAGCGCAAGATCATTTCCTGCGCTTTTTTAGTCACTATTTTTTGAAGCTTCTTGTGCGTCCTCATCTTTTCTTCCTGTATAAAAAAACATCAAAGTAGCTAATGCAACACCTGACGCAAAAATGACACCTTTTGGTGGTTTGACCGACGGTAAATCAGATAAAGCCATACATAAGCACCCTTTCAGTTATCTTTTTGTAAATACTCTTTAAAATCATAAACCATCCGTTCAACATCACTTGCTTGTCGCTTATCTCCCCCGAATGGAGGCCCCCCAACAACAATCGTAAACCTTCCAGAAGCAATAAAGGTGCCTACGACATTCACTCTATCGCTAATTAGAAGTAAGGCCACCAAAAAATGAACAATATCGAGAGATGCATCGACGATTGGACGTCTCGGTTTGCTTTCAACACGAGAAATGCCCGTGATTGGTCCCGAAAATGATAATGCAAACGAACTTTCTGTTTGTATAAAGACGCCTCCAATGGTAATTTGTCCAGTGAAAATAAGTGCAGCCGTTACAAAGTCAAGGTCACGCAGTATAACTTCGATGTCTTTACTCAATCGTAATCACATCCTTTGCCATTAGGGACCGTGAAGGAGTTCTATATGTCATTAATATATGCATCAGCATCATATGGGGTGTAGAATGACGTGATAGATACGTAAAATCACCTTGTCTATACACTTTTGTTCTTGGAAACTGTGTGGCGAACATAACAATCCTTTGTTTTCTTATACCGTAGCGGTGGCAAATGATTATCATTTTTGTTTACAATAAAAATTGGAATGATTTTCTTTTGAAGCTTACGATAGATGCTTCTATAAAATAATGAGAAAGGATGACAGTAGTGAAAATACTCGTTGTAGGGGCCAATGGCCAAATCGGTAAACACCTCGTTTCATTTATTCAAAATCATGACCAGTTAGAGGCAAAAGCAGTGATCCGTAACGAGAAGCAAGAATCCTTTTTTAAAGATTTAGGAGCAGAAACGGCTGTGATTGATTTGGAAGGTGACGTCGAATCCATTGCCAATGCCGCTGAAGATGTTGATGCGATCGTATTTACGGCAGGTTCTGGTCCACATACAGGGAAAGACAAAACCATATTAGTTGATTTGGATGGCGCTGTGAAAACGATCGAGGCAGCGAAAATGGCAGGGGTTAACCGCTATATTATGATTAGTTCCTTTGACACAACACGTCAAGCGATTCAAGATGCTCCGCGATCCTTTGCGCCTTACGTTGCAGCGAAGCATTATGCCGACGAATGGTTAAAAGGAACAGATTTGGACCATACAATTATCCACCCTGGTGCACTCACAAATGATGAAGGGACCGGTCAAATTGCTGCTGCACCTGAAGTAGAGAGAGGCGAAGTTCCAAGAGAAGACGTAGCAAGCGTCATCGTCGCTTGTTTAGAAAAAGAAGAAACAATCGGCAAGGAATTTCAATTAGTTAAAGGAGATCAGTCCGTTCAAGAGACGATTGATTCACTGTAATTGAGAAGATTTTTGCACATAAGTAAATATAAACATCAAAGAATAACAAACCCTGACCATATGTCGGGGTTGTTATTCTTTGTTTGATAAAATGCCTTGAATAAAATCTTAAAACGGATATTGGTTAAAATAATGAAAGAGGGTTTATGCAAAAACAATAGCTGAAGGGAGACATCCAAGTGTCTGATCTTGTGAAGTTTGATTTACATACGCACCATGAAAGATGTGGTCACGCGATTGGTACGATCGAGGATTATGTAAAACAAGCCATTGAATTTGGTTTAGATTTTATTGGGATATCAGATCACTCACCTTTTTTTTATAGTGAGGAAGATCAGTTGTACCCGAAAATCGCGATGGCTAAAAGTGACTTTCAACGTTATATTGATGAAGTTATCCGTTTAAAAGACAAGTACCGAGATCAAATTCATGTTCTTTTAGGTGTCGAAAGTGATTTTTTCCCAAATCATATTGATATCTACAAAGAACAGTTATTAAAACAGCCCCTAGATTACGTGATCGGTTCCGTTCATTACGTAGATGAAGAAAATATTTTTAAAAAAGGGCGTTGGGACGAATTATCGAAACAGCAAAGCGTGAAGGTGAAGGAAAATTATTACGGATTAATTGAAAAATCAGCGCGAAGTGGCTTGTTTCAAATTTTAGGACATATAGATGCGATGAAAGGGTTTTACCCAGCCTTTTCAGACATTGAAACAGAAGTGGTTGATCGTACACTACAAATTATTGGTGAACAAGATGTCGCGATTGAGGTGAATACATCTGGAAAAACAAAGGACTGCGGAGGCTGGTATCCAGCGGACGATATTTTAGAGCGGGCGCTGTTTTATCATGTCAACGTCACGTTTGGGTCCGACGCTCATAAGCCAGAACGGATCTGTGACGACTTTGATGAGGTGAGACGGATTCTAAAAGAGATTGGCTATAAAGAATGGTGTTATTTTGTGGAAAAGAAAAGAATCATGACATCGTTATAAAGCGGCTGGCGAAGAAAGCGGAGGGCGGACCTTTCGCTTTTTTGTCTTCATAACTTTCTCGTTTCTAATTCAGTTACTTAATAATAGGATGCTAGTCAGTTTATTATCGATCATATATAATCGTTATATAGAGACTTTATTGAGGGAGGTGAATGGGTTGGAAAATGAAATGATGCAAATACTTCATAAAATGAATGAGAAGATGGATAACTTGGAAAAGAACATGAATGAACGGTTTGAAGAAGTAAATACGAGGTTTGAAGAAGTGAATACGAGTTTCGAAGAAGTAAATTCGAGTTTCGAAGAAGTAAATTCGAGTTTCGAAGAAGTAAATACGAGTTTCGAAGAAGTAAATGCGAGTTTCGAAGAAGTAAATACGAGGTTTGAAGAAGTAAATACGAGGTTTGAAGAAGTAAATACGAGGTTCGAAGAAGTAAATACGAGGTTCGAAGAAGTGAATACGAGGTTTGAAGAAGTGAATACGAGGTTCGAAGAAGTGAATACGAGGTTTGAAGAAGTGAACACACAGTTTTCAGAAGTGAATACCCGGTTTGATAAGGTTGAAGGAAAACTCGATAAGATTGAAGCAAAACTTGATGGGGTTGGGGAGCAGTTTGAGTTACACACTGAATCACGTATGAATGATTTTGACTTCATCTCAGATAAGGTTTTCAAGCTAGAAAAGGATGTATATACACTCATAAAAAATAGTAATAACTAACTTAATGAATGAATCAAGTCGGCTCTGGTTTTGTTCCAGAACCTTTTTTTTGCAGTTTTATTTTTATACATTAATATTTCACATACCGTAATTTAAAATTAAAAACAACAAAGTTTATGAAAAGAGGATACATGTTAAAATGAACTGTAAGTCATAATTTGTAAATGAAAGGAACGGTTTTATGGAAGGGAGAACTATTCAGATTTTTTTACCGTTTGGTTCACCAAGAGGAATTAAAATAGCCGAAATCACAAACAGAACTGTTCAGGCAATATATATACCTAGAAACCAGTTAGACGACGCCAGTATGCGTGAAGAAACCTCAAATGTAGGTGTTTATTTCTTGTTTGGACAACGTGAAAATGATGCGATGCCTAGTGTTTATATTGGTGAAGCTGAAAATTGTTTTGATCGACTTAAACAACATAATCGTGATAAGGAGTTTTGGGATTCGGCTGTTGTTTTTGTAACCAATAATATTCAGAATCAATTCACCAAAACAGATGTAAAATTTTTGGAACACTTATCTTATGAAAAAGCACAAAAAGTAAATCGTTATAAAGTATCCCAATCTGTGCCTACTAAATCATTTGTACCAGAATGGAGACAGGCTGATTTACATGATATTTTTGAGACTTTAAATATATTGTTGTCCACATTTGTAACCGCTAAACTAAAGTAGACAGTTTTTGCTCAATAAAAATGAACACTTTTCGATCAAATAATAACTCTCCGTAGTATGATAGTTTCATCA
>NZ_JACHHB010000024.1 GCF_014202575.1 Texcoconibacillus texcoconensis | reverse complement strand
ATTAACCGCAGGGACTGTGGGGATCGCCTAATCAATTAGAAATCGTTAGATTTCTGTACTTAGGAATCTCGTGATTTCGATCACGAGTAGTTCAATTACGAAAGGAGATCGTCATGGGAGAGTATGATTTGCAAGCTAAGAACGTGCAAACAGCGACATTTGGCATGGGTTGATTTTGGGGACCTGATGCCCAGTTCGGTCATCTTCAAGGAATCATTAGAACACGTGTTGGTTTTTCAGGTGGTACCACCACCTCACCTACGTATCGAAATATCGGAGATCATACTGAGATGTTAGAGGTTGATTTTGATTCAACCATCATTTCATATGAAGAGATTTTAGATGGTTTTTGGAAAAACCATAACGCCCTCAGAAATCATTTTTATAAAGGGAGGCAATATATATCACTTCTCCTTTATCATGATCAAACGCAAAAAGACATTGCGGAAAATAAAAAGAAAGAATGGGAACACATTCTAGGTGGTGAAATCCAAACGGAAATCACATCATACACGACGTTTTATATGGCAGAAGATTATCACCAAAAGTACTATTTGAAACGGTTTAAGAAGGCTGTTCAGACATTGAACACCATTTTCTCTCATCACGATGACTTTGTTGATTCAACACTCGTCGCACGTTTAAATGGATTCACCAGGGGCTATGGCACGCTTCATGAGATCAAAGAAGAAATCGGTCATTGGATCTTAACCCCTGAAAACAAGGAAGAGCTAACAATATTATTAAGTCAGATTCGTTGGTAAGTCCTGAATTGATACTTGTTATAAGTCATATGGATATGAAATTGATTTCCCTGCGTGATTTTCGAAGTTTTGTTCTGTTTAAGAGGAGAAAGGTAAATGAAGTAGAAGTATGTAAATAACAATATTGTCGAGTGGAAGAGTCATTTTGAAAAAGCATTGGGGGAGAGGTCATGTACGTCCGAGACATAATGATAAGATATGTCGTGACGATTGGCATCGATGATTCAGTAAAGAGATGTGCTAAACTTCTTATGGAAAAGAAGTTTAGCGGACTACCGGTCGTTGAGAAAAGTGGTACGTTAGTAGGGATTGTGACAGAAGGAGATTTAATCAAACGAGTCTCTCATTTCGAGTCTTTAGATGTGATAGAACTACTCGGTGGAGTTATTGAGCTAGGGGATGCTGATCAATTCATGGAAGACGTGAAACAATCGCAGGTCGAAACAGTCCGGGGTGTAATGAGCGCTGATGTGATGGTTGTCCATCCTAATGACACCATTGAACATACAGTAACAACGATGCTTCAGTACCATATTAAGCGACTTCCAGTTGTGGATGAACAACACAAACTGTTAGGGATCATTTCACGACGTGATATTATGCAACATCTATACAGAAGATAACTTGTCCACTTGAATTTGAGAGGGGGGGTCCCTCTCTTTTTGCTGTATCCTCTTATTAAAGTGCTGTGATTTAATCGCCAAATACGACTGGACGGTAGGGGATAACAACAACGATTAGTGTGAGAAAAAACAACCCAAACAAAAATGGGTCATCTACAATAACACCTGTAACAAGGAAGAACAATGATAATGGAACCGTTAATAGCTTAGGGATTTTTTCAAAGAACTTTTCTCCATAAATAATATCAAATACAAGAATGATAAATAATATTGAAAAAAACACGATGTGATACATATTTTCCATGACATATTGCAAATCCACCACAGTATGCACCCCCTATTTATTTAAAACATCAATTCTATTCACTTTCGCAAAGGTCATAAAGTTAAACATAGATCACGTCGAAAAAACTCTTATGATAATTGTACGTTTTACCATACTTATATAAACATAACTCAATTTAATGATTACCGACTGTGGCAATAGTGTTTTTTGTTAGGCGAATCCTTTATTTGTTAACGAGTATGAAATAAACGCTATGTAATGCCAACATCAAGATTGTATATTTTGAACTTCGATGCTTTGCAGAAAAATGTAAGAAGCTTTATTAAAAAATTTGAAACAAAACGACAAAGGATTTTGTCCAAGATTAATTTCAGAATATTCTGTTTAAGTGAGTTTTATGCAAGCGCTTTCGGTAATTTTTAACAGCTTTCCCGCTTGGAAGGAAAAATAAACTGATCGCTTTTAAATTTATCCGTTGTCAAATTAGGTTGTAGAGCTAAAATGAGTGAGGATCCTTATCTAGCTTAGCGTGTCTTAAAACTTTATGCAGCATAACATTCATGGAATCTGATGAGTGCGTACGAAACTTCTCTTCTTAACAAAAAAGGGAAGTTTTTTTCGACAATATTCGGATTTTTGCGTTGTTTTGTTTGGGTGGTGCTTTCTGTAGCGTTTTTGTTGTGTCGTGTCTGGGGTAGGCTCTTGTCACGTCAGCTGGTTTGTTTGCGTATAGTAGTTGTGATCACGGTCTTTCGACTATACAATAGAGGAAGGTGAAAAGCGTGGAACAGTCGATTCACCTGAGGCGAAAAGGGCAGATCAATGTTGTGCTCAAGAATTCAACGCCGCAACCTGCTGTGCGTGACGCGCCGATAGGATATCCGAAAGCGGAAGGTCAAGATTGGTTGCAATCTCCCGAACACGCTCCGTACCAGCGGATGCAGGAGTCTTTGGATGCGCTTGTTGGTTTGGAGGAGATCAAAGGGATTTTAAAAGAAATATATGCGTGGCTATATTTAAATGAGCAACGTAGGCAACAAGGGTTACTTGTTAAACAACAGGCACTGCATATGGTGTTTAAAGGCAATCCCGGGACGGGGAAGACGACGGTTGCTCGAATTATCGCTCGTTTGTTTCAAGATATGAAAGTGTTATCAAAGGGGCATTTGATCGAGGCAGAACGTGCAGATTTAGTCGGTGAGTATATTGGGCATACTGCACAGAAAACGAGGGATTTAATTAAGAAGGCGGCAGGTGGAATTCTCTTTATCGATGAGGCATACTCGCTTGCTCGTGGTGGGGAGAAGGACTTTGGTAAAGAGGCGATCGATACATTGGTGAAAGGCATGGAAGATCGACATGCTGATTTTGTGTTAATTTTAGCAGGCTATCCAAAAGAAATGGATCGGTTTTTGTCGTTGAATCCGGGGCTTCCCTCACGTTTTCCGTTTCATATTTCATTTCCGAATTATTCTGTGGTCGAACTCGTGCAAATTGCTGAGCAAATGGCAGCTGATAGACAATATGCCTTCGATGAGCGACTGTACCCTGTGATAAAAAATGCCTTTTCGCAAATTACAGAAGAGGAACCGCCGCATTTTAGTAATGGAAGATTTATTCGTAACCTTCTTGAACACATGATTCGCGCGCAAGCTGTTAGACTATTGGATGAACGAAATTATGAACGAGATTCATTAATGACTTTAAAAAAACAAGACGCTGAAATTGCATTAAAAAACGTAAAATTTACTTGATAAAAGGTTGTGACGTCAACGTGGATGAAATGAAACGAAGTGTTGAAGGAGAGCGAGTTCTTCTCGTTGCTTTAATTTCAGAAGAAGAAAATGAAGAAGACGCTTGGTATAGGATCGATGAGCTTAAAGCATTAACAAAGACGGCGGGAGGCCAGGTGGTTTCAACAATCACTCAAAAGCGCTCCCGTCCTCACCCGTCTTTGTTGATTGGTAAAGGGAAAGTGGAAGAGATGGCGGCGTTTGCTGATGAATATGAGGTGGATGTCATCATATTTAATGATGAACTATCGCCATCACACATCAGGAATTTAGGTGAGTGGACGGAGGCGAAAATTATTGACCGTACACAATTAATTCTTGATATATTTGCCTCGCGTGCGACGTCAAAGGAGGGGAAGTTGCAAGTTGAACTGGCGCAATATAGTTACTTATTGCCTCGCTTACGTGGGCAAGGGCAGATGCTTTCCCGCCTTGGTGGTGGAATCGGAACGCGCGGTCCTGGTGAGACGCAATTGGAAATCGACCAACGTCATATTCGTCAGCGGATGACAGATCTGCGTCAGCAGTTGGCTGTCGCGAAAAGTCATCGCGAACGTTATCGTGAACGCCGTAAGCAAAATCAAACTTTTCAAATTGCTTTAGTTGGTTATACAAATGCAGGGAAGTCTACATTGCTTAACCGATTAACAGAAGCGGGCGTGATTGAAGAGGATAAGTTATTTGCAACATTGGAAACGACGACGCGTAAATGGAAGTTGCCATCAGGGATGAATGTGTTGCTAAGTGATACGGTTGGTTTTATTGAACAGCTTCCGACAACGTTAGTCGAAGCGTTTCGTTCGACGTTAGAAGAAGTGAAAGAAGCCGACTTCTTATTACATGTCGTCGATGGATCGCACGCGGAATTTACAGAACATGAGCGATCTGTTTACGAACATCTCGATGAACTCAATGCGTCTCACATTCCGATGCTCACCGTATATAATAAGCGGGATCAATTGAGTTCAGCGTTCTATCCAGCGACAGAGCATGATCATATTTTAATTTCAGCGCTTGATGATCATGATTTAACAAAACTAAGTGCCAAGCTCGAAGAATCGTTGAAAAAAGCTTTTGTTTTCTATGAAATAGCGGTTGCACCGAATGATGGCAAATTATTGAGCCGTTTACTCACTGAAACGATACAAATCGCTTCTGAGTGGAATGAAGATGCAGAAATGTATGATGTAACCGGTTATGTAAAAGAAGATGCACCGATTTATGGTGAAATTGAAAAACGAAAAAATGAACAGGATCAATAGCAAAGGAGATTTCAATAAATGTACGAACCATCACAACGTAGCGATCGAATCCAAAATTTGATCGAACAAGCAAAAAAAGATGTGGCTCCTTTTTGGGAGAATGCAGACCGGATTGCAACTTATCATCAATCAAGGTTATTAAAATCATTTAGAACAAACCAAGTGAGTGAATTTCATTTTCAACCTTCCACTGGTTACGGTTATGATGATAGCGGAAGGGAAACACTAGAAGCCATCTATGCTGATATTTTTCAAACAGAAGCAGCTATAGTAAGACCGCAATTTACATCGGGGACCCACACGATTACTACGGCACTTTTTGGTGTGTTGCGGCCAGGCGATGATCTTTTATATATGACTGGTCAACCTTATGACACGCTTCATGGCGTGATCGGAGGAACAGAAGACGAAAGTGATAGTGGCTCCCTGGCTGATTTTCAGGTTACATATCGTGATGTCCCGTTACACAAAGGGCATGTAGACTTTACGGAAGTAGGGCAGATGATTAAAGAAAAATGTCCGAAAGTGGTTGCGATTCAAAGGTCGAAAGGCTATGATGATCGTCCATCATTTACGATTGCCGATATCGAAGAGATGATCCGTTTTGTCAAAGCGTTCGATGAAAGGATCATTATTTTTGTTGACAATTGTTATGGCGAATTTGTAGAGGAGAACGAACCAGGATTTGTTGGAGCCGATCTGATGGCTGGCTCACTCATTAAAAACCCAGGTGGGGGTCTTGCGAAAACTGGTGGTTATATTGCAGGACGGGAGGATCTCGTTGAAAAGTGTGCTTGTCGTCTTACTGCTCCGGGAATTGGCCGAGAAGCTGGAGCGATGGGGGATAGTTTACGAGAAATGTATCATGGGATATTTTTAGCGCCGCATACTGTGAATCAAGCGGTCAAAGGGGCGATGCTAACGGCTCGTCTACTGGAGCTATGTGGGATGGATACAAGCCCTCGTTATGATGCTCCTCGTACAGATTTGATACAGTCCGTCTCGTTTCCAGACGCTCATGCGCTCGTTCGTTTTTGTCAGGCTATTCAACAGGCATCCCCTGTTGATGCTCATGTACTCCCAGAGCCTAGTCCGATGCCAGGATATACTGATCATGTCATTATGGCTGCGGGAACATTCATTCAAGGCTCAAGTATAGAGTTAACTGCAGACGGTCCAATACGTCCGCCTTATCAAGCTTTTGTACAAGGAGGGCTCACCCTTGAACATGTAAAGGTAGCCCTTGCCCATGCGTTAGACATGCTCGTTGAAGAAGGACTAATTACGTTATAAACCAATCGTTACTTCTTACAAACGAAAGAAGAGGATCAGCTTTAAAATTCTAACTTATTAAGCGGTTTTCTAGATGTACATAGCAAGGGGGATATTTCTTTGTTAGAAAATCTGACAATGGAGTATACAGCACTTTTTTCCTCCTGTAAGATGAGAAACATCAAATACAGACAGTGGTGAGTTTAGAAGGTATCAACTTTTTGATATGACGAAGAAGCCACTACAACATTTAGAAATGAAACTAAATATTTTAGGAGGAATTTTCGTGAGTTATTCAAGAGAAGATATTTTAAAAATGGCAGAAGAAGAAAATGTTCGTTTTATTCGTCTACAATTTACAGACTTATTAGGGATTATTAAAAATGTTGAGATTCCAGTTACTCAGCTGACAAAAGCGCTCGACAACTTAATGATGTTTGATGGATCTTCTATTGAAGGTTTCGTGCGCATTGAAGAATCTGATATGTACTTATATCCGGACCTTGATACATGGGTGATATTCCCTTGGACGCCTGAAAAAGGGAAAGTGGCTCGCTTGATTTGCGATGTGTATAATGCCGATGGTACACCATTTGCAGGTGACCCACGAGGTGTCCTTAAGAGCGTCTTGAAAGAAGCAGAAGAGTTAGGTTTCACCGACTTTAACATTGGACCTGAACCAGAATTCTTCCTATTTAAAAATGACGAACGCGGAGAACCGACGCTTGAGTTAAACGATAAAGGTGGTTATTTTGACCTTGCACCAACAGACTTAGGCGAGAACTGCCGTCGTGATATCGTGCTCGAATTAGAAGACATGGGCTTTGAAATCGAAGCATCCCACCACGAAGTGGCCCCTGGTCAGCACGAGATTGACTTTAAATATGCGGATGCAATCACGACATGTGATAACATTCAAACGTTTAAGCTTGTTGTTAAAACGATCGCTCGTAAGCACGGGTTGCACGCGACATTTATGCCAAAACCATTGTTTGGTGTTAATGGCTCTGGAATGCACGCGAACATGTCTCTTTTCAAAGGGAAAGAAAATGCATTCTATGATCCAAATACAGAATCTCAGTTAAGTGAGACAGCTATGCAATTTTTAGCGGGTACTTTAAAGCATGCTGAAGCATACACGGCAATCACGAACCCGACAGTAAACTCTTACAAACGACTTGTACCTGGTTATGAAGCGCCTGTTTATATTGCGTGGTCGATGCGTAACCGTTCACCACTTGTTCGCATTCCTTCGTCTCGTGGCATGAGTACACGTATTGAGGTTCGTAGTCCAGACCCAACAGCAAACCCTTACCTAGCAATGGGCGCGATGCTTGCAGCGGGTCTTGATGGTGTACGTAAGAAAATGGCGCCACCAATGGAGACGGACCGAAATATCTATGCGATGGATGAAGATGAGCGCAATGCTGAAGGGATTGGAAGTTTACCTGCAACGTTAAAAGAAGCGATTGATAACTTGAAGGCCAATGAAGTAATCACTCAATCTCTAGGAGAGCATGCCTTAGAACACTTCACGGAAGCGAAAGAAATTGAATGGGATATGTTCCGTACGCAAGTCCACCCTTGGGAGAGAGAGCAGTATATGAGCACGTATTAAGGTTTAACTCCTTGATTTAACTGAGTTTCCTAGTCGAGCAAATAATATAAGGTTTTCTTAAAAGTGATTTTGCCGGACATTTGCCGGGTAACTAAATCAACAATTCTTATCATATTTGTCGATCCTCGGGAACCGAACATTAAAAAGATCTTAATAAAAGAATACCCCCTCGTCATGCAAATATGACGGGGGGGGTTATTATCTTGAACAATTCGTTTTTATCAGGTGCTGTATTGGCTAAGGAAATTTTACGAAAAGTTGTCGGAAGTGGTGTGCCATGCATTTGCCGTTGAACGGTGTTGGTCCATGGAATGTGTCCCTATTACGTATTATTGAATGAGTTTTAGGGTGGGGTTCCTAGCCCTGGGAGTTGATTGGTTATCGACACTCATTCAATGATTTGTTTTTCTTCTTTAATATTCTCTTTGCTCTCTTCACTGCTCTTACTGAAATATGTCGTTAATGTAACGCCGAAGATAACAATCAGTGAACCGAATACTTGATACAGGGTGATTGTTTCGTTTAACCAAAAGTAAGCACCGACCATTGTGAATATAGGTAAGAAGTTTAAAAATACGGATGCCCGGGATGCACTGAGGAAATCTACGGCGCGGTTATAAAACACTAATGCGATAAATGAAGGGAATATTCCTAGATATAATGTTCCGATAAGGTGGCTTGGTAATTCGAATGAGGGAATTCCTATAATAGACCATTCTACTATGACAAATGGAAACAAAATGAGAACAGAAATCCCGGTCATTACAAGAAGTGAACCAAAAGGGTGGAATAAATTCATATATTGCTTAACGAGAATTGAGTAGAAAGCCCAACAAATGATAGCACCAATCATAATTGCGTCGCCGATGTTCCAGTTCATGGCCGACAATTCAAAAATCCCGCCCTGAAGTACGACTGATAAGGCCCCTAGAAAAGATAGTGATATCCCGAACCATTGAATAGATCGTAATTTCTCTTTTAATAACAAGGCGCTCAATATTACGGTCATAACTGGTATTGCTGTTTCTAAAACTGCGACATTTGATGCTGATGTAAATTGTAATGCCCCATAAATAAAGGTGTTAAAAAAAGTAATGCCAGTAAGGGTCATGATTAAGAATGGTGTTTTATAGATCCAGAATCTTTTGCGATCTCTCCAAGCGGCAAGAAGGCCAATCGGTAATAAGAGAATGAAAGCAACGAGCAATCTGAAAAAAGCAATCGTAAAAGGAGGGAGTTCATTCATTCCTTTACCAATCAGAATGTTTCCGGCGTAAAACATCACAACAAATATCATTAATATGTAAGCGTAGATAATACCATCTCCTAGCTGTAATTGGCGAAATAAAAATATATGCTTTCTTTTCGTGGTTTTTAATCAACTTGTCGTTTATCTACTATTATATGTGGAATTAATCGAGATAACTTGAACTTTAATTTGGTGTTATTTCTAATAATCATGAATGAAGCTCAGGAGAATGTAAAGTTGGTAAATGAATGGAGTCATATTGTTGTAGTAGCTCTTTTCATAGAATGTTAAGCATGACTTAAGAAAAGTGTCAAAGAGAAGTTTAGATATTGTATTTTGTTGGTGATCATTTCCTGTTGCTATTTAAAGTTCTTTTCTGTATAGTATTAAAAAGTCGCCAATACAGATTTCATCAGTTTGGTACAGGCGTCGTAATAGTAATGTGTATTAAATTGAAAGGTAACTCATTTCAAATAATAATAAACTATTTCAAAAAAAGTTATTGACGAAATGTTGTTATAGTGATATTATATTAATTGTCGCTTCGAGAGAGCGACTGAAACACTGACCTTTGAAAACTAAACAAAAAGCTAAGCGACCAGCGGGATCTTATTTAAGATTCTGTCAATGAAACAATAAAGATGT
>NZ_JACHHB010000023.1 GCF_014202575.1 Texcoconibacillus texcoconensis | reverse complement strand
CACCCGTTCCCATGCCGAACACGGAAGTTAAGCTCTTCAGCGCCGATGGTAGTTGGGGGCTCTCCCCCTGTGAGAGTAGGACGCCGCCAGGCATTTGAGAGCATGTCGCAGAAGCGATGTGCTTTTTTTATGTTTTCAGGAACTGATCACTGAAAGGAATAAAAGAATTATTTATTTTTCGATTCTTGCGTCATTTCTCTGTGGTCTATGAGCAAAAGAATTCTATAACAATTCTAGATGTTTCTATCATAATGACAGCTTTAAAATAATAGAATTTTAATAGAATCGCTAGTTCGATCAGGGAGGGGTACCATGAGGTTCATCAATCGATGTTTCTTTATTGTCTTCATATTGTTTGTATTTTTTATAGTTGATAGTCAGCAAGTATTAGGACAAACTGAAAATTCATCTGAGACACTATTACCAACGGCTCAAGTCATAGAAATTGTTGAAGAAAGGTATGGAACAGACCAGTTTGAAGAGATAGAAGAACAATATCAAACGGCTCATGTTAAAGTTTTAGATGGTCCTTACGCAGGTGAAGTTATTCAAGCGACAAGTGAACAATCAATACCAGTTGACCAGGGTCGTGATCAAAACGAATTTTGGATACAAGAAAATGATGAAGTCATTGTTGAATTAGCAATTTATAATGGAGAAGTCATCAATGCCGAAATCGAAGATCATACACGAGATTTTCCAACGATGCTATTGACCGTTATTCTTGTAGCATTATTAATTGTTTTTGGTGGGATACAGGGGTTAAAATCAATCTTTACATTAGCTTTTACTTTATTTCTCATTTTTATTTTTATGATCCCACGATTGTTTGATGGTTACTCACCCGTTTATTTAGCGTTGATCACAGGTTCAATAGTGGCGATCGTTACGTTTATCGTGATTAGTGGTCTTTCCAAAAAAACCATAGCAGCAACAGTCGGAACAATAGGTGGTTTAGTTTCAGCAGCGGTGATATCGGTTTTCTTTTCAGAATTTATGAGGTTAACAGGTTACCATAGTGTCAATGAGCAAAATCTTGTTGCCATTTCCCCAGATGGTAGTTTTGATTTAAAAGGGATTCTATTAGCAGGTATAATAATTGGAGCAATTGGTGCGATTATGGACGTTGCGATATCTATAGCTTCTGCGATGGAGGAAATTCGAAAATCGAATCCTCGAATTCGTAATGGCGCTCTTTTAAAATCAGGGATGAATGTAGGGAAAGATATCATGGGGACAATGGCCAACACGCTCATTCTAGCTTACGTAGGTGCTAGTTTACCGTTATTAATGACTTTATATGGATATGAAAGTACCATTAGTCAAGTTATACACATGGAGTTTTTAGCGGTTGAAATATTAAGGACAGTAACAGGTAGTATCGGGTTAATTTTATCTATACCGATTACTGCTCTTGTAGCGGCTATGTTCATAAACACAGATGATGATAACAGAAGAAAGAGATACACACATTCAAGGTAAAACTAAATGTATGGAAACTAATGAATGCCTAGCTTTTCTAGACAATGAGGAAAGCTAGGCATTTTTCTTATACTTTTTCTTTTTGTCTTAATGCTTTGGGGATGTAAACACAAAAAGGTTCACTTTCCAAGTAATCTCCTGTGACTGCATAAGTTCTTGATCGTGAACCTCCGCAAACATAGCGAAATTCACAGACCCCACATTTTCCTTTATAAAGGTCAGGGTTTCTAATTTCTTTTAAAATAGGGGAGTTGCGGTAAATGTCTTTTAATGGATTTTCACGAACATTGCCTACTTTTATTGGTAATAGTCCACTTGGCATAACATCGCCAGTGTGAGAAATGAATATAAAACCATTTCCGTCATTGACCCCTTTTGGTGCGCGTTTAAGTCCGTCAATTAAGTAAGCTGTATCATTTATTGAGTCTTCGTAACGGATTTCCTCTTTATCAATAACATTTTCTCTCGCCTTTTGTTGGATCACAACGCGACGGTAGTGCTGCGCAGCAGTTGTTTTAATATCATATGGAGCTGTTTTTCCTAGTTCGTATAACCAATGAAATAACTTTTCATGCTCTGCTGGTGTTAAACAGTCGTCAACTTGTCCTCTTCCTGTAGGTACGAGAAGGAAAATATACCACATCACAGCTCCTAACTCACCTACTAATTCGGCCATATCTTCAAGGGAGTCATAGTTATAGCGAGAAATGACAGTGTTTATTTGGAATGGCATGTCTAAGTCTTTCAGTTGATGAATTTTTTCAACAGTAAGGTCAAATGAACCTGATGTCCCTCGGAATTGATCATGTATTTCTGGTGTTGGACCATCGAGACTGATGCCCCAACGTGATAACCCGACATCTTTTGCTTTTGTCATCGTTTCTTTTGTCACATTAGGGGTAGCGCTAGGTGTCATCGATACACGCATACCTTTATTGACCGCATATTCAGCTAAATCATAAAGGTCTTCTCTCATCATACAGTCGCCACCTGTAAATACGAGCATCGGGTTATTCATCTCGTAAATGTCATCTATTAATTGTTTCCCTTCTTCGTGAGACAGTTCATTAGGGTGGGGCTTTGTTTGTGCATCAGCTCGACAGTGTACACATTTTAACTCACAAGCTCTTGTGACCTCCCAAATTACAATAAATGGGTTTTCGTTATAATCAATTGCAGGATGTCCATGTCCTTTTTGATGTTTGTGACCATGCATATTTATCACCGTGCCTCTTTTTATATAATGAAAATATTCACTTATTTCATTATAAAGTTGTTAAAGAGGGAATGGCGGGCTAATTATGACGATAAGATTACAATTTAAAGCTGTGAAACGATAAAAGGAGGTGCACAAAATATGATGTACACCTCTTTATTTCTCTTAAAATTTCGTATGATAATTTTCTAGTTCCCATCCGTGGACAGTCGTTCGGAAACTGTCTAACTCACTACGTTTTACATCAACATATTCATTAAATACATGCTCTCCCAATGTATTTCTCCCAATTACCCCTTCTTCAAATTCCGTTACCGCTTCTTCTAAAGAAGTTGGTAAATGATCGATTTCTTTTAAAAATAATTCCTCATCCGTCATGCTAAAGATGTCTTCGACTAATTCTTCTGGTGCAGTCATCTCTTTTTCTACCCCATCTAAACCAGCCGAGGCAATCGTCGCAAACGCTAAATATGGGTTGGCTGAAGGGTCAGGACAACGAATCTCGACTCTTGTTGCTCCTCCGCGCATAGCTGGAATACGAATTAGAGCGGAACGGTTTGCCGCTGACCATGCGATATAACAAGGTGCTTCATAACCTGGAACTAAACGTTTATACGAGTTTACGAGAGGGTTTGTAACAGCAACGAAGTTTGGCACGTTCTCAAGCAAACCAGCAATAAATTGATAAGATGTTTCAGAAAGTTCTCTTTCGTCGTCTGCATCATAAAAGGCATTTTGTTTCTTTTCGATATCAAATAAAGAAATGTTTGTGTGCATCCCGTTACCATTTTCATTTGCTATAGGCTTTGGCATAAAGGTTGCGTGTAAGCCGAATTTTTTCGCCACCGTTTTAACAACCCATTTATACGTGGTAGCGAGGTCTGCTGCACTTAATGCGTCTGCATACTTAAAGTTAATTTCGTGCTGACCACGTGCGACTTCATGGTGGGAGGCCTCGATGGTGAAGCCCATCTTTTTTAACGCACGGTAAATTTCAAGGCGAACTTTTTCGCCGTTATCGTGAGGGGATGGTTCAAAATAACCAGCGAAATCTTGCGTTTGTTGAGTTGGGCGCCCAGTTTCATCTGTTTTGAATAGGAAAAATTCTAATTCAGGGCCAATATTTATCGAGTAACCTTGTTCATAAGCTTTCGTTACGGTTTTTTTTAATACGTTTCGTGGATCTCCCTCAAAATCCGTTCCATCAGGGTTTTTGACACTGCATAAGAAACGAGCTTCTGCATAGTCTTTTTCTACTGACCAAGGAAGAACAGCGAAACTATTTAAGTCTGGTTGCAAATATAAATCAGACTTATGAATCGGTGAAAAACCATTGATCGAGGAACCGTCAAACATAATTTTCCCATTTAATACGGAGTCTAATTGTTCAGTGGTGACTGAAACATGCTTTAATATCCCTTCAATGTCGACAAATTGTAAATGTAACATTTCCACATTTTGTTCTCGAATGATTTCTTCAATGTCAGCCACAAGATTCATTTGTTTTCCAGATTGGTTTGTAGCGGTTGGCATATTTAACACAATCCTTTCCGTGTAAACAGAGTTTTTATCTTTTGTTAATTTAAATATTAAGATATTTCAGAAAGTTTGTAATGGATTTTGTAAGAGTTTCTTACAAAAAAATTTAAAAACCACTCTAGTGAGAAAGTTCAGAAAATTATAATAATTTAACCGAAAGTGAATATCTTTTATTAAAGAATCAAATTCAACATTTAATGGATTTGATGAATTAAAAACTTTAAAGTGAGGTGTTGTTAATTGTTTCCAGGTGGTGTTGTTGAATCCGGTTCTCTAAATTCATTGCTCTTCTATTTAGCTGTTTTAGGTTTGATATTATTTACAGGGACATGGTTAAGATTGAGAATCAATTTTTTTAAGAAATACTTTATTCCGGCATCATTAATTGCAGGTTTTATAGGATTAATTTTAGGGCCGCATATTTTAGGTGTTTTTCCTGAAGAAATGGTGGCTACATGGGGAAGTTTGCCTGGTGTGTTAATTACAATTGTTTTTGCACCTATGTTAATAGGGATGACACTAGGAAGTTCAAAGGAAGCAAGTAAGTTTGCATTACCGCAGTTAATGTATAGTTATTTGGGGTCTGCATTTCAAATTGGTGTTCCATTACTTATTGCAGGTTTAATCATTATTCCATTATTTGAAGTGAATGAGCTTTTCGGTACAGTTATTGAAATTGGTTGGGCTGGAGGTCATGGCACTGCAGGTGGTATGACAGAGGTATTTACTACATTAGGATGGGCAGGTGGTTCTTCAGTAGCATTAACATCTGCTACAATTGGGCTTTTATTGGGGATCTTTGGAGGTATGATAATTATAAATATTGGTGTTAAAAAAGGTTATACCTCTATTATAAAGAATCAAAACCAACTTAAAAGCGCTAAACAAGAAGATGTTTCTGAAAAATCAGCAAACTCCTATTCAGCTCTTAACTCCAGTGTAATTGAGAGTTTTGGTTTTCATGCATCCATAATATCTATTGCGATTTTAATAGGGTGGGTTCTTCAAGGGGCAATTGACCCCTTAATACCAGGTTTACCATTGTTCCCAATGGCAATGATAGGTGGTTTAATTGTTAACATTATTTTAGCGAAAACGAAATATTTTAAACTAATTGATAGACATACGTTACAACGTATCCAGGGGTTGGCATTGGAGTTTTTAATAGTTGGAGCTATCGCATCTATTAGTATACCAATTGTCATTGAATATGCAGTTCCATTAATTATTTTAACATTAGTAAGTATTCTCGTATTAATGTGGTATTTCTTTTATTTTGGTCCGCGAATGTTTGAAAAGGATTGGTTTGAACACTCAATCGTTAACCTTGGTACATTAACGGGAGTTATTGCTGTCGGTTTAATGTTACTTCGAACTGTTGATCCAGAAATGAAAACTGACGCTGCAACTGCCTATGCTTTACGCGCACCTCTTTTCAGTCCATTTTTAGGTGGTGGTTTAATAACAGCGCTTGTTCCTACATTAGTGATTACGTACAACTCAATTATTGTAGGAATAGGATTCCTTATTATTTCAATTATTGTGCTTGTTATAGCATCACTTTTGGGAATATTTAAATTTAATAGAAGAGAATCAAATCATTCCATATAACGTTAGTAAAGCACGCTCTTCTAAACAGTATATATAGGGAGTTCATAAAGTTTTCCAGATCCCATTTTTTATTAAAAAATCTTATCTGTAAAAAATACAAATCTTATATTTAGAATTTAATTTAAAGGGGGAAGTTATTTTGGATAGTCATTTAGAGTTATTATTTTTATCTCAGGATGATGTAAAAAAATGTGGTGGCGATGATATGAAATATATTATAGATATTATTGAGGAGGTGATATCACTTCACGATAAAAATGACTATATTCTTCCAAGTAAATCCACTTTGCGTTGGGGTAGTATAGATACTGAAACGACAAGTGGTCGTATTAATTCAATGCCTGGTTATATAGGAGGGAATTTTAAAGCATCTGGTATTAAGTGGATATCAGGTAATCCAACTAATCCTTTTAAATACAATTTGCCCCGTGCAGCTGGTGTAATTTTATTGAATGACACTGAGACATTATTGCCGGAAGTGATAATGGATGGCACTTTAATAAGCGCCATGAGAACAGGGGCTGTTTCTGGGGTAGTGGCAAAACATTTAGCTAAGAAACAATCTAAAGTTTTAGGACTTATTGGAGCAGGTGTTCAAAACCGGACTCAACTTCAAGCTATACTTGCTGTTTGTCCTCATATAGAATATGTAAAAGTGACGGATTTGGATGAAGTAAGGGCGCAAATATTTTGTGATGAAATGTCTTTATTAAGTCAAAATGTGAAGTTTGAAATCGCTAGCAATGCAGAGGAAGCGGTTAGAGGATCAGACATTTTCATTACAGCAACAGTTACAGAAAAACCAATCGTGCAAAAAGAATGGGTAGATGAAGGCTCATTGTATATCCATGTAGGGAGTCACGAATGTGAATTTAATGTTATACGTCAAGCTGACAAAATTGTTGTTGATGATTGGGAAGAATTAAAACATCGCGGGGTAGAAACTATTCCAATTATGTATTCTGAAGGTTGCTTTGACCCCCAGGATATATACGCTGAATTAGGTGCTATTGTAAATGGTTACAAAAAAGGAAGAGAAAATAATAGAGAAAGAATTTATTTTAATAGTGTTGGAATGGGAATAGAGGACGTAGCTGTTGCGAAATGTATCTATAACAAAGCTCAAGAAAAAGGTATGGGAAAACGATTAAACCTTTGGGAAGCTCCTGCGTTTATATAAGAGTGAAGCTCCCATCTAAATTAGGTGGGAGCTACATAAAAATATTATCTTTAAGCTATTATTATTATTATTGTAAGTAGATTGAAATATTTAACAAAAAAGAAGTTGTGGTAAGATTTTATATTGAAGAAACTAGTCAGAGAGGGGGATGGGAGTGTTTGAGCATTGAAAATTTTATTGTTGAAAAGGTTAAATCTGCTAACATCAAATTTACAAGGGCGCAACAATTAGTCGCAGATTATGTTTTGAAAAACTCAGATAAGTTCACATATATGACCGCGAATCAGATAGCAAAGGAGGTAGGTGTAAGCGAAACAACAGTGATTCGTTTCTCCTTGACGTTAGGTTATAGGAGATTTTCAGATTTGCAAGATGAGCTTCGTCAGTTGGTTATTGAAGATAGAACAGTTCAAAGGCTTCAAAAAACCCAACGAAATGTTAAGGAAGGTCAAATACTTAATGCAAGTTTTGAACACGACATGAAAAATTTACAAAAATCTTTAGAGCAAATTGATGAATTTGAGTTTAATGATGTAGTAAAACTAATTTGTGGTGCAAAACATACTTACATTATAGGCTTAAGATCATCTTTAACAGATGCGTATTACTTAGCTTTCTCATTGAATGCCATGCTAGGAAATGTTGAAGCGGTTACAGATAATGGGTTGGCGTTAGAAAGTTGTCTTTTAAATGCTACCAAAGATTGCGTGGTCATTTGCTTTTCTTTTACTAGATTCACAGCTATAACATTAGAAGCATTACAATATATCAAGAAGAATAATCAATGTAAAGTTGTGACAATAACAGATAGTGTCCGTTCACCGGCTATTCAGTACAGTGATTATGTTTTTATAATGAACATTGATTCATTGACGCCAATAGATTCACATGTTTCATCTATTGCATTTTCAAATGCATTGATTGCTGCTATAGGACAGCGCCAAAATGAAAAGGTTGAAGAGAATCTTAATACATTAGAAAGTTATTTTAAGCAAGTAAAAACTTTTTATGATAACTAGGTTTAGGGACAAAGAAACATGCTGATCCATGACGAAAATATTCTCTATTCGTGAGCTATGGACGAACTAAAAATAGAGGTAGTATTCCAATAAAAACAACAGTAGGGAGTGGACCTACTGTTGTTCAGGTTAAAAAGCGTGGCGTTTTACATTTTATCTTTAAACTTTGATAACGCATCAGCTAATGCTGGGTTAAAAGGTTCATCATCTTGTTTGTTTTGATCTTTCATATATTTGGCAACATCCCGTTTAGAGACTTTCGTATTCTTTTCTTTTTTCTTTCTTTCATTGAATGTAGAAAGTTTTTCTTTATGGCCGCACTTACATACGAAGACTTGACCTTCACCTTGTCCTCTAAGTTCAAGCTTTTTCTTACAGTTTGGACAACGACTATTTGTCGTTTTGGATATGTTTTTCCGATGTCCACATTCACGATCTTGGCAAACATGCATTTTCCCGTTTTTATTATTAACTTCGAGCATGTTTGTCCCGCATTCAGGACATTTCGTGCCTGTAAGGTTTGTATGTTTGTATTGTTTTTTGCTATTTTTAATGTCATGAACGATCGTTTTTGCATAGTTTTTCATATCGTTAATGAATTCATTTTTATTTAATTTTCCTTCTGCAATCGCCTCGAGTTTCAGTTCCCAATCGGCTGTCAGTGCTGGTGATTTCAAGTCTTCAGGGACTAAGTCCAGGAGTTGTTTTCCTTTAGAAGTGAGGAAAATCTCTTTTCCTTTCTTTTCAATGAGAAATGTATTAAATAACTTTTCGATGATATCAGCCCGGGTAGCAACGGTACCGAGCCCGCCAGTTTTTTGTAACGTTTTCGTTAAATCTTTCGCGTTTTCATCCATATATTTTGTTGGGTTTTCCATGGCAGATAATAATGTTGCCTCATTAAAACGTGCTGGAGGTTTCGTCTCTCCGTTTGTTTGTTTTACAGAAGAGATTGAAAGGATATCACCCTTTTCTAATTTAGGAAGTCGTTGCTCCTTTAAATCATTTGTGTCATTTTCTGACTCATCTTGATTTTCATAGACTTCCTTCCAACCTAACGACTGTACATTTTTCCCTTTAGCAACAAATGTTTCATTTGCGATATCAGCTTTGATTGTTGTTTGTTCATATTCAAAAGGCGGGGAGAGGACCGCTAAAAACCGTTTTACAACGAGATCATAGATTTTTCGTTCTTTATCAGACATTTTGTTTAATATCGCTTTTTCTTCAGTCGGGATAATCGCATGGTGATCAGATACTTTTGTATCATCAACAAAAGATTTCCTCGATTTGATTGGTTTTTGCATTAATTTGTGCGCTAATTTTGTGTACGTGTTGTTCGCTTTGCAAGCTTTCAGTCGATCATTTAATGTATCAACGATATCACTGGATAGATATCTTGAATCCGTTCGTGGATATGTTAGTACTTTGTGTTGTTCATAAAGCTTTTGCAACGTAGATAAGGTTTCCTTAGCGGAATAGTTAAAAGCTTTATATGCTTCGCGTTGTAATTCTGTTAAATCATAAAGCTGTGGTGCGTAAGTTTTCTTTTCTTTCTTATCAACATCAATGACTTTCGCTTGTTTTTGCTTTGTTTTCGTTAAAATGTCATCTGCTTTTTGTTTTGAAAACGTGCGAATGTCATTGGATTTCGCGTCTTGCCAAGCTAGTGATAAACCGTTGTCCGTCAGTGCGTTGATCCGATAAAACGTTTTCGGTTGAAAGTTTTGGATTTCAGCTTCTTTCTTTGCAATCATAGAAACGGTGGGTGTTTGTACACGACCACATGAAAGCTGTGCATTGAATTTACATGTGAGAGCTCTTGTTGCGTTGAGCCCGACATACCAATCAGCTTCTGAACGAGCAACCGCTGAATGATACAGGTTTTCATATTGCTTGCCGCTTTTTAAATTTTTGAACCCTTCTTGAATCGCTTTATCGGTGACAGAAGATATCCAAAGTCGCTTGATCGGTTTATTTACTTTTGCTTTTTCAATGATCCACCGTGCAACAAGTTCACCTTCACGCCCGGCGTCAGTTGCAATCACAATTTCCCCGGCATCAGAACGGTGCAACTGACTTTTTACAGATTGGAACTGTTTACCCGTTTTTTTTATTACGGAAAGTTTTAAGTGATTAGGCACCATCGGCAAATCTTCAAGTTTCCACGTTTTATATTTTTCATCGTAAGTTTCAGGGTCAGCCAGTGTGACGAGATGGCCTAAAGCCCAAGTAATAATATATTGATCTCCTTCTAAAAAGCCATTTCCTTTTTTATGGCACTTCAATACGCGCGCAATATCACGAGCGACAGAAGGTTTTTCTGCGATGACAACCTTTTTCTTCATTAAAAAATACACCCTTTCAGTAAAACAAGTAGTTTAAATATAGCATACAAAACGGTATATTGCAGTTAGAAGCGGGGGTGTTATTGAGGAAGAGCTTTTCGAAAAAACACGATCGTTGAAAGGAATGATGGCTATGATGGTGATTTAAGAAATTTTTGTTTCAAAATGGGTACATTAAGCATGGGTGAAATAAAACCAAAAAATACGTTTTAAATTAATAGGCATAGCTGAAGGTGGTTATAAGATGTTCGTTCGGTTGGAGGTAACATATAAAACAAAAAAAGGAACGGAAGTGATGTTTACTTCCGATGAAATGAATGCCGAAAAAGCGTTACTTATTGCCGAAGACCTCGAAAAAACAGGGAGATTAAAAGATCTCGTTTTTATTGATCATTATGACACTACACTTACAATGAAGGAACTTAAGAGGTATACCGAAGAAATTAAAACAGAACCCCATAACATTACGGTTTATTTTGATGGTGGCTTTGATTTAAAGACAAAAATGTCAGGTTTGGGATGTGTTATTTATTATGATCAAAATGGAAAGTCCTTTCGACAAAGAAAAAATCGGCTCGTTGAGGCGTTGGATACAAATAATGAAGCGGAGTATGCCGCCCTTCATTTTGCCATCCAAGAATTAGAAGAATTAGGGGTTCATCATTTACCAGTTAAATTTGTAGGTGATTCGCAAGTAGTGATTAATCAGCTAAACGAAGAGTGGCCGGTGATGGAGGATGTGTTGAATTCGTGGGCAGATCGCGTTGAAGAAAACCTTGAGGCTTTAGGAATTACACCTGAGTACACAGTCGTTCCAAGAAAAAATAATCAAGAAGCGGATCGTTTAGCAACACAAGCTTTAGAAGAAACAGAAATCATGAGTACGGTGGAAATCGTATCAGAGGAATAAATCATTTGAATGTGCGAATGCCCCAGTGCCAAAAGCACTAGGGCATTCATTTTGCTTGAAATCATTATGACATTCTAAAAAACTTTATCGCCGTTAAAAATTGAATTTTTCACGATCACATAATCTACATGGCGAATCGAATTGAGAGTATTCCCTCCCGAGTAAGAAATCGCCGATTGTAGGTCTTGTTCCATTTCAGCGAGTGTATCTTCTAGGGAACCCTTATGTTCTACGTACATTTTCTTACCTTCTACATTTCGTTTTTCCCCTTTTTGGAATTCAGAAGCAGAACCAAAGTATTCTTTATAGCGCTTGCCGTTTTCCTCGATCGTTTCTCCAGGAGACTCTTCGTGACCTGCAAATAAAGACCCAATCATCACCATCGATGCGCCAAACCGAACCGATTTTGCAATATCCCCATGTGTACGAATGCCACCATCGGCAATGATCGGCTTTTTTGCAGCTTTAGAACAGCGACGGAGTGCCGCTAATTGCCACCCCCCAGTGCCAAAACCCGTTTTAAGTTTCGTAATACAGACTTTCCCTGGTCCGATGCCCACTTTCGTCGCATCAGCTCCGACATTTTCTAATTCTCTGACCGCTTCTGGCGTTCCGACATTTCCAGCGATCACAAAACTATTAGGTAAGTGTTCTTTAATATGTTGAATCATCTTAATTACTGCATCTGAATGCCCGTGTGCGATATCGATAGTTATATACTCTGGTATTAGTTGTTTTTCTTTTAATTGTTGAATAAATGTAAATTCTTCCTCTTTGACGCCGACACTAATTGACGCGATGAGTCCACGGTCGTGCATATCTTTAATAAAGGATGGGCGCTTTTCAGGTTCAAAGCGGTGCATTACATAGAAATAACCATTTTCTGCTAAGTATGTAGCAATCTTTTCATCTAAAATCGTCTGCATATTTGCTGGTACAACAGGTAAACGAAATGTATGCTCTCCTAAAGTCACAGAGGTGTCACATTCTGAACGACTGTTCACTATACATTTTGCAGGAATTAATTGAATATCTTCGTAATCAAATACCTTTTCCATCGTTTTTACCTCCTAAAGACGAACATTATATTATTTTAGTTACGTTAACGTTCGTACATTAAGTAATTTACAACAATGAACTTAAATTTGTCAAACTTTTTCGCAACTCGGATGTATGAAATATATGAGTTGAGTTTGCATCTTCCGTACATACTAATTGTAAGAATGTATACGGGAGGTATAAAAAGTGAGCACAAATCAACGCGGATTATCTGTTTTTGCCTTAGGTGGATTAAACGAAGTTGGTAAAAATATGTACGCGATTCAATATGAAGACGATATTTTTATCATCGATTGTGGAAATAAATTTCCTGATGAAACGTTATTAGGAATTGATTTAATTATCCCGGACATCGATTACTTAGTAGAAAATAAAGACAAAGTTCGGGCGTTAATTGTGACGCATGGTCATGAGGATCATATTGGTGGTATTCCGTTCTTTTTAAAGAAATTAAATGTACCCGTTTATGCAACGCGTTTTACACTCGGTTTAATTGAATTGAAGTTAAAGGAACATAAAATTTTGAGAGAAACTGAATTAATTGAAATTGATTCAAATTCACATATTGAATTTGGTGATGTTTCTTTAAATTTCTTTAAAGTGACCCATAGTATCCCTGACTGCTTAGGTGTCGTATTTAAAACACCAGAAGGGAATGTTGTACATACTGGGGACTTTAAATTTGATTTAACACCTGCAACTAGTGAACATTCGGAATTTCATAAAATCGCCGAAATTGGAAAAGAGGGTGTTTTACTGTTACTGTCTGAAAGTACGAACGCAGAACGTCCAGGCTCAACACCATCAGAACACATGGTAGGGGAGCATGTAGAGGAGGCGTTCACAAAAGCAGACGGAAAAGTGATCCTTTCAACCTTTGCTTCGAATGTAAGCAGGATTCAACAAGTGGTAGATGCTGCAAAAAAAACAAATCGAAAGCTTGCCTTGTTAGGACGGAGTATGGTGAATGTCGTAGGTGTTGCTGAAGAACGAGGATATTTAGATGTACCTGATGATATGATCATTGATCAAAAACAAATCAATGATTTCCCTCCGGAAAGAGTCGCGATAGCATGTACAGGTAGCCAAGGAGAATCACTTGCTGCACTTTCAAGATTATCGACAGGAAATTTTCGTGGTGTAGAAGTTTTGCCAGGAGATACCGTCATTTTAGCAGCTGGCCCTATCCCTGGAAATGAAAGAAGTGTTACACGTATCGTTGATAACCTGTTTACACTAGGGGCAAACGTGATTTATGGAACGGGCAGTTCATCTGGTATGCATGTTTCAGGTCACGGTTACCAAGAAGATTTGAAACTTATGCTCACGTTACTGAAGCCGCAATATTTTATCCCGATCCACGGAGAGTATCGTATGCTCCATCATCATCAGTTGTTAGCTGAATCAGTTGGGGTTGAAGAGGGTCACTCATTTATCCTAAGCAATGGAGATGTCGTTGATATTGAAAATGGAGAAGCGAGAAAAACTCGTAAAGTAGAAGCGGGTAATACGTACGTAGATGGAATAGGGATCGATGATGTCGAGGATATTGTGTTACGAGACCGCAAACAACTTTCAGAAGATGGGATGCTCGTTGTTGTATTAACAATGAGTAAAACAGAGAAAAAGTTGATTTCCGGACCGGATACTATTTCCCGCGGGTTTGTCTATGTAAAGGATTCTGAAGCGCTAATTAATGAAGTTAATGAATTAATCACAGATACTGTCAATGACTTAAGTGATGAGGATCGGAATGAATGGCATGTTATTAAACAACATATAAAGAAAGCGGTAGGTAAGTATTTATTTTCTAAAACAAAGAAAAAACCGATGATTCTTCCAATCATCATAGAAGTTTGAATTTAAATTTGGTGTACAAAAAACAGCTCATTCAAAGAGCTGTTTTTTGTTTCGAAGAGAGGTCATTGTTTTCTCTTATAAAGAAATGAAAACCCAGAAGATGATTCCAAAAATTTCATGTTGAAGTTTAGCTGATGGTACTGTATAGTTTTAAAAGTCGATGGCGAACAAGCACATTAAGTCATCTTTTTCTTTTTGAACGTCTGCGCCCGTAGCTCAACTGGATAGAGCGTCTGACTACGGATCAGAAGGTTAGGAGTTCGAATCTTCTCGGGCGCGCCATGATAATAGATTGTTTTTTTATATGGAAAATAAGGCCCGTTGGTCAAGTGGTTAAGACACCGCCCTTTCACGGCGGTAACAGGGGTTCGAATCCCCTACGGGTCACCATCTATCTACTATTATTTGAAAGAAGAAACTTAAATGGAGGATTAGCTCAGCTACGAGCAGTTCATCTGCGAAAAAGCATCGAATTGTTTCGACGCATAATCTTCTTTGATAACTCAAGAAGAGGAAGAAACAGGGAGACTTCATTGAAATACAACATCAATACATCGGAGGATTAGCTCAGCTGGGAGAGCACTTGCCTTACAAGCAAGGGGTCGGTGGTTCGAGCCCGCCATCCTCCACCATCCACTTATTTTGGAGTCCTTAAAAAACTTTTTAAAAAGTATTGACTAACAAGTTGTTAAGTGGTAAGATATTATTTGTCGCTTTGAGAGAGCGACTGAAACACTGACCTTTGAAAACTAAACAAAAAGCTAAGCGACCAGCGGGATCTTATTTAAGATTCTGTCAATGAAACAATGAAGA
>NZ_JACHHB010000022.1 GCF_014202575.1 Texcoconibacillus texcoconensis | reverse complement strand
TCTTCATTGTTTCATTGACAGAATCTTAAATAAGATCCCGCTGGTCGCTTAGCTTTTTGTTTAGTTTTCAAAGGTCAGTGTTTCAGTCGCTCTCTGACAGCGACTTAATAAGTGTAACACTGAAGTAAACAAAGTGTCAACAACTTCTTGAAATTATTATTTTGATTTGTCTTCAATGTTTACTGCGTCGTTTCAGCGACATTTAATAATTTAACACTCCCCCAAAAATAAGTCAACACTTTTTGAAAAGAAATGACTTTTAAAAGTGAGAGGGTGAGATGAAACAAGTTTAGCTTACTAAAAACAATTCACATCCCCCTCTCACTTTATGAAGCGAAGGAAGTTAGACATAGTAGTACCTGATTATTTAATCGTTTTATTTGCTTGATAAAGTCGATGATAAACTTCTTCACCTTTTGTTTTCATTTTTACAATATCAATAAACCCTTTTTGAACTAAATACTCTAGGAGAATACTAACATCCATTGAGTATTCGTCAATTTCGATATTGTTTTTAATCTCTTCGATCGTCCACGGTTCATCGCTTTCTTCCATTAAAGCTAATAAATGTGCACTCCCTAATTTTGTTTTTGCTGTCAACTCAAATTCGTTTGCAATGAGCAATAATTCCAACTTTTTTTCTACAGATTCGTCGCCTGCCACAAGTTCCTGATATAATTTATGAATCTTTGGTTCAATCTGTTTGACTTGTTGCCAAACGGTTAGTTCCGGGTAATGGCCGTGTTCAATAACTGAAAGCCTTGCTAAGTGGTGCAAAGCATGTAAGATGTAGTTATAAGCATCAAGGAAGTGTTTTTCTTGAAATAATGCTTTTCCATCTGTAAACCTTCGAATGAACTTCGTAAATTCCACACCCATCTTTTTTTTACGCTCATTAATCGGAAAATCAATCATTTTCTTACGATAGTTTTTAATGAATTCATTACGATCAAATACAACTTTCCCATTCATTAACCAATCGACAATTCGTCGGTGACTACTATTTATCAACCATTCGCGAATTTGCTTTAAGTTCACCATATGAAGCGCCACTTTATATCCATTAAAAACATAATGTTTCGTTTCCCAACTTGGCCTTTGATTTGAAACAAGAATTAGCAATACGGCATCGAAATAATCAGTCGTTGAATCTAAAGACGCTCCCCTTTCCACAAGTATAACTCCTAATGTATCAGCATCACTTGTACGATCCTGATAAATTTGCCGCAGTATCGACTCCATTCCTTCTCCTCCTATACATTACTTCATTCATCGCTAGCTATTTTCGACGTTTGTTTTTCTATACCTTCTTACAATAAAAATTCCGTAAATGAGCGTTTCTATAATAAGACGCCATACTGCCTTCTATGATATACTTCACATTTAGGAGGGGTCGCATATGAGCTTAAAATATTCAAATAAGATCAATAAAATAAGGAGCTTGGCTCTTATTCTTGTTTTTGTAGGAATTATCATTATGTATTTAGGCTTGTTTTTTCAAACATCTCCATTGTTTATGACACTTTTTATGATCATTGGCTTCCTTTGTATCGTCGGTAGTACAATCGTTTATTTTTGGATCGGTATGCTATCTACTAAATCTGTAAAAGTGATATGTCCTACGTGCGGAAAAGAAACGAAGGTCTTAGGGCGCGTGGATGCTTGTATGTTTTGCGATGAAGCATTAACACTTGACAAGAACCTAGAAGGTGAAGCATTCGATGAAAATTATAACAAAAAGTAACGAAGACTCTTTAACTCGCGTTCTCAACTGAACAAACAGGTTAAGGGAGCGAATTCATCCATTTAATTATTGATTTCATTAAAAGAACTGGACTTCAAAAGTCCAGTTCTTTTCGTATTTATTGCTTTTTCTGACACTCAGGACAAACACCATACACTTCCATACGATGTTTATGCACCTTAAAATTAGTTACATGCTCAGCTAATGCTTCAACTTCATCTAATCCTGGATAGTGGAAATCAACAATTTTTTCACATTGCTCACAGATCACGTGATAATGATCTGTTGTGACACTATCAAATCGGCTAGAGGAGTCGCCATACGTTAATTCTCTAACTAAACCTACTTCTTTAAAAACACGCAAGTTATTATATACCGTGGCCACACTCATGTTTGGGAACTTTCCTTCTAGGGCTTTGTAAATTTCGTCGGCTGTTGGGTGCGTTCGATTACTAAATAGATATTCCAAAATAGCATGGCGTTGAGGTGTCATGCGAACTTTCGTGCTTTTTAAAGAGTCAATTGCTTCTTTAAGTCGCTGATTTTCCATAATTAACACCTCTTCCATATAAACATTATTACTTTAAAAACTTTATAATCAGTATAAGGTAGTTCTCGATTGTTTGTCAATCTCGACGCCCCTATTGAATAGGATACCAAAATTAAGCACCTACATTCGTGTGACTCAAAAAGGAAATAAACCTTTTATACGTTATTCTTCCCTAATGAAAAGTAGCTCGCCATGCTGGAATCATTAACAAACCAAACAAAACGATGGTTATTTTGTGTTTCTACTTCTTTACAAAACGTTTTTATTTCATTTTTGAATTTACATTACCTGTATGATCAACGACAAAAAAGTCGTCTTCCATTCTCGAAAAATTTCCACTAGTCGCAAGTTCAGTCATGCGATAGCCTTTGAAATTTAGAACTTCCTCTACCAGCTTCGAATAATTATCGTGAATGATGCAAACGACTAATTTCAATCATAGCCACCTCTTAGTATCCTTTTTTCAAATCAACTAAGTTTTGATACTGACCTTCACCTCGCTGATATACAGATAAATTATGTTCAAATATCTCAATAGCTCGCGGCTGGTATTCTGGTGAAATTCCTGATAAGTGCGGTGTTACCGTGATTTCTGGTTTTGTCCAAAACGGATGGTCATATGGAAGGGGTTCTTCATCAAAAACATCTAATACCGCATGCGCAAACTCTCCTTGATCAAGGGCTGACAATAAATCATCTTCAACGATAACGTTTCCTCTTCCAATATTAATGAAAACTGCATTTTCTTTCATATTTTTAAATGCCGACATATCTAACAAACCGTCCGTATCTGGCGTACGTGGTAAAACAGAGACAATAAAATCTGACTCTTGCAGCAATGTGTCCAAGTTGGCATAATCGACGATTTGATCGAACTCGTTTACATCACGTCCACTTCGGTTCATCCCAATCGTTTTCATCGAGAATGCATTACCTAAACGAGCGATCTCACTCCCGATTGCTCCTGCGCCTAGTACTCCTAGCGTCTTATTATGAAGTTCTGTCATCTTCACATGTCGGTCCCACTCATGCTTTTTCTCTTTTTCGATTAATGTCTTTGTCTGTCTAGCTACTTGAAGCATCATTGCTATACTATATTCGGCCATTGGAATTCCATGAATACCTCGAACATTTGTGACAATAATTCCTCGTTCTTTGATCGCTTCGGCGGGAAGTTGATCGATCCCGGCTGAAATCACCATAATCCAAGTGAGGTTTTTCGCACGTTCAATGTGTTCATCTTTAAGGTCTTCACCATATGTAATTAATACCTCAGCTGTTGGAAGGGCTTGATTCGCTTCTTCAATACTTGCATTAAAATCGAAATCAATGTTTGGATAAGTTGTACTAAGATGTTGGCGTAAATCACGTCTAATTTTAGCAGTTGTTACGATTTGCACGTTATCCGTCTCCTTCCGTTTCTGCACGAGTTCTAAACCTTTTTTATCATAACACACGATGGTTCGAACATGGGACTAATTTGATGTTGTGAACCTCTCCCTCCTAATCTCAGATTATAGCAGGGAATGCGACGCTATATGTCGTTCAAGAAAAGCTCAAAAAAAAGTACGAGGGACCTCACCTCGTACTTACTATAAATATATATACCGACTTGAAGAGGGATGCATTCACCTATGCTATATACATATGTCTATCCTTTCGTGTGCGTATAGATGTTTGGCCTATTTGTTTTTTTGAAATTAGAAATTTAATCGATTATCCGTTTACTTGTTCTTTTAAATACGTTAAAGCTTCTTCCACATGCCCCTTCACACGTACCTTACGCCATTCATTTACAAGGTTCCCTTCAGGATCAATTAAAAATGTCGAGCGTTCGATGCCCATATACTCTTTCCCGAAATTCTTTTTTAGCTTCCATACATCATAAGCTTCCGCTACTTTATGATCTTCGTCAGCTAATAAATGGAATGGTAATTCATGTTTGTCGATAAATTTTTGATGTCGCTCTATTGGATCTGGACTAACACCTAGAATCACTGCATTTTGATCTGCGAAACTTTCATGATGATCTCGAAAGTCACATGCTTGTGTTGTACACCCTGGCGTCATGTCTTTCGGGTAAAAATAAAGCACGACATACTTTCCACGGTAATCTGAAAGTTGAACTTGTTCTCCATCTTGGGATGTCAATGTAAAATCTGGGGCTTTTTCTCCTACGTTCACTGCCATTTCAATCTCTCCTTTGATTACAACGTCTATATATTAGGATATCGAAAAGAAGGTGCTTCGACAACTATTTTGAGCGTTCATCAACAAAGATAACCGTTGAAACGACAAATGCTGCTGGTAGTAAGTAACCAATCAAAGATTGAATCATCGCGATCCAACGGCCGATTCCTTGCGGTGTAATATCACCATAGCCGACTGTTAATAAGGTAACAGCACTAAAATACATAACATCTTCAATAAGATGAATAAATGATCCATAAACTCTATGACCCCCCTCCTTTAAAACTGGAAAACCATGAAGTTCTAATGTTAAATAAACCGAAGCAAACCCTGTCATAACTGTTAAATAAACGAGAATGAGAACGATAAAATTTCTTACTGATATTTTTCTTCCTTGTTCAGGTTGATTTTTCATTAATAATGAAAAGCTTGATAAAATACCGATGGTTGCAATAAAAACGACAATTAAAATCATAAATATCTCCATTCTCACAATCACCTCAATTTACTATATGAACGCCTGTCCCCCTTTACGACAGATTGTTCTTCGAGCGCTTTACATTGGCAATTCGATTCAACATGCTACAATAGGAAAAGAATACATAAAGTTAGAGGTGAACGTCATGGAATGGAAAGAATCAATTTCCCTATATGAAGAAGCGAAATCACATATTCTCGGAGGTGTGAACAGCCCTTCACGGTCATTTAAAGCCGTTGGAGACATCACACCTATTTTTATGGAAAAAGGACAAGGTTCACGATTTTGGGATGTGGATGGAAATGAATACATTGATTATCTCGCCGCATATGGACCAATCATCACAGGACATGCCCATCCACACATTACGAAAGCCATCGAAGGCGCTGCCAGGGACGGCGTATTATACGGAACACCGACAAAATATGAAAACCAATTTGCCAAGATGCTACAAGATGCGATTCCTTCTTTAGAAAAAGTTCGCTTTGTCAATTCCGGAACGGAAGCAGTCATGACAACGATCCGAGTCGCTCGTGCTTACACAAATCGAAATAAAGTCATTAAATTTGCCGGTTGTTACCATGGTCACTCGGACCTCGTCCTTGTAGCTGCTGGTAGTGGGCCATCAACACTCGGAAATCCTGACTCAGCTGGTGTCACACAAAACATAGCCAGCGAAGTCATTACCGTACCGTTTAACGATCCTCAATCCTTGGCTCAAGCACTAGATACATGGGGAGATGATATTGCCGCTGTTTTAGTTGAGCCGATTGTTGGAAACTTCGGCATCGTCGAACCATCACCTGGCTTTTTAGAAAAAGTCAATGAACTCTCCCACGCAAATGGGTCACTTGTTATTTATGACGAAGTAATTACTGCTTTTCGCTTTATGTATGGTGGTGCACAAAATTTAGTAGGTGTCGAACCAGACATGACCGCTCTCGGAAAAATCATCGGCGGCGGATTGCCTATCGGCGCATACGGTGGTAAACAAGCCATTATGGAACAAGTTGCTCCACTAGGTCCTGCATATCAAGCAGGGACAATGGCCGGTAATCCCGCTTCAATACGCGCAGGGATCGCTTGCCTCGAAATCTTACAGCAAGAAGGGACCTATGATCATTTAGACCACCTCGGAAAAATGCTCGAAGATGGAATCAACGATTTAGCAAATGAATATGATATTCCTGTTCATACAAACCGCCTTCGTGGTGCATTAACAGTCTACTTTAATGTTGACAAAGTAGAAAATTATCACGATGCCGAAAACAGTGACGGAGATATGTTCGCGCAATTTTTCCGTTCAATGTTAGAACAAGGTATACACCTTGCCCCATCAAAATATGAAGCTTGGTTTTTAACGACAGAACATACCGAAAAAGATATCGAAGAAACTTTAAAGGCTGTCAAACAAACATTTAGCAAAATGAAAAGTGAATAATTATCCACCTTTATACATAGCCGTTCCCTAAAATAAAACGGCTATTTTTTTGACTTTTTATGTAAACGTTAACACGCGTGGTTTCAACGCATTTGTAAACGGTTGCATTTTTTCATCAAACCTTTGTCATCATCCATTTTATTGTATAAATAATTGATTTTCTTTTTTTACCATGCTATTATTGGTAAAAATTCTGACAATTAGCTAAATTCGCAATTTGTCAGCTTATCATTCCCTTAGGAGGTGGCGGTCATTTTGACTAAAGAAGATTTACAAACTTGGGATCCAAGCACCTTTAAAAATGCGAACCGAATGGAACACGACAGTTGTGGGGTTGTTGCATTTGTAGAAAAGAGCAACAATCCCACCAAAAAAAACATCGATCAAACGATTGAAGCCCTTATTACGATGAACCACCGCGCTGGATTTATCAATGAAGAAGGCGATGGTGTCGGAGTTCACTTAGACATCCCAAAAAAGCTTTGGCAAGAAAAGTTAACCTCGGTCGGTGAAAATCCGAACCTCGTTAACGAAGATTCCTTTGTTGTCGGTCATTTTTTCATTGATCGTTCAGAAGACATCGAAAAAGCAAAAAAAACCATTGATGAAACATTAATAAACAATGGAGGGACCATTGTTTACCGAAACGATCATGTTACCGTCTCTCATGCACTTGGTGCTCAAGGTAGAGAAAAAGAACCTTTATTTTATCAAGTTGCACTACAACACGCTGAAGCGGGTGAAACTCTAACAAAAGTATTATTCCAACAAATGCTAACGTTAGAGCAGACTGGTTACATTCACGTTTGTTCACTCAGTCCACACAATGTTGTTTATAAAGTACTTGGTGCAGGAGATGTTTTACCAAAATACTATAAAGATTTAGCAAGCCCAATTGTTGAATCAACGATCACACTTGGTCACAACCGTTATTCCACGAATACACTTTCTAATTTCTTTCGCGTACAGCCATTTAGCATCCTAGGTCATAACGGAGAAATCAATACAATTTCCAAACTCCGTGATGAAGCTCAAATGATTGGCGTTCAACTTGACGAAGGAGGAAGTGATTCACAAGACCTCAACCGAATCGTCGATACGTTCATATCAGAACACGGCTTCGGCCTATTCGAAGCTTTGGAAATACTGTTCCCGCCGATCGTCAATGAAATCAAGTCATATCCAAAACACTTGCAAGACCTGTTCACTTACATCCGAGAGGCTTGGGGCCATTTTGCCCAAGGTCCAGCAGGTATCATTACTCGATACGGTGATGAAGTTGCATTTAGTGTGGATTCACTTGGTTTACGTCCAGTTTGGATGCTCGAAACGGACACAAGTTTTATCTTTTCGTCCGAACAGGGGATCCTGACAAATGACACTTATTTTGCTGAACCAAAACCTTTAGCTCCTGGTGAGAAGGTTGGATTGAAACGAGATAACAACGGGGATATGAACGTATTATGGCACGATTCCTTTCAAGAAGAAGTTTACAAACGACTTTCTCATAAACTCCCTATTTCAGATAGCCGTAAACGACTAGATACCAATATTAAAACGAATGAAACAACGGCACGAATTCTTCCTAAAGTGTCAAACAACCAATACGCAGCATTTGGGTGGGACCGTGAACATGTCCAATTGATTGAACAAATGGCTGATAAGGGCGTCGAACCCATCCGTTCACTCGGACATGATGCACCGCTGGCTCCCCTGCACCCTGGAAGAGTCAACGTATCTGATTTTATTAAAGAAAGTGTCGCCGTCGTAACCAATCCGGCGATTGATCGTGATCGCGAAACCGAACACTTTTCTACGCGCGTCATTATCGGCCAGAGACCATCTTTATTTTCTGATCAACCAATTAAGACAGTATTACAATTAGAGTCACCACTGGTGATCGAAGGTTGGGCAGGTAAAGAAATTGCAAAGGTCAGTCCTCAGCCGTCATACGACGGGATTTTACAAAGGTTTGGGCAAACAGGGGAATTATGTACGTTATCTTTAACGTTCTCGTCCGATGAATCACTTCAAGAAGCCTTAGACCGACTTATCGAAGAAGCGACAGAAGCGATAAACAATGGCGCCCATCTCATCGTTCTTGATGATCAAAACGCCAACGTCGATGAAGATCACCTCTGGATCGACCCACACTTGGCAACGTCAACGATCGATCAAGCATTGACACAAAAACAATTGCGCCGTCTATGTTCCATCGCTTTACGATCAGGAAGTATTCGATCACTACATGACATCGCTGTTGCTTTTGGTTTAGGGGCAAATATGATCAACCCTTACTTAATGTTCGCAACCGTTGTTGAAGAAGACCCAGAACCTGCGCAAAAGCTATACGATGCATTAAATAAAGGACTTGAAAAAATCATATCTACAATTGGGATCCATGAATTACGAGGATACGGACGCTTATTTTCAGCAATCGGCTTAAACGATGACATTGCTGAGTGCCTAAACATCGTTAATTTCCTTGGAGGAGAGAATGTTCAATATAGTCTGAAAAAACTTGAGGAAGATAGTTATGAACGGGTAAAAGAATGGCAGAAAGAAAAAGTTCGTCCAGGTAAGACATTCCACATCTTTCCACGCGTGTGGAAAGTACTTGGTGATGTCGCTTCTGGCGAGATCAGTTATGATAAGTTCAGAGAAAAACTCGAAGAACAAGAAGCAAAAAACCCAATCAGTATTCGTCACCTTACAGACTTTAAACAAACACAATCACCTAAACTTGAACCTAAAAGTGTCGATGTTAGCGTAAGCAAACATGACTTACCATTTATGATTAGTTCAATGTCTTTCGGTTCACAAAATGAAGTTGCATTTCGTGCTTATGCAGAAGCTGCTGATCAGTTGAATATGATTAGCTTTAACGGTGAAGGCGGCGAAATTAAAGATATGCTCGGCAAGTACCCGAATACGCGTGGGCAACAAATTGCTTCCGGGCGCTTCGGGGTCAACGTAGAATTGATCAATTCATCAAATTTACTAGAAATTAAAATTGGGCAAGGCGCCAAGCCTGGTGAAGGTGGTCATTTACCAGGGTCAAAGGTAACTGAAAAAGTCGCTGAAGCAAGAAATGCCACAACAGGCTCTGATTTAATTTCGCCATCGAACAATCATGATATTTATTCGATCGAAGATTTGGCGCAGATGATCTCTGAATTAAAAACGGCTAATGATCAAGCAAAAGTAACGGTTAAAGTTCCGATCGTTCCAAATATCGGTACAATCGCTGTTGGTATTGCTAAAGCAGGGGCTGACTACATTACGCTCAGCGGCTTTGATGGTGGTACAGGGGCTGCACGCGTTCATGCACTTCAACATGTCGGTTTACCTGCAGAAATCGGTGTCAAATCCGTTCACCATGCATTATTAGAAGCTGGCCTTCGACAAAATGTTGAAATTTGGGCAGATGGCGGTGTGAAAAGTGCCGCAGACGCTTTAAAGCTTATGCTGCTCGGTGCGAACCGAATTGGTTTTGGGACATTATCAATGATCGCTGTTGGTTGTACAGCTTGCCGGGGTTGCCATTTAGATACGTGTCACGTTGGAATTGCAACGCAAATCGAATCTGAAGCACAAGCTCATGAACATGGATTACGCCGTTTTGTTCCTAGACAATTTGATTTAGCTGTTCAAGGGTTAAAAACAATGTTCACTGCGTTTGGAGAAGAACTTCAGGCACTTACAGCATCGCTTGGTTTCAAGCGAACTCAAGACCTTGTCGGACGATCAGATCTCCTTGAACAAACAGCTGGTGAAGATATGCTTCATTTACAACCACTTTTTGAAACTTTACCAGAGCAAGAAATTGCACACATCGCTCATGAAGAAACTGTAGAGGCAGAAGAACAACTAGCTGTTGCAGTTGGCGCAGAGTATTTAGATGGAAATATAGAGGAGTTAACGCAATCCCGTGAATACGATTCAGTCACTGCTGAACAACGTAACCTTGCAAGTCGTGTTTCCTGTCACCGTGTACGTGGGAAACTTGATGGATCGTATCGCCAATTGCCTGATATCAATCTTTCATTTAAAAATGGATCGATCCTCGGAAATGGTTTAGGCGCCTACAATGGTGACGGTGTACGAATCTCCATTGACGGCGGGGCCCAAGATGGTGTTGGAAAAACGGCATTCGGTGGTGCCTTTCACATTTTTAAATCTGAAGGCAAAAATGGACGCTTCTATAATGGATCTGTAGGTAAAGGTGTCGGATACGGTGCTCAAAGCGGTACATTCATTATCCAAGGAAATGCTGACGCACGAGCAGGGATCCGCTTATCTGGTGCAGACATGATATTCGGTGCTCAAATCACAGAACCGATCGATCATCACAGACGCACAAATTTAGGCGTTCATGCCAACTTAAAAGGTTTCGCCTTCGAATACATGACAAATGGCCGCGGCATTGTACTTGGTGACCCGGGTCCATGGATTTGCGCTGGTATGACCGGTGGTGTTGTTTATTTACGTCATCAACCTGAATTCGGATTAACGAGGGAAGCACTCCATAATCGAATTGCTAAAGGGGCCAATGTAGAACTGACTTCGTTAACGAATCAAGGAATCGACGATGTCCAGGAACTTTTATCGACATATCATGATCAACTGCGTAACCAACAACAACATGAAGAAGCCGAAAAGATTGAACAACTATTACAAGACCCAGAAGAACATTTCTTACAAGTAACACCTGTTAAGCAACAGGCAGATCCTTCTGTCTCAACAGAATAACTTTTCACTCTCCCCCCTTTTTCATGTATAGTAGAGAAAGGGGGGATCTTTATTTTTAGATAATTTTTGTGACTCCTTGATCTATCAGTCTTTTCATTGTATAGTACGTCACAGCCAAAAAATAAATAATATAAGAGGTGAACATCCATTACTTTTCCTTTAAATGATTAAATAAAATAAGCGTTTCACCCTTACCCTAACCTGTATAATAACGAAAGTGTTTGAAGAAAGGAAATCGAACAGATAATGAAACTCGGGGCAAGAATCTTAAAAACCGGTGTTGCGATTACCATCGCCTTGTATATTGCTATGTGGCTCGGTTTAAACCCACCAACATATGCAGCGATTGCCGCTACTTTCGCTGTTCAGCCATCGATCTATAAAAGTGTCGAAACAATTTTCAACCACATACAAGCGAATGTGATTAGCGCGATTTTAGCGATCACTTTTGTTCTGTTATTTGGTCAAGAACCATTTGTCGTCGGTGTGGTTGTTATATTAGTCATCGGAATTAATTTACGTTTAAACAAAGAAGACATTATACCATTAGCTGTCGTGACCTCCATCATTATCATGATGAGTCCGTCTGACGCCTTCTTAGCATTTGCACTTGAACGCTTTTCACTCATCATGATTGGTGTTCTTTCATCCTTTGGCGTGAACATGCTGTTTCTTCCGCCAAAACACGAAACACAACTTTATAATAAAATTGTCAACGCCAATGATTATATTGTTCAGTGGATCCGTCTTTTAACGCGTCATGAAGCTGATTACCAAACGTTAAACCAAGATATTTCCAAGCTGAACGAATCAATCGTGAAAATGGATAACTTATTTTTGTTGTATCGAGATGAAAGAAATTATGTTAAAAAAAATGCTTATTCTAAAATGCGGAAAGTCGTCTTATTTAGACAAATGATTCGTACATCTAAAAAAGCGATGGATATTTTAGAAACACTTAGTAAACATGAAAACAGTTTACAGCAATTACCTGATTCCTTACAGGATTTACTCCAACAACAGCTTGATGATTTAACGAACTTTCATGATCGAATTTTACTCAAGTACGCTGGAAAAGTACGGCAAGAGTCTGAAGAATTATACGAAGACGTCAATGAAGATAAGCAACAATTAGCCGATGTCTTCTTGAACTATTACGATGATCAAATGGCAACTAGAAGTGAATGGGTTCATGTCTTCCCAGTTATCGCCTTGATCATTGAATATAACGAAGAGTTAGAGCACCTTGACCGACTCGTCGGTGGTTTTTTCACTTATCATACGACAGAAAATGAAGTCGAACTAGAAGATGACAGGATGGATTAAACCTCGGAAAAAAAGCTGTTCTGCAAGTGAATACTCACTTACAGGACAGCTTTTTTGAACTAATCAAGTTGTTGAACTTTAAATAAGTTGTGGTAAACGCCTCGACGGCTCATTAATTCCTCATGTGTTCCAGTTTCCACAAGTTTTCCTTCTTCAACAACAAAAATCCGATCTGCATGGGTAACCGTGGATAATCTATGAGCAACGATAAAGGTCGTTCGATCTTTTGCCAATTGTTCGAGCGCCTGTTGAATATAATACTCACTTTCCAAATCTAGTGAAGACGTTGCTTCATCAAAAATAAGCATCCTAGGACTTTTCAAAAACACGCGTGCAATGGCAATTCGCTGTTTTTGTCCTCCAGATAATTTGACGCCTCTTTCTCCAATATTCGTATTATAGCCATCGGGTAACTCAGTAATAAAAGAATGAGCATTTGCTTTCTTCGCCGCTTCAATCACTTCTTCATCCGTTGCATCTGGTCGCCCCATACGAATATTAAAGTGGATTGAATCACTAAACATAATGTTGTCTTGTAAAACCATACCTATGTGGTCACGTAATGAACGGATTCGATAATCACGTAGGTCACGACCATCAATCAAAATTCTTCCTTCTGTGACATCATAAAAACGAGGAATTAAACTCATGATCGTACTTTTTCCTCCACCACTCATACCAACAATGGCAACTGTCTCTCCACTTTTTACGTCAAAGTTCATATCACAAATCACATCGTCGTCATTATACGCAAAGGTGACATGTTGAAATGAAATATCCCCTTTAGGATTTTTCATTTCAATGGCACCATCTCGTTCAGTAATCTCATATTCTTCATCGAGTAATTCAAACACTCTATCCATCGAAGCAATTGATTGTGTCAGCATCGTAGATGAGTTCACGAGACGTCGTAACGGATTATACAAACGATCCATATATGCGACAAACGCAACGAGCGTTCCAACCGTTAAATTAGTTTGAATGACCATCGCACCCGCTACACCGATGACGAGAATTGGCGCTAGGTCAGTAATCGTATTCACAACAGCAAATGTTTTCGCATTCCACCTTGTGTGATCAACAGCTTTTGATAAAAAGTTTTCATTTCGACGATCAAATTGCGTTTGCTCATGATCTTCTAATGCAAAGCTTCGAATCACTGTCATACCATTTAATCGTTCATGTAAGTGACCTTGAACATCCGCTAAAGCCTGTGATCTGACACGGGTGAGATGTCGAAGTTTACTATAAAAGTACTTTACAGCTAATACATAGAGAGGTAATAGAGAAATAGATATGAGCGTTAACCAGACATCCATCGTAAACATGATCACAATAGCGATCACAATCGTAAATAAATCGAGCCAAATATTCATCATACCTGTAATCACAAAGTTTTTCGTTTGTTCCACATCATGAATCACACGTGAAATAATCTCACCCGATTGACGGTTCGAATAAAATTTTAAACTTAATTTTTGTAAATGGTTGAACAATTGCTCCCTTATGTCATAAAGGATTTTATTTCCGGTCCACTGCGCAAAATATTGACGGTAATATTCAATTGGTGGACGTAAGAGTAAAAATACACCAAAAATAATACCCATTAACCACAATAAGTGGTTCATCTGTTCTGTCGAGGTTAAGTCTTGCGCACCAATAATATCATCAATCACATAACGCATGATTAGGGGAATAATTAATGGAATACCAAACTTCACCATGCCAATAATAACGGTAAAAATAATGTGCTTCCAATACGGTCTAACAAATTGAAAATACCTTTTAATACTATCCAGTCCAGTTCACCGACCTTTTCGCATACTCCAACCATTCTTGAAACAGCTAGCTCAATTCGAGAGGACATTTTCCTAATTGTATATTAACGGTATTGCAAAAAGCGTTCGTACCAATATTCCACAAAACCAGGCTCAAAAGGACCTTTCCCTTGATTAATCCACGAGATCAATAATTCAACTTCACGTTCTAAAATCGGTTCTAATTCCGGTGGATAATTCATCTTTCGTTTATGTTCTTCAAATTCATCTTCATCTAATAAGCGATAAGTCATATCAGGATAAACTTTAATATCTAAATCGTAATCAATATACTTCAAAGCTTCACCATCATATGTAAATGGAGTTCCAAGATTACAATAGTAATAAATCCCATCTTGTCGTATCATCCCAATCGAGTTGAACCAGCGGTCTGCATCAAAATAACAGATCGCTGGTTCACGCGTACGCCACTTTCGACCGTCTGCTTCCTCAACAATAATACGATCATTTCCCCCAATAACGACATTTGATGTCCCTTTTAAGATGACCGTCTCTTCCCAAATTCGATGAATAAGACCGTTATGTTTATAGCTATGAATTTCAATATTCTCTCCTCGTTTAGGGAAGCTCATCATTTACTCCTTTCTTGTTCCTATTTCAATAATCTGATGGGTGTCGATGAGTAATCATTTTATCTTTGGGGTGTAAGTACAGGGGGATATCTGGCTGCTCTTTTAAAAAATGGCGAAGCTTATGATAACTGATTTCCCTATCCTTATTATTCATAATAGGATACTCACCATGTGCTTTGAGGTACTGATCGCAAGCGACTTGGACATCATCAATCCACTCAACATATTTAGGATCTTCAAATATTTCAAACGTTTCTTTTGACATATAAAAAGGTCTTGCCGGAACACCACCTAAAATTGGTGCTAAACGTTTCCCATCGATTTCGCCTTTTTCATTAACGAGTGACCGTAATGAAATACCTGGTTGTAAAGAATCAGCATACGTGTTTACAGCAGATCGAACTTCAGAAAGAGACACATCAACAACGTGATCTTCCGCTTTCTCTTTCGCTTTTCGACGCTTACCAAAAAGCATGAGATTTCCCCCTCACCCCAGTATTATTTTCAAAACATTTGTTTCCACTTTTATTATACTATTTCTTACGATATTTTTAAATGTGGATACGCGAAGAAGTGAAATCTTCCAAAACAAAATACCCCTAGCCTGCTATTGGCCAGGGGTAAACTTACGTGTGCAAGAACAATTACTGTTGTTGTTGTCCGTTAGAAGAAGCTTGCTGTTTACGTTGAGCAGATTGTTGGTTCTGCTGACGTACGTGTTGCGCATCTGTTTCACTAGCGAATTCAGTTTGTTGACCTTGTCCTTGTGCAGATTGCGCGTTTTGCTGCTTCACTTGTTGCGCGTTAGTTTGAGCAGCATTTTGTGCAGCATTTTGCTGTTGGTTTTGTTGTTGTTTAGCCATGTGTATCACCTCCATAACCATTAATGTAACCATTGAACAAGGTTTTATCCTTATTCAATCAAAATCTTGGTGAAAATAAGTAGTGAAAACCCCTAACCGTTAAACGGAAAGGGGTGGTGACACTAGCACTCGCAACCGCCCACGTCATTACTGCTGCTGGTTGTTTTGTTGACCAGCTTGTTGTTGCTGTTGTTGACTACGTTGTGCAGATTGCTGTGCTTTTTGAGAAGCTTGCTGTGCTTGTTGAGCAGCTTGCTGTGCATCAGCTTCTGCAGCAAATTCAGTTTGTTGGTTTTGCTGCTGTTGCTGCTGGCGGCGTTGTGCAGACTGCTGCGCCTTTTGTGCAGCCTGTTGTGCCTGTTGAGCAGCTTGCTGTGCATCAGCCTCTGCAGCAAATTCAGTTTGTTGATTTTGCTGCTGTTGACCTGCTTGTTGTTGCCCAGCTTGTTGCTGTTGCTGTTTTGCTTGCTGTTGGTTTTGTTGTTGATTGTTGTTCATTTTCCTTCACCTCCACAACAATTAATGTAACCAGGAGGTGATGTTTTATCCGAAATTCAGTAAATCGTTTTGGTGATTTTTTTAAAAAACATTAGGTCAACAGCGAAATTCCACCATCCACGATGATCGTTTGACCACAGATCATTTTCGCTTGGTCAGAGACAAGAAAAGAAACGGCATTTGCGAGATCTTCTTTTTCAACCATGCGCCCTGCTGGCGTTTTATTGGCTGCTTCTTGCAATAATTCTTCACGATTCGGGAAATGTTTGAGCGCATCTGTATCAATCGCACCACCAGATACGGCATTAACACGAATGTTTTCTGCTGCTAATTCTACCGCTAAATAACGTGTAAGAGCTTCTACTGCAGCTTTGGATACTCCGACCGTCGTGTAGTTGTCTAAATACCGAATGGAACCTAGAGAGCTTAAGCTTACAATCGATCCTTTCCCTACCTCTCTCATTCGTTTTGCTGCTTCTTGAGCACAAAATAACATCGCCTTACTGTTAACATTCATCGTCCAATCCCAATGTGACTCCTCTAATTCCATAGCTGGTTTTAACACACCAGAAGCGGCATTATTGATTAAAACATCTAGGCGCCCAAAATGTTCATCAATCATTTGAAACATCTCAACCACTTTTTCTTTTTTGGCTACATTTGCTTTTATCGTTAATACTTCCGCACCATATGTACGAATTTCTTCGGCTGTCGTTTCTGCCTGCTCACGACTTCTTGCAAAATTTAGCGCAATATCATAACCTTCTTTTGCTAAATGAACAGCAATTTCCTTTCCAATTCCGCGACTACCACCTGTTACTAATGCCACAGGTCTTGTATATATTGACATTAAAACTTCCTCCTTTAAATCTCATCATTCTTTGTCCTTCAATCATTATAGCGAATACGGCAACATAACTCGAGGAAAGATATGAATGACGACCAACTGTATGTAAGATATGTCGTCTTAAGGGAGGTAAGCGTGCGATGTATGTCGGACGGGATATGACTGAACTTTCTATGACGAAAAAAACGGACTGGACTGAAAAAGAATTAGCAAATGCTCAACACATGCTTCAGCAAATGTTACCTTATCTAAATGCAGAAGGTGTCACGATGCAAAAAGAAATTATGCAAGAAATGATGAATCGCGACAGTTTCCATCATCACGAAGCAGATGACACACATGGAAGTCGAGTTCATTTTGAGTAAATGAACATTCAAACTGAAATGATGGACTGACTCAAAAAGAGTCAGTTCATTTTTATTTTTAAAAAATGTCTATAAAAAGAAAGATTCAAATCAATCCTTTACGGGAAATAGATTTAGCGGTAACGTATTGTATAAGGAGGTGTTCTAATATGAAAGCGGTTTATTACGAACAATATGGAAACCCTGAAGTCTTAAAAACAGGGACATTTAAAAAGCCTACCCCTTCTGATCATGAAGTTATCATTGAAGTCGGTGCCAGTAGTGCTAATCCTGTTGATACATATTTCCGTTCTGGTGTTCGTCCTGTTTCATCTTTTCCTAAAATCCCTCATTTCGATGTTGCAGGCACAATCGTCGAAGTTGGAAAAGAAGTTCGAACATTTAAAAAAGGAGACAAAGTTTGGGGATCAAATATTAAAGACGGTACAGCATGTGAATACGTAAGTGTGGATCCGGCATTATTGTTCCCATTACCCGAGCATATATCATGTGTTGACGGAGCTGCAATTGCCATGCCTTTTCTAACAGCACACTTATCATTATTTTACCGAGCACGCCTACAACCGAAAGAAACGGTATTGATTTATGGCGGTTCAGGTGCTGTTGGTCATGCTGCGATTCAGTTAGCCAAGTATGCACAGGCAACGGTAATCGCAACGGCTGGTGATCGAAAGAAAGCGCAGTTAGCTAAGGAAGCTGGTGCCGACGAAGTCATCTTATATAAAGAGAAAGATGTTGTAAAAGAAACGAATAAACTTACAAACCATCACGGTGTTGACGTCATTATTGATATGTCGTTAAGTGAAAATATTGAACAAAATCTCGATGTGATCCGAACTGCTGGACGTATCGTTAGTGTCGGGTCTCCCAAAGATAATACACCTCAACTCCCATGGCGAAAATTAAACCAAAAAAACGCGGCATTACTTGGTGTCCTCGTTCTTTCTGCACCATATAATGAATACCGAAAAGCAGGAGAAGAAATTACGCACTTGCAACAAAAGCGAAAAATTCTCGCACATGTAGCTAAAACTTATCCCTTTTTAGAAGCTGCAACTGCGCACCAAGCATTAGAAGGTCGAGAACATGAAGGGAATATCGTTCTCGTCCCAGACGAAAAGTGGTCATTATAACAAACAATCGAGTAGGAGGAGGGTTCGCCCCTCCGTCCTCTCACACCACCGTACGTACGGATCTCGTATACGGCGGTTCAATAAGTTGAGTGATGT
>NZ_JACHHB010000021.1 GCF_014202575.1 Texcoconibacillus texcoconensis | reverse complement strand
TCATGGTCACAATTCAGAAACATGCTTGAGTACAAAGCGAAATGGTATGGAAAACAAGTCGTTCCCGTAGCCAAAAACTTCGCTTCAAGTCAGCTTTGTTCGAACTGTGATCATAAACACAAAGACGTTAAAAATCTTGCTTTGCGTGAGTGGACTTGCCCCGCATGTAATTGCCACCACCAAAGGGATATTAACGCAAGTATCAACCTTCGTAAAGAAGCATTACGATTAACCGCAGGGACTGCGGGGATCGCCTAATCAATTAGAAATCGTTAGATTTCTGTACTTAGGAATCTCGTGATTTCGATCACGAGTAGTTCAAAAGAATAATCATTCTATGAGTGAGCTCCATTTTACTGAGTACAAAAGTGATAATAATGTAGCCCTTCTCGGAAGAAGGAGTCTTCTGTCAAGGGGTGACAAATTATAGAGAATATATCAATGTTCGAGTGTCTGATTTTGGTTGTACTATTCGTTTGCCAATTGTAAGCGCATCATCAAGGAGAAAGGATTACAATATGATTACAAATTTGGCAAAGGAGATCCGTCCCCATTCGTCGAAAAAAAGGGTTTTTTTGATTGAAATGAACTTCGATCAGTATTATAATTTTAAAAAATGCCGATAATTTATAATAAGGCAGGTGACGGATGTGGAGTATGAAAAATTAACCAAGCTTTTTTATAAAAAAGGTGATGAATATTATAAAAATGAACTAGATAAAAGAAAAAATAGTTATGGCAGCTATATAACCCCTCTTACTATAAGAGGTTTTCGAAAAGGGAAAAAAACAAATGAGTACTATCAGTTATTTTATGTGAATATTCACGAGTTAATGTCGCTAAATAACAAAGTACTATTAAATAGTTCGAGAATATCTTCTCTAATAAGTACGCTCCCTCATTTTGTGATCGAGCCATATTTCCGAAAATTGCTAATTAATGAAGCGCAAAGTAATAATGAGATAGAAGGTATACGCAGTACGAAAAAGGAACTAAAAGAAGTTTTAGATGATGTCGTTAAATCAGAGAAAAAAAACAAACGTTTTAAAGGCTTAATGAAAACGTACTTGTTTATTAATCAAATTAAACCTTTTACAGAAATAGCTGATTTCAGAAAGCTTTATGATGGCTTAGTCTCAGATGAAATCGATCGAGAAGATGAACCAGATGGTGAGTTATTTAGAAAAGGGTACGTTGAGGTTAATGACGGAACTCATACAACTCATATCGGTGTAAATTCAGAAGTGAAAATTATCGAATCACTAAATGCATTGATCAATTTTCTTGATGATGGTCAACATTCAGAATTATACCGCTATATGATTGCACATTATTATTATGAATATATACACCCATTTTATGATGGAAATGGAAGAACAGGTCGATTATTTGTGTGTAGTTATTTATCTAGATATTTAGACAGGTATTCTGCGATTACTTTTTCTTATGCCGTTAATAAAAATAAATCAAAGTATTATAAAGCTCTTGAAGAAATTCCTTCGCCTTTAAATAAAGGGGAAATGACTTTTTATTTGATAGATATGCTAGAACTGCTTTCAGCAGGCCAAGAAGGAATTATTGATGATTTAGAATTAAACTTGTCCAAAATAGAACGAATTGATGAATTTTTCAATCGTGAGAATCAGCTTGAACGAGTAGAAGAAGATGAATTGTTACGAATAATGACTTATTTAAGTGTATTTGTTGATGATGAAGCCAAATTTCCTGTTACTGAGCTGATGGAGATATCAAACAAATCAAGATATAAAGTAAATCAAATCATGAATAAATTAGAAGAAAAGTACTATGTGCATTTAGTTAGCCAAAGACCAAAAGAATATAAAGTTTCTGATGAATTTTTAGAGAGTATATTAGTTGAATAGAAGCACGGGAGGCGGACCCGTGTTTCATTTTGGTTACTCGACATTTCGAGATCGCTAAGAAGTGTTGTATTTTACGGTTTCTCTATAGAATTTTGTGTCCAATTTATGAAATATCCAAAAACGCGCCTCTCTCAATTGTAAAAGGAAAGTGGTTTGTTATATAATGAACTTAACGCAAACATACGTTCCTTTTAAAAGGAGGGGTCGACCATGCCAGTGGACCACGACCGTTTATTCAAGGAACTCTTAATGACATATTTCGAAGAATTCATGCTTCTTTTCTTTCCCGAAGCCTACGAAGCGATTGACTTCCAAGAAATTCGATTTCTCCCTGAAGAGCTGTACACCGACGTCACAGCCGGCGAAAAATACCGCGTCGATTTGCTCGCCGAGACCAAGCTCAAAGGGGAAGACGGCCTCATCATCATCCACGTCGAACCGCAAAGCTACGTCCAAGAAGCGTTTTCCGAACGCATGTTTATCTACTTCAGCCGCTTATACGAAACCTACCGCCGCAAGATCCTGCCAATTGCCATCTTTAGCTACGATAAAATAAGGGAAGAACCTGCCACCTTCGAAATAACATTTCCTTTTACTAATGTCCTACAATTTAATTTCCTAACCGTACAACTAAAAAAGAAAAACTGGCGCGATTTCATCCGCTCAGAAAATCCCGTCGCAGCGGCTTTACTTTCTAAAATGGGGTATAATGAAAGTGAGAAAATCGAAGTGAAAAAGGAATTTTTACGGATGCTCGTCCGGATGAACATCGATGCTGCTCGTCAAACGCTAATTTCAGGGTTCTTCGAAACTTACCTGCAACTCACACCCGAAGAAGAGGAAAAACTGCTAAATGAGGTGAAAAAAATGAGTAACCAGGAAGGAGAAAAAGTGATGGAACTGATGGTTTCTTATGAGCGAAGAGGGATGGAAAAAGGGATGGAAATAGGAAAAGAAGAAGGAAAGAAATTAGGGAAAGGTGAAGGTAAGATAGAAGAAAGAATCAATATCGCAAAAAGCATGTTGAAAAAAGAAGCCGATGAAAACTTCATTACCGAAGTTACTGGATTGAGCTATGAAGAGATCGAGTTATTAAAGAAAGAGCTTGAATGACTTCGTCAGATATAAAGATTGGTCCGTCACACTTATCGAGAAGTGAACCTGGCATTGTCCTATCCAAGCTCGGTGACTTCTTTAGTTAACTACCCTCTTTTCAAGTGGCATGGTTCACGCACATCAATACTCGTGCTGTTACTATTGCTCGTCTCATGTAGCGATGTCACCCAAGAATTCTTCACCCGAGATGCCCCTTTCCTAGACATCGGCATCAATGCAATGGGTGTCCTCACAGCCGCCTATATAGGGAGAAACTCGACACAAAAAACGAAAACTATGAGCGAAAGTGCAGAACAGTAAGTTTATAAAGAGGGGATTGCAGGTTACAGTTTTTTCGGGGAAACGGGGACTCAAACGAAAGCATCGAATACCACTATATCGGCCGTCCCTCGTGCTTTAGTAGCAAAATCTGACTCACCTGAAGGAAAAACTGCTTCACCTGATCGAAAAACCATACTATTCTTTAGTACATTAATGTCTCATTACAGGCTTGTCCCCGCCACATAGAGCTGGCGAGTATCAGGGATTTGTGTTAATGTTTAAGCTTCTATGGTATAAAGAGATAAGCACGTACACAAATGAATAGGAAAAAGATGGGGGACTGTAACGATGAATGATTTACCGAACTGCCCGAAATGCAATTCAGAATACACGTATGAAGATGGAAGCTTTTTTGTTTGTCCAGAATGTGGTCATGAATGGAACCTAGAATCGCAAACAGATGATGGAGAAGACGAAAAGGTCGTTAAAGATGCAAACGGTGTTGTTTTAAATGATGGCGATACAGTAACAGTGATCAAAGACCTGAAAATAAAAGGAAGTTCTTCAGCTGTAAAAGTGGGGACAAAAGTAAAAAATATCCGTTTAGTTGATGGAGATCATGATATTGATTGTAAGATCGATGGTTTCGGATCAATGAAATTAAAATCAGAATTCGTGAAAAAAGTGTAAATACGAAAGCACAGGGACAGCCCCAACGGATTTACTTCAAAGGTGCAAACAATCAAACCACAAAGAAAACGCATTGATATTCAATTAGAACATCACATGCGTTTTTTTATTGGGGGGAATGTGAAGAATTGGTGAAAGTATCCATTTTTCCTTTGAATGGGTAAAGATTTATTATATAATACATACAAACAAACGTTCTTGTTATAGGAAGAGGATTTCCGCAAATTCATTCGCTCATCATGGGCTTTGCTCACATGACTATTCACCTTAACCCTCATGAATAACAAACGATTTCACACCACACGAAGACCTTCTTTGCATTCTGATGTATCCCTTTTGTCAACCTTCGCATGATATAATAAAAGAAACGATGGTGATCGTATGGAAACGAAGCTGCTCAGACGTGTCCCGTTGTCCCGCCTTATGGATTTGAAGATCGATTATGCGTTCAAACAACTTTTTGGAACCGAGAAGAATAAGGACATCACAGTCGTCTTTCTCAACGCCGTTTTGAAACGGAGCGGCCGAGAACAAATTCATGACATCTCGTTTCAGAACACCGAATTCGGCGGAGAATATGAAGAAGATAAACGTTCACGGTTAGATATTTTGGCAGTGACCAATGATAATGAATGGGTAAATATCGAAATTCAATTCACCAATCAATACGACATGATTAAACGTTCCATTTACTACTGGTCAACGGTTTACCGAGCACCGATGAAGAAAAAGATGAGCTACCGAGAACTCCGCCCTGTCATTGCGATTAACATCATGAACTTCAATTTGTTTGAGCAGACCGAAGATTTTCATACAACATACCATTTGTATGAAGATGAGGAACAGTTTCAACTGACGGATATCATGGAATTTCATTTTTTAGAAATGCCAAAACTGATTCAAGCTTGGAAACAGAATAAGCTCGACCCGTGGAACGATGTATTAGCGCGATGGCTGTTGCTTTTAGGCATTGTCGATTCCCGAAAAGGTCATGTCTATGAGGACATCTATAAAGAATTGGAGGAGATCGCCATGAAAGATGACTCACTCAAAAGCGCTTTCCAAGGCTGGGATATACTAAGCGCCTCAACCGAAGAAGTTCTCGCTTATGATTCCCGTGTCAAAGAAGTCCTAGATAGAGAAGCCTACAAACGAGAAGCCGAACTGCGCGAACAAGAAGCCCGTGAAAAAGCACTAAAAGAGGGAAGAGAAGAAGGCAGAGAAGAAGGCAGAGAAGAAGGCAGAGAAGAAGGCGAAAAGCAAAGAAACATTGAAATAGCCAAAAAGATGCTCGCTCAAGGATTCGATCATGCTCAAATTGCAGACCTAACGGAGTTATCCAACGAAGAGATTCAACAATTAGAAGAAAATGAAGATAACATCTGATCTTCGTATTATATTTTAGCACCTGCCATATTGGCAGGTGTTTTTTTGTTAGGGAATCACTGGGACGGTTCCAGTTAGCCGAACCTGTAATGAAAATGTAATAAATCCTGATATGCTTGTCCGGAATCCAACCGCGTCATGCTTCATTCAGAGCGCGACATTTTGCACGTGCATAAATCAGATTTACCAAACCAGGAACTCAGTAAATTATTCATTAAAAAATAACTTGATTAATAAACAAAATAATAATTGTGAAGATAATTGACATTATAGTCGTAAAACTGATTTGCCGCCAATTAATATCTACTTTTTTAGTACCCTTATATACAAAAATAAATAACAATATCAAGACAGGAACAATTAATAACCAGGGATTGAAACCAAAATATTGTGCAAATTGAGCTTTATCCTGCCTCCCGAGTCTTTCAGGGTTAAGTAGAGAAACGATATATGGTACTAATCTATATATAAGTGGATAAATTAAAAAAGGGTATAAACTTTGAGTTTGAAAAATAACTAACAAAAGCAAAAATATAAAAGCTTGTAGTAAAGTGAATATAGTACCTGAAATGGCAACAATAGGTAGGTGCCATTTTTCGACAAAGTTCCCGTGAATTGGCCGAGTTCCATTTAGATCCATAGCCATGCTATTTCCTAAAGCATTACCCGTAATATAATGGCCAAATTCATGAATAACCATTGTTAATAGTACAGCCAAGAAAATTAAAATGATATGAATGAATTTTTCTTTTATTTTAGGCTTTAAGAAGTGAGTTTCCATTGCAATAACTCCCCTTTATAGTACCTAGTCACCTATAATATACCATAACTAGTTAACAATAACAGTTTTTACGAGAAAAGAATAAAGGTAAGAACCATAGTCTAAAACATTGGGTGAAAAAGCTTGGCACCCATATAAGTTGGAATAAAAAGCAGCATTCTTATGTAAATGACCTTATTGAAAAAGGAATTTTAAAACAAGAAGAATCAAGATATTTATTCTTTTTTACGAAAGACGTCTACCCATCTGCTAATACAGGAAAAGAGAATGCAATAAGAGAGAAAGTGAAAACTGCTGTTTTATCCGAGGAGTTTGAAATGGATGAACGTACGTTTTGCCTGATTGGATTATTAAATGCATGTAACATAGATAAACAAATATTTACTAAGGAAGAATATAAAATCGCTAAAAAGAAAATATCTGACATTATGAAAAACAATCCACATGGTAAGGCGGTTTCAGAGACAATTCAAGCCATGCAAACAGCTATTATTGCTAGTATTGGTGCAGCAGCTGCTGCATCTGCATCAAGCTCGAGTTCATCTTAATTAAAACTTAAATGGAAGTACGAGGGCAGACCTCGTGCTTCTTTTTTGTTAGGTAAAGGGGGACAGTCCCTCGTCATTACTTTAAAGTGATAAAATCACAAAGGGGCACTGGGGCGTATCTAGTTTGCCGAATTTGTACTCAGCTACTCAATCACTTCATCTAAGTTATCATTTTCATTTCTTCGAATGTCTCAAATTCACAATCCCCCATATCATGATTTCTCTCCTGCCTCCAAATAACTAAAAACTTCTTAACACTCATGATTCGACAATATTATTCACCCATTTTTTCCTAGTTTTACATTATAATAACAGTGGTTTGTGTGTTTAGTCCTGGTTTATTCCAAATTCATAGGACTTTATAGTGGAACACAAAAAATAAAATGGAGGGTTTTCATGTATCAGCCAAAGTCTTATCGTAAGTTTTTAGCAGCAACAGCATCTGCGGTAGCGGTCGTCGCAACAGCGGGGGCGGTTCAAGCGGAAGGAACGCAGGAGCAAGAAAGTTCATTTACTGACGTTAGTGAGGACCACGCGGAACGTGCAGCCATTGAGGCGATGGTTGAGCGCGGGATCATCGAAGGGTACGCTAACGGGACTTTCAAACCGGATGAAACAATCTCCCGTGAGCACATTGCGGTCATGTTGAACCGATACTTACAGCATACAATGAGGAAGAATTGCTTGCTAACTTCGATGATGTCGATGCCGATCATCCTTATGCTTCAGATATTGCAGCGGTTGCTGATCTTGAAATTTTCAAAGGGACCGGTGAAGGGTTTCAACCAAATGAATTAGCTACCCGTGAACAAATCGCATCCGTACTAGTTCGCGCATTTGACCTTGCCTTTGTAGAAGAAAATCAAGTCATTTTTGAAGATGAAAGATCGGTTCACGAAAGTCATTTGGACGATGTTCGTGTTTTGGCGAGTCAAGAGATCGCTCGACCGGATGAAAGTACATATTTCAATCCGAAAAATGAAATCACCCGTGAAGATTTTGCATCACTTTTACAACGAACATTTGAATCCGTTGAAAAAGATGATCAATCTGATGAACTTGAAGCGTTAATAGAGGATATTGAGGACTTCGCAGAGCCGTTTAAAGAAGGGATCGAAGCAGCAGAAGAAGCAGGGTTTAAAAAGACTGGCGGCTATGTCCCGGAAATGGGCTACCATTATATCAATGAAGATATCGACATTTACGAATCACCGAACGCGCTCGTTTACGGCTATGTTGATGGCGAACTTCAGTTAGTAGGTGTTGAGTGGATCTCATTCGGGGAAGATGCTGAATCACCAGTACCGGGAGAACCTCTCCAGTACAATGAGTCAAACGGAAACTACGACCGCCACTACTATTTAGTCGACAACCCAGATGGGCAGTTTGCAAAGTTTAACCCGAATGTAGAATTGCCAGTGGTTGATGAAGTATCCGCGCTCGATACAGAAACGATCGAAGTAACATTTACTGATGAAGAAGCCGTCGAAGTGGAACTTGATGAGGAGCTGGAAGAAGGAGAGGAAACGGTGACTTTTGAACATGAAGGCCTTGTGTTCGAAGACATCGAATTAGAAGAACCTGTTTCCGTTTCTGTAGCAACAAATGACCTCAAAACTTCCGCTGTAGCATTCACGTTATCAGAAAACGCTGCTCAAAGTGATGTTTCAGTTACGGACGCGGACTTATCTGTCGACATTTATGAAGCTTAGTGTTTCCTTTACTGAAGTAAAGGGTAGGTGCTACTTTGGTAGCACCTACCCTTCATCGCATTAAAGTAAGTGCGTTCACCTCCACAAGCTTATCGTTTCTAGGACTTTATAAATATCGAATGAATAAAACATGCAGCGAGAGTCATACACTTTTTTAGTAAATTAGATACATAGTGGAAGCACCAGCTCCTTACGAGTGAGGGGCTCTTTTTATGTGCGCTTGTGTAAAATTTTAACAAAATTATTAGAGGGGGAATCGAATGATTAAAGGATTCGGTGTTGCGATATCATTACTTTTTTTATTTTCAGGTTGCGAAAGCTCACATAGCCAAGTAACAACCACAGAACATGAGCCGATAACGACCAGTGAAAGGGAGAACATAGACATTTCACAGGAGGAAGCCCCAGCATTACCCGCAGCTCATAACCAGGGCGAACCAATAAATATCGTCTTCGCTGGTGACATCATGTTCGAATGGTCACTCGAAGATACGGTGCAGCAACATGGTGCAGACTACCCATTTGCGCACGTGCATGAAACGATTTCAGAAGCGGACTATGCAATTGCAAACTTGGAAACAGCAGTGACTGATCACGAAGTCCCTTACGAGAAAATCTATAACTTCAAAACAAATATTGAAAATTTAGAAGGCATCGCCAATGCAGGCTTTGATTTCGTATCGCTCGCAAACAATCACACGATGGATTATGGCGAAGAAGGATTAATGGACACGATCCACGCCCTAGAAGGCGTCTCGCTCGATTATGCTGGAGCAGGCCGAAATAAAGAAGATGCCTATGCGCCTCACACAATGGAGATCAACGGAAAAATTATCAATATTTTTGCTTTTTCGCAAGTATTACCGAGCATGAACTGGTATGCCGGTGAAGATAAGCCAGGTATTGCAAGCGGCTATCAAGAAGACCGAGTCGTTGATTTGATAAGAGAAGTGGACGAAGAAAGTGACTATGTGCTCGTTTACATGCACTGGGGAAATGAAGGTGAGCACATGCCAGAAACCGCCACACGGAATTATGCGGAAATGATGACAGAAGCAGGGGCAGATGCAGTTGTTGGTGCGCACCCACACGTGTTGCAAGGATTTGAATTTTTTGATGATCAACCTGTCGCTTATTCAATTGGAAACTTTCTTTTTCCCGATTATGTCGAAGGGCCGACCGCGGAAACTGGGGTGTTAAATATTGAATTAGCCAACGGCGAAGCGAGTATGAGCTTTAAGCCATGGTTGATAGATGATGATCAGATCGTTGATGGTGGTGAGTCATACCAAAAAGATATTAAACGGTTCCTTGAAGAGCACTCGTTTAATGTTGCAATCGACGGTTTTGATATTGAACCTGAATAGGTGGTTCACCTTATTTAGGTGTCAATAAAATGGAGGATCAGTTATAGGAAACGAACACTTGGATGTTCTAAAAATTCGAACGAAAGGATGGATTGAAACGTGAAGGTGAAGAGTTTCATAGGTGCTTTGTTGTTTGTGGTTTTGTTGAGTGTCGGGGTGACACAAGTGGCAGCGAGCCTGTTTCATGATGTTAGTGATGATGACTATTATGTTGATGAGGTTGAGTTTTTGAATGGGAAAGAAGTGATTTATGGCTATCCGGATGGAACGTTTCGACCTGATGATCAAATTACGAGGGAGCAAGCGGCGTTAATGGTCGTTCGTGCTTTGGATTTGGATACCGAAGAGCGTGAAAATGTTGAGTTTTCAGATGTGTCTACTTTACTCGATGGCTATGAAGCGATCGCTGTGGTGATGGAAGAGGGGTTATTTACTGATTTTGTAAGCGGGTCAGAATTTAGGCCTGATCAACCGTTAACTAGAGGTGAAATGGCGGCAATTTTAGTGAATGCATATGATTTTGCATCGTTTAGCACGAGTACCGATTTCCTTGACCTTGATTCTCACTGGGCGCAGGATGATGTTGTTGCGTTAGTGGATAATGAAATCACTGCTGGGTACAATGATGGAACGTTCCGACCTGATAACCCAGTAACAAGAGCGGAGTTTTCTGTTTTTATGGCAAGGGCAGAGGATCCGCAGTTCCGTGAGGATTTACCTGATGTTAGTTACCAATGGGCAGGTGAGTGGCATAGGCATTTCCAAGTCGACGGGCGTTCAGGGGTGTTGACGATATCGAATGAAACCGATGATCAGTTTTCGTTTGAAATCAACGTGGCATCAGGTGGTCACGCTGGTAATCTTGACGGAGAAGTGATCGTGGATGGGCGCGAGGCAAGTTTTTACGATGGAGAATCAGGCTGTGAATTAGACTTTACTTTGTACGATTCTAAAGTTGAAATTACGTCGCCTGATAGATTTAAGTGTTCTGTCTTCGGTGGAATGCAGGCGCCACCTTTTGACGGAGAGTATCATGAGGAGGAACTAGAGGTTGATACGGGTCAAGGATACTTATATGAGCGAGGGATTTTCGATACAGAAGAGCAGGACCGCGGGTTTTACGAGCTGGTAGGCGAAGGCTATGAGGATTTTGCAAATCGCTTTCAATACCCATATTCTGAAGAAAACCTAGATGGTTGGGATGCTACAGTTGTCTCTGATTTCGTGCCTGGTATTGTTGCAATGCGAGCGATCATCATGTTTGATGATGATGGTCATTATTGGGCAGTTGTTGATGGTGAAGGGGGAATAAAATATTATAGCAATGATGAACACTATCAAGATCAATTGCCTAAGACGATCGATGATTGGAACACGTCGGATTCGGTTGAGTACATGAATGATTAAGGTATGTGTCATCTGGCAAAGTGATTTGAGGTGACCGAAGACATAGAAAGGTGATCTATCCATTGTTATTTCCACTTATATCAATTAGCGTGAATGAAACAGCTGTAAAAAATCAATTCCCCTATAAAGGTGATTAGATAGTCGTTATCCAGCTGTAGAAGGAGTGCTCAGCTATGGCGGAAAACATTTGAAATGGGTTTTCAAATTTTCAACTCTTGTCAAAACCAAGGTTGTAAAACGAATCATATTATAGTAGAGATTATAAAAAAGTTGGGACGGTCAAATGTCATGGTCCCTACCTTTTTGGAGTATAAGTTTACTACTCTTTTGTACCATTAGCTCAAACCAATTAAAAATCATGTTCAAAAAAGCCTAAGTTCATTTATATGGAACTTAGGCTTTTCAATCGTATCTGCTTCGTGTTGGGTTTATTTAAAAAAAGGTGGGAGGTCATGTCGAAAAGTATAGGTCCAAAAACAGAAACATTACCAGTCTATTATTTTTATTGATAGCATGCGGTGAACAAGGCCTTCTAAACAGGTAGAAGAACAATTGTCACTGAACAACAAGTATGTTTCTGAAGGTGGATATGAAGAGTTAATTTTTGTTTATCAAGAAGCATTCGATATGGATCCACAAGCCGAGGAAGAGTATATTGCACACTAAAAAACTCAAAATTTTTCTCTTTCCCTTATACCCCTTTTTGAATAATTCCTCCTCCAAAAACAAAACGTAAATAAAAGGAATGATCAACCAACAAGTATACATTAAGGAGGATTTTGATGAAGAAAGTACTATCGTTATTATTAGCTGTAGCCGTGCTTTTATCAGCGTGTGGTGGCGCTGATGAAGCGGAAGAAAATGTTGAGATCACGATTCCGGCTTCCTTTTTTGAAGAAGAAGAGTTAGACCCAGATGAGCTCATTGATGAAGCACTCGACGAAGGTGTAGAAGATGTGATTGAGAACGAAGACGGATCAATGACGTACGTGATGACGCCTGAGATGCACCAAGAACTGATGGCCGAGTTAGAGGAAGCCTCCAATGAAACGATGGAGACAATTAAAAATGATGAACAAATGGTATCAATCGTTGATATTACAGCAAACGAAGACTATTCCGAATTTACGATGATCGTTGACCAAGAAGCTTTCGAAAATAGTTTTGACGGTTTCGCGGTCCTCGCCTTAGGGATGAGTGGCATGTACTATCAGCTCTTTAGCGGCGTTGACGAAGAGGACTTTCAAGTAACAATCAATATTGAAGATGAAGAAACAGGCGAAGTATTCGATACCATCGAATTCCCAGCTGACGCAGAAGAAGATATCGAAGAAGATATCGAAGAAGACCTGATTGAAGAGGATATCGAGTAAAAAAAAAACTAACCTTAAAAAAGGGACTGTTCCTTACTAAAGAGGGACAGTCCCACTTCAATACCGCATTGTGGTAAAGTGATGAAGCGGGACTGACCCCAATCATCTCACTAAAGCACGAAAGAGGGGCAGACCCGCGGCTGTTTATTAACCATAAAATGTAAGCATTATATAAATACAAAAAAGCCACTCACGTGTAAAATGTGTTTGTTATCCCTAACAAAACAACACACGGAGAGTGGCTTTATATGAAAAACATTAGCACAGTAACGGATCTTTTAGAATATTTTATTTCAGAAGAAGAGATCCAGAAAATCGCTCAAAAGTATGGTTACCATGATACAGCGTACAAGTTTACACTTGTGGACTTCATCAACTTTTGGCTAGTGTCTGCTTCCGAAAAGTGGGTAGGTTTTCGTGATGCTGAATCAAAATTGGGACAAAAGGAAACGAGCACGAAATTATGGTTGCACCAAAACTCTGATTTGACGAGCATACCTCATCTATTATTACAGCTGACCGAGGTTATGCCAGTACCAGGTTGTTCGAGTCATTACATAGTGAGAATCAACCTTTTGTTATTCCAATTTCGGACAGCTTAACAACATCTAATAAAAAGTCACTTAAGCGACTTCACTTAGAAGGGTCTAATGTTGTAAAAGATGAAACAGCCCTGCTAGGGAAAAGGGCAACTTTAACAAAAGCGCTTCCCCCATATTAAAGTTTAAATGTCTTTACAGATTCTTGTAGATCTTGTGCCATTCTAGCTAGAGAATGGGAAGCAGCTGTAATTTCTTGCATGGATGCGTTTTGTTCTTCAGTAGAGGCAGCTACATTTTGTGTATGTTCCGCAGAACTTTGAGCAACTTTTGTTGTATCGTCAATCGACGTTACCATTGATTGACTACTAACATTTATCTGTTGGGCTGCTGCTGATACTTCTTGCACTTGAGAAGTAACATTGCTAATGACAGTTGTGATGTCCTTAAAGGAGTCACCTGCTTGATAAACAAATGAAATCCCTTCTTTTACAGCGCTACGTCCTTCTCCCATTGAATGGACTGCATTATCTATATCACTTTGAATCTCTTCAATCATCTCGCTAATTTGTTGTGATGATTCTGCAGATTGTTCAGCTAATTTCCGTACTTCATCTGCAACAACGGCAAACCCTTTTCCGTGCTCTCCTGCTCTCGCAGCTTCAATTGCAGCATTTAGTGCTAATAGATTTGTCTGTTCTGAAATCCCCGTGATCAAAGAAACAATATCACCAATTTTCTCGGATTTTTTACCAAGTTGATCAACAAGTTGTGATGTAGAGTCAGTCTTTTCATGAATCATATTCATTTGATTAACGGTTTTATCAATTACTTTTTCACCCTGTGATGCTTTCTCATAAGATTGGAGAGACGATTCACTCACTTCTTGTACATTATTCGCAATTTGCTCTATACCTGTAGAAATTTCTGAAACCATTCCTTTTGAATATTCAGTACTTTCAACAGCTTTTTCTGCTCCGCCCGAAACTTCCTGAATTGATCGGGAAATTTCATCCGTTGCTCTTGTTGTTTCTTCTGAACTAGCATTCAATTGTTCTGAAGAAGCAGCGACCTGTTGAGAAGTATCAGCAACTTTTTGAATGAGGCCTTTCAAATTATTTTTCATATTATTGTAGCTATTTACTAATTGACCAATTTCATCTTGGTTGTCATCTTGAACAGTTTCCGTGAAATCGCCTTCCCCCGCTTTCTCCATCGCTTCTGAAATATTTTCTAAACGCACTGCCGTCTTTCTTGAAAATAAAATCACAGAAACGACCGCAACAACGATGACGATAATGAGTACAATAAGAAGTCCTTGCATTGTTTGGGTAATTGTTTCATTCACAATCTCTTGTGACGTGGCAAGAGTAAGGATTCCAATCGTGTCTCCATTTTCGTTTTCTAGTGGGCGATATGCCCCTAAATAATTTTGACCTAGTACATCTGTTTCCCCGATAAAGGTTTCATTTTCATGTAAAACAGATTCAATAACATTATCAGGCGCTTGGGTGCCAGTTAAACGATCCCCATCCTCAATGATAGTGGTGCTAACTCGAATATCATCTAGGAAAATACTTACGGTTCCCTCAGACATTTCACCGATCTCATCTACAAAGTGATCGTTTTTATTAATCTTCGTTTCGCCTTTGTACAATGCTCCATCTTCTGTATGCCATTCTCCGTGGTAACGTTCATCGATATAATGATAAGCAAAACTTAAATCAGACACGGTTTTGTCTAAAGTTGCTTCTTCAAGTCCCTCGGTGACTTGTTTTTGGGCAACAAATCCAAGAACAATTGCAAAACTTAGTAAAATCGTGACCGCTAACAAATTTAACTTCGTTCCAAATTTTAATTTGTTTATTATGTTTCTCATGTTAACCCCTTCCTATCTCGTGTTCTTAATTATTTTGTTCTTAATTTATTCGAAAGAAAACATTGTAATGGAGGTGGTGATGATTTTTATTGTGTATGTTGTGTGGATCTAGGGGGCATATCTAGTAGCGTTTTTCCTTGGAGTACTAGGTGAAAGCAATATGAATGAATTCATCAGTCTGCATATTCTTTTATAATTTGAAAATTACGGAGACCCTTAGCCTGAGAACGAAAAATGAATAAATGGGCATGTTCATTTTTTCTTTATGAATGTAATATATGCTATTGAAAAACCTACTTCGAATCACCTTCTTCCATATAATGAAGTGATATTATGGTCGATTTACCATTGCCAAAGAGACTGTTGTTTAGTTTTACATGAGCTAATTTTGTTTCATGAAGCTTCATCAAACGCATTAAAATAAATGCGTTCATAGTTTTTGTAATTTTTAGTTCATTATAACCATTACAATTGGTATAATAACCTACAATAATTTGAGATTCAATAAAATTATGCAATTTTATTACTTAAAGAGGGACAGTCCCACTTCATTGCGGCATTGTGGTAAAGTGATGAAGCGGGACTGTCCCCAATCATCTCACTAAAGCACAAAAGAGTAACTGACCCACGGCACTAAAACTGGTTCACCTGATCGAAAAACTGATTCACCTGAAGGAAAAAACAGTTCACCTGATCGAGAAACCGGTTCACCTGAAGGGAAAGTTGGTTCACCTGACGGAAAAATGGACTCACCTGACGGAAAAAACAGTTCACCTGACGGAAAAACCGCTCCACCTGACGGAAAAGCACCAAAGCGGGACTGACCCCAATCATTACACTAAAGCACCAAAGCGGGACTGACCCCAATCATCGACCCCAATCATCACACTAAAGCACGAAAGAGGGACAGTCCCACTTCACCACACTCCCACTTCACCACAAAAAAGCGCCCAACTCTGCATAAGAGAGTTGGGCGCCTTCCCTAAAATCAACATAAACCATTAACTCTTCACGACTTCATCTGTAGCTAGCGTGCCTGCACCTTCCTTGGATAGTTCTGGCCAATAACCTTTGTTCGCTTCGATCAACTCATCGAGGATGTCTTTGGCAACTTGTGCGCTAGGCACGATTTTTGATAACGTCAATGCTTGCCATAATTTCTGATAAGACTTCTCGACCCAAGCTTCGACGACGAGTTTCTCGACAGCGACTTGTTGTTCCATTAAGCCTTTTTGGAAGCGAGGGATTTCACCCATGACAAGCGGCTCAGGCCCTTGGCTACCAACGAGGCAAGGCACCTCGACCATTGCTGTTGGGTCAAAATTGCTAATCGCTCCGTTGTTTTCAACGATTAATAGCATGCGTTCTTTCGTGTTATACGCGATCGCGCGAGCCAAATCGACAATGTAGGAAGCGTGCTCGTCAATGTGTAATTCTGTACCTTTGGAAGTTTGATTGTCGATGATTTTTTGGCACTCCTCGAAAACGAACTTCTCGCGGCCTTCCATCACTTCATTCGCCCGTGTGAATTCAGGGTTAGAATGAGCCACTTCATAATCAGGGTAGAAATAGTATTTCAAATACGTGTTCGGCACCGTCTCCGGGTCTAGCGCTTGCACATCTTTCGCCTTCGCAAACGTACTGTTCCAACTAGCCTCAGAATGTTGTTTCGATTTTTCAACAGTGACATAACCGTGCTTAGAAACGTGCTCACGAATTTGCGGAAGTAAGTCATTTCCTTCTTTATCGCGAATGTCAGTCCACCAACCAAAATGGTTGAGCCCGTAATACTTCACGTCCATTTCCTTTCGAGAAGAAAGGCCGATGCTAGAGGCCATCAATTCTTCAATCCCGATAGGCATATCACAAATATTTAAGATGTTCGAGTTTGGACGCAAGAGACGCGTTGCCTCTGCGACGATTGCAGCAGGGTTTGAATAGTTTAAGAACCAAGCGTCTGGCGAATATTTTTCCATGTAGTCGACGAGTTCAAGAACCCCACCGATGGAACGCATCCCGTAAGCAATGCCACCTGGTCCGCAAGTTTCCTGACCAACCACGCCGTACTTAAGCGGAATTTTTTCGTCTTGTTCACGCATCGCATATTTACCTTCACGAATATGAGCCATCACGAAATCAATATTACTAAACGCTTCCTCAGGATCTGTTGTTTCAACAAACCGAATGTCCGGCGCTTGCTCTTTTAATAGAATCTCGCATGCGCCCGCAACTGTTGCTTGGCGCTCGGGATCATTGTCATAGAGCTTAATTTCATGAATTGGAAACTTATCTAAATTGTCGAGTAACATTAAAATGATTCCTGGCGTAAAAGTACTTCCTCCACCTGCGATTGTAATTGAGAACTTTTTCATATTGAACTCCTCCTTAGGTTGAATTACTGTGTTTTCTCTTCTTTAATAAACTTTTCTATGGAATCACGGACTTGCGGAACAGAAAGACCAACAATGACTTGTATACTTTCATTACTTTTCGCTAATCCGTGGGCGCCGCCATGCTCTTTAAAATACGTATCTTCTTTCACTTTACTTGAATCACTAACCGTAACACGCAGTCGTGTAGCGCAGTTTGTGACATCAACAATGTTATCTGCGCCACCCAATCCTTCAAGGTAAACAGATGCTTTTTGGTCATACTCGCTGTCATAAGCCTTAGCGTCTGTCGTAGCGCCAACTTCTTTTTTGCTTTCTTTATAATCTTTTTTCGAATAAAGTTTTGTTTCTCCGTTGTCGTCTTTTTCACGACCAGGCATCGGTATATCAAACTTCAAGATTAAGAACTTGAACAGATAATAATAGATGAATATGAACATGGTTCCGATCACAAACTGAGCAATATAGACATCCCAGTGATTACTAAAAAGTGGAATCCAGTTCGTCGCTGCAATTTCGATCAAACCACCACCTAAATTTCCGACAAGTCCAAAGGCGTGCATGATCGTGACCATCGTCGCACCAAGAACAGCGTGAAGAGCAAACAAGTAAGGTGCAATAAATAGAAATGTAAATTCAAGAGGTTCAGTAATACCTGCAAAAACAGCCGTTAACGTTGCAGCGAGAAGCAATGAACCAACCTTTTTCTTCTTTTCAGGTTTAGCTGTTTTGAAAATCGCTAGTGCAATACCGATTGCCCCGAACATCTTGATATTTCCTTGTAAAAGGAAACCACCACCAGGGAATAGCTCCCGCAAAGATTCTGTTGCTTGTGCGTACTCAGACAAGTGAGAAATCCAATACGCCTTAATCCCACCATCGATAACAGCAGGTCCATATTCAAACGGCGTATAAATAAAGTGGTGTAAACCAGTAGGAATCAAGATACGCTCTAAGAAATGGAACAACCAAACACCAATGTAACTAGATGCAATCATAAAATCTTGTAAAGATGCGATTCCGCTTTGTACCATCGGCCAAATCCAACTTGTAAAAAACGCCAATGGAATCATTAAAAAGAATGAAATGATGACAACGAAAGGTCCACCTTGGAAGATCGCAATAGATTCAGGTAACTTTTTGTCGTAATAGCGGTTGTGAAGCCAAACGACAATCCCAGAAATAACAATTGCACCAAGAATGTTGGTATCCAATGTTTTTATCCCGGCAATCTCAGTCAGTCCACTCGTTCCACCGACCTCTTGAGTGATGTCAACGCCAAAAACGTGACCCCATTGCGTTAAAATACTATTGATAAACGTATTAAACATTAAGTACGCCATCAAAGCAGACAATGTCGCTCGCCCAGAAGCTTTCTTAGCAAGAGAAATCGGAAGTCCTATTAAGAAGACAAGTTCCATATGAGTAAAAATGGTCCACCCGCCATCTTCAATCAACGTCCAAATTTGATACCAGAGACCGTCTGGATCAGCCAGTCCCCCCATAATCGCTTCGTTTTTAAGTAGTGTAGCAATGCCGACGATAATCCCGGCAAACGGAAACAGTAAAACTGGAACAATCATCGCACTACCAAATCGCCTTATTGTATTCATTTATTTCCCCACCACCAATCTCTGAATGTTTGCGCTTTCATAATATAATTTTATTTTAAGGAGGTGGCGACCGAGGTTCAATGACTTGGAAGCTTTGAGGGAACAGCCCGAGGATAATGGATATCGTTTCAAACCGTGGGAATTTTCCCAAGCGAATTTTTCAAATAAAATAAGAGAAATACATGACATGAAAGTACGTGGTATAATGATGGAGCGAGCAAACGAGACCCGAGGTGAAAAACATGCGTTTAGAAGAACTAATAAACGAACACTACGAACAACTTAATGAGAACGATATGCATGTACTGAAATACATCTTAAATCACAAACAAACCTGCTACCACATGGGAATAAACGAACTCGCCGAAACGAGTCACGTCTCACGCTCATCGATCCACCGCATGACAAAAAAACTAGGATTCAGCGGCTATAGTGAATTTCGCGTATTCCTAAAATGGGAAGACCAACCCGATCAACCGAGCAACAACCATACAGTTCTCCTGGAAAACGACATCACCACAACGGTGAAAAACTTATCAAACATTGACTTTGAAGAAATCAGTGATCTACTATACGCAGCCAATCGCATTTTTATATACGGAACCGGAACCGCACAACTCATGTGCGCAATAGAAGCACAACGGATGTTCGCAGTAACACACACATTCATCACCGTCATTCACGACCAAACCGAATTCGAAAACATATATCCAGGCATCAAAGAAACAGACGTCCTAATCATCCTATCTTTATCAGGCGACACACCAACACTTGTCCCACAAGTAAAAAAACTCATCGCACGCGGGATCGATTTCATATCAATTACCAATCTGAAAAACAACAAACTCGCACAAATGTCGCCCTATAACATCTACGCTACGACGACACCAACCACCGCAAAAGACAACACCGAAATCGTCTCTTTCATCCCATTCTACATCGCCCTCGAGACCTTATTTCGGAGATACGTCGAATACATTGAAAACCAATAGTGGGGGAGTCCTCCAAGTATACAAAAAGAAGTAAGAGTGAGGTTGTTATCACTCTTACTTCTTTTTTGTTCTCAAAACTTACCCTTTTACAATATACGTGTCATAACCATCGTTTTTTAATTGCTCTTCGATTGTTTCTGCATTTTCTCTTGTTGAAAACGCGCCAACTTGAACACGGTAAAGCTCTTCGTCAGCGGCCAGCAACCGTTCAATTTGTCCGAAGGTTTCTGGACCTACGACCCCATCAACGTGCAAATTGTGACGAGATTGAAAAGAACGTACAGCTGCTTCTGTTTCATCCCCGAAATGTCCATCAGCGCCATAGTTAGGTAGGTTCTCACCTAATGTCAGCAAATCTTCTTGCAACTGTTCGACATTCTTGCCACGATCACCATGTCGTAGGATCATGTTATGACCTCCTCTAATCGCTTGTTGAATATCATCCATTTTAAAATATTGCCCAGGACAAACAGATGGGGATAAATCTTTATGCCCATACACACTAACTTTGGATAGGTTACACTAGGTTGGACAGGTTGCTTAAGGTCATATATACTTAGTTCAAATAAAAACTTAGGAGACTCTATCATGACCAAACGAGTA
>NZ_JACHHB010000020.1 GCF_014202575.1 Texcoconibacillus texcoconensis | reverse complement strand
AATTCAACATATTTAGAGATAATGTAAGCAATCCCTTCCTTGGTTAGCTTTTTATTTTGGTTATTTGTAAAGAGAGGATATTCATTCTTCCATGATTTATCCAACTTATGTTCTACAGTGTGAAAAACGTTGTTGACGGCTCTAACTTCATCGTTTGAGATGAAGGTGTTTTCTTCGTTTATATCAGAAGGATCATCATTCGATAGGGGAGAAACGGCTGCTGTTTCATCCCCATCTTCACTGTCTTCTTCAAGTTCGATTGGGGCATATACCGTATAGTCCAATCCATAATAACCGCCGCTGTAACGCACGTTATTTCCTCGAAGTGAGTCTGTTTTATAAAGGTCTTTAAACGATTGGTAGGCGTTTCTTGCGTTTCTACTGTCATCCCCCTCGACAATTCTGACCATCAATTCAAACATTTCTTCTAAATCACTTTGCCGATAAGTATCATACCCATCTCCTTTTAAGAACGCTTCTTTCGTCCCTAACGTGGTGTACCCTAGGTAAATACCGGGTCTGATGTGATGCATTCTCCTTTCTAATAAATCTGTGTAATCAAATTCATCTTCCTCGAGAATGGGCACGTCATATTCAGGGGCAAGGTAGTTGTAAATACGCCAAAATTCCTCAATTGATAAGCCGCTTGATCGGTCAATGCCTTCTTCCTCCATCCATCCCTCTAGGTCAGTGTTAGAATGAGAGGTTTCCGGTGAATCAGCTGATGCAACGGCTGTTGATTCATCCTTATCTACAAGTGTAATTTTTTGTCCGGTCATTTCTGCGTAAAGGAATAATCCTATGACAACGATTGTGACCATCAGTACGCTCATGATAGATGCTAATGCAATAACGTGCCGTCCTTTCAAACCACTCATCCCTTCGTCAGTCATCAAGCTTATTTCACAGATTGTTAAAACACATTGTAAAATCAAAAATTATCCTGAATTATTCATACTTCCAAGAAAGAACTTAAGTTGATATGAAATCGAATGATTATACTAAAATGTGAAGGTCATTCCAAAGATGGTGAAAGAGTAAAGTCATCATCACCGAAAAATCCTGATTTTTGGACACACGTCTCCCTTGGTCTGTAAATAAGTTTTTGAAAATAGGGTATATTTGAACGTCGTTTCTCACTCCAGCTTTAACGCTTGGATCCGCTGGAGAACTTTCCAGAAAAATGCTTGATAGACAAAACTGGACGATAGCTTGAAATAAAGGGAGCGCCCAGATTTGACCAATTTGCATGCAACCTTAATCACTCTGGTACGTATGGTCTGAACCTGCATGCTTTTCTGTTCCTCCGGAAAACATAGGCTACGCATCCAGTTGGTCAAGTTATACGCAAGCAGACTGAGCACCATCCTTGCTTCGTTGGCCTGGAAGGAATGACTGCTCATTCTATCCAGATCGAATCCGTCTTTCGCTTCCTTGATAAAGTTTTCCATGGTGCCTCTTTTTTGGTAAGATCGGACAATATCCTTAGGCGCAAAAGTGCTTGTAAGGTTTGTGACGAAGAACGAATATGTAAAAAACAATTCGCCCGCCGGGCGAACGGATTGGATAATCACTTTCCTTGGTTTAGGCCATGACTTCGCCTGATATTCCGTTTCTAAAAAGTGACATTCCGTCCTTGTCATATCGGACGGAAAAGTGGAAGGTTGAAGCTCATCAGCCAACCGCTGCAGGTTGGGATTGGATTTCAATCGAATCACGTAATAGACGGATTCAGCTTCACATAGTTCGTACAGTTCTGGAACCGCAAAACCACTATCCCCACGAAAGAATGGGGTTATTTCCGGAAACTTTTCATTGTAATGGGCGATGAGAGGTTTGACAAAATCTACTACACCCTTGGACGTGTAGACATTGCCTGGACGGAGCTTAGCCTTCAGAAAATCGCCTGTAACACCATCAAAAGCAACCAAAGGGTGAAAACCGACGGTGCCATAATGGGTATTGAAAGCCGTTGATTCTTGGTCACCGTATGTATCCGCATGGGTCGAATCCAAATCAAAGATCAGTGCCTCGGACTCTCTATATTGATGGACTTTATCTAAAAGTTCCTGGTTAGCTCGATGTAATTGTTCGATCGATTGGGGATCAAACCGATCATAAAAGCGTGACAAACTGGGTTGAGAAGCTAAAGCATCTTTTTCTAGGAGTTGTGTGAAAACAGGATCATGAGTCAATTGATCGGCTGCATCGTCCTCAGCGTAACCGGCGATGATTTGATAAAGCTTTTGATGTAACAAGTCTTCATTGGAATGAACATAGTACTTTCTTTCGTCGTTGAGCTGTAGATGGTTCGCTAATGTATGGGAAAAACTGATTTTTTCATCGAACTCCCTAAATAACAAAGTACCCGTATCTGAGGAGAGTTCACCCCCATTATTGGATAATTTGATTTGACGGTTGAAATCGAGTGTCATTTTCGGTAAAGTAGCCATTGGAAGAACCCTTTCTGTTGGTTTTTGTTGGTACTTTAACCGTAACAGAAATGGGTTCTTTTTTCATTTATGAGGTGAACGGTCAACTTAGCGTGAACCCTTGGTGTACAAGGGGGTGGTCATTGACCTAAGATTCTCTGTGAATAATTCAGGATTATGTAAATATGTATAAATACCTTGTTTAATTTTAGCATAATGTTCCGTTTAATGTCGTAATTTGATCCAAAAGACAAGAGAAGCACCGGAAGCACGGGGGCGGAGCTCGTTAGCGGGATTTGTAATTATAATGTAATAAATAGAAGTGAGTGAAGTTCAATAGATTTAGTAGCATAAAGAGAAATAAAAAAATGAAAAAAATACAGATACGATGAAGCAATCGAAACAGCTCGGGGGGAGGGAGGTGAAATCATGCAGGACACGGCCCTTCCCCAATTTAAACAACTAACTGAAAAATTAGAACAAGCCTTCCAACCATATATTTCTGCTTAAAGAAGAATGTTGACGTCCTTGCTGACAGGATCCCGACCCGTTTCTTTTTCACTGAACATGCATTTCGGTGATGAAGAAACGTTTTTTTTAAGAGCACAGTGACGGTTTGTGTTAGCCAGATATGAAATCATTGTAATGCAAAGGAGAGGAAGCACAGGGACGGAGCTTGTTTGCCAGTTTTGTAATCATTTTGTCATAGATTATATGAGCTTATGAGCAGGTATCAGAATGAAGCTTACGACGAAGCTATAGTGATGGATTTCCTGCTCCCATATCAAACCCAGATGTGAAGGCCCTGGGGCAGCTCTAGTGTAGAGAATGCCCCGATTAAATCTCTCCCCACCATATAAGTATGATGATTTCCGTAAAATGGGGGATTTTTTATCAGATTTTAACATCGACGGGTCGATTGTTAAATGGATCGGCAAAGGTCCCTTAACACTCATGTCGGATTCGATTGCTAAAAACGTCCTACCGAACCGTAAAACGATGCGTTATATAAACCATTTCCTGCCTTTTAAACCTACAGGTTGTTTTTTCGAGTGAACGTTTCGTATGAACAATACCTTAGAATAAAACATATATACAGTCGACTTACGAGCGAACAAATCGTTGAAAGCACCGACATTGAAAACGTCGGATAGACTATAAATTTTCGACTTAAGAGGTCTTCGGGTTTAAAGCCTGGTGAAACGAAACTTATGATTTTTTTAGAATTGCAGTAATAGAGCGCCCACAAATCAGCTTTCAAAATGACACCTCAGCGCCCCTACAAACCCTAAAAAAATACCCCCCCTCAGTAATCTCCTTTTTCCGGAAATGTTTATATAGTGACCCCCCACCTTGAACAAATTAGATATCCCCCACTTCAAATCGTGTCGAAAATGATAGGAAGATTGTGTGAAAAAATGGTATAATAGCGTTTTAAATAAGATTATTTTCCTAGGTTAAAAGTTAGGGGTGTCAATCATTGGACGTTATTTTAATCGTTATGCAAGTGATTCTACTAATTGGTGTAGGGGCGCTTGTGATCCATGGACAAAGGATGAAAAAGCAATTATCGAAAATGAAAGAATATCAAGAACTTAAGGCGGAAATGAAGAAGGATTTGCAAGAGGAAGGTAAGCAAATTGCAACGCGTCTTCAACAAGAGATTCAGTATCGGTTCCAAATGTTAACTGACGAACAAAAAACGGAAATGAGCGAGCGTCAATCAGCGGCCAATCAAGAGTTACAAAGGATTGGAGGGCGCGTCACAGAAGAAACAGAGCGACGCATTGAAGAAAAGACACAACAATTGCTCGATCGCTTTAATGTCTACATAGAAGAGGAAGAGCGAGAAATCAACGCTTGGTTGACACATGTGCAACAAGAAGACAATCGTGCGAAAAAGGTCGATATTCTCGAATCAGCCATCAACAAACATCCGTCATCTAGAAAGCTTGTTGAAGGATATATTGCGGCCATTCAACCATTGACTCAAGCGACAAACGATCGTATTCGCAAAAGTGCCATTGAGCGTATGCAGCGCACATTACGTGTGTTTTTGGATCATTGTCAGGCGGAAGATTTCACTTATGCCTTTGATCAGCTAGATGCATCGTTGAAGTTAGGCAACAACTATATGAATGAAGTGGAAGGAAAACGTGCCGATCACCTCAACGCAACGTTGAAAAAGCTTGAGTCATATATGAACAAACTTGATAAAAACGGTTCATTATCAGAGGCAGATATCGAAGAAATAGAAAAACTAGATTCAGCGCTCGACCGTTCTTTTCTTGCTCAAGACGAGGCACAAAAAAAGCGTTATGAAGTGATATCTAAGAAGCTGATGGATTATTTCACAAACCAAGCACCGAGTGAACAAGAAAAACGCAGCTACAATTTCAAAGCACTGCAAGCGATCAAGCAAGCACATGAATCGTTTCTTAGTCATGAAAAAGAAGCAAAGAAAGGGACGAACATCCAAAAATACAGCCGCTTACTTGGCGGATGGGATATGGACCGATTCTATCCTGCGACACAAGTGTATTATCAATCCGTCTATTCAGATATCTTTTCGAAGTTAGAAGCGCAAGTTAAGCCCGAGTTCACAAAGATGATTATGAATTCAGACCAACAAACCGTAGGGTGATCCACAGATGACAATATTGCGAAAAACGCGAACCAATCAGCGTAGGTCCTCGTCGAACCGAAAAGGGGAACTGGTAGCGACGACATATATCGGCACGCAATGGATGGCTGATAAAGCGATCTATGAGCCGAGTGAGTTGGAATACCTCAATTATGAAGAAGAGACGACTGGTTCGTTTCAAGATTTGATGGATCGTTTGCAATCATCAGATTACACGTCAATGGATTCGGCCAGAAATGCAGGCGTGCAAAATGAATGGGAAGTTTATCAATTTTTTGCCCAAGACGAGGTAAATGCGCCGAACGAAGTCTTTCAGTTCATTGGTAATGACGGAAAGGTCGATTATTTTACAGATGAAGAGATTGAACAAATCGCTTCATGGGAAAGAGGAACGCCTTATCCTATTGATGACATAGAAGGCCATCATATGGAAGTCGTTCACAAAAATCCGAATGATTTCGAGCTGGCAGCAGACCATGAAAACATTTTGTTTGCCACTTCAGACGCGCATCACGAGCACCTACATGCGGGCAACTTCCAAAACGAAACGGCGCAAGAATATTTCGGGATGCAAACGTCGGCTCAGGAAAAGCTCGAAATGACGTTAGTGCACCAGCAAAGCGAAATGATCCCTGGCGTGTTTTCTTATGGAGCGATATCCGTCGGCGGGACGGCTGCACTGTTTGCAATAACAGGGCTTGTCATTGAAGGGATCAAGTTGAAAAACGACCCACGGCCGTGGATGGTAAAAAGGGAAGAACTGATCCGACAAGGGGTTTCCCTGTCAGTGATGGGCGGGGCGTTAGGGCTCGTCGGTTATACGACGAACACGACGTTCAGCCATCTGCTTGCAGGGGTGTCACTGCCTATATTAGAGCAGTCATTTACGGACATATTGGCGTTAAACGGTGCGTTTCTTGCGATCACCGTTACGAGTGGCTTGCTGAAATATATGTACGACAAAAAGAACGGCATGGATGCTGAAGAAGCTCGTCAGAAGTTTGAGAGCGTCATGAAAGTTGCTGTTACGGAATTTGCCGTTTTCCAAGCGATTGGCGTCGGTGCAGACGTGGCTACAGGATTAGCTTCTGACGTACTTGGTGATGCGTTGATCCCCGACCCGACAGGAGTACTCATCGCTGCGCGCCTCGTTTACAGTTTAGGGAAAGCAGGCATGAAAATGAATGATGTTTATGAGCAAAAGCAAAGCTTACAGTTATGTCGCAAAGAACGTTTTACCCAGTTATTTTACGATGCCTTTTACGAAATTGATGGTCAAGGACAACCAAGGATAGGACAGTAAAGGAGTACAAAGATGTTTCGAAAAAAGCAAAACGACATTCAAGAAGTGCGCCGAAAAACGATTCAAAAAGATTTTACGATTAAAGATCAAACGTGTTCCATCATCATTGAAGGTGCGCCTTATGCTTCGATCGATGGAGAAGAACGATTGTTAGACGACGGACTTCTCAAGCAAATGACCCAACATGTTGCAAAGTCGATCGAACAATATACAAGCAAATATTACCCTGTGCCAAAAAGCATTCATATTTCGAATCAAGCGCCTAGTGAACAGGAAAGCGAACCGTCTACACATCGTACAGAAGAAGACGCGTTTTTAGACGTTGAGCACCCAACGGTTTCCTTAGACGATGTGTATATCGACGAAGAGATGCGTCAACAACTCGACTCGGCGTTACTTATCGTTAAGCATCACAAAACGTTATTTGAGGATTGGGGCTTAGACCACCGCACCGAAACAGGAAACAGCGTCATCTTAAATTTCTTTGGTCCTCCCGGGACAGGGAAAAGCATGCTCGCGAAAGCGGTGGCAGGAGAATTAGGCCAAAAGCTATACCAGGTGAATTACGCGGATCTTGAGTCAAAGTACGTCGGAGAGACACCGAAAAATATTAAAAAAGCCTTTCAAAAAGCGAAGGAAGAAGAGGCGATCCTCGTGTTTGATGAAGCGGATTCTTTCCTTGGCAAACGGCTGACAGACGTCAATCAATCAGCTGATTACGGGGTGAATATTACGCGCAGTGTAATGCTCATGGAGCTCGAACGATTTGATGGCATCGTTATCTTTACGACCAACCTCGTTGACAACTACGACGACGCGTTTCGCCGCCGCATTTTAGCGAATATTCCATTCACCTTGCCCGATGAGAAGGGGCGTATGTCGATTTGGTCCACTCATTTATCTGCAGACCTCCCGTTGGAGAAAACGATTACGCCGTCCGTTCTCGCACATAAATACACAAACCTTACAGGCGCGGATATAAAAGATATGACCTTATTCGCTGCGATTAATAGTTTGAAAAACGAACGAAATGCCTTGGAGATATCGGATTTTGATACAGCATACACGTACATTCAGCATCGCTACCCGAATCAGCCAAAAGTAAATGTCGTTAAATCCGAAACGATCACAGAAGAGGAGTACCAACAAGAGGTTCAATCACAGTCATAAAGGAGGAAGAAAGCGTGCTAAACTTTTTGAAAAATACAGCAAATGCGATCGGTTGGGTATTTAAAAGAGCGTTAAAAGGGATTGGCCGTTTCGTCGTGAAATTCTGGGAAGGCGTGCGCGACTGGTTGAATAACACAGCCGCAAACTTTGTTGAACGCCACCTTGGTTATAGCGCCCGCAATCGCATGCACAGAGCAACCGCAAAAATTGATCGTTTTATGGATAAAATTCGTAACCGAACGGTTGTCTACACGAAGAAAAACGAGCTGGATAACACTTACGACAAAGTGACGATGGAAGCTGAAACTGACTTCTATGAAGTCGATCAAGAAGTGCTCGATAAAATCAATCGCGAAGGGCAAATGGTTGAAGAACTCAACTATCGCCAATAGTTTGGTGGCATAATCTGATGTGGAAAACAACCAATGTCATTCATGAAAAACAAAAAGATACAAACCCAGATTTGTACGTAAAGCGAGCAGAGCAATGTTTGGCATCAGGATCCTTTGAACAGGCATTGAAAGAGTGCGATGAGGCGATTCGTTACAGCGGTGGTAAAAGTCATTATCTATTTGAAAAAGTGAAGGTTCTCCACAGTATTAATCGCCACTCGCAGTGTAGGCAAATGATTGAAGCTTACATTTCACAGTTTCATCGTGACTTCTATGAAGCGAAACTAGCCGAAGTCTATCAATTATGGAATGGGTCATTGTGTGGGATGAAGGTGGCACTTCAACTCGATAGCGGGGTTCGTTTTCCTGAAGGTACAGTATATATGAATAAAGTGAGACAGCGAAGCGGGTTGAATATGGGTGTGGTCTGTTTTCGTAACGGTGACATCTATGCTGGTGAGGTATTCGATGATGTACCTCACGGTTATGGCACTTTGTTTTCCGAACAGCAAGTCGATTGGAAAGGTCGCTGGAAGAACGGACGTAAAAAACGCTTCCATAAGCGTTGGGTGCTGTTACTTCTTGTGGCTTGGTTCTCGTGGGACGCTTTCTTTGGAGACAATGACTTTGATGTTGTTGACGACATCCGTGGATTTTTCCCCTTTGGCGAGGAGGCCAATGAGGAAGAGGACGAAGTGGATACAGGAAGAGGCGCTGAGCTGCTATTTTTAGATGTAGAAGGGGCGAACGTGCGGTATGAGCCTCATCTAAATAGTGGTGTTGTCACAACTGTTATGGAAGGGGAAGACTTGTTTTACACCGATGACGTTGCCTATGATCACGATGGTCGTTTATGGCTATCTGTAAAAACGTCCAATGGTGAATATGGATGGGTAAGTGAATACGTTATTGATAACATTCCAGGTGATGCAATGAATGCAAATGAAGATGCGGTTCACCAAGAAGATGATATGGTCTCCCCGTTTGAAAACCCAGATGAGAGCCCAAACGACGAAGTCATCGAATTCTCCGATGGAACGGTTTATGAAGGGGAAGTAGAGCAAGGCACGCCGCATGGGTATGGCAGTTTTACATGGGCGAATGGCGATACATATGAAGGCGATGTGTACGACGGTCTCCGACATGGCTATGGGGTCTATGAATTTTCTGACGGATCCTTCTACGAAGGAGAGTTTGTCGACGGAGACTTCCATGGCCACGGGATCTTCTATTACCCAGAGGGGAGTTACGTCCAAGGGCAGTTTTACGAAAATGATTATGTAGGACCTTAAATCGGGTTTATTTATAACACTATTGCAATACCGAGCGAAGCACAGGGACGGATCGAGCGACCTTGTTCGGTCGCTCGATCCGTCCCTGTAATTCCACTTAAAAGATTTCAAAAAAAGGGTATCTTTATTTGGGGTTATGGGTTATACTAAAGTTAGCTAATTGATGTTCGGATATGAAAGAAAGATGAAAGCTTTAACAAGTAAATTCCTCTGGATTGATTAAATGAAGAGCACAACTAGTAATAAATTGTGGGCAAAACCCACACAGGAGGAATTTTCTATGACACAAGGTACAGTAAAATGGTTTAACGCAGAAAAAGGTTTCGGTTTTATCGAAGTTGAAGGACAAGACGACGTATTTGTTCACTTCTCAGCAATTCAAGGTGAAGGTTTCAAAACACTTGAAGAAGGCCAAGCAGTAAACTTTGATGTTGAGCAAGGTCAACGTGGACCACAAGCTGCAAACGTACAGAAGTAATATGAAAAAAAGCCCTATGATTAGGGCTTTTTTTTTGACGTTTTTTGGGGGAAGCAGGGACGGGAAGCGCGGGGACGGAGTTTGTTATCCGGTTTTGTAATCATATTGTAATAAATGATCACCTTAATGAAGAATGTTAGCATCCCTGCTGCCAGGATCCCGACCCGTTTCTTTCTCACTGAACATGCATTTCGGTGATGAAGAAACGGGTTTTTTGTCATTTTGGATTGAATGATCCAATTTTCCATGCTCGAGAAACTAAATCCATACCAACCATATCTTGTCATAAAAATGTCAAAACTATAAAACTAGTAATATAGTTTTGTTAGTGTGAAAATGATATATTTAATAGAGATCATAAAAAGGCAGGTGAGAGGCATGGCAATGAATGAGTGGATGATTTTAAATAAGGAAGAATGCGAAGAACTTTTAAAAGAGACGCAGGAAAAGTTCTCTTACCTTAAGGAGGAGGAAGAAATCAATGCGAAAGCTGCCTTCTTTAAAGCGCTTGGTGACGGCACACGCCTTAAAATTGTGTCTTTATTAGCTATGCGGGAATGTTGCCTTTGCGAGCTGGTCGAAGCTCTGGGTAGCAAGAGTTCAACGGTGACTCACCATCTTAAACTTTTGGAACGAGGAGATGTTATCCAGGCGAGGAGAGAGGGGAAGTTCACCATATATACATTGAACCCTTCTATTAAGAACATGGACCTTCTTTTAGGAGGGGAAGACTGATGATGGAGATTTTATATGCCGGATGGCAGTTTCTTGTGGAGTATTTTACCTTGCCTCGAACCATTACGTTAACGATTGTCTTCTTTATTTCAGGAGCGATCGCTCAGTTTATGTCGCAAGGAGCGGTGCTTAAGTATTTTGGACCGAATGCTAAGAAATCTGTTTCGTATTCGATGGCCTCTGTTTCAGGTATTATCCTCACAGTCTGTTCGTGTTCGGTGTTGCCAATGTTCACGAGTATTTGGAAAAAAGGGGCAGGTATCGGTCCTGCTGTCACGTTTCTTTTTGCCGGCCCTGCAATTAACCTGCTTGCGATCACCTTTACGTTCAGTTTTATCGGTGTAGACATAGGGGCTGCCCGAGTTGTGGGTGCGGTTATATTAGCGATCATCATTGGATTCATTATGCAGCTTATCTTTCAGAAGAAAGAAGACAATACAGACAAAAATGCTAAGATGTTTGAGGTAAAAGACGCTTCTCCGAGAAATACCTGGCAAAACGTACTGTTCTTTTTGACGCTTTTGGTTATGTTACTGTCAGGTATGAACATGCCTCTCGTGACGCTTGGGGCATTAGTCATACTAGTTATCCAGCTTGTGCTGTTTTTCGACAAGGATGAATTGTGGAGCTGGTGTTTAGAAACATTTGATTTGGTTAAAAAAATCATTCCGCTGTTCGTCGTAGGGATTTTTATTGCCGGTGTGATTACGGTATTAATACCGGAAACGTTCATGTCAGCCGCAGCTGGTGAGAATACGGTTCAGTCAACCTTCCTTGCCTCAATTTTTGGCGCGTTCATGTATTTTGCCACACTTACAGAAGTGCCAATTGTGAATAGTTTTCTTGATCTAGGCATGGCTAAAGGGCCTGCCCTTGCCCTTCTACTTGCAGGGCCAACGATGAGTTTGCCGAATATGATTGTTGTTTCAAGAGTTATGGGCCTTAAGCGGGCAGGAGTTTATATTGCTTTAGTTATTGGGTTTACAACATTGCTTGCTTTTCTTGTAGGCGTGCTATTCTTTTAAATAATATGTGGAGGGATAATGATGAAAATTGAAATTTTAGGAACCGGTTGTGCAAAGTGCAAAAAGCTAGAAGCAAGAACTAGGGAAGCGATAACTGATCTCGGTCTCGAAGCGGAAGTAGTTAAAGTGGAGGACTTGGAAGACATCATGAATTACGGAGTGCTGAGCACCCCTGGCTTTGCTGTTGACGGTGAAGTCATTACTACCGGTAAGTTACTGAGTGTCAAAGATATAAAGAAACATCTGTCAGCAAAATAATTTAAGAAAGGAAAACAAAGGGACGGATCCAGTTAGCCAATTTTGCAATCTCATTGTAATCTTTCATTGAATGAAACATCCTCTAAGCGACTAAAACCACCTGAACATTGATATCATTCATGTTCAGGTGGTTTTCATTATGGATATCCGTACTAACTGTTTCATTGTGTTGTTACATACAAAGTTTTTCATAGTTACGTGTGTTGGTTGACTTTAACTATGCAAACGAGTGTCCTCATTTGCAATATCTTGCTATACTTCTGATTGACAGTCTTGATCATCATTGAATTGAGAGGAAAAGTACCTGGTAGCTTATTAAAACAAAGGGACGGATCCAGTTAGCCAATTTTGCAATCTCATTGTAATCTTTCATTGAATGAAACATCCTCTAAGCGACTAAAACCACCTGAACATTGATATCATTCATGTTCAGGTGGTTTTCATTATGGATATCCGTACTAACTGTTTCATTGTGTTGTTACATACAAAGTTTTTCATAGTTACGTGAATTGGTTGACTTTAACTATGCAAACGAGTGTCCTCATTTGCAATATCTTGCTATACTTCTGATTGACAGTCTTGATCATCATTGAATTGAGAGGAAAAGTACCTGGTAGCTTATTCAGGTTTCGACCCACCCTTGTCCACTTGTCTCTACAGACCTTTCACTCGTGTCATACAATAATCGAATTGTCTTCTTCTCATGGACGCGCTTACATTTGTCGTGGTATACTAAGTTCACCATTTCTTATCGGTTTAAGTGAAGATAAGAAATGTTTATATTACCTGTTAATGCAAGCGTTTGCACATACCACCCCCGCGCCCCGCCGAAAACTAAATACGTCATGTGAATGTTTCTAGCAATCTTAAAAATCGTGTTTAAGAAAATAATCCATAGATTCTAAACTTTACAGGGAGGTTTTTAACGATGTTATTGGAAGCGATTCACCACCAACCAAAATCCCATTATGCCTATGCTTACGACCGGGAAACGGTTCATATTCGCGTGCGAACAAAGCGGGATGATGTTGATCATGTCCACCTCATTTGGGGAGATAAGTACAACTTTCAACCGGAAACGATCACCACACAAGAAATGAAAAAAGTTGCCAGCGATAGGTTATTTGACTATTACGAAACGGAAGTGAAACCTCCATTCCGTCGTTTAGCGTACGCTTTTCGCTTTGATAAAGATGAAAAACAAGTTTACTATAACGAGCTTGGATTTAAAGAAGGCAGCATGAACTCGTCGGGTATTGGTATGCTATGGTCCCCTTCAGGAATGTTTGAATTTCCATTCTTAAATCCTGTCGATGTCAACGAGCCACCTGAATGGGTGAAAGATGCGATTTTCTATCAAATCTTCCCAGAGCGTTTTGCTAATGGAGATCCTTCGCTGAACCCTGAAGGTGTAGAAGCATGGACTTCTGATGCGGAACCGAAGAGAGACAATTTTTTCGGTGGTGACTTACAAGGTGTGATCGATCACTTAGATTACTTACAGGAACTGGGTATTAATGCCATCTATTTTTGTCCGATCTTCGAAGCGTTCAGCAACCATAAATACGATACGATCGATTACATGCGGGTTGATCCTCATTTTGGCGATAATGAGTTGGCGAAAAAGATGGTCGCTGAAGCCCACAAACGCGGGATTCGCGTCATGCTCGATGCGGTGTTCAACCATTCAGGCTACTACTTCCCGCCTTTCCAAGACGTATTGAAAAATGGAGAAAAATCGCGTTTTGCTGACTGGTTCCATGTTCGTGAGTTTCCGTTAAAAACAGAACCAGAACTGAACTATGACACATTTGGCTTCGTCGCTTCTATGCCAAAATTAAACACCGAGCATCCTGAAGTGAAGGCGTATTTACTCGAAGTCGCCCGCTATTGGATTGAAGACATTGGCTGCGATGGATGGCGCCTTGATGTTGCCAATGAAGTTGATCACCAATTTTGGCGAGAATTCCGCCAAGTTGTGAAAAAGGCGAATCCTGAAGCCTATATTCTCGGAGAAATTTGGCATAACTCGAACGCTTGGCTTCAAGGTGACCAGTTTGATGCTGTCATGAACTATCCTGTTACAAACAGTATCTTAGACTTCTTTGCAAAAGGGGAAATCGATGCGAATCAATTTATGGGCCGGATCCAGGAAATGCAAATTGCTTATCCACAACAAGTCAATGAAGTCTCATTTAATTTACTAGATTCCCACGATACACCGCGTTTGCTGACGGTCGCTGATGGCAGTAAAGAACTAATGAAGCTGGCGGCGCTATTCCAACTGACGTTTACAGGAACGCCTTGTATTTATTACGGCGATGAAGTCGGTATGGATGGCGATCACGACCCAGATTGCCGTAAACCGATGGTATGGGACGAATCTGATCAAGATCGGGATTTATTCACATTTTACCAACAAATGATTCAGTTAAGAAAACAATATCGTGCACTCCGGGACGGTCGTTTCCGTTTCCTTTCTGCCCAAGAAGGTACAGCTTATACCGCTTACGAACGGTCCGACGACAAAAACACGTTCATCATCGCATTAAACAGTAGCGACGAGAATGTCCAGTTTAGCCTATGCGATCTTAAAGATGGAACTTACGAACGCGTGTTGATTGACGGCAAGAAGGAAAATGAAACGTGGAATGTGAAAGACTGTTCTTTGAACGTTGAATTAGCCCCGTTTGAAGCGTTGATCTTAAAAAATAAAGTTTAATTGAAGACGTAAAGCAGAGACAAAGCGACGCCTTGGATTTTTATTATAGGTGGCGTTATGAAAGGTTCTATAAAATAAAATCAACTTACGAAAATAAGTGGAGGTATTGGTAATGGAAAGAAATTGGTGGAAAGAAAGCGTCGTTTATCAAATTTATCCGCGAAGTTTTAATGATAGTAATGGGGATGGGATTGGCGATATCCCTGGAATCATAGAGAAGCTTGATTACTTAAAATATTTAGGGATCGATGTCATTTGGCTTTCTCCAGTTTATCAATCTCCAAATGATGATAATGGTTATGATATATCTCATTACGATCAGATTATGGAAGACTTCGGAACGATGGAAGACTGGGAACATTTATTGGCCGAGGTTCATAACCGAGGCATGAAATTAATCATGGATTTAGTTGTTAACCACACGTCTGATGAACATGGATGGTTCCAGGAAGCGAAAAAATCAAAAGATAATAAATATAGAGAGTATTATATTTGGCGCTCAGGAAAAGAAGACGGCAAAGAACCTAACAACTGGGGTGCAACTTTCGGTGGCTCGGCCTGGGAATATAATGAAGAGACGGAAGACTATTATTTGCATTTATTCAGCCCGAAACAGCCGGATTTAAATTGGGAAAACCCAGAGCTTAGGGAAGAAATATACACGATGATGCGTAAGTGGCTCGATCGTGGAATAGATGGATTCCGAATGGATGTTATCAACTTTATTTCTAAAACACCTGGCTTACCCGATGCACCTAAAGAAGAAGACGAAACGTATGCGTCTGGCGGTCAATTTTTCATGAACGGGCCACGCATTCATGAGTTTCTTCAGGAAATGAATGAAAAGGCATTAAAAGGTTACGACGTTATGACTGTAGGCGAAATGCCGGGTGTCGATGTTGAAGAAGCGAAAAAGTATACGGATTTAAATAGAAATGAATTACAAATGGTCTTCCAGTTTGAGCACATGGATTTAGATTCCGGTCCAGGGGGGAAATTTGATTTAAAACCTTTGGATTTGAGAGATCTCAAGAAGAGCATTAGTCGCTGGCAAACTGGACTGAATGGAATCGGATGGAATAGCCTGTATTTAAATAACCATGATCAACCAAGGGTTGTTTCACGATTTGGTGATGACAAAAATTATCATGACGAATCTGCAAAAATGCTCGGAACTTTTCTGCACATGCTTCAGGGCACGCCTTATATATACCAAGGTGAAGAAATCGGTATGACAAATATTAAATTTGATTCCATTGAAGATTACCGAGATATTGAAACGATTAATTATTATAACGAGCAAGTTTATGAAAAGGGTAGAGACAAGAATGAAGTGATGGAATCCATATACGTTAAAGGCAGAGATAATGCGAGAACCCCTGTTCAATGGGATGATTCACCTCATGCAGGATTTACGACAGGTGAACCTTGGATAAAAGTAAACGACAATTATGAAACGATTAATGCTGAAAAGGCACTTCAAGATGAGGAATCGATCTTCCATTATTATAGAAAACTCATCCAACTGCGAAAAGAACACGATGTGATCGTTTATGGAGATTATGAGTTACTTTTACCTGAGGACGAGAAAGTCTTTGCTTATAAAAGACGTTTAGATGATGATATCCTGTTTGTTCTCACAAATTTCAGTGACGAAACTGTGGAAGTGAATGTTCCTGAAAACATTGAGATCAATCAACCCGAGTTGTTAATTGGTAACTATAAAGGCGAGAAACAATTTAATTCAAAAACGACACTCCAACCTTATGAAGCAAGAGTGTATAAAGGGAAGCATAGGGACGGATCGGGTTCGCCGGTTTTGTAATCTCACTGTAATCATTTTTCTAGTGAATTTAGAAAAGTTTGTTCAACTAACCAAAAAGGTTATTTGTTTTAGCCCCTCTCTAGTAAAAACAGTGTTCTTTTTCAAGGACACTGTTTTTTGTCATGTCCATTTTCCATATTTACCTCCCAAAAGCTTGCTTGTCGTAATCTCAGAAACATTAAAGATGTTTGCTAGCAACTCCAATCATTTGATTATTCTAAGGGATTATGCAAAACCATTATGAAAATCGAAGGAAGGTGTTGGTTTTATTTTCTTAAAACCGGGATGAAGTATAATAAATGGGATATTATAAGGACAAGTTATAGAAAAAGGAGAAATAGCTATGGCTGAGAATGGGAATGAATGGTGGAACCAAGTTCTAAAAAAAATTAGTAACGAAATACCTAAACCAAGCTTCGAAACATGGTTCGTTAAAACTGAAGCGGAGATTGAGGGTAATACTATTATTGTTAAAGCTTCAAATGAATTTGCGGCAGACTGGATTGAAAATCGATATAAGGATTTCATTTTCAAGACAGTAAAAGAAGTGATGGGAGAGGGTTATGAAATTCATGTAGATAATAGCGATAAAGGAAATATGAGAAGTGAAGCTTCATCAAGTTTATCTGAATACGAAGAATTAAAAAGACTGACTAGAGAAACGATCAATCAAGTTTCTGAACTCATTGAAATAAATAAACTGCAAAATGCAAAAATAGAAGCACTTGAAAAACGAATAAGTCAACTTGAAGCTGAGAAATAGCGACAAAGTTGTAAAATACGTTTAATAAAGGCATATATCTTTTCGAATAAAAAGAGAAGAATGCTCAGATCCTGGACATTAAACAATGAGCGCGAAAATGATAAAAACTATAAAAGTGAAAATGGCACAAATCCTTTGACAGCTTGAATGGTTTTGAAAAGGTCATAGTTGTAGAAAGTGATAAAAATATTCAGGGGTCAAGAGATGGCAAGGTAGCTAAAAGCATTTAAGAATAGAGTACTGTTTAGGTTCGTAAAGAAGACCCTATAGAAAAACTTGATACGCACAAATGTAAGCGCTTCATTGACACAGGGAATTTATGGTTGTAAACTGTGAGTAACAACAGTTAAACGTTTACGTAAACGTTTAACAAAGAAAGAGGATGTCTTATGGAACGTATGAGCATTAAGGATGTAGCAAAAAGAGCCAATGTTTCAACCGCAACCGTTTCTCATGTTATTAATGAAACTCGGTTCGTTTCGGAACAAACGAAGAAACGAGTTTATGAAGCGATGAGGGAGCTAGACTACCAACCCAACTCAGTAGCAAGAAGCTTGCGGAGTAGAAAAACAAATACAATTGGGTTGCTTGTACCATTAGTGGCTTCAGATATCTCAAACTTCTTCTTTATGTCAATTGCTAATGGAATAGAACAAGGGTTAAAGGAACGTGGATATAATTTAATCTTAAGTAATTCAAATGAAGATTTTGAGACAGAGAAGGAACAAATTAAAGGGTTTAATACACAACTTATCGATGGACTGATCATAGCCCCTTCACTTGGTGAAGGAGACAAATATGTTGAGTTGATCAATGATAATTATCCAGTTGTATTTATTGATCGTAAAATTGATCAAAGCTTTGGTGACATGATTTTAGTAGATAATAAGGGAGCCACATATCAAGCGGTTCAATCGTTGATAGAAAAGGGACACAAACAAATTGGTATGATTTGCGGGACTTTAGGAGTGACGACAAGTAATGATCGATATGAAAGTTTTCAACAAGTTATAGCTGACCATGAACAGCAAGAAGTTATCTCAACTATAAAAATTGGTATACCAAACTATGAAAATGGTTTTACTTTAGCAAAAGAGTTAATCGACAAAGGTGTAACAGCAATTTTTGTTGCTAATAACATTATGACTGTAGGTGCAATGGCAGCCTTGCAACAATATGGAAAAAAGATTCCACAAGACGTAGCGATTGTTGGTTATGACGATCACGATTGGATGAAGATTACATCTCCACCATTATCTACTGTTAAACAACCGTCATTTGAATTAGGGAAGCGAAGTGTTATGCGCTTACTTGAACGGATTGAAGGAGATAAAGGTCGGAGTCGAATCGAGTATTTACCTTCTCAGTTTATAGAACGTTCATCAAGCTGAAAAATTTCGTTTTAAATAAACGGGATTTTTATTTAATCGTTTACGTAAACGATTACGTAAACGTGTCAGAAAGTACTTATTAAGTTTAGGAGGTGTTGTAAAGGTCTGACTCAGTTGTTCATGTTCTTCATTAATAACAAATTAAAGATTAAGGGGGAAACAAAATGAATAAGAAATGGAAAATGACTTTACCTACATTGGCATTGTTGACAGCTGTTGCGTGTGGTGGAGAAGAAGCCACTGAGACCGAGAATGGAGAAGTCGATGAGAATGGTGAAGAAACAAATGAAGAAACAAATGAAGGAACGAGTGATGATGTAGAAACAGGAGAGGCTGACACTGAAGTTCAGGCAACGGGTGATGAAGATGTTGTCCTAGATTTTTGGATTCACCAAACTGGCGAAGATGAAACCAACTTTTATATTGAGCGTATTGATGCTTTTAATGATGCGCATGAAGACATTCATGTCGACACTGAAATTATTATTGATGATGGAGCAAGTGCTTACAGTGATAGTATCAATGCTGCGTTGGTTGCTGGAGAGCTCCCAGATGTTATGGCAATTGACGGACCATATACAGCAAGTTTTGCAGATGCCGATGTTATCCAATCGATTGATGAGTATATTTCTGACGAAGATAGAGAAGACTTTGTTGATTCGATTATTCAGCAAGGAACATATGATGGTAGCTTATATACGCTAGGAGCAATGGAGGGGTCTGTATCCCTTTTCTATAACAAAGATATCTTTGAAGAAGAAGGGATCGATGTACCAACTTCAGTTGATGAGGCATGGGATTGGGATGAATTTAAAGATGTAGCAGAACAATTAACAACGGATGAGCGTTATGGCTTAAACAAGTTTTGGAACTATGGTATTGGTGAATATATGACATTTTCTGGTGCGCCGTTTGTATGGTCTAACGGAGGAGCGTTGATTGCAGAAGATGGTTCGACAGCTGATGGATATTTAAATGGACCTGAAGCAGTGGAGGCATTTGAATATATTCAATCCTTGTTTGATGCAGGTGTTGTAAGTAATTCACCAGGGGAGATGCAATTTGAAGAAGGTAACGCGGCGATGGCTCTTGGTGGCCCTTGGATTGCAATATCTGCAGAAGATGCTGATTTAAATTGGGGAATGATGCCTTACCCTGTTAAAGATGAGCCTGTATCTCCATCAGGAAGTATGGCGTATGGAATGACGACAAATTCTGAACATCCAGAAGAAGCCTATGAACTCATGGCATGGATGACCAATGCAGAGTCAACAGAAGGATTAGCTGAGGTGACGGGGATGCCACCAGCAAGAGAATCAGCCTTTGAAAATATGGAACGTTTTGAAGAGTTACCATGGAGTGTGATGAAAGAACAAGTAACGGAAACGGCGCGAGCTCGTCCTGCAACGCCTGCATATCCAGTGTTAACAGATGCCTTTGCTGAAATTTATAACGCAGCTTCGTTAGATCAAGACCTTCAACAAGTCGCCGATCAACAGGTTGAGCGTGTTGAACGTGAACTTCAAAGGTTTGCTGATTAATCCACGATTTTAAAGAGAGGGATGTGACGTCCCTCTCTGACTCTAAACAACGGAGTGATTGCATAATGTCACAAAAAAAGCGGGTATTTTCAAAAACGAAAGAAGCACGTGAAGCCGCAACGGGTTACATTTTTCTAGCACCAGCACTTATCTTACTGTCTATTTTTCTCCTTTATCCAATGGGCGTAATGTTTTACTACAGTTTCACAGATTTTTACATTCTCACTCCTGATGATCGCTCATTTATAGGTTTGGATAATTTTCGAGGAATTATTGATGATGCCCAATTTAGACAAGCGTTTTGGAATACGGTTTATTTTACTGTAATTGTTGTTCCGGTTCAAATGGCAGTCGCTTTAGGGTTAGCTTTACTCGTTAATAAGAAGCTAAAAGGACGTACTTTTTTTCGGACCGCATATTTTTCTCCAGTTGTCATGTCACTAGTCGTAGTATCTATTCTTTGGACGTTTATGTACAATCCAAGTGAAGGTTTGATTAATGAATTATTAAGCATTGTTGGTATTCCGGAGCAACCTTTTTTAACAAGTCCTGATCAAGCAATGAACTCCATTATCGCGATGTCTGTATGGCAAGGGGCAGGATTTCAAATGATGATTTTCCTTGCAGGACTTCAGAATATACCTGATCATCTTTATGAAGCGGCTGATATTGACGGTGCTAGCACTTGGCAAAAGTTTTTACATGTGACGATTCCAGGCCTTCGAAACATTTCATTATTTATTTTTATTACGATTACCATTGCCGCCTTTAAACTGTTAGTTCAACCAATGATCATGACACAAGGTGGACCATTAGGGTCAACCAAGTCACTAGTCTACCACATCTATGAAGTTGGATTTAACTATCGTGATGTCGGTTATGCTTCCGCAATGGCCGTAGTATTTACAGTCATCGTTCTAATCGTTGCAATCATTCAACGAAAACTAGCATCAGAGGAACGGGGGTAGGAAAAAATGAAACGAAAACGTATAATCCGACGAATTCTTGTATACATGTTGATGATTTTTCTAGCGTTCATTTTTCTATTTCCTCTAATTTGGATGATTGCTTCTTCTATGAAAGAAGACGTACAAATTTTCAGGGATATGGGATCATTACAGGCATTCTTGCCACCGATGCCAGGAGAAATTGAAGGTGGTTATTTTGAAAACTACCGAATTGCCTTTGAGCGTGCCGATTTGTTTAGGTATATCGTCAATAGTTTGATTTATACAAGTGGAATCATTATTTTTGGCCTCATTGTTAATTCGATGGCGGGCTATGCGCTTGCTCGTTTTCGTATCCCATTCGCCGGGTTTTGGTTAGGTGTTATTATTGCTACGTTGATCATCCCGCCTGAAAGTATCTTTTTACCATTATATGTGCTCGTCTTTAACTTAGGTTGGGTGAATACGTACACGGGACTCATTGTTCCATTTATTGCGAATGCTTTTGCTATTTTCCTCTTCCGTCAGTTTTTCTTAGATTTTCCTAAGGAATTAGAAGAAGCGGCGAAAATCGACGGATGTTCGCAAGTAGGGATCTTCTTTCGTATCATTGTTCCGTTATCTAAGCCGGTCTTTGCAACGGTTGCAATCGTATTGTTTATCAACCATTGGAACGACTTTCTATGGCCGCTTGTTGTTGCTTCAGATGAAAGCATACGGACGATTCAAATCGGTTTGCAGTATTTCATGAATCAAGAACCTGTTGAGTGGGGACCGATGATGGCTGCGCTAACGGTCGCAACGATCCCGATGTTACTTGTCTTTGTCTTCCTACAACGTTATTACGTTCAAGGTTTAACGCATACAGGTTCGAAAAACTAAAGGATATGAAGCTATGAAATAAAATGAAAAAAGCTCGTGGAGGTGCGCGACTGTGTCAAGTAATCCGTTAAAAGAAAAAGAAGATATGAAATTTCATGAATTGTACCGTCCGCAAGTCCATTTTACGCCAGAAGAAATGTGGATGAATGACCCTAATGGTCTTGTTTACTATCGTGGAGAATATCATTTGTTTTATCAATATCATCCGTTTAGTAAACAGTGGGGCCCGATGCACTGGGGGCATGCCGTTAGTACAGATTTATTGCATTGGACCCATTTACCGATTGCTCTTTATCCGGATGAATTAGGAATGATTTTCTCTGGAAGCTGCGTCGTCGACTACGGTGATACTTCTGGTTTTTTCGATGGGGAAGATGGGCTCGTTGCTATATTTACTCATGCTGACCAAGAACACCAACAACAGAGCATTGCTTATAGTCGAGATGCTGGGAGAACGTGGGAAAAGTATGAAGCAAATCCAGTTATTAAGAACCCAGGCGTTGAAGACTTTAGAGATCCAAAAGTTCTTTGGTATGAACCGGAACAAAAGTGGGTCATGGTTTTAGCTGCAGGGCAAGAAGTCTATTTCTATGAATCGAAAAATTTAAAGGATTGGACATATACCAGTAGTTTTGGTGATGGATATGGTGCGCACGGAGGGGTTTGGGAGTGTCCAGACCTTATTGAGCTCCCAGTAGATGGTGGACCGAAAAAGAAATGGATTTTACAAGTGGACATCGGTGAAGGAGCCGTTGCTGGTGGCTCTGGTGGACAATATTTTATTGGTGAATTTGAGGGGAAATCGTTTGTCTCTGATCATCAAGATGTTCGATGGTTGGATTATGGAAAGGACTTTTATGCTACGCAATCGTTTGCCAACGTTGAAGGTGGGAGGTGTATATGGTTAGCATGGATGAGCAACTGGCTATATGCCAATGAAGTGCCGACATCACCTTGGCGTAGTGCCATGAGTATTCCTCGTGAAGTGATGTTAAAGACTGATCATCAAGGAAATGTCATTTTATGCCAGGAACCTATACGTGAATTAGATTGTTTAAAAGCATCCTCTGATGCGAGTCGATCATTTCCATTATTCAATCAAGAAATTCGTTCTCTGCCACAACCACAAGGGCCATTTGAATGGCAGTTGAGTTTAGACATAACAGAAGCTAATGTATTTAAGGCGACAGTATTTGAAAGTACAGAAGAAGGCGTCTCAATTGTATATAACAAGGGAACAGGAAAACTTTATGTAGACCGTAGTCGCAGAGGGGTTAGAAGTTTTTCTGAGGATTTTGCTGAATGTTATGAAGCACCTGTATCTTGTCCAAATGAAGAGCTGAATTTGCGAATCATTGTGGATACTTCGTCCATAGAAGTCTTTGCAAATGATGGGGAAGTGGTGTTGACGAATCTATTCTTTCCTTCACCTGATATCAAAGAATTTCGTATGAGTTTAGAGTGTAAGGAAGGACAACAATTAAATGTTGCTAAGCAACAAATTCAACCACTAAAATCAGTATGGATCTAAATGAAGGATAAATAAGGAAGGGTGAAAGCATGACACGTTCACATAATGGCATTTATATCATTTCAGACTGGCTGATGCGCTTGGCAATGGTGAACTTGTTTTGGGTTTTCTTCACCCTGATTGGCGGTGTCGTTTTAGGTGTTTATCCTGCGACCGTTGCAGCGGCTTCATTATTGAGAGAGTGGATGAAGGGGAGCCGCCCTTCGCCACTTCGTTTTTATAAGCGTGAGTATGTTCGAGTGTTTCTGGCAAGTAACCTGACCTTTTTATTGCTCGTCTTTTTGTTTAGTTTGTCTATGCTTAATTTATGGATTGTAACCGGGTTTACAGGTTTTATCTTTTACTTTTTTGTTTTTTCATTGCTTTTAGTAGTAGCGTTTTTAGTATCTTTAACAATGGGGCTTGTCCTTTCTTTTATGAAAGGGAAAAAAGGGAAAGAAGCACTGAAAGATAGCCTCTACTTAATCGTTATACATCCTTTTCGTATAGTGCCTGTTGTACTCAGTGTGTTCATCACGTATATGCTGTTCAATTGGTTTCCGGGGATTCTCCCGTTTTATTCCGTCAGCTTGGTTATCGCGTGCATTGTTTACGTGTATGAAGTGTCCTTACCTCAGGAGGAAGTTGAAACAGTGGCATCTTCTCGTGTTTCTTAGGAAGCATGAGCAAGTTTTGGGTTAAAATTTACGAGGTGGGATTTAATGGTTTATGAAAAAGAGAAAGCGCTCTATTGTAAATGTATGTGCATCAAGTGTTTGCATCTTTATCGGGCAACATAACGCCATAAAGCAGAGAAACAGGAAGCGGCGATTTACGACGTCGTTTTGAACTTTTGTTGTAACGTGTTGTAACGAATGAAGGAGGTATAAAAATGATTAAAGGAGTCCTTAGTTTAGGTGAGGCACTCATTGATTTTATTCCGATAGATCACGATAATCTTCACTTTCAAAAAAGCCCAGGAGGTGCACCTGCAAATGTTGCCGTCGGATTAGCTAGACTTGGTGCACAGTCGACATTTCTAGGGAAAGTTGGTGACGACGTGCTAGGACACTATTTGAAAGAAACTCTTTCATCCAATGGTGTACATACTAATACAATGTTTTTAACCACCAAAGCGCGAACGGGGCTAACCTTTGTCACCATTGACGAAAACGGTGAACGGTCATTTGATTTTTACATTGACCCAAGTGCTGACCGCTTTTTACAAGAAAGTGAATTTGATTCGTCTTATTTAGAAGGACATAATGTTTTACACTTTGGTTCGATCAGTATGATTAGTGAACCGGCCAAAACCGCGACAAAGCGAGCGGTTGAGATCGCACGCGAAAGAGAAATGATCGTTTCATACGACCCAAATTTACGACTCGGTTTGTGGGAAAATGAAGAAACAGCTAGAGAAACGATTGTTTCAATGCTTGATCAAACCGATGTATTAAAAATCTCTGATGAAGAACTCACCTTTATCACTGGTGAAGAAGAGTTAGAAGAAGGAATGAAAGAATTACAAAAATACAATATTCCGCTTATTTTTGTGACAAAAGGGGCAGAAGGTAGTGATGTTTTCTATGGAGATGGGAAGCATATTCATGTTCCAACGATGAAAGTAGAGACTGTTGATACAACAGGAGCAGGAGATGCGTTTGTGTCCGGTTTATTATATCGCCTTCATGAACGTGAGGAAAGCATCGCCTCTATCACAGAAGAAGAAGCCTATGATATCACACGTTTTGCGAGTGTATCCGGTGCACTAGCTGCTTCAACTAAAGGAGCAATGACTGCCCTACCAACGTATCAACAAGTACAAGGGGAAGTATAGGGACGGATCCGGTTCGCCGGAAGCATAGGGACGGACCGAGCGACCGAGCAAGGTCGCGACATATAGCGGGTGGGATTCCCGTCGAGTAAGAGCTAGCCACTCACTCGTAGCGAGTCTTGGAGGATAGGAGGCAACTCCGATCTTTAAGCGTAGACAGTTAGGTGATGGGCCGTAAGCTACGGTTGAAGGGTTTGAGCCTCGAAATCCCAAATGGGAGTGCTGATACACTGGTCCGTGTAGAAAGCAAAACTTCCTTTTTCGTTAAAGGTAAGAAAAGGAAGGCTCCTCGGGGTCAATGCCCTCGGCACGTCACACATGGATATGTCGTGGCAACTCGGGAGGTCCTAACTGGTCTTCTCTATAGACTTAGAAGGAGTATGGTGTACAAGCGATACAAAGCGAGGAAACCAAAAGCCGGTTAGGAATTCGGAGAGTTTGCATAGTACCAATGAAGTTGGGTAACTCCGATGGAGGAAAGGCGAACTCCCTATCATCATCTTATTTAGGGACACATTAACTACACGCAGAGGTAGATGAAACTAATGGAAACAAAACTGATAAGAATAGAGGAAATAGCTAAAACTCAACC
>NZ_JACHHB010000019.1 GCF_014202575.1 Texcoconibacillus texcoconensis | reverse complement strand
ACACCCGTTCCCATGCCGAACACGGAAGTTAAGCTCTTCAGCGCCGATGGTAGTTGGGGGCTCTCCCCCTGTGAGAGTAGGACGCCGCCAGGCATACGAAAGCATGTCGCAGAAGCGATGTGCTTTTTTAATGTTTTCAAGAAGTTGATCACCGCAAGGTGAAAAGGGTTATAGAAAAATAAGAAAGCGAGGAATCCGCCTGTATTGCCCACGTATCATACCACATCTACCAAACATGAAGGTTAATACCAATCGAAACTGCTGACCGTTTAATAATCAGATCGATTGACTACACGAAATAGACATTCACCCCCATTTATCGTTTGTTTAAATCTTCAAGCAGACGAGTCTTCCTCAGCAACCTTAGGCTTTCGACGGATGGGGCTCTCCCCCCGCTTTTCCCTACCCATACTGGCAATCTCACTTCCAATCGTTTGATTGAAGAGCGAGTGTTTTTTGGGTAATGATAAAAAAATAAAATACTTGCGAGAGAAACCGTTTGAAATACGCTTTATTGTGGAATAACCAATTAAGGAAAGGTTATTAGAATTGAACCTCTTCATTCAGCGTTTTTTCATATCATGTTTACATATTTAGAAAATCGTTATACCCGTGGAATATAAGCTGAAAAGTTTGCAAAAGTAAAGATTTTCGTTATAATAAAATTAAAGTCAAAGATAGTCAAAGTCAATTGAAGGTGGGAGGGAGCGTTCATGCGCAACATTTCAGATGTGATCGAAACGTACATAAAAAAAGCAATTGATGAAAGTGAACAACGTTCCATTGAACTAAAGCGCAGTGAACTTGCCGACTATTTTCAATGCGTCCCCTCACAAATTAATTATGTAATCCGAACAAGATTTACGGTTGAAAAGGGTTATGTTGTGGAAAGTAAAAGAGGTGGAGGAGGATATATCAGAATTATAAAGGTTAAGCCTGATGATAAAGCGGACTTAGTCAATCAAATGACGAATATGATCGGTTCACATTTATCGCAGCAAGCTGCATCAAATATGATAGGTCGTCTTTATGAAGAGGATGTAATCAATAAACGTGAGGCAAGTTTGATGTTAAATGCTATTCACCGTCAAACTTTAAATGTACACTTGCCTCTACGTGATGAGTTACGTGCTCAAATTTTTAAGGCAATGCTAATACCTTTTATGTATAAAGAGTCGAGTGATGAACGATAAAGGAGGGGAACCCATGCTTTGTCAAGAATGTCAACAAAGGCAAGCAACCTTACATTTTACAAAGATCATAAATGGTGAAAAAACTGAGTTTCACATTTGCGATGTTTGTGCAAAAGAAAAAGGAGAATATATCCCTGGTTCTAACAGTTTCTCGATTCATCAATTATTATCAGGGTTACTAGACTTTGAACAGCCAAAACATTATTCAGAGACTGAGTCTAAACAAAGAGCAAGGGAGTCCCAATGTGAAAGTTGTGGTATGACTTATCGTCAATTTGCTGAATCAGGTCGGTTTGGTTGTGTTAAATGTTATGAAACGTTTAAAAAGAATTTAGACCCTATTTTTAAGCGACTGCATAGTGGAAATACAACACATGCAGGTAAAATTCCGAAACGGAAAGGGAAAGACTTGCATATTCACCGTCAAATTGACGAACTGAAACAAGTACTTAAAGAAAAAATTGATCAGGAAGAATTTGAGGAAGCTGCAGAACTTCGTGATCAAATCCGTTCCTTACAACAATCTCTCGATGAGAAAAAGGAGGGGTGAGCCTTGTCTTTACAACGATTTATTCATGAAGCAATAAGTCCATGGATGAAAAATGAAGGACCTGATTCAGATATTGTATTAAGCAGTCGAATCCGGCTCGCTCGAAACCTTGAAGAGCATACATTTCCGGTTGTTACTTCTAACGAAGACGCTGAGAAACTATTAAATGATGTAAAAAAACAAATAAACCCAACAACTTCTCACCGAAGATTTGGAGATCTTTCATGTTTGGAAATGAAAAGCATGGACAAAAATGAGAAACAGGTTCTCGTTGAAAAGCACTTAATAAGTCCAGCGCTTGCAGAAAAGTCTCCGTATGGGGCATCTATTCTTAGTGAAGATGAATCATTAAGTATCATGGTGAATGAAGAGGATCATTTGCGCATTCAATGTTTACTATCAGGCTTTCGGTTAGATGAAGGTTTAGAACTAGCCAATGAGATTGATGATTGGTTAGAAGAAAGGTTCACTTATGCATTTGATGAACAACATGGATATATGACAAGTTGTCCAACAAATGTGGGAACAGGTTTAAGAGCATCTGTTATGATGCACTTACCAGCTCTTGTCGTTACTCAGCAGATGAATCGAATATTACCAGCGATTCACCAACTCGGCCTTGCTGTTAGAGGTATTTACGGTGAGGGCAGTGAAGCCTTAGGTCACTTATTTCAAGTGTCCAATCAAATGACATTAGGAAAGTCAGAAGAAGATATTATTGGTGATTTGAGCAGCGTTGTTAAACAACTTGTGCAACAAGAAAGAGCTGCACGGGAATCTTTACTTGAATCCTCGAATAACCATATTGAAGACAGGGTATTTCGCTCGTATGGGACATTAGCCTATAGCCGACGTATGGAGTCTAAAGAAGCATCACAGCGCTTATCAGATGTTCGGTTAGGCATTGATTTAGGAATGATTAAAAATGTGAGTGCGAGCATCCTTAACGAATTAATGGTTTTAACACAACCTGCATTTTTACAACAGTACGCAGGAGAAGCGCTTTCCCCTGATGAACGTGATCAACGAAGAGCAGCGCTTATTCGAGAGAGACTTCAACTAGAAGCAGAGAAAAATCAAGATTAACTGGAGGTGTCCGTTATATGATGTTTGGTCGATTTACTGAACGAGCACAAAAAGTCCTTGCACTGGCACAAGAGGAAGCGATGCGCTTAGGACATAACAATATTGGCACCGAGCATGTTCTTCTCGGTCTTGTCAATGAAGGTGAAGGGATTGCAGCGAAGGCATTATCTGCGCTTGGCCTCGAATCTGATAAAATTCAGTCCGAAGTCGAGTCATTGATTGGAAGTAGTGAAGCACAAGTAGAACAAATTCACTATACTCCACGAGCGAAAAAAGTCATTGAGCTCTCGATGGATGAAGCACGAAAGCTTGGACACTCTTATGTTGGAACAGAGCATGTTTTGCTTGGTTTGATTCGAGAGGGTGAAGGTGTTGCCGCTCGCGTTCTTAATAACCTAGGTGTTAGTTTGAACAAAGCTCGCCAACAAGTTTTACAACTGTTAGGTTCAAGTGAATCTGCGAACTCAAATGGTCAGCAAGTCGGCTCAGGGGCGAATGCAAGTACACCAACGCTAGATAGCTTGGCTCGAGATTTAACAGCGATAGCTAAGGAAGAAGCGATTGACCCTGTTATTGGACGAAGCAAAGAAATTGAAAGAGTTATCCAAGTGCTCAGCCGTAGAACAAAAAACAACCCTGTTTTAATTGGGGAGCCAGGTGTCGGTAAAACAGCGATTGCTGAAGGTTTAGCCCAGCAAATTGTCAATAATGAAGTACCTGAAATTTTACGTAATAAACGAGTTATGACCCTGGATATGGGTACGGTTGTTGCGGGTACAAAATATCGTGGTGAATTTGAAGACCGTTTGAAAAAAGTCATGGAGGAAATTCGTCAAGCTGGCAATGTGATTTTATTTATTGATGAGCTTCATACGCTCATAGGTGCTGGTGGTGCAGAAGGTGCAATTGACGCTTCTAACATTTTAAAACCATCGCTTGCACGTGGAGAGTTGCAATGTATAGGTGCGACAACGCTTGATGAATACCGCAAATATATTGAAAAAGATGCTGCCCTTGAACGTCGTTTCCAACCAATTCAAGTTGATGAACCGACGATTGATGAATCGATTCAAATTTTATCAGGTCTTCGTGACCGATATGAGGCACACCATCGTGTCACAATTACAGACGATGCCATTGAAGAAGCTGTGAAGTTATCAGATCGTTATATCTCGGATCGTTTTCTTCCAGATAAGGCGATTGATTTAATCGACGAAGCAGGTTCAAAAGTTCGTTTGCGTTCTTATACCGCACCACCGAACTTAAAAGAGTTAGAGCATAAATTAGAAGAGACACGTAAAGAAAAGGATGCAGCGGTACAGAGTCAAGAGTTTGAAAAGGCTGCCTCGCTACGTGACTCAGAACAGCGTCTCCGTGAAGAATTAGAGGCGATGAAAGAAGAGTGGAAAGAAAAACAAGGTCAAGAAAACACAGAAGTCTTAATTGATGACATTGCCCAAGTTGTATCAAGCTGGACGGGAATTCCTGTTTCTAAATTAGAAGAAGCGGAAACAGAACGTTTGTTACGAATGGAAGAGACATTGCACGAACGAATCATTGGTCAAGAAGAAGCTGTAAAATCGATTGCAACAGCGGTCAGACGTGCACGTGCAGGGTTAAAAGATCCGAAAAGACCTATTGGGTCCTTTATCTTCCTAGGGCCTACAGGTGTAGGTAAAACAGAATTGGCCCGTGCTGTTGCGGAATCATTGTTTGGAGATGAAGATTCGATCATCCGTATGGATATGTCAGAGTTTATGGAAAAACATTCAACAGCGCGCCTTGTTGGCTCACCTCCAGGCTATGTAGGGCACGAAGAAGGTGGCCAGTTGACGGAAAAAGTTCGTCAGAAACCTTATTCAGTTATATTGCTCGATGAGATTGAAAAGGCGCATCCAGAAGTGTTTAATATGTTACTGCAAGTGCTTGAAGATGGCTTTTTGACAGATTCAAAAGGTCGCCGCGTAGATTTTAGAAACACAGCGATTATCATGACATCAAACGTCGGTGCGAGCACACTAAAGCAGTCTAAGAGCCTTGGTTTTACAGCGCAGCGTGACGGATATTCATACGGTGATATGAAGAGCAAAGTCATGGGTGACTTGAAGAAAAGCTTCCGCCCTGAGTTTCTTAACCGTATTGATGAGCTTATTGTGTTCCATGCACTTGAGAAAGAACACATTCAAGAAATTGTTGGCCTCATGGCAGGACAATTGCGTAAACGCCTAGAGGAGCAAGGAATTGATTTTGAATTAAGTGATGAGGCAAAAAGAAAAATTGCTGATGAAGGGTATGACCCAGATTACGGTGCTCGTCCTTTACGCCGTGCGCTTCAAAAACATGTGGAAGATCGTTTGTCTGAAGAGTTGTTAACTGGAAACATTAACAAAGGACAAAAAGTTCGTATAGGTGTTAAAGATGACGAATTTATCGTTGAATCGGTTACGAATAAAGAAACAGTAACGAAATAATTTTGAACATTGAATTGCTACTAAAGCCTGAGCCGAGAGAACATTTGCTAACTCTCGGCTCAGTTTATGAAGAAAGAAACCCTTCCCTTGTTTGTATCAGGCGAATTCGTGATAAAATAAAAAATAACTGAATTCGTAAAGACGGTAAATTAAGGGAGAGAATCATGGCAAAAACAAAAACGAAGTTTGTATGTCAAGAATGTGGCTATGAAACGACAAAATGGATGGGAAAGTGCCCAGGTTGCCAAGAGTGGAACACGATGGTTGAAGAATTTGTATCTTCATCAACACCAGGATGGCGTACTTCCCAGACAACTATGCAATCATCTCGAACAAAACCTCAACCGATTACACAAGTTCCTCGCGAAAAAGAGGAGCGTATGGATACAACAATGGCAGAGCTTAACCGTGTATTAGGTGGAGGTGTCGTACCAGGATCACTGATTCTTGTCGGAGGAGATCCAGGTATAGGAAAGTCTACGCTATTACTCCAAGTATCGGCAGCTTTGGCTTCTTCAAAAAAGAAAGTTCTTTATATCTCAGGTGAAGAATCAATCAAACAAACAAAGTTAAGAGCGGACCGTTTAGGTATTACAGATGATCAATTGTTTGTGTTTGCAGAAACAGCTTACGACATCATTGAACAAACGATCGAATCTGTTGATCCAGAACTTGTTATTATCGATTCGATTCAGACTGTCCACCTTCAATCAGTCAATTCAGCACCAGGAAGTGTGACGCAAGTTCGCGAATCAACATCTGCCTTAATGCAAATCGCCAAATCTAAGGGCATTGCCGTCTTTATCGTTGGCCATGTGACAAAACAAGGATCGATTGCAGGGCCAAGGATATTGGAACATATGGTAGACTCTGTGCTTTATTTTGAAGGTGAACGTCATCATACGTATCGTATTTTACGAGCTGTTAAAAACCGTTTTGGTTCAACAAATGAGATCGGTATATTCGAAATGAAGGAAGTCGGCTTGGAGGAAGTGAAAAATCCATCAGAAATATTTTTAGAAGAGCGTTCCTCAGGTGCTGCAGGTTCAGCTGTCGTAGCATCAATGGAAGGAACCAGAACAGTTCTTGTCGAGATACAAGCGCTTATTTCACCAACGAGTTACGGACAGCCCCGAAGAATGGCGACAGGGCTTGATCACAACCGTATATCGTTATTAATGGCTGTGTTAGAAAAGCGTGTCGGTATGTTGATTCAAAATCAAGATGCTTATGTAAAAGTAGCAGGTGGTGTTCGTTTAGATGAACCTGCGATTGATTTGGCTGTTGCAATTAGTATTGCATCGAGTTTCCGTAACGTTCCAACTCAAGCAGGCGATATCATTATTGGTGAGGTTGGGTTAACAGGAGAAGTTCGACGTATAGCACGCGTTGAACAGCGTGTACTTGAAGCAGCAAAACTAGGTTTTGAGCGCGTCATTTTACCAAAGAAAAACCTTGGTGGGTGGACTGTTCCTGATGGTATTGAGGTTATAGGGGTACAGTCGATAGATGAAGCAATTGAAGTGGCTATTGGAGGTGCATCAAATGGACCAACATTCGAAATATGATACCCATTTTATTAGTGAAGTGTTACCACTGGTGGCTCCAGGGTCACCGTTACGGCAAGGAATCGATAACGTACTCCGTGCGAAGACTGGTGGATTGATCGTTCTCGGTTACAATAATGAAATGATGAATATTGTAGACGGTGGTTTTTTCATCAATTGTGAGTTCTCTCCTGCTTCCCTATATGAACTCGCGAAAATGGATGGCGCGATCATTTTGAGTGAAGATGGACAACGGATCCTTTATGCAAATACACAACTTGTCCCTAATAACTCTATAGGGTCTACTGAAACAGGAATTCGCCATCGTACAGCTCAGCGTGTAGCTAGGCAAACCGGAAACCTTGTCATTTCCATTTCACAAAGAAGAAATGTCATTACGTTATATCAAGGTGAATACCGTTATTCTTTGAAGGATATTGGTATGATTTTAACGAAGGCAAACCAAGCCATTCAAACCCTAGAAAAATACAAGTCGGTGTTAGATCAAGGAATTACAAACTTAGGTGCGCTTGAATTTGAAGAACTTGTTACGATTCAAGAAGTGACACAAGTGATGCATCGTATTGAGATGGTACTGCGGATAAAAAGTGAAATTCTTAATTACGTTAATGAATTAGGTAATGAAGGGCGCCTTATTTCCATGCAATTACAAGAGCTCGTCTCAGATACAGAGAAAGAAGCGATGTTACTGATAAAAGATTATGCAAAAGATAACAATCATGACCCTTCGCAAGTCCTTCGCCAATTAAAACAACTTTCCAACGATGAACTATTAGACGATCAATTGATTGTGAAGTTACTCGGTTATGCAAAATCGAACATTTCAGAGTTTGCTGTATCACCACGAGGGTATCGCATTCTGCATAAAATTCCGCGTATCCCCCCAGTAATTGTGGAAAATTTAGTGTTGAAATTTGAGCAATTGCCACAAATCATGCGTGCGACGATCGAAGAATTAGATGAAGTTGAAGGCATTGGTGAAGTAAGAGCACGTAAAATCAAAGAAGGTTTAACGCGTATTCAAGAGCAATTATTTATCGATCGTCACATATGAATTTTGTCGTAACAAAACACATATTGACGAAGATTACAAATGAGCGATATAATTGTAATTTTACTTTAATTGACATTTGCTGACCCCTTTGTTATTTTTACCTATATGCAGTTTTAAGTTTCTTGAAAAAATACGCAGTTTTTTTGCATATACCGTTTCAAATTGAAGAATTTGTCTATAATGATTAAAGGAGGTGAAAGTATGCTAAAACGCATCGTACAATTGTTTATACTGATCATCGGTGGAACAGCGGGGTTTATTTTTATTCCTGATTTGATTTCGCTCTTGAATATAGGGGGGGCAACTAATTGGTTATCAAACCCTTATACGGGAGGTTTTATTGGTGCCATCATACTATTTATATCCACTTTTTGGGTGACGGATTACATCACCGACTTAATACGTAAATTTGAAGAAACACTCGTAAAAGCGCCGGTGACGGATTTGTTATTTGGAACGATGGGACTAATATTAGGTTTGCTTGTTGCATTTCTCATTAGTATTCCTTTGAATTCTATTGAATTTCTAGGTACAGTTTTCCCGTTAATTGTAACCTTTTTACTTGGTTATTTAGGTTTCCAAGTTGGCTTTAAAAAGAGAGATGAACTTTCAAACTTCATCCCGACTTCCTCGAGAGCGGTAAAGAAAAAGGAAGTCGAAGCCCCAGATAGTGAAGGAAAAGGTGCAGGATTAAAGATTTTGGACACAAGTGTTATCATTGATGGTCGTATTGCAGATATTTGCCAAACAGGGTTTTTAGAAGGAACACTCGTCATTCCTGAATTTGTGTTAGAAGAATTGCAACATATTGCCGATTCTTCAGATGTATTAAAACGAAATAGAGGTCGACGTGGTCTTGATATTTTAAATAAAATTCAAAAAGAACTTCCTGTTGATGTTGAGATTTATGATGGTGACTTTGAAGAGATTCATGAAGTTGATAGTAAGCTTGTTAAGCTAGCAAAAATCGTCGATGGCTATGTTGTTACAAATGACTTTAATTTAAATAAAGTTTGTGACTTACAAGGTGTAGCTGTACTCAATATCAATGATTTAGCGAACGCTGTTAAACCAGTTGTTCTTCCAGGGGAAGAGATGCATGTTCAAGTAATAAAAGATGGAAAAGAGCAAAATCAAGGGGTCGCTTATCTAGATGACGGAACAATGATCGTCGTTGAAGGTGGTCGTGAGTATATTGGCAAAAATGTTGAAGTGATTGTCACAAGTGTATTGCAAACGTCAGCAGGACGAATGATTTTTGCAAAACCAAAAACGCTTGAAAAGGCCTTATAAAAGAAATTTCTTAAACGTTCGTATTTAGAGGAGAAATGGAGAGTCATGACATGGAGCGTTACGTAGTGGTTATCCCTGCCGCAGGGCAAGGTAAACGTATGGGAACCGGGGCAAATAAAACGTTTTTATCAATTGATCGTGATCCGCTCATTGTTCATACGTTACGTGTTTTTGAACGTGATGAACGCTGTGAAAGGATTGTGCTTGTTTGTCGAGAGAAAGAGAAAGCAGACATTCAAGGTATCATTTCTTCGTACCAGTTTAAAAAAGTGAGCGATGTTGTAACGGGTGGAGCTGAACGTCAACAAAGTGTATTTGAAGGGTTAAAAGTGATAAAGGATAACCCAGTTGTACTTATTCATGATGGGGCTCGTCCGTTTATTCAAAAGGAAACCATTCATCGGTTAACTGACCATGTTTTACAAAATGGGGAGGCGGCAATAGCCGCTGTCCCTGTAAAAGATACAGTGAAGCGCGTAAATGAAGAAGGGGACGTTGAAGAGACGATGAAACGTTCGAGCTTGTGGGCCGTTCAAACCCCACAAGCTTTTCGTCTGTCTTCGATTCTAAGTGCACATAAAAAGGCAGAAGCTCATCGTTTTTGTGGTACAGACGATGCTAGTTTGATTGAGTATGTCGGTGGAAAAGTGAAAGTTGTTGAAGGAAGTTATGATAATATCAAAGTAACAACCCCAGAAGACTTATGGTTTGCTGAGGCGATTATTCAACAACGTAAGGGAGGAAAGTAGATATGAGGATTGGACAAGGGTTTGATGTTCATCAACTTGTAGAGGGTCGCCCTCTTATTATTGGAGGCGTAGAAATCCCTCATGAATTGGGGCTACTTGGTCATTCGGATGCGGATGTTCTTTTACATACAATTGCAGACGCATGCTTAGGGGCTGTTGGCGAGGGAGATATCGGAAAGCATTTTCCTGATACAGATCCTGCTTATAAAGATGCTGATTCAGCGGAATTACTCCGTCACGTTTGGCAACTTGTTCAGCAAAGAGGATACAAGCTAGGTAATTTGGATTGCACACTTATGGCGCAACGACCGAAGATGGCTCCATATATTGACGCGATTCGCAAACGGATCGCTGAATTGTTAGAAGCCGACGTGTCGCAAGTAAATGTGAAAGCGACCACAACAGAAAAGTTAGGTTTTACAGGTCGTGAAGAAGGTGTGGCAGCACAAGCGGTTGTATTGCTATTGCCCAAGGCTTAATTGTGCTTTGTCGTCAACCATGCTGAATGGTGATAAAATATGATAAATTCTCAGATTCATTCACCAGAGCGTTTGATTTGGTGATAAAATAATCAACGAACGGAACTAATGATTGGAAGGTGTCATACAATGTCTCAACAAATCCGTGTACGTTTCGCGCCGAGTCCTACGGGACATCTCCATATCGGAGGAGCGCGTTCGGCATTATTTAACTATTTATATGCAAGAAAACAAAATGGCTCTTTTATCGTTCGTATTGAAGATACAGACCAGGCTAGAAATGTCGAAACAGCCACAGAGAAGTTGCTTGATAGCTTGAAATGGTTAGGCATTGACTGGGATGAAAGTGTTGATGTAGGTGGACCGCATGGCCCGTATCAAAGTATGGACCGCATCGACATTTACAATCGTTATCTTCAGCAACTGCTTGACGAAGGTAAAGCCTATTATTGCTATATGACAGAAGAAGAACTTGAAGCAGAACGTGAAGAACAAAGACAAAGAGGGGAAACGCCGAAATATAGTGGGCGTGACCGTCACCTTACACCAGAACAACGCGAAGCTTATGAAAAAGAGGGGCGTAAACCTGTCATCCGTTTCCATGTACCAGACGAGGGTGCGATTGAAGTTAATGACATTGTTCGTGGGGACGTTCAATTTGAAGCGGAAGGAATCGGTGACTTTGTCATCGCAAGAAAAGACGGTGTTCCTACATACAACTTTGCCGTTGTGATTGATGATCATTTGATGGAGATTAGTCATGTGATTCGTGGAGAGGAACACTTGTCAAATGCACCACGACAGGTGCTTTTATATCATGCGTTTGGTTGGGAAGCCCCAATATTTGCTCATGCTTCATTAATTCTAAATGAAGATCGACAAAAAATGAGTAAACGAGATGAATCTGTGATTCAGTTTGTTGAACAGTATCGCGATCTTGGCTATTTACCAGAGGCGCTTGTTAACTTCCTGGCATTACTTGGTTGGTCTCCTGCGAGTGAAGAAGAATTGTTCACGCTTGATGAGCTCATTGAACAATTTGATGTCGAGCGTTTAGCGAAAGCGCCAGCAATCTTTGATACACAGAAGCTTGAATGGATGAATAACCAATATGTGAAAAATACAGATGTTGACCGCCTCACTGAATTAGCGATTCCTCACCTTGTAAAGGCTGGAAAATTGCCAGCGTCGATGTCTGAAGAGCAAAGAGAATGGGCTCGTAAACTTGTAGCATTATATCAAGAACAAATGAGCTATGGTGCAGAGATTGTCGAGTTAACAGAGTTGTTCTTCAAGGAAGAAATCGACTATAATGAAGATGCAAATGAGGTTTTACGAGGTGAACATGTACCAGAAGTATTGCAGCAATTTTATCAAGAAGTTGAAGCAATAGAAGACTGGGCACCAGAAAACGTAAAGCAAGCTGCAAAAGCAACGCAAAAACAAACGGGTTATAAAGGGAAACAATTATTTATGCCGATCCGTGTAGCAACAACTGGTCAAACTCACGGACGTGATTTACCAGACACGATTGCACTTTTAGGTAAGGATGTTGTTTTGACGCGTCTTAAAAAAGTGTTGGGACAATAATATCATAGCAAAATCGATGAAGAGGAGAAGTACAAAGCGCCCTTTTTCTACAGAGAGAGCTGTCGTAGGCTGAAAGCAGCTTGAAAGAGGACTTTGGAAATGCACCTCTGAGTCCCTTCGCGAACCGGTTCAGTAGCGAAGGGCGGGGCTGATGACCGTTATCATCGGAGAGTGGGTCTTTTCTCATGAAAGGATCAAACAGAGTGGAACCGCGCTTACTTAGAGCGTCTCTGTGTCGTAGTTACAACGACACAGGGGCGTTTTTTTCATGGTGTTGTAGGAGAGGTTTAGGGTTTTCGTCTTGTTTGAAAGACTTAGTGCACGAATAATTGATCAGCACTTAGGTTAAAAACGTGGAAGCGACTTCGGGAAGGGGGGAGTTTACGACATGTTAAAGACATTGAAAAATGATGTTGATGTCGTATTAGAGCAGGACCCAGCTGCGAGAAACCGGTTTGAAGTAATCATGACATACTCGGGGGTACACGCGCTATGGGCACATCGTTTTGCTCATGGATTATGGAAAAAAAGATTCTTTTTTATCGCTCGTTTGCTATCTCAGGTTAGTCGTTTTTTGACAGGTATCGAAATTCACCCAGGAGCAAAGATAGGTGAGCGTATGTTCATTGACCATGGAACGGGTGTAGTTATCGGGGAAACGTGTGAAATTGGTGATAATGTAACGATATTCCAAGGCGTAACACTTGGTGGTACAGGGAAAGAAACAGGAAAGCGTCACCCGACAATTGAAGATAGCGTATTGATTGCTTCAGGAGCAAAGGTGCTAGGCTCTATGAGAATCGGTGCCAATGCACGAATAGGGGCAGGATCTGTTGTGCTAAAAGAAGTGCCCCCAAACTCCACAGTTGTCGGAATTCCGGGAAAGGTTGTCGTCCAAGATGGGGTCAAAGTAGCTAATGATTTGGATCATATTAACTTGCCGGACCCTGTGGCCGATAAGCTTCGTGAATTAGAAAAAGAGATTGGTCGTTTGCGAGAAGATGTCGATTATTGGAAAGAGAAGTATGAGGCGGATCGCAAAGCATCAAGTGGTTTTGGAAAGTAAAGGAGGACCTATGAATGGCAATACAAATGTATAACACACTAACAAGAAAGAAAGAGCCTTTTACACCCATTGAAGACGGTAAAGTAAAGATGTATGTGTGTGGGCCAACAGTTTATAATTATATTCATATTGGAAATGCGCGTCCTGCCGTTGTCTTTGACATGGTCCGTAGGTATTTGGAATATCGCGGCTATGACGTCAATTATGTATCTAACTTTACAGATGTTGATGACAAGATTATTAAAGCGGCAAAAGAAATGGATGAAGACGTTTTAGATGTAGCGGAGCGGTTCATTCAAGCGTATCATGACGACACACAAGCGCTCGGTGTTCGGAAGGCAGATGTGCATCCGCGCGTGACTGAGACGATGGAGGAAATCATTGCGTTTATTGAAAAGTTGATTGAATACGATTTTGCTTATCAAGCAAATGGGGACGTTTATTTTCGAACGAGAAAATTTGATGAATACGGGAAGTTATCGCACCAATCTGTTGATGACCTAAAAGCAGGTGCACGAGTAGGTGTGGGTGAACAAAAGGAAGATCCGCTTGACTTCGTATTATGGAAAAGTGCCAAGCCTGGCGAAATCTCTTGGTCTAGTCCTTGGGGAGAAGGTCGACCTGGGTGGCACATTGAATGCTCGGCTATGGTGAAAAAGTATTTAGGAGATACGATTGATATTCATGCAGGTGGTCAAGATTTATCGTTTCCACACCACGAAAATGAGATCGCTCAATCAGAAGCGTTAACAGGGAAGAAGATGGCTAATTATTGGTTGCATAATGGCTATATTAATGTTGATAATGAAAAAATGTCTAAATCGGTCGGAAATTTCATTCTCGTGCATGACATTATTCAACAATTTGATCCAGAAATAGTCCGATTCTTTATTGTTAATGCCCATTACCGAAGCCCGATCAACTTTAGTGATGAACAGCTATCTAGTGCTCAAAATGCGCTAGAAAGGATAAGAACAACATATAACAACCTTGTGCATAGACTGAATGAAACGGCAAACTTAGCTTCTGATGTCGATGAGTGGGAAAATAAGATCGAAGACTACCGTCGTCAATTTGTTAAAGAAATGGATGATGATTTTAACAGTGCAAATGCTGTTGCGGTTTTATTTGACCTTGTTAAAAGTGCTAACCTTTATTTACAAGAATCACACACGAGAGAAGAAGTCTTGAAAGCTTTCTTAAAGGCGTTTGATGAAATGGCTTTTGTTATCGGGGTACAATTAGAAGAAAATGAGATGCTTGATGAAGAGATTGAGGCATTAATTGAACAAAGGAATGAAGCTCGGAAAAATCGTGACTTTGCAACAGCTGACAGAATTCGAGATGAGCTGAAAGAGAAAAATATTATTTTAGAAGATACGCCCCAAGGTGTACGTTGGAAGAGGGTATAGTAATGTTCGATTTAAATGAAAACGTGCGTGATGTAGGGCAAATGAATGCCCTCACTCTTGCATACATGGGCGATGCCGTTTGGGAAATGTATGTTCGATATCGGCTTATCGCCCATGGGAAAGTCAAACCCAACCGCCTTCATAAGGAAGCGACATTTTACGTTTCTGCGAAAGCACAAGCAAATGTTTTGCACCATTTACAGGAGAACGATCTCTTGTCAGAACAGGAGTTCCTCGTTGCAAAACGTGGAAGAAATGCCAAGTCAGGGACTGTTCCTAAAAATACAGATCATGCGACTTATCGCTATAGTACAGCGTTTGAAGCGCTCATTGGGTACTTATATTTAACAGAAGGTTATGAACGGCTCGATGAGTTGGCGAGACTAGCTGTTGGGTACATTGAAACGGAAGAAGGGGAGAACAATGGCAAAAGATGAACAGATTGTCGGTAAAAACTCGGTCATTGAAGCGCTGAAAGCAAAACGACCGATTCATAAAATTATGCTTGCTGAAGGAGCGCAACGTGGCCAAGTTGGTCAAGTCATTCAGCTGGCTAAAGAACAAAAAGTATCGATTCAGCGTGTTCCAAAACAAAAACTAGACCAACTGGCAGGCAAAGAGCACCATCAAGGCGTAATCGCTAACGTTGCTTCTTATGAATATAGTACAGTTGATGATATTCTCGCAAAAGCAAGAAACAAGCAGGAGCAACCATTTATTCTTATCTTGGACGAGCTAGAAGACCCGCACAATTTGGGGGCTATTCTTCGTACTGCAGATGCTGTTGGTGTGCATGGTGTGATTATTCCAAAGCGTCGCTCTGTTGGATTGACCGCAACTGTTAGTAAAGCATCAGCGGGGGCGATTGAATATATCCCTGTCGCCCGAGTGACGAACTTATCACGAACGATGGGAGAATTAAAGGACGAAGGCTTATGGTTTGTTGGCACAGATGCTAAAGGAGAGCAAGAATACCGTGAAGCGGATTTTGATATGCCTATCGGTCTTGTCATAGGAAGTGAAGGGAAAGGGATGAGTCGACTCGTTCGTGAGACGTGTGACTTTCTCGTTAATATTCCTATGGTAGGTGGAGTAACGTCACTCAATGCATCGGTTGCTGCTAGTTTACTCATGTACGAAGTTTATCGAACACGTCATCCACAAAGGATGAGTTAAATGAGGCGCCTGATGTTCGTTGACGGATATAATATCATAGGTGACTGGCCTGAGTTAAAAGCTAGGCGCGAAGATGATTTAGAGAGTGCTCGTGACATATTAATTGAAAAGATGGCCGAGTACCAAGCTTACACAGGGATTCAAGTGTCAATTATCTTTGATGCTCATATGGTTCCTGGCCTTGGGAAGAACTTTAATGACTATCGTCTAGAGATCATTTATACGAAGGAAAAAGAAACGGCAGATGAACGAATAGAAAAACTCGTCAAAGAGCACAAGAGGGTAGATACACAAATTTACGTTGCGACCTCTGACTTTCTAGAACAACGGGTCATTTTTGCTAGTGGTGCATTAAGGAAATCGGCTCGAGAACTGCGTCGAGAAATGGAGTCAATTGAAAAAGGAATTGCTCAAGAAGTTGAAAAAACAAAAAATTACTCAAATAAAGCAAAGCTTCCTATAACAGGGGAAATCGCTGAAATTTTCGAAAAATGGCGTCGAGGAAAATCATAACTTCCTTGACGTTTTTTGTATGAATTCGCTATAATATTTCTATATTTAGACAATTAACGCTGTTTAAAAAGGTCTAAAATTTATCCGCTTTCATTTTTATATCAACTTCTAAAATCTTCGACTTCCCCTTTTTAAACATTCGAGAAAACTATTATGGCTCGGAGGGATCGTGGTGGCTGTGAACCTTGAAGACTCTATTTTGCATACGAACTTTAAAGAATTGGACGATGACCACCTAGTGAAATATGCTCGTGAGGGTGACAGTGCCGCACTAGAACATTTAATTAATAAATATAAAAATTTCGTCCGAGCCAAGGCGAGATCTTATTTTTTAATTGGTGCAGACCATGAGGATATTATACAAGAGGGGATGATTGGCCTTTACAAGGCGATTCGTGACTTTCAAGGAGACAAGCAATCCTCTTTCAAAGCATTTGCGGAGCTTTGTATCACAAGGCAAATTATAACGGCGATAAAAACAGCTACACGTCAAAAACATATTCCACTTAATTCTTATGTTTCTTTGGATAAGCCGTTGTACGATGAAGAGTCAGAAAGGACATTGTTAGACGTAATCTGTGGTTCGCATATAACGGACCCAGAGGAGTTATTAATAAATCAAGAAGAGTTTGATAACATAGAAGTGAAAATGAGTGAATTATTAAGTGACTTAGAGCAAGAGGTCCTTATGTTATACTTAAATGGGAGATCGTATCAAGAAATCTCAGTAGATCTTAATCGTCACATTAAATCGATTGATAATGCCCTGCAGAGAGTAAAACGGAAACTCGAAAATCATGTAGAGCGAAAAGGTGTAAAAATCTAAACAGGGGGTTAAGCCCCTTGTTTTTTTGTTTGGTTAGGAACATTGATCTGTGTTCATATAAGAGACAAGTAAAGATTTTTGGTATATACGTTATGAAAATGAGGTAGGCTGTCAAAGATGAGGAGGAGGGTTCCCTGTCATTGACAGTATTCACCCCCTGTGATAACTTTTAGGGGTATATATGCAAATTGCTTTTAAGCTTAAAAGGAGTATGTAATGCGAAAAAAGGTAGCTCTTGCATGTCGCGAATGTAAGTCAAGGAATTATTCTACAAATAAGACCGAGCAAAAGAGTAATGAAAGGCTTCAATTGAAAAAGTTTTGTTCTCAGTGCGGATCTCATACGGTTCATGAGGAGACGAAGTGATAATATCTAGATATTGTTAGTTTCTTCTATCAGTTGATAAGGTAAGGGATTTTGAGAGAGGGCTGGAGGTGTATTCAGTGGCGGAAACGATAAAGAAGCCGGTGAAGTTTCTAAAAGATGTTTCAAATGAGATGAAGCGGGTCACATGGCCGACGCGTAGTGAACTTGTGCGTTATACGATTATCGTTGTAACAACAGTTGCATTTATTGCCGTATTTTTTGCGGTTGTAGATACAATTATTTCGTGGCTTCTGCAATTACTTTTAGATTAATAGAAGAGAGTTAAAAGACCGAGTAATCGATGATCATAGAAGGCGTGCCCTACAAGGTTGTTTAAAGTAGCGGAGGAGTGGCTGCGTCTCGCTTAGTATACAAGATCCTCGAGAATATCGGCTTTTTTGATCTTTATAAATTGAAACCTAACAAAGGTTTACGAGAAATACCTTGGAGGAGGGAAGGACGAGCGCGTCCTAATCATAATGGAGAAAAATTGGTATGTTGTACACACGTACTCAGGTTACGAAAATAAAGTAAAAAAGAATTTGGACAAGCGCGTGGAATCGATGGAAATGACCGATAAAATCTTTCGCGTCTTCGTTCCCACTGAAGAAGAGACCGAAGTGAAGAACGGCAAGAGCAAGACCGTCGAAAAGAAGGTTTTCCCAGGTTATGTCATTGTTGAAATGATTATGACAGATGATTCTTGGTACGTCGTTCGAAACACACCAGGAGTTACTGGATTTGTTGGTTCGAGTGGTGCAGGGGCTAAGCCGACGCCGCTTCTACCAGACGAAGTAGATGCATTGCTTCGTCAAATGGGCGAAGAAGAACCGAAAGCAGAAGTTGATTTCGAGCTTAAGGAATCGGTTAAAGTAAAGGAAGGCCCATTTGCAAATTTCATAGGTTCAATAGAGGAAATTTATGTCGATCAAGAAAAATTAAAAGTGCATGTAAACATGTTTGGGCGTGAAACGCCAGTTGAAGTCGGTTTTACACAAGTTGAAAAAATTTGACTCTCCACTTGAAATGGCTTGATATCTGTCTAGTACAGTGATAAAATCATAATGTTGCTAATAACCGTGGACAACTGTCCGCGTTCTCCTGCATAACGCAGGTATTGAGTGGGAGGGCTTCTTGCCCGGTATACCACATCACGGACTTAAGGAGGTGTGTCGCGTGGCTAAAAAGGTGATTCAAGTTGTTAAATTGCAAATTGAAGCTGGAAAGGCGAATCCAGCCCCGCCAGTTGGTCCAGCGCTAGGTCAAGCAGGAATCAACATCATGGGTTTCTGTAAAGAGTTCAACGCTCAAACTCAAGAGCGAGCGGGCTTGATTATTCCAGTAGAAATCACGGTTTTTGAAGACCGTTCATTTACATTTATCACAAAAACGCCACCTGCTGCTGTTCTATTGAAGAAAGCTGCGGGTATTGAATCAGGATCCGGCGAGCCGAACCGCAACAAAGTTGCAACGGTAAGTCGTGATAAAGTTCGCGAAATTGCGGAAACTAAACAGCCTGATTTGAACGCCGCTAGCGTTGAAGCAGCTGAGCGTATGGTAGAAGGTACTGCTCGCAGTATGGGCATTACGATCGAAGACTAGAAATGATCAAACCAATTAAGGTTGCGGAAGGGATTCTCCCTGCCTATGTTCTCATAGGTTCGCAACCTTTATTAGTGGGAGGTCTAACCGCTAAAACCACATTTGAGGAGGAAAGAACATTGGCTAAAAGAGGTAAAAAATACGAGGAAATGGTAAAACTCGTTGACCGTGAAAAAGCTTATGGTGTTAATGAAGCAGTTGAATTAATTAAAAAGACGTCTAAAGCAAACTTCGATGAAACAATTGAAGTTGCAGCGCGCTTAGGCGTTGATCCTAAAAAAGCAGACCAACAAATTCGTGGTGCTGTTGTTCTTCCGCACGGAACAGGAAAAACAAAACGTGTTCTTGTTTTTGCGAAAGGCGATAAAGCAAAAGAAGCAGAAGCTGCAGGCGCTGACTTCGTTGGTGACGAAGAGTACATCAACAAAATCAACCAAGGTTGGTTCGACTTTGATGTTGTTGTAGCGACACCAGACATGATGGCACAAGTTGGTAAGCTTGGACGTACATTAGGGCCAAAAGGTCTTATGCCAAACCCTAAAACAGGTACGGTTACGTTCGAACTTGACAAGGCGATTCAAGAAATTAAAGCCGGTAAAGTTGAATACCGTGTTGATAAAGCAGGAAACATCCATGTCCCAGTAGGGAAAGCTTCTTTCGGAGACGAAAGCCTTACAGAAAATATCGAGACTGTTCTTGAAACACTCGTAAAAGTAAAGCCATCAGCTGCGAAAGGGACGTACATGCGTAATGTATCCCTTACGTCAACAATGGGACCTGGTGTGAAGCTTAACGTTTCAGCTTACAAATAATAGTTGACAAGCATACATGGAGTTAGTATAATAACTCTTGTGAATAAAATAATCTGTTCATACCGTAGACAGTAGGTGCGAGTGATCGCTTAATTTCCTGCCGAGGTTCAGAATTCGTTTATGTAACGTAACGATATCTATGCCTCCGTGTGTTCGTCTACTCATGGAGGCTTTCTTATGAATAAATGAAGGTGATGTTTCACCGATACGGTATGAATTAAGGCTTAATTAGTAGGAGGTGTAAGGATGAGCGCTGTAATTGATGCGAAGAAACAAATTGTTTCTGAAATTGCAACAAACTTGCAAGAAAGTAAATCATCAGTTATTGTCGACTATCGTGGTCTAGATGTTGCTGAAGTGACGGAACTACGTCGTCAACTTCGCGAAGCAGGTGTAGAGTATAAAGTATACAAAAACACAATGGTTCGTCGTGCGACTGCAGAAACGAATTTGACAGAACTTGATGAGGTTCTTGTTGGTCCGACAGCGGTTGCGTTCTCTCAAGACGATGCCGTTGCACCGGCGAAAATCTTGCACAACTTCTCAAAGGACCATGCAGACTTAGAAATTAAAGCTGGTGTGGTTGAAGGTGAAGTTGTATCTGTCGATAAAGTAAAGGAACTTGCGGAAATCCCTTCCCAAGATGGCCTATTATCCATGCTTCTCAGCGTGCTTCAAGCACCAATGCGAAACATGGCGTTGGCAACAAAAGCAGTTGCCGATCAAAAAGAAGAAGAGAGTGCGTAAAGAAAGTTTGCGCATAGCCGTATAAAATATTAACGAGAAACAGGAGGAACAAATCATGACTAAAGAGCAAATCATTGATGCGATTAAAGAAATGTCTGTATTGGAATTAAACGACTTAGTAAAAGCAATTGAGGAAGAATTCGGTGTAACTGCAGCTGCTCCAGTTGCTGTTGCAGGTGGCGGTGCAGAAGCAGAAGCAGAAGAACAAACAGAATTCGACGTTGTTCTTGAAGATGCAGGTGCTTCCAAAATCAACGTTATCAAGATCCTTCGCGAAATCACTGGCCTCGGCTTAAAAGATGCGAAAGCTCTTGCTGACGGTACACCAGCACCAATCAAAGAAGGCGTATCTAAAGAAGACGCTGAAGACATGAAAGCTAAACTAGAAGAAGCTGGCGCGAAAATCGAGCTTAAATAGTTTCAGAATAACCAAAACTCGCTTTGGAATCCAAAGCGAGTTTTTTTACCTACCTTCTTTTCTTGATAAAGATATGAGGAGGGAGACGATGAGTCATTATTTTTCTGAAAAACCAAATGCTAGACGTGAGCAGAAGAAGCATGAGGTCGCTTTACGAGGTAGGTCATTAACGTTTGTAACTGACGCCGCTGTTTTCAGTAAATCAGGTGTTGATTATGGCACGAAAGTACTACTTGATTCATTCGCATTCCCCGCCACCGACGGAGACATTTTAGATGTAGGTTGCGGATGGGGGCCGATTGGGGTCACTTTAGCGAGTGAAGATCAAAACAGAATGGTTTGGATGGTGGATGTCAATGAACGAGCTGTTCAATTGGCGCAAGGAAATGCCGAAAAAAATAACCTGCAAAACGTTAAAGTTTTAAAAAGCGATTTGTTTCAGTCGTTGAAAGGGCAAACATTTGCGGCAATTTTGACAAACCCGCCAATTCGCGCAGGAAAAGATACAATTCATACATTATTCGAACAGGCATATGATTACCTAGTTCCTGGTGGAGAGCTATGGATTGTCATTCAGAAAAAACAAGGAGCGCCTTCAGCTAAAAAGAAGCTCCAGGAGAGATTTAAAGAAGTAGAAACAGTCCGCAAAGATAAAGGGTACTATATTTTTCGTGCAGAAAAATATTGACTTGGAAGTTTCATTATGGTAGGCTTATTTAATGCATATGAATGTCTATTTGAAAATAGGTTTATTATATTAAAAAAAGAAGAGGTGTTTATAAAGGGGCCGTATTGGGCATGCTAAAAACAGGTGTATGTTTTTTAGACCGATACGAAGAAAGGATTTAACTGCCCTTTTCTTTTTTTGTTTGTTTGTTAATGGAATATGGAATGAGGAACATCGTCGGTTATAAGCCGTACTTTGTTTCCTTGAGCCGTTTGTTCTTTAAAAAGGGATCAACAACACCTCGATCCTTTTGATAATAAAACGCTAGATTTGAGGGGTGAATCAGTTGACAGGTCAACTAGTTCAGTACGGACGCCACCGCCAACGTAGAAGCTATGCTCGCATCAGTGAAGTACAAGAGCTTCCGAATTTGATTGAAATTCAGACTGCTTCTTATCAATGGTTTCTTGATGAGGGTATCCAAGAGATGTTTCAGGATATTTCTCCGATCGAAGATTTTACAGGGAACTTAGTTCTTGAATTTATCGATTATAGTTTAGGGGAACCGAAGTATTCTGTCGAGGATTCTAAAGAGCGAGATGTTACATACTCAGCTCCACTTCGCGTGAAAGTTCGCTTGATTAATAAAGAAACAGGCGAAGTTAAAGAACAAGAAGTGTTCATGGGTGACTTTCCGCTCATGACAGATACAGGTACATTTATTATTAACGGAGCTGAACGTGTTATTGTATCACAGCTCGTTCGTTCTCCAAGTGTCTATTATAACGACAAAGTCGATAAAAATGGTAAAAAAGGTTATACAGCGACGGTGATCCCAAACCGTGGAGCGTGGTTAGAACTGGAGACGGATGCAAAAGACGTCGTCCATGTTCGCATTGACCGCACTCGAAAAATTCCTGTAACAGTATTGTTACGTGCTTTAGGGTTTGGCACTGATCAAGAGATCATTGACCTTTTAGGTGATGATAGCTACCTTCGAAATACATTAGAAAAAGATAACACTGATAACACAGAAAAAGCGCTTTTAGAAATTTACGAGCGTCTTCGCCCTGGTGAACCACCGACTGTCGAAAACGCAAAAAGTTTATTAGAATCGCGTTTCTTTGACCCTAAACGTTATGATTTAGCGAATGTTGGTCGCTATAAAATGAACAAAAAACTCCATATTCAAAACCGCCTATTTAACCAACGTTTAGCAGAAACGTTAGCTGACCCTGAGACAGGTGAAATTTTAGCAGAAGAAGGTTCTGTTATTGATCGTGGTTTATTGGATCGCTTACTTCCGTACTTAGAAAATAATGTTGGTTTCAAACATTATACGCTTAACGGAGGCGTCGTTGAACAAGAAGATGTAGAGTTACAGTCGATTCTTATCTATCCAGCAGACGATCCAGATGCTCAAGAACCTATCAGAGTGATTGGTAACGGAAGTATTGGTAGAGATGTTAAAAACATTACACCAGAAGATATCATTTCCGCGATTAATTACTTCTTTAATTTACTTCATGGTGTCGGTCGAACAGACGATATTGACCATTTAGGGAACCGTCGTTTACGTTCTGTTGGGGAGTTGTTGCAAAACCAATTCCGCATTGGTTTATCTCGTATGGAGCGTGTCGTTCGTGAGCGTATGTCTATCCAAGATGTCCAAACGATTACACCGCAGGCGCTTATTAACATTCGCCCTGTTATCGCATCGATTAAAGAGTTCTTCGGAAGCTCCCAACTTTCTCAGTTTATGGACCAAACGAACCCACTTGCAGAATTAACACATAAACGCCGTCTATCTGCATTAGGTCCAGGTGGTCTAACGCGTGAACGCGCCGGCTTTGAAGTGCGTGACGTTCACTATTCCCACTATGGACGTATGTGTCCGATTGAAACGCCAGAAGGACCGAACATCGGGTTGATTAACTCTCTATCAAGTTATGCGAAGGTTAATGAGTTTGGTTTTATGGAAAGTCCGTATCGAAAAGTTAACCGAGAAGAGGGCCGAGTAACTGAGCAAACCGATTACCTCACCGCTGACGAAGAGGATAATTACGTCGTTGCTCAGGCGAATGCACAGTTAGACGAAAATGGTGCATTTATTGATGATGAGATTATTTGTCGTTTTCGCGGTGAAAACATTATCGTATCGAAAGACCGCATTGACTATATGGACGTTTCACCAAAACAAGTTGTCTCTGCTGCGACCGCTTGTGTACCGTTCCTTGAAAATGACGACTCAAACCGTGCATTGATGGGTGCGAACATGCAGCGTCAGGCAGTTCCTTTACTAGAACCTGAATCACCAACGGTAGGAACAGGGATGGAGTACGTTTCTGCGAAAGACTCAGGTGCTGCGATCCTTGCAAGTTCAAGAGGACGTGTTGAAAAAGTTGATGGTAAATCAGTACGCGTTCGACGTATTGAGGAAGTCGATGGCAAGGAAGTAGAAGGGGATGTTGATCGTTATAACTTGCAAAAGTTTGAGCGTTCAAACCAAGGATCTTGCTATAACCAACGCCCAATTGTATCTGAAGGTATGATCGTTGAAAAAGGAGAAATCCTTGCTGATGGACCTTCGATGGAAGAAGGCGAAATGGCCCTAGGTCGTAATGTCCTTGTCGGTTTTATGACATGGGATGGTTACAACTATGAGGACGCCGTTATTTTAAGTGAGCGCCTTGTAAAAGATGATGTTTATACTTCGATTCATATTGAAGAGTATGAATCAGAAGCTCGCGATACAAAACTTGGACCAGAAGAAATCACACGTGATATTCCGAATGTCGGTGAAGATGCACTACGTAACCTTGATGAGCGAGGCATTATTCGCATCGGTGCGGAAGTTAAAGATGGAGACATTCTCGTTGGTAAGGTAACACCTAAAGGGGTTACTGAGTTAACAGCTGAAGAGCGGTTATTACACGCGATCTTCGGTGAAAAAGCACGAGAAGTTCGTGATACTTCCTTACGTTCACCGCACGGTGGAGATGGAATTGTCCTCGATGTGAAAATTTTCAACCGTGAAGATGGCGACGAGCTACCTCCGGGAGTCAACCAGCTCGTACGTGTTTACATCGTACAGAAACGTAAAATTAACGAAGGTGACAAGATGGCCGGCCGTCACGGTAACAAAGGTGTTATTTCTCGTATACTTCCAGAAGAAGATATGCCTTATTTACCAGACGGCACACCGATCGACATTATGTTAAACCCATTAGGTGTTCCATCAAGAATGAATATCGGACAAGTGCTAGAAATGCACTTAGGTATGGCTGCGCGAAACTTAGGTATTAACGTAGCATCACCTGTTTTTGATGGTGCGCGTGAAGATGACGTTTGGGACACGTTAGAAGAAGCAGGTATGGCTCGTGATGGTAAAACAGTTCTTTATGACGGCCGTACTGGTGAAGCATTTGATAACCGTATTTCCGTCGGTGTCATGTACATGATTAAACTTGCGCACATGGTTGATGACAAGTTGCACGCACGTTCAACTGGACCATACTCACTCGTTACACAGCAACCATTAGGTGGTAAAGCCCAATTCGGTGGTCAGCGTTTTGGTGAGATGGAAGTGTGGGCACTTGAAGCTTACGGTGCTGCTTATACATTGCAAGAAATTTTGACGGTCAAATCCGATGACGTTGTCGGCCGTGTGAAAACGTACGAAGCGATCGTCAAAGGAGAAAGTGTACCTGAACCAGGTGTACCTGAATCATTTAAAGTTCTAATTAAAGAATTGCAAAGTTTAGGTATGGACGTGAAGATGCTTTCTAGTAACGAAGAAGAAATTGAAATGCTCGAACTTGACGATGAAGAAGAGCAAAATAATGAAAAGCTAAATCTAAACCTCGAATCCGGCGAAACGAACGGGTAATGCAAGATCCTTAATGTGGAAAGGGAGGTTGACCCCTTGATAGATGTAAATAATTTTGAGTACATGAAGATCGGTCTAGCTTCATCGGAAAAAATCCGTTCATGGTCTCACGGTGAAGTTAAAAAACCTGAGACGATTAACTATCGTACATTAAAGCCAGAAAAAGACGGTTTGTTTTGTGAACGTATTTTTGGACCGCAAAAAGACTGGGAGTGTCACTGTGGAAAATATAAACGCGTACGCTACAAAGGTGTCGTTTGTGACCGCTGTGGTGTAGAAGTTACGCGTTCAAAGGTACGACGTGAGCGCATGGGGCATATTGAACTAGCTGCCCCTGTCTCTCACATTTGGTACTTTAAAGGGATTCCAAGTCGAATGGGCCTCGTTCTAGACATGTCTCCAAGGTCGCTTGAAGAAGTGATTTACTTTGCTTCTTATGTTGTGACAGAAACAGGAGATACACCGTTAGAATTAAAGCAACTATTATCTGAGAAAGAGTACAGAACGTATCGTGAAAAGTACGGGCGCTCTTTCCAAGCTGAAATGGGAGCAGAAGCGATTCGTAAACTTCTAGAAGACATCGATCTAGAAAAAGAAGTCGATATGCTTCGCGAAGAGCTCAAAACTGCTCAAGGTCAACGTCGCACACGTGCAATTAAGCGACTAGAAGTTCTTGAGTCATTCAGAAATTCAGGTAACAACCCTGCTTGGATGATTATGGATGCCCTTCCGGTTATTCCACCTGAACTTCGTCCAATGGTGCAACTAGATGGTGGACGCTTTGCAACTTCGGATCTTAACGACTTATACCGTCGTGTCATTAACCGAAACAACCGTCTAAAACGCCTACTAGATTTAGGCGCACCTAGTATCATTGTTCAAAATGAAAAGAGAATGCTTCAGGAAGCCGTCGATGCGATGATCGATAACGGTCGACGAGGTCGTCCGGTTACAGGACCAGGAAACCGTCCATTGAAGTCTTTATCTCACATGCTTAAAGGTAAGCAAGGTCGTTTCCGTCAAAACTTACTCGGTAAGCGTGTTGACTATTCTGGTCGTTCGGTTATCGTTGTTGGTCCTAGCCTGAAAATGTATCAATGTGGTTTACCGAAAGAAATGGCCCTAGAATTATTTAAGCCATTTGTTATGAAAGAACTCGTAAACAAAGGCTTATCTCATAATATTAAGAGTGCAAAGCGTAAAGTTGAGCGCGTACACCCAGAAGTATGGGATGTGCTTGAAGAAGTAATTAAAGAGCACCCTGTATTGTTAAACCGTGCTCCAACCCTTCACCGTTTAGGGATTCAATCTTTTGAACCTACGCTTGTTGAAGGTCGAGCGATTAAGCTGCACCCACTCGTATGTACTGCATATAACGCGGACTTTGACGGTGACCAAATGGCCGTTCACGTTCCGCTATCTGCTGAAGCGCAAGCGGAAGCAAGATTATTAATGTTAGCAGCGCAGAATATCCTTAACCCGAAAGACGGAAAACCTGTTGTTACACCATCACAGGACATGGTTCTAGGGAACTACTACCTAACGTTGGAACGTGCGGGTGCCGTAGGTGAAGGAAATATCTATAAAGACCCAGACGAAGTGTTGACAGCTTATCAAAACGGATATGTCCACTTGCATACACGAATTGCATTACCTGTTAATTCAGTTGGGAAAACAAACTTTACTGAAGAGCAAGACGAACAACTATTGCTCACATCTGTAGGTAAAGTGATCTTCAACGAAATTCTCCCAGGTTCATTCCCTTATATTAATGAACCTAGTGCAACCAACTTAGAAGAAGTGATTCCGGAGAAATACATCGTTCCGGTAGGTACTGACATCAAGGAAGAGTTCAAAAACCGAGAAGTCGTTGATCCATTTAAAAAAGGCTTTTTAGGCGATATCATTGCAGAAGTCTTTAAAAAGTTCAAGATATCAGAAACATCTGTCATGCTGGATAAAATGAAGGACTTAGGTTTCTATTATTCAACAAAAGCAGGTATCACGATGGGCGTTGCAGACATTGTAACCTTAGAAGATAAACAAGGAATCCTCGATGAAGCTGAGGAAAAAGTAACTCGTGTTACAAAACAATTCCGTCGTGGTTTAATTACTGATGAGGAACGTTATGACAAAGTTATCGAAACGTGGAGTGGGGCAAAGGATGACATCCAAGGTCGTCTGATGAATGCGTTGGATAAAACGAACCCAATCTTTATGATGAGTGATTCGGGTGCACGTGGTAACGCATCAAACTTCACCCAGTTAGCAGGTATGCGTGGTCTAATGGCCAATCCATCAGGTCAAATTATCGAACTTCCGATCAAGTCTAACTTCCGAGAAGGCTTGACAGTTCTTGAATACTTTATCTCTACACACGGTGCCCGAAAAGGTCTGGCCGATACGGCACTGAAGACAGCAGACTCGGGTTACTTGACTCGTCGTCTTGTTGATGTAGCTCAAGATGTCATCGTTCGCGAGGATGATTGTAGAACTGATCGTGGCTTACCTGTCTCGGCGATTACTCAAGGCAGTGAAGTCATTGAAGGGCTATTTGACCGACTCGTAGGTCGTCTTTCGTTTGAAACAGTACGTCATCCAGAAACTGGAGAAGTGCTAGCAGAAAAAGAAGAACTCCTTAACGAAGATGTTGCTCGCAAGATTGTAGATGCTGGTGTTGAAACGGTTACGATTCGTTCTGCCTTTACTTGTGACACTGAACACGGCGTTTGTAAAAAGTGTTATGGTCGAAACCTAGCGACAGGAAGCGAAGTGGAAGTCGGTGAAGCCGTAGGTATTATTGCCGCTCAATCAATCGGTGAACCGGGAACGCAGTTAACGATGCGTACTTTCCACACCGGTGGTGTAGCAGGGGACGATATCACACAAGGTTTACCGCGTATCCAAGAGCTAGTTGAAGCGCGTAATCCGAAAGGTCAGGCAGTCATTTCCGAAATTGAAGGAAGGGTTATAGATATCACAGAATCGACGGATAAAAAAGAAATCGCCGTTCAAGGTGATGTCGAAAACCGAACGTACACTACGCTATATGGCGCTCGACTTACAGTATCTGAAGGGGATGAAGTGATACCAGGTCAGGCTCTCACTGAAGGTTCTATCGACCCTAAAGAGTTGCTACAGGTTAGCGGTGTTCAAGGTGTTCAGGCATACTTGCTTAAGGAAGTTCAAAAAGTTTACCGTATGCAAGGTGTTGAAATCGGTGATAAACACGTAGAGGTCATGGTCCGCCAAATGCTTCGAAAAATCCGTGTTATTGATGCAGGGGATACAGAAATATTACCTGGGTCACTTGTTGAAATTCACCAGTTTGACAAAGCCAATCGTGATGTTCTGCTTCAAGGAGGGCAACCTGCAACTGGTAAACCTGTTATTCTTGGTATTACCAAAGCATCACTTGAAACAGACTCCTTCTTATCGGCGGCGTCTTTCCAAGAGACAACTCGTATCTTAACAGATGCAGCGATCAAAGGAAGACGTGACGAACTTGTTGGGTTGAAAGAAAACGTCATTATCGGTAAGCTCGTTCCTGCAGGTACAGGAATGCAACGTTATCGCAAACTAGATTATGACGATGGTCAAACAGCAACTGAAACTTCGGAAGAAACCGAAGAAGTTACCGTACAAGATTAAAAGAAAATAGTATTGACATCACTAGATCATGATGATAGTATATAAAAGTGCGCCTAAACCCTGGTGCTTTGGAGGATGAAAAATGTCTTATGAAAAAGTAGCACAGGCTGATCAGAAACTGGTGGGCACAAAACAGACGTTAAAAGCTCTGGAAGATGGTAAGGTAACTGAAGTGGTCGTTGCCGAGGACATTGATGAACAAGTGAAACAAAAAATTTTTTCTTCAGCTAATCGACGTGGCGTACCGATCGTTACAGTTGATTCGATGAAAAAATTAGGTAAGGCTTGTGGAATAGATGTTGGCGCTGCGACGGTCGCATTGAAAAAGTAAATGAAGTTTTTGTTTGCGGGGCACTCCCCCGCGACAAAAACTTTACTTTTTACACAACAATGAGCCACCTGGATCAGTGGCCTTATATTAATGATGAAAGGAGGAAAATAACGATGCCTACAATTAACCAACTAGTACGCAGTGGACGTAAGTCCAAGCCGAAAAAATATGATTCACCAGCACTTAACAAAGGGTACAACAGTCACCGTAAAGTGCCTACGGATCAATCATCACCTCAAAAACGCGGGGTTTGTACACGTGTTGGTACAATGACACCGAAAAAACCAAACTCTGCATTGCGTAAATACGCTCGTGTTCGTTTAACGAACCAAATTGAAGTGACAGCTTATATCCCTGGTATTGGACACAACCTTCAAGAACACAGTGTTGTTCTTATCCGTGGAGGACGTGTTAAAGACTTACCAGGTGTCCGTTACCACATTGTACGTGGTGCGCTAGATACTGCTGGCGTTGAAGGACGTAAGCAAGGTCGTTCCAAGTACGGAACGAAAACTGGTAAGAAGAAAAAGAAAAAATAATGATCGTTAACAAATAGATTGTTATCAAATTAAGAAATTTGAAAGGAGGGGAACACATGCCTCGTAAAGGTCCTGTCGCAAAACGTGACGTACTACCTGACCCGTTGTATAACTCGAAACTAGTTACTCGTTTAATCAACCGTATTATGACTGACGGTAAAAAAGGAAAAGCACAAAAGATCCTTTATAAAGCATTTGAACTTGTACAAGAGCGTGCTGGTCAAGATCCACAAGAAGTTTTTGAACAAGCACTTAAAAATATCATGCCAGTACTTGAGGTTAAAGCTCGCCGTGTAGGTGGTGCAAACTATCAAGTACCGGTTGAGGTTAAACCAGACCGTCGTACAACACTAGGTCTTCGTTGGCTCGTAAACTATGCTCGTCTTCGTGGTGAAAAAACGATGGAAGAGCGTCTTGCTAACGAAATCCTAGATGCTGCTAACAACACTGGTGCTGCTGTTAAGAAGCGTGAAGAGACGCATAAAATGGCAGAAGCGAACAAAGCATTCGCTCACTACCGTTGGTAAAATTTTAATCAACCACTTATCTAATATGGTTGATATGGGAATAGATACTGCTAGATGTGTAAAGATGAGTCCTATATTTATGCGACTCTCTTTCGCATCATAGTGAACATCTACAAAAAGGAAGGAGAAAAAGTCAATGGGAAGAGAGTTCTCCTTAGAGAAAACCCGTAATATCGGGATCATGGCTCACATTGATGCTGGTAAAACAACAGCAACAGAGCGTATTCTTTTCTACACGGGGCGTATTCATAAAATTGGTGAAACGCACGAAGGTGCTTCACAAATGGACTGGATGTCCCAGGAGCAAGAGCGCGGAATCACAATCACTTCTGCTGCAACGACTGCTCAGTGGAATGACCACCGTATAAATATTATCGACACTCCAGGACACGTAGACTTCACAGTTGAGGTTGAACGTTCTCTACGAGTATTAGACGGATCTGTTGCAGTACTTGATGCGCAATCCGGGGTTGAGCCGCAAACTGAAACAGTTTGGCGCCAAGCTACAACATATCATGTACCACGAATTGTATTTGTAAACAAGATGGACAAGGTAGGGGCAGATTTCATCTACTCCCTTAGCACATTAAGTGACCGTCTTGGGGCAAATGCTCACGCTATTCAACTACCAATCGGTGCAGAGGATGAGTTCGATGGCATCATTGACCTCATAGAAATGAAAGCTTATTACTATGAAGATGACCTAGGAACACGTACTGATGCTCGCGAGATTCCAGAAGAGTATCAAGCTCAAGCGAAAGAATATCGCGAGAAGTTAGTTGAAGCTGTTGCTGAACTCGATGAAGAATTAATGATGAAGTACTTAGAAGGTGAAGAATTAGAAATAGCAGAAATCAAGGAAGCGATCCGTAAAGGAACGCTTAATGTTGAATTCTATCCTGTTCTATGTGGTTCTGCCTTCAAAAACAAAGGTGTTCAACTTATGTTGGATGCAGTGATTGACTTCTTGCCATCACCTGTTGACGTTCCTGCTATTCAAGGTATCAAGCCTGATACTGATGAAGAAGTTGAGCGTAGCGCAGATGACAACCAACCATTCTCTGCACTAGCATTTAAAGTTATGACAGACCCTTACGTTGGTAAGTTGACATTCTTCCGAGTGTACTCTGGAACAGTAAATGCTGGTTCTTATGTACAGAACTCAACGAAGAACAAACGTGAACGTATGGGACGTATTCTCCAGATGCACGCAAACCACCGTGAAGAGATCTCCACTGTTTATTCAGGGGATATTGCTGCAGGTGTTGGTTTGAAACAAACGGCAACTGGTGATACGCTTTGTCATGAGAAGGATCTTGTTATCCTTGAATCCATGGAATTCCCAGCACCAGTTATCTCCTTGTCCGTTGAGCCTAAATCAAAAGCTGACCAAGACAAGATGGGTATTGCACTTGGTAAGTTGGCTGAAGAAGACCCAACATTCCAAACGCATACTGATGAAGAAACTGGACAAACAATCATCGCAGGTATGGGTGAGCTTCACTTAGACGTTATCGTTGACCGTCTTAAGCGTGAATTCAAAGTTGAAGCTAACGTTGGTGCTCCTCAAGTTTCCTACCGTGAAACTTTACGTGAAGCGGCAAAAGTAGAAGGGAAATTTGTACGTCAGTCTGGTGGTCGTGGTCAGTACGGTCACGTATGGATTGAGTTCGAACCAAACGAAGAAGGCGCAGGTTTTGAATTTGTAGACAAGATCGTCGGTGGTGTTGTTCCACGTGAATATATCCCATCCGTTGAACAAGGTCTAAGAGAATCGATGGATAATGGTCTACTTGCTGGCTATCCAATGATCGACGTGAAGGCAAAACTAGTTGATGGTTCTTACCACGACGTTGACTCTAATGAGATGGCTTATAAAGTAGCTGCTTCCCTAGCCTTAAAAGAAGCGAAATCAAAGTGTAAACCAGTACTTCTTGAACCAGTCATGAAAGTCGAAGTTGTTATCCCAGAAGAATACATGGGAGACATCATGGGCGACATCACTTCTCGTCGTGGACGAGTTGATGGTATGGAAGCACGCGGTAATGCACAAATTGTAAAAGCTTTCGTTCCACTTGCAGAAATGTTTGGTTACGCAACAGTATTGCGTTCAAACACACAAGGTCGCGGAGCTTACACAATGCACTTTGACCACTATGAAGAAGTGCCAAAGAGCATTTCTGAAGAAATTATCAAGAAACAAACTGGTGAATAAATCAGTAAATATTGTTTCTGTGTTTAATTTATTGTAAGCTAGGAAAGGTGACTGATTATCATCTCTCACCTTTCCAACTATAAAAATTATTCTTCAATTTAAGGAGGAAATTAATAATGGCTAAAGAAAAGTTTGATCGTTCGAAGACCCATGCCAATATTGGTACAATCGGACACGTTGACCATGGTAAAACTACATTAACTGCAGCAATCACTACTGTACTTAACAAGAAAGACGGTACTGGTGACGCAATGGCATATGACCAAATCGACGGTGCTCCAGAAGAGCGTGAGCGTGGAATCACAATCTCCACTGCACACGTTGAGTATGAAACAGAAAGTCGTCACTATGCACACGTTGACTGCCCAGGACACGCAGACTACGTTAAAAACATGATCACTGGTGCTGCTCAGATGGATGGTGCAATCCTTGTTGTATCCGCTGCTGACGGTCCAATGCCACAAACTCGTGAGCACATCTTGCTTTCCCGCCAAGTTGGTGTACCAGCAATCGTTGTGTTCTTGAACAAATGTGACATGGTTGACGATGAAGAGTTACTAGAATTAGTAGAAATGGAAGTTCGTGACCTTCTTGGTGAGTACGACTTCGATGGTGACGACGTACCAGTTGTTAAAGGTTCTGCTCTTAAAGCACTTGAAGGTGACGAGCAGTACGAGCAAGCAATTTTCGAACTAATGGAAGCAGTTGACAACTACATTCCAACTCCAGATCGCGACAAAGACAAGCCATTCATGATGCCAGTTGAGGACGTATTCTCTATCACTGGTCGTGGTACTGTTGCTACAGGTCGTGTTGAGCGTGGACAATTAAACGTAGGTGATGAAATCGAAATCATCGGTATGGAAGAAGACTCCAGCAAAACAACTGTTACTGGTGTGGAAATGTTCCGTAAGCTTCTTGACTACGCTGAAGCAGGTGACAACATCGGCGCGCTACTTCGTGGTGTTTCCCGTGATGACATCCAACGTGGACAAGTTCTAGCTAAGCCTGGTACGATCACTCCACACACAAAGTTCAAAGCTGAAGTTTACGTTCTTTCAAAAGAAGAAGGTGGCCGTCACACGCCATTCTTCGCAAACTACCGTCCACAGTTCTACTTCCGTACAACGGACGTTACAGGAATCATCGAGCTTCCTGAAGGCGTAGAAATGGTTATGCCTGGAGATAACGTAGAAATGACAGTAGACCTAATTGCACCAATCGCGATTGAAGAAGGTACTAAATTCTCAATCCGTGAAGGTGGCCGTACAGTAGGTGCGGGCGTCGTAGCTACAATCGTTGAGTAATCTACGATTATGATACTTCAAAAAGCACCCTAGGATTCTAGGGTGTTTTTTTATTAGTAATAGACGGTTTTACAAAGGATATATTTATTTCCATTTAAAAGATTCACTTGTAAACTTGAAATCCACGAACACAGCTTGTATAATACAAAAAGTGTCCGCGTTGAGAGTAATAAAAAAAAACTTGCATTCGCATGTTATTTTATTGTATAATATTTAACGTTGGTCACTGACAGGCGATGATGTGGAAGGTTGCTGACACACCCGGCTCCTTTGCCATGAGCTAGGTGCAGGAAAATTTCCATGGAGTAAGTCTGTTTTAAAAAATGGGCGAAAAAGGAGGTAATCAAATGGCAAAACAAAAAATTCGCATTCGTCTAAAAGCATATGATCACAGAATTTTAGACCAGTCTGCAGAAAAGATTGTGGAAACGGCTAAGCGTGCAGGAGCAAGTGTTTCTGGGCCGATCCCGCTTCCAACGGAAAAGTCCGTATATACAATTCTACGTGCTGTTCATAAGTACAAAGATGCACGTGAGCAATTTGAAATGCGAACTCACAAGCGTCTAATTGACATTGTTGACCCAACACCACAAACGGTAGATTCCTTAATGCGTTTGGATCTTCCATCAGGTGTCGATATTGAAATTAAACTATAATTAAAATAAAAGATTTAATTAGGAGGTGTGACTTATGACCAAAGGAATCTTAGGTAAAAAACTAGGTATGACACAAGTTTTTTCTGAGAACGGTGAAGTGGTTCCTGTAACGGTAATTGAAGTTGAGCCTAACGTTGTACTTCAAAAGAAATCCGTTGAAAATGACGGATATGAATCAGTACAACTTGGTTTTGCAGATAAGAAAGAATCTCAAATCAACAAACCGGAAAAAGGCCACGCCGAAAAGGCAAATGCAACGCCTAAGCGCTTCGTTAAAGAGTTTCGTAACTTAGATGCTACGAACTTAGAAGTTGGTCAAGAAGTCAAGGTAGATACATTTGAATCAGGTGACGCGATCGACGTTACTGGTATTACAAAGGGTAAAGGTTTTGCAGGCGCAATCAAGCGTCATAACCAATCCCGCGGACCAATGACACACGGTTCCCGTTACCACCGTCGACCAGGTGCGATGGGTCCAATTGATCCGAACCACGTTCGTCCAGGGAAGAAACTTCCGGGTCGCATGGGTACGAATCAGGTGACGATTCAAAACCTAGAAGTTGTAAAGGTAGACACTGATCGTAACCTACTTCTAGTAAAAGGAAATGTTCCAGGAGCGAAAAGAAGTTACGTTTCTGTACATTCAGCTGTAAAAGAAAACTAAAAGATTGGCAAGGAAAGGAGGAGCCAAGATGCCAAAAGTGACTCTATACAACCAAAGCGGTTCACAAGTAGGCGACATCGAGTTGAACGATGACGTGTTTGGTATTGAACCGAACGAAAGCGTTGTTCACGATGCCGTTGTAATGCAACAAGCATCATTAAGACAAGGTACTCACAAAGTAAAAGGTCGTTCGGATGTGAGCGGTGGTGGCAGCAAGCCATGGCGCCAAAAAGGAACAGGGCGTGCGCGCCAAGGTTCAACCCGTTCTCCACAGTGGGTTGGTGGTGGAACAGTATTCGGACCAACACCACGCGATTACGGTTATAAACTACCGAAAAAAGTTCGTCGATTAGCAATGAAGTCTGTATTGTCTTCAAAACTTCAAAGTGATGATGTGATTCTTTTAGAAGAATTATCACTTGAAAAGCCAAAGACAAAAGAAATGATTAGCATCTTGAATAATCTATCTGCGGATGAAAAAGCATTAGTAGTTACAGAAGAGTATAACCAACAAGTTGCTCTATCTACTAACAACATCCCAGGCGTAGCTTATCTAACAGCAGAGGGCGTTAATGTCCTTGACGTTCTTAAATCTGATAAGCTCGTTATGACACAAGGTGCTGCGAAAAAGGTCGAGGAGGTGCTTGGATAATGGCAAATGCACGTGATATCATTAAGCGCCCCGTGGTTACTGAGCGTACTACGGACCTTATGGCAGAGAACAAATATACTTTTGAAGTTGACCCACGCGCCAACAAAACTGAAATCAAAAAAGCTATTGAAGAAATTTTTGATGGCACGGAGGTAGCGAACGTAAACACAATGAACTACAAAGGGAAGTTCAAACGTTTCGGCCGTTACACAGGGTATACACGCAAGCGCAAAAAAGCGATTGTAGAACTTACGCAAGATAGCAAAGAAATTGAATTCTTTGAAGCGTAAATCTTAACAGAGAAGGAGGGAAACCCAGATGGCAATCAAAAAGTATAATCCGACGACTAACGGATTCCGTAATATGACAAGATTAACTTTTGATGAAATTACGACTGATAAGCCGGAAAGCTCTTTGTTAGCTCCAATCAGCAAAACAGCTGGACGAAACAACCACGGTCGTATTACATCCCGTCATAAAGGTGGCGGACACAAAAGACACTATCGTATTATCGACTTCAAACGTAACAAAGATGGAATTCCAGGCCGCGTTGCTACGATCGAATACGATCCAAACCGCACATCAAACATTGCTCTTATCAACTACGTTGATGGTGAGAAGCGTTATATTCTTGCGCCGCGTGGCTTAAAAGTTGGCGATGAAATTATGTCCGGTAAGGATGCAGATATCAAGCGCGGAAACGCTTTGGAACTTCAAGATATTCCAGTTGGTACTGTTGTTCATAACATCGAGTTAAAACCTGGTAAAGGTGGACAACTTGTACGTTCTGCTGGTGCAGAGGCACAAGTACTTGGTAAAGAAGGAAAATACGTGCTTATTCGCCTTCGTTCAGGTGAAACACGATTGATTCTTGCAACATGCCGTGCGACAATTGGCCAAGTTGGTAATGTTGAGCACGAACTTGTGAACACAGGTAAAGCTGGACGTTCTCGTTGGCAAGGCAAGCGTCCACATGTACGTGGTTCTGCTATGAACCCTAGCGATCACCCACACGGTGGTGGTGAAGGTCGTGCACCAATCGGACGTAAATCGCCTGTATCCCCATGGGGTCAACCATCAGTTGGTTACAAGACACGTAAGAAAAATAAGGACACGGACAAATATATTGTTCGTCGCCGTCGTAAAAAATAACGGGATTGAGCTACGGTTCGTAGGAACCGTAGGGCAATCGCGAAGGGAGGTACACACATGGGTCGCAGCTTGAAAAAAGGACCTTTTGTAGATGATCACTTGATGAAGAAAGTGGATTCTTTGAACGAAGCAAACGAGAAAAAGGTTATTAAAACTTGGTCTCGTCGCTCAACAATTTTCCCACAATTTATCGGTCATACAATTGCCGTACACGATGGTCGTAAACATGTACCTGTATACGTCTCTGAAGATATGGTAGGACACAAACTTGGTGAGTTTGCTCCTTCCCGTACTTTCAAAGGCCATGCAGGTAGTGACAAGAAAACGAAACGTTAATAGAGAGAGGAGGTACTATTCATGCAAGCTAAAGCAGTAGCTAAACAAGTGCGTATTGCTCCTCGCAAGGTTCGCTTAGTGGTTGACTTGATTAGAGGTAAGGACGTTGGAGAGGCGATTTCAATTCTTCGCCATACTCAGAAGAAATCGTCACCTGTTGTTGAAAAGCTCATCAACTCTGCGATCGCAAATGCAGAGCACAATTACGAAATGGAACCTGACAATCTCGTTGTCAGCGAAGCATACGTAGACGAAGGCATCACGCTCAAACGATTCCGCCCGCGTGCGATGGGTCGAGCGAGCCGTATTAACAAACGTACGAGTCATATTACTGTCGTTCTAACAGAAAAGAAGGAGGGATAAATGTGGGTCAAAAAGTTAATCCAGTAGGACTTCGCGTTGGCGTTATCCGCGATTGGGAATCAAGATGGTACGCTGACAAGAATTACGCTGACCTACTTCACGAAGATATTAAAATTCGTGAATACCTGGAAAACCGTCTAAAAGATGCTGCAGTTTCAACTATTGAAATTGAACGTGCAGCAAACCGTGTAAATATTACGATTTACACTGCTAAGCCTGGTATGGTTATCGGTAAAGGTGGTGCTGAAGTTGAAGCACTACGTAAAGCTCTTAACCAATTAACTGGCAAGCGTGTACACATCAACATTAACGAAATTAAGCAACCAGATATGGACGCAACTTTAGTTGCTGAAAATATTGCACGCCAATTAGAAAACCGCGTTTCTTTCCGTCGTGCGATGAAACAAGCGATGCAACGTACTATGAGATCTGGAGCACAAGGTATTAAAACACAAGTTTCTGGTCGTCTTGGTGGCGCAGATATCGCACGAGCTGAAGAATACAGCGAAGGTACAGTACCCCTACACACTTTGCGTGCCGACATTGATTACGGTTTCGCAGAAGCTGACACAACATACGGTAAGCTAGGTGTGAAGATTTGGATTTATCGAGGGGAAGTCCTTCCGACGAAAGGAACGAACGAAGAGGAAGGAGGAAACTAATTATGCTAGTACCAAAACGTGTTAAATTCCGTCGTGAACATCGTGGGAAAATGCGTGGTCAAGCAAAAGGTGGTACAGAGGTTAACTTTGGTGAGTACGGTTTACAAGCGTTAGAAGCGTCTTGGATCACAAACCGCCAAATTGAAGCTGCACGTATCGCTATGACACGTTACATGAAACGTGGCGGTAAAGTATGGATCAAAATCTTTCCTGACAAGCCTTATACAGCAAAACCTCTTGAAGTTCGTATGGGTTCCGGTAAAGGTGCTCCAGAAGGATTTGTTGCGGTTGTTAAACCAGGAAAAATCATGTTTGAAATTTCCGGTGTTTCTGAAGAAGTTGCCCGTGAAGCATTGCGTTTAGCTTCTCACAAACTACCGATTAAAACGAAATTTGTAAAACGAGAAGAAGTGGGTGGTGACGCAAATGAAGGCTAACGAGATTCGCAACTTAACCACTGCCGAAATTGAACAAAAAGCCAACTCACTAAAAGAAGAATTGTTTAACTTACGCTTCCAACTAGCGACAGGTCAATTAGATAACCCTGCTCGCATCCGCGAAGTGAAAAAGGCGATCGCTCGAGCGAAAACAGTTCTTCGTGAGCGTGAATTAGGAATTACGAACGAATAAGCTGAGAGGAGGTTCGTCCATTGGCAGAGCGTAATAATCGTAAATCTTACGTCGGCCGTGTCGTTTCCGATAAAATGGATAAAACGATCACAGTTGTTGTAGAAACGTATAAAATGCACTCACTGTACGGTAAACGTGTTAAATACTCGAAAAAGTTTAAGGCGCATGATGAAAATAACGTTGCGAAAAATGGCGACATTGTACGCATCATGGAAACACGCCCACTTTCGAAAAACAAACGTTTTAGACTCGAAGAAGTTGTTGAAGAAGCTGTAATTGTCTAATCAGTTCAGTTAAGTCATTTGCTTACCTGAAGGGAGGTTAAGGAACTATGATTCAACAAGAAAGCCGCTTGAAAGTAGCAGATAACTCTGGAGCTCGTGAAGTACAATGCATCAAAGTATTGGGCGGATCTGGGCGTAAAACCGCAAATATCGGGGACGTTATCGTTTGTTCCGTAAAGCAAGCAACACCTGGTGGCGTTGTCAAGAAAGGTGAAATTGTTAAAGCTGTTATCGTTCGTTCAAAGAGCGGAGTTCGTCGTAAAGACGGTTCTTACATCCGTTTCGACGAAAACGCAGCAGTCATCGTACGTGACGACAAAGGCCCACGTGGAACGCGTATTTTCGGACCGGTTGCTCGTGAATTACGCGAAAACCAATTTATGAAAATTGTATCTCTTGCACCAGAAGTGCTTTAACGGATAGAAAAGGAAACGGACGGAAATTCGTCAGCTAAGGAGGTGCCCTTATGTCACAACGTAAATTGCACGTGAAAACTGGAGATAACGTTAAAGTCATCTCAGGTAAAGATAAAGGAAAAGAAGGCAAAGTTCTTGAAGCGTACCCGTCTTCCGAACGCGTGCTTGTTGAAGGAGTCAACATGGTGAAAAAACATGCAAAGCCGACTCAAGCAAACCCACAAGGTGGTATTTTGAATCAAGAAGCGCCAGTACACGTATCAAACGTGATGCCAATTGATCCAAAAACATCTGAACCAACACGTGTTGGATTTAAAGAAGAGAACGGTAAAAAAGTACGTATCGCAAAGAAATCTGGCGAAGCGCTCGACTAATTGCCAGTGTCGAAAGGAGGTCAATTTAGCAATGAATCGATTAAAAGAGAAGTATAATCAAGAGATCGTTTCTTCTATCTCAGAGAAATTTAACTATGATTCCGTTATGGAAGTTCCTAAAATCGAAAAGGTCGTCATCAACATGGGTGTCGGCGATGCTGTTCAAAACTCTAAGATGCTAGACAAAGCTGTCGAAGAGTTAACAGCAATCACAGGTCAAAAACCGATCATTACGAAAGCGAAAAAATCCATCGCCGGATTTAAGCTTCGTGAAGGTATGCCAATCGGTGCTAAAGTAACTTTGCGCGGCGAGCGCATGTACGATTTCTTAGATAAATTGTTCTCTGTTTCTTTGCCTCGTGTACGTGACTTCCGTGGTGTATCGAAAAAAGCTTTTGACGGACGCGGAAACTACACACTCGGAGTGAAAGAACAGCTAATTTTCCCTGAGATTGAATATGATAAAGTCGATAAAGTTCGTGGTATGGACATCGTAATTGTTACGACAGCAGATTCTGACGAAGAAGCTCGTGAACTTCTTACAGAAATGGGAATGCCATTCCAAAAATAAAAGGCGATAGCCAAATAGGGAGGAGTGAACACTTTGGCAAAAAAGGCAATGATCGCTAAGGCCAAGAAGCCGAAAAAGTTCCAAGTGCAGGAATATACACGTTGCGAACGTTGTGGACGCCCGCACTCCGTCATTCGTAAGTTCAAACTATGCCGAATTTGTTTCCGTGAACTCGCGTATAAAGGGCAAATTCCAGGTGTTAAAAAAGCAAGTTGGTAATTCCGATTTGGGAAGGAGGTAAAAACCTATGGTCATGACAGATCCAATTGCAGATATGCTAACGCGTATTCGTAACGCGAATACAGTACGCCATGATAGCTTGGAGCTACCAGCTTCTAAGCTCAAGAAAGAAGTAGCTGATATCTTGAAGCGTGAAGGTTTTATTCGCGATTACGAAATGATCGAAGACAACAAGCAAGGTATCTTACGTATTTTCCTTAAATACGGTTCAAATAACGAACGTGTTATCACAGGTTTAAAACGAATCAGTAAGCCAGGTCTTCGCGTTTATGCAAAAGCTTCAGAAGTACCACGTGTACTTGGTGGTTTAGGTATTGCGGTGGTTTCATCATCTACTGGTGTTATCACAGACAAAGAAGCTCGTCAAAAACAAGTTGGCGGCGAAGTACTAGCATATATCTGGTAAGTCTCAACGGCAGAATGGAGGTGCAAGAATATGTCACGAATTGGTGTTAAGCCGATCGAAGTTCCATCGAACGTAGAAATTGCGTTTGACGGCAACAGCGTAACAGTAAAAGGTCCTAAAGGTGAACTAAGCAGAACGCTTCACCCAGACATGATTATTAAGCAAGAAGAGAACGTGATTACGATCGAACGCCCATCTGATCATAAAGAACATCGTGCGCTTCACGGTACGACGCGCAGTGTTTTAAATAACATGATTCAAGGTGTTACAAACGGCTTCGAACGTAAGCTCGAACTCGTAGGTGTAGGTTACCGTGCGCAAAAGACTGGTAACAAATTAGTATTGAACGTTGGATACTCTCACCCAGTAGAATTTGAAACAGAAGGCGATCTTGAAGTAGAAGTACCAAGTAACACATCGATTGTTATTCGTGGAATTGATAAAGAACGTGTAGGTGCGTTTGCTTCTAATGTTCGTTCCGTACGTACGCCAGAGCCTTATAAAGGTAAAGGTATTCGTTACGAAGGCGAATATGTCCGCCAAAAAGAAGGTAAGACTGGGAAGTAATCGGTAAACAAACGGAATGAAAGGAGAGACGTTCGATGATTACGAAGACGAACAAAAATGCGGTTCGCAAAAAGCGCCATAGTCATGTTCGCAAAACGGTATCAGGTACTGCTGAACGTCCCCGTTTAAATGTTTTCCGTTCTAATAAGCAAATTAATGCACAACTAATCGATGACGTTGCAGGCGTCACGGTTGCAAGTGCTTCTAGCTTAGATAAAGAACTTAAACTTGATAACGGTGGCAATAAAGAAGCAGCTCGCCAAGTCGGCGAACTACTAGCGAAACGCGCAAAAGAAAATGGCTACACGTCAGTCGTTTTTGACCGCGGTGGTTACCTTTACCACGGTCGTGTTCAAGTGCTTGCTGATGCAGCACGTGAAAATGGCCTTGAATTTTAATGAAGCAATAAAGGAGGGAAACTGATGCAAATCGACCCAAATCAACTTGAACTTGAAGAAAGAGTAGTGGCGATCAACCGTGTAGCGAAGGTTGTTAAAGGTGGACGTCGCTTCCGCTTTGCTGCACTTGTCGTTGTTGGAGATAAAAACGGTCACGTAGGATTCGGTATGGGTAAAGCCCTAGAAGTTCCTGAAGCGATCCGTAAAGGTATTGAAGATGCGAAGAAAAACTTAGTTGAAGTACCTATGCGTGGTACGACAATTCCTCACCAAATCGTCGGACGATACGGTGCAGGTAATGTTCTTCTTAAACCAGCATCTGAAGGTACAGGAGTTATTGCCGGTGGACCTGTCCGTGCGGTGTTAGAGCTCGGAGGCGTCGGCGACATTCTCTCGAAATCACACGGTTCTAACAACCCTGTAAACATGGTTCGTGCGACAATCCAAGGGTTGACTGAACTTAAAAAACCTGAACAAGTCGCAAAACTTCGCGGTAAATCCGTTGAAGAGCTGTTAGGATAAGGAGGGACGAGACATGGCAAAGAAACTTGAAATCACCCTCACTCGTAGTTTGATTGGCCGCCCAGGAGACCAGCGTCAGACAGTTGAAGCACTTGGTCTTCGTAAAGTGAACCACAGCGTTGTGCAAGAGGATAACTCAGCGATTCGTGGCATGGTTAACAAAGTGAGCCATCTAGTAAAAGTAAACGAAATTGACGCATAAAACACTATATAGTTGAGGAGGTGCCAAGATGAAACTTCATGAACTTAAGCCTAACGAAGGTTCACGAAAAGTTCGTAGACGCGTTGGACGTGGCTATGCTTCGGGCGCGGGTAACACATCCGGTCGTGGTGACCATGGTCAAAACGCTCGTTCTGGCGGCGGAGTTCGCCCAGGTTTTGAAGGTGGACAAATGCCGATCATTCGTCGTCTACCTAAACGTGGGTTTACGAATCCGAACCGCAAAGAATTTGCGATCGTGAATTTAGATGCTTTAAATCGCTTCGAGGATGGCACTGAAGTTACACCAGAACTTCTTGTAGAATCCGGAGTCGTAAAGAGCGAAAAGGATGGAGTTAAGATCCTAGGTAACGGCAAGCTTGAACGCAAGCTTACTGTTAAGGCAGGAAAGTTCTCCGCTTCAGCAAAAGAAGCGATCGAAGCTGCCGGCGGAAGCACTGAGGTGGTCTAATGTTTCGGTCCATCGCAAACGTTTTTCGTGTGGGTGATTTGCGTAACAAAATCCTTTTCACCCTAACGATGCTTATCGTTTTCCGGATTGGAGCTCATATACCTGCCCCTGGCGTCAATGCGGAAATGTTGACGTTCGAGGACCAAATGAATGCATTTGGCTTTATCAACGCGTTCGGTGGTGGAGCATTAGAGAACTTTTCAATTTTTGCAACAGGCATTATGCCTTACATCACTGCGTCGATCATTGTCCAATTGCTCAGAATGGATGTTGTCCCAAAGTTTGCTGAGTGGGGAAGACAAGGTGAAGCAGGTCGCCGAAAATTAGCTCAATTCACCCGTTATTTTACGGTTGTCATTGCTTTTTTTCAGGCATTAGGTATGTCGATTGGCTTTAACAATTTAATGCCAGGTTTGGTTCCGAACCCTACCGTCGTCACATACTTGTTGATTGCACTTGTTTTAACTGCAGGGACCACATTCTTAATGTGGTTAGGGGAGCAAATCACTGCAAAAGGTGTCGGTAACGGGATTTCGATTATGATTTTTGGTGGTATTGCTGCAGGTATTCCTGGTGGCGTTGGCCAATTGTATGAACAACAAATTGCTGGAGCAGGTGAGCAACTCTTTGTTGGTGTTGTCACGATTCTCCTTTTACTCGTCGCTTTATTGGCGATCGTTGTTGGTGTAATCTTCGTTCAACAAGCGTTACGTAAGGTTCCTGTACAGTACGCGAAGCGCCTTGTTGCAGGGAAACCACAAGGAGGTCAATCGACACACCTACCATTGAAAGTAAACGCTGCAGGGGTTATCCCCGTTATTTTCGCAATGTCATTGTTTATTTTCCCACCGACGATTGCAGGTTTTGTAGGTGATGAGAACGCGATTGCGGCATGGGTTTCGACAAACTTTGACTACACGCAACCGTTTGGATTGCTCGTTTATGCCTTACTCATTATTGGGTTTACCTATTTCTATACATTTGTTCAAGTCAATCCTGAACAAATGGCAGAAAATTTGAAGAAGCAAGGTGGCTACATTCCTGGTATTCGTCCCGGTCACACGACGCAAGTTTACATCACCCGGATCCTGTACCGTTTAACATTTGTCGGAGCTCTTTTCTTAGCAGCTGTCTCCGTCATACCAGTCTTTTTCACAGAACTTGCAGGGTTACCACCGCAAGTACAAATCGGAGGAACTGGTTTGTTAATCGTTGTTGGTGTAGCTTTGGATACGATGAAACAGGTCGAAAGCCAGCTCATTCAACGTAGCTATAAAGGCTTCATTAAATAGAAAGGTAGGGGAATTCACCCTCCCTTACCTTATTCGTTGTGAATAGGATCGCACGATGGAGGGATATCGATGAACTTGATTTTAATGGGACTTCCGGGCGCAGGAAAAGGTACCCAAGCCGAAAAAATTGTCGATGAATATCAAGTCCCACATATATCAACTGGGGATATGTTTCGACAAGCGATAAAAGAAGAAACAGAACTTGGAAAACAAGCGAAATCGTATATGGATGAAGGGGCTCTCGTTCCTGATGAAGTCACCATCGGTATCGTTCGTGAACGTCTTGAAAAGCCAGATTGTAAAAAAGGCTTTTTGCTAGATGGTTTTCCACGTACCGTTGCTCAAGCTGAGGCCTTAGAAAATCTCCTACAAGATTTAGGACGTAAGCTTGATCACGTTTTATATATTGACGTCGCTTACGACGATCTTTTCAAACGATTGACAGGACGTTGGATTTCTCCAACGAGTGGGGCAACTTATCACGAAATTTACAATCCTCCGGAAACACCGGGTGTTTGTGATAAAGATGGTAGTGAGCTCATTCAGAGAGATGATGATAAACCTGAAACCGTCGAAAAACGTCTTAAAGTGAACTTAGAACAAACGCAACCCCTTGTTGACTTTTACAAGGATAAAGGATACCTTCGTTCCATTGATGGAAATCAAGACATTCATGATGTCTTTGCTTCCATTACGCAATGGTTGAAAGGAACCGAGTAATGATTGTAAAAAAAACGCCAAGAGAATTGGAAATTATGCGTGTAGCTGGACAAATTGTTGGGCGAACTCATCAGGAGCTTAAAAAACACATCAAACCAGGTGTAACGACAAAAGATCTAGATGAAATTGCTGATCAATTTATTCGAGCACATGATGCGATTCCATCTTTTAAAGGCTACCATGGATTTACTGGCAGTATCTGCGCTTCAGTAAATGAAGAATTGGTACACGGGATTCCAGGGGGGCGAGTGCTTCAAGAAGGTGACATCATCAGTATCGATATTGGTGCAAAGTATGGTGGTTATCATGGGGACTCTGCATGGACATATGCAGTTGGTGAGATCTCAGAAGAAGATGAACGACTATTAAGTGTGACTGAATCAGCATTATACGCAGGTTTAAATGAAGCAAAACCAGGCGAACGCTTGTCTAACATTTCAAATGCTGTACAATTATATGTTGAAGAACATGGTCTATCAGTCGTTCGTGAGTATGTCGGTCATGGTATCGGGCAAAACTTGCACGAAGAGCCACAAGTACCGAATTTTGGTCCACCAGATAAAGGGCCCCGACTCAAACCAGGTCTCGTGATCGCGGTAGAACCAATGGTGAATGCAGGATCACGTCACGTGAAGACACTGTCTGATAATTGGACTGTCGTTACGTCAGATGGGAAAAACTGCGCTCACTTTGAACACACGATTGCTATTAACGACACAGGATATGAAATTTTGACGAAAGCCTAAGTTAAGGTGGTTCTCTATGAAGAATCCTGATTCGGTTCCGCAAGTTGGAGAACTTGTGCGAATTTCGCAAGGAAGAGATATAGGGCAATTTGCGTGCGTGATCGAAGTCGTCAATGATCGCTTTGTTCTTATTGCCGATGGTGATAAACGCAAAGTAGATCGTGCGAAGAAGAAAAATGTTCAGCACGTCGAAAGACTATATGATATTTCCTCAGAAGTGAAGAATAGCATAGTCGAGACGGGTCGTGTTACCAATGCGAAATTACGATTTGCTATTTCATCGTATATTCATAAAAGTTTACTGAAGGAAGGAGAGTAAATTCATGGCGAAAGATGATGTAATTGAAGTGGAAGGAACGGTGATTGAGCCGCTTCCAAATGCTATGTTCCGTGTTGAATTGGAAAATGGTCATAAAATATTAGCTCACGTGTCTGGTAAAATCCGTATGCACTTTATTCGAATTCTACCAGGCGATAAAGTTACGGTAGAATTATCTCCGTATGACTTATCTCGTGGTCGTATCACTTACCGATATAAATAGTAAAAAAAATGAAAACCTATTAAGGTCACTCCGTGCAATAAGGAGGTAAAAATCATGAAGGTTAGACCATCAGTCAAACCCATTTGTGAAAAATGCAAAATCATTCGCCGTAAAGGTACGGTAATGGTTATCTGCTCAAATCCAAAGCACAAACAAAAACAAGGTTAATTGAAGGAGGTGCATGATCGATGGCACGTATTGCAGGCGTCGATATTCCTCGTGAGAAACGAGTAGTGATTTCACTAACTTACGTTTATGGAATCGGAAATTCCAGAGCGAAAGAAATCCTCGATAAAGCAAATGTATCTGAAAACACACGTGTTCGTGATCTTACTGATGACGAGTTAGCACGAATCCGTGAAGTTATTGACACTTACAAAGTAGAAGGTGACCTTCGTCGCGAACTTTCTTTAGATGTTAAGCGTCTTATTGAAATCGGTGCATACCGAGGTATTCGCCACCGTCGTGGTTTACCACTACGAGGTCAAAAAACGAAGAACAACGCACGTACACGTAAAGGTCCACGTCGTACAGTAGCGAACAAGAAAAAGTAAAGGAGGTAATTGCACATTATGGCTAAAGCAAGAACAAAAACGACACGTACAAAACGTCGCCAACGTAAAAATGTTGAATCTGGGATCGCTCACATTCGTTCTACTTTCAACAACACGATTGTTACGATCACAGATCAACAAGGAAATGCACTTTCTTGGGCAAGTGCTGGCGCTTTAGGGTTTAAAGGTTCACGTAAATCTACCCCTTTCGCAGCACAAACAGCAGCAGAAACAGCTGCAAAAGCTGCGCAAGAACACGGCATGAAGGCTGTAGAAGTGTCTGTAAAAGGCCCAGGAGCAGGGCGCGAAGCTGCGATCCGTTCCTTGCAAGCGACTGGCTTGGAAGTTAGCATGATTCGTGACGTCACTCCTGTTCCTCATAACGGTTGCCGTCCACCAAAACGTCGTCGCGTCTAATCGTGCAGCAACGTGTATGAGTTGCTTATCCGTTGTCAATAATGTTTGAGAATTCGTTAACGAGACAACAAGATCAGCTCCTTACGAACGATGGACATAAAAGATATGATACGGTCGGGATGTGCCTAAAGAGGGATTCCGGTTCGACGTCAATGTGAACCGGGGTTTCGACGTTTTGAAGGAGGGTTTGTTGAATGATTGAAATCGAAAAGCCGAATATAGAAACGGTTGAACTGAGCGACGATGCAACTTACGGGAAGTTTGTCGTCGAGCCTTTGGAAAGAGGCTATGGAACGACGCTCGGTAACTCCTTGCGCCGAATTCTATTGTCCTCCTTACCTGGTGCTGCTGTAACAAGTGTGCAATTCGATGGTGTCTTGCATGAATTCTCAACGATCGAAGGTGTCGTTGAAGACGTAACAACCATCATTTTGAACTTAAAGAATTTAGCATTAAAAGTCTACTCTGATGAAGAGAAGACGTTGGAGCTTGAAGCTCAAGGTGAAGGGGTTGTTACGGCTGCGGACCTTACGCATGACAGTGATGTAGAAGTCTTGAACCCTGACCTTCATATCGCAACACTATCAAAAGGCGCACAGTTCAATATGAAATTAACAGCCAGTCGTGGGCGTGGCTATGTACCAGCAGATGGAAACAAGTCAGAGGATATGGCGATTGGCGTCATCCCTATTGACTCCATTTACACGCCGGTATCTCGCGTGAACTATCAAGTCGAAAACACACGTGTTGGGCAAATCACGAACTTTGATAAGCTAACACTAGATGTTTGGACTGATGGTAGTATTCGCCCTGAGGAAGCTGTTTCTCTTGGTGGTAAGATTTTAAACGAGCATTTAAACATCTTCGTTGGACTGACAGATCAAGCACAAAATGCTGAAATTATGGTTGAGAAAGAAGAAGACCAAAAAGAAAAAGTGCTTGAGATGACAATTGAAGAGTTAGATCTCTCTGTTCGTTCTTACAACTGCTTAAAACGAGCGGGAATTAATACCGTACAAGAGCTCACACAAAAATCGGAAGAGGATATGATGAAAGTTCGTAACCTCGGCCGTAAGTCATTAGAAGAAGTTCAAGAAAAACTAGGCGAACTAGGCCTCGGATTACGCAACGAGGAGTAGTCTCGTCTTTAACGATCCACTGATTCCTGATGCAAAGGGAGATCGGGACGACTGTTTGATGAAGGAGGGAATCACAAATGGCATACGCAAAACTCGGACGCAATAGTGCAGCTCGTAAAGCATTATTTCGTGACTTAGCAACGGATCTAATTATTAACGAGCGCATCGAAACGACAGAATCAAAAGCTAAAGAACTTCGTTCCGTCGTAGAAAAAATGATTACGCTCGGAAAGCGTGGCGACTTACACGCTCGCCGTCAAGCAGCAGCTTTCGTACGTAAAGAAGTTGCGAACGAAGAGAGTGGTCAAGATGCAGTGCAAAAGTTGTTTGACGACATTGCACCACGTTATGAGGACCGTCAAGGCGGTTACACACGTGTGAACAAACTAGGCCCTCGTCGTGGTGACGGCGCTGAAATGGCCATCATTGAACTCGTGTAACAACTAGGATTGATTTCAGCAAAGGGCGAGACACAGAATCTGATTTTCAGGTTCTGATCTGTGCCCTTTTTTTGTTGTTGCTAGCTTCGCTTTTCGTTCAAAAAGCGATCGACTTTGGCCCGTTCATGTTGACCAATCTAAACTCTAAGGGAGTAGAAAAATGGTTTCCTTACTAGCAGTGAATAATGTTTCTTTTCGGTACCAACCAGAAATGCCTCTTGTTATAAAAGGCATCAATTTAACGATTAATGAAGGAGAATGGCTTGCGGTCGTCGGCCATAATGGAAGTGGAAAATCAACATTAGCAAAAATGTTAAATGGTTTACTACAACCAGAAGAAGGTTCAGTCGTTGTTGATGGATTATTTACAAATCACGAAAAAGACCTCTCCCTTATTAGAAAAAAAGTTGGAATGGTGTTTCAAAACCCCGAAAATCAAATGGTTGCAACGACGGTAAAAGATGATGTGGCCTTTGGCTTAGAAAACATCGCAGTACCATCTGAAGAAATGAAAGATCGAATTGAAAACAGCTTAAAAAAGGTAGGTATGAGTGGTTACGAAAACGCTGAACCACATCATCTTTCTGGTGGGCAAAAACAACGCGTCGCTATTGCAGGGGTCTTAGCAATGAAACCTTCTATTATCGTTCTCGATGAAGCGACTTCTATGCTTGACCCTGAAGGAAAGACTCATTTACGGGAAGTGATGAAGCAATTACAAGTTAATGAAGGAATTAGTGTTGTTTCTATTACCCATGATTTAGAGGAAATGAGGCAAGCAGATCGGGTCGTTGTGATGAAGGAAGGCGCTATGATTGCAGAAGGAACATCTAAGGATGTTTTACAGCAAAAAGACTTGCTAGAACAGGCTGGTCTTATGTTGCCCTTGCCTGCTCGAGTTGGTGATCGTCTAAAGAAAGAAAAGGGATGGCCATTACCGAAGTCAGTGACCAATGAGGAAGAGTTGGTGGAAGCACTATGGACATTAAAGCAGAAAAATTAACCCACATTTATATGAGTGGTTCTCCCTTTGAATCAAAAGCATTGCATGAAGTTGATTTATCAATTGCTTCAGGTGAATATGTTTCGATTATAGGTCATACTGGATCAGGGAAGTCGACGCTTGTCCAGCATTTTAATGGTTTAGTTAAACCGACATCTGGAAGTGTTCAAGTCGGAAACTGGACATTAAAGCATGATACAAAACAAAAAGTGATCCACCCAATGCGGCGAAAAGTTGGGATGGTATTTCAATTCCCTGAACATCAACTATTTGATGAAACAGTTGAAAGTGATGTGGCATTTGGTCCTATTAATCATGGTGTTCCAAAAGATGAGGCATTAAAACGGGCAAGGCGAGCGATCGAACAAGTCGGGTTGCCACAAGAAGTGTGCAGTCGATCACCATTTGACCTAAGTGGGGGGCAAATGAGACGTGCTGCAATCGCAGGGGTGCTAGTGATGAATCCAGAGGTTCTCATTCTTGACGAGCCAACAGCTGGCATTGATCCACAAGGACAAAAAGAATTAATGGATATGATCGAAGCTTGGCGACAAGATTATGAGGCAACAGTTATCTTAGTCACTCATGATATGGAGCTTGCTGCAAAACATTCAGATCGCTTAATTATCATGAGCGAAGGACAAGTTGCAAAATCAGGGAGTCCTCCGACAGTATTTGCTGATGAGCAAAAGCTTCAAAGCTTAGGCTTACAATTACCTGAATCTCTTAGGTTATGGAAAGCGGTACAAGAACACTTTGGAAAAGAAGGCGATTCTCTTCCTTTTGGAGAAACGGCCTTAGTTGAACATATTGATGGTATGTTAAAAGGGAGTACACTAGGAGATGTTTAAAAATATAATAATTGGTCAATATATTCCTGGTACATCCATGATCCATGGGATGGACCCTAGAGCGAAATTAATCGTTGTATTTGTCTTTATCATTAACCTATTTATAGCCAATCAATTTGTTAGCTTCTCCCTTTTAACTCTATATGTTCTCGGCGCATTCTTTCTTTCAAAGGTGCCCATCCGTTTTTTTCTGAAAGGACTTCGTCTGATTGCCATTATTATTGTGGTGACCTTCCTGCTTCATTTGTTTATGACGCGAGAAGGAGAACCATTATTTTCTGTAGGGTTCTTGACGGTCTATGAAGGTGGTGTAAAACAAGGAGCGATGATCTCGCTTCGGTTGTTTTTGTTGGTCGTCATGACATCAATGCTTACATTAACGACAACACCTATCGCTTTAACGGACGGGTTAGAGTCGTTATTTAACCCATTAAAAAAATTTGGTGTCCCTGTCTATGAGTTTGCATTGATGATGTCGATCTCGCTTCGTTTTATACCAACGTTACTCATGGAAACAGAAAAGATTATGAAGGCACAAATGGCGCGTGGAGCGAATTTCTTACATGGTTCGCTCGTTAAGCGCGTGAAAGCTTTTGTCCCTGTTCTCGTTCCGTTATTTATACAAGCGTTTAAAAGAGCAGATGAACTAGCAACAGCGATGGAGTCAAGGGGATATCAAGGTGGCGCTGAAAGAACTCGATTTCGTCAACAAAATTGGAGAGGGCTCGATACATTCGTTTTGCTGACGGTCGTGGCTTTAATGTTCATCGTGCTTGCATTGAGATGGCTATCATGAAAGAAAGAAGGGATGACAAATGCCACGAGTGAAATGTACATTGTCTTATGACGGTACTCATTTTTCAGGTTACCAAGTACAACCTTCGTCACGAACAGTGCAATATGAATTTGAACGGGCCCTAGCAAAGCTGCATAAAGGACAACACATACAAACCCGAAGTTCAGGACGTACTGATGCTGGTGTTCATGCTGTGGCGCAAATTTCACACTTTGATACACCGATTGATATTCCGCGTGATAAGTGGCCTATTGCGTTAAATGGAATATTGCCAGAGGATATTGCTGTGAAAGATGTAGAGCCGGTGGCTGACGATTTTGACGCACGATACGATGCTGTTACAAAAGAGTATCGTTATCGTGTTTATACAGGAAAACACCCTGATGTTTTCCGCAGGAACTATACTTATCACCTACCTGGCTTATTGGATGAAGAAGCGATGAAACAAGCTGCTTCTCTCCTATTAGGTGAGCATGATTTTACAGCTTTTTGCTCACCGAAAACGAACGTAAAGGATAAAGTGCGTACACTTTACGAGATTGATATATATAAACAAGGTGATGAGTGGCATTTTCGTTATGTAGGTAGTGGCTTTCTATATCAAATGGTAAGAATATTAACAGGTACAATTTTAGAGGTTGGGAAACAAAAAAGGTCCCCTGAAAATATGACAGAATTATTGAAAGATAAAAAACGTCATCTTGCAGGCCCGACTGTTTCAGGGCAGGGCCTCTATTTATGGGAAGTCAATTATAGCTAGGATTAAGTTGGTCGTCGGTGAGCAGCGCCTTCCGCTTTTCGATAGACAACGATTCCTGGTGTAACATATGATTGACACAGCTTAAAATTTATATTATTATGATTTATGGTATTCTTGACCCACTAGCCCCGGGAATATAGAATATATAATCAGTAGTGATCGATATTGTTTTTGTTATTGAACGTATATAGGAGGGAAACGCATGCGTACGACATATATGGCAAACGCCAATGAAGTAGAACGTAAATGGTATGTGGTAGACGCAGCTGGCCAAACGCTTGGTCGTCTATCCAGTGAAGTTGCTGCTATCCTTCGCGGTAAGCATAAACCAACTTACACACCGCACGTTGATACAGGTGACCACGTGATCATCATCAATGCGGATAAAATTGAACTAACAGGGAAGAAAATGTCCGATAAAATGTACTATCGTCACAGTGGACATCCTGGTGGTTTGAAGGCAACATCTGCGCAAGATATGCGCGATCGCAAGCCTGAGAAAATGCTCGAAATCGGTATTAAAGGAATGCTTCCAAAGAACAGCCTTGGACGTAAACAAGGCATGAAGCTTCACGTTTATGCTGGTAACGAACATCCACACCAAGCACAACAGCCGGAAACGTACGAACTACGCGGTTAATAAAAAAGGAGGTTTCTTACATTGGCACAAGTTCAATACTACGGTACAGGCCGTCGTAAAAATGCGGTTGCACGTGTTCGCCTTGTCCCTGGTGACGGCAGCATCGTAATTAACAATCGCGACATTGACGAATATTTCGACCTTGATACGCTTAAATTGATTGTAAAACAACCACTCGTTGAAACAAGCACAGATGGAACATATGATGTGCGCGTAAACGTAGATGGTGGAGGATATACTGGTCAAGCTGGTGCAATTCGCCACGGCGTTGCACGTGCATTATTGCAAGCAGACCCAGAATACCGTCCAACTCTTAAGAGTGCAGGCTACCTTACACGTGACGCACGTGAAAAAGAACGTAAGAAATACGGTCTTAAAGGCGCTCGCCGTGCACCTCAGTTCTCGAAGCGTTAATTCTTCGAATACCAAAAGTCTCTTTTCCATTCACTTGGGAAAGGGGCTTTTTTATTGCCCAATTGCCCATACAAGATAGAAGAGTGCTTTGCTGTTTTTTGTTTATAACTGTTACATATAATTATGCTTTCTCAATCGTCGGATGATAAACATCATTTAATATTGGAAAGTTTATCGTACTCATCCATGGAATCATTTGCGTCGGATGATTGTCTGTTTGCTTCAAATAATAAGGTTTGAAAGCAAGGGGGGAATAAACAGTGAGTATGAACATGAATGTAATTACTACATTTGGCGAACGACAGCGACAAAAACAGTGGAAGTTTGAACGCAACATTTTAAGAAATTTATCTGTACAGTCGCTACGAAAAGATGTTCAACAGCAATTTTTACGATTTCTTCCCTTAGATCAAATCGGACAGATGTACGTTGAGGATTATTGTTTGGATATTGGCGTCGACAGTTATCTGTTAGGTGCTTCATTTAGCCGTTTCGGTTATTATGGCGATACAGCAGAGAAAACGATGGACCGGTGCCGAGAACAAATTGAAGAGTACATCGACCAAGTCAAACACCATCTTTACGCATGGACGTACGGTATGGAAGTAGATGAAGAAGAGTTTGTCGAAGCGGGAAAGGCTTTCGTACGAAGATGGTGGATGAAAGGATTTGAAGAAGGGGAAAAACAACATCGATTGAAAATGCATTAAAAAGAACATATTTCCTTTCCTGTCCCAATATATTTAAAACGAATGGGACAGGGAGGGAGACAAGTATGAACCGTTGGATCAAACGGATGTTATTTATTTTAGGGTTTATTGCATTGGTTTACGTTGTACAATACCCACTGACAACACAAGACTCAGGAAGTATGCAAATGCCATTATCAGGTCAGGTTATTGTTGTTGACCCAGGTCATGGGGGCATCGACGGTGGTGCCACTTCGAAATCCGGCACATTAGAAAAGGATGTGGCTCTAGATATTGCTTTTAAGCTCCGCGATTATTTGCAAGAGTCAGGAGCTCTTGTTTTAATGACAAGAGAAGGCGACTATGATTTAGCAGATAAGGAAACACAACGTGTTCGCACACGTAAATTGGAAGACTTAAGGGAGCGTTTGAAGCTGGTTAATGAGTCAAATGCAGATATGTTTATTAGTCTCCATTTAAATGCAATTCCATCCCCAAAATGGAGTGGCGCACAAACTTTTTATAATCGAGCTATTGAAGGTAGTGATACGCTCGCAAAACATATTCAAGGAGAACTTCGCCGGAATTTGGAAAATACAAATCGGTTGGCTAAACCTGTGAATAATGTTTACTTAATGCAAGAGTCAAAAATTCCGGGTGCGCTTGTTGAGGTTGGTTTTCTGTCTAACCCCTCTGAAGCAGATCGGTTAAATACAAAGGAATATCAACAAAAATTAGCAGCTTCGATTTATGAAGGAATGCTTCGTTACGGGGCTGGCGATCCTTTACCAAGTGAATAGCATGATTGAATAAGTGGTGCTGTGATTTTTATCAACATGAATACACACCATCTATGTTATACTAGTCCCAAAATCGATTACATAGAAGGCGGTGTTTGTATGCTTACCGAAGAACAAGTTCTTCAGGCGCTTCGTTCAGTGAACGAGCCTCACGTAAATAAACCTCTCCTCGAACTTGATGCAGTTCGAGAAGTGAAAATAACAGATGATATGGTAAGTCTTAAAATTGCTCTTACCCAAACAGGAACAGCAGAACAAATGCAATTACAACAACAAGTTGTCAATGCCGTGAAAGAAGCGGGAGCAGAGTCGGTAGGCTTACGTTTTGAAGCTTTCAGTGAAGAGGAGCTAGAAAAGCTAGGCCTTCAACAAGAAGACGAACAAGACGACTCATTACTAAGCCCAAATTCTAAGACAAAATTTATCGCCGTTACAAGTGGTAAAGGTGGCGTTGGTAAGTCAACGGTTTCCGTAAACTTGGCAACTTCATTAGCACGTAAAGGGAAAAAAGTCGGCATTGTAGATGCGGATATTTATGGATTTAGTGTTCCAGATATGATGGGGATTGAAGAGCGTCCGAAAGTTGTTGGACAAAAGATTTACCCTGTCCATCGATTTGGTGTTCAAGTTATTTCTATGGGTTTCTTCGTTGAAGATAACTCACCAATCATTTGGCGTGGTCCAATGTTAGGTAAAATGCTGAATAACTTTTTCTCAGAGGTTATTTGGGACGACCTTGACTACCTAATCTTAGACTTACCACCAGGAACTGGAGATGTCGCTTTAGATGTTCATTCCATGCTTCCGCAGAGTAAAGAATTGATTGTAACGACACCACATGCGACTGCAGCATTTGTTGCAGCACGTGCTGGCGCTATGGCGATGAAAACAGAGCACGAAATTTTAGGTGTTATCGAAAATATGTCTTATTTTGAAAGTAAAGTAACAGGTGAAAAAGAGTATGTCTTTGGTCAAGGTGGCGGTGAGCGCCTTGCTAAGGAGTTACAATCTGAGGTTATGGCGCAAATCCCATTAGGTCAACCGGAAATCGACGAGGAGAATTTTGCCCCTTCTGTTTACGATGAGGATCATCCTATCGGTAAAATTTATATGGGATTAGCTGAAAAAGTGATCGAAAAAGAAGGTAAATAATAAACAAAAAAGATGGATGAAGGGATGATCCCTTTATCCATCTTTTTTAAATCATTGAATTTATTCTTCACCTTCATTGCCTTCTTCTTGGTTTTCGTTTTGTTGATTCATTTGTTCTTCAACAACATCATCCAAAATGTTTTTTAATTTCCCGACGAAAAGTGGGCTTTCCAACGCTTCGTTCATTACATTCATCACTTGTTGACGATATTCTTTGCTTTCCATTAACTCTAGGTAGGATTGTTCCATTTCAGGGTCCTTTAAAATTTCCATCATCATTTCCTGATATTCAGGATCATTCATTAAATGTTTAAGAACTTGTTCATTTTCTTCTTGCATACTCTCGGCAAAGGTTTGAGCAAACTCAGGGTCTTCCATCATAACCTGCCAAAATTCTTTCCCTTTTTCGGTTGTCAAAGTTTCTTGAATCGTGTCTTTAACAAATTCATCTTCAATAATAAGCGATTGTTGAACTTCTTCATCTTGCAAAATTTCTTGAATCGATTGTTTTCCTTCATCTGTTTGTAACATATCTACCATCATCTTCTTTGTGCTTTCATAATCGGGTTGGCTTTGTTCTTCGGCTGCTGCACACCCAGTCATTAACACAATAAATACAGCACTTGTTATGAGGAATTGACTGATTGTCTTCACGTTTCTTACTCCTTTCACCTTTTATGTAAATCAGGCATACTCTTTTTGGTTGTGAAGGAATTGCTTATTGGTGATGCGATTATCAGGCTTAAATATGATGTTTTATCATTAAATGATTCGCTCTTAGGTTGAATAACAGTAGCTTTTATTATACATCTGTACAAAATGAAAACAGATAAGTGTTCTTCCTAACACTTATGTTCGATATTTTGATACAATTTACAGTGCAAATAGTTTAGACTGGGGGAATATACCGTGAATTCTCGAAAGGTCGTTTACTTATTTATATCAACGATGTTGATCGGTTCAACAAGTGGGGCATTGATAGGTTTAATATTGGATTGGAATGCATACATGGAGGATTTATTTTCTGGAGAGTTTTTTGGTTTTATTCTCCTAGTGATTTGGCTTTTTGGAATTGGCGCTCTTTGGACTGCAATTAGTCAAATGGGTTTTTTCGCTTACTTAACGCTCAATCGTTTATGTTTAGGGATGTTTAAATCCCACAAGTTGTGGAACCGTGTACAAGTCGTCATTATTTTATTCGTTTTATTTGACTTAATGTATTTTCGGCATATGGCATTTGCAGAAGAAGGTGAATCACTTTTAGCATATTCTATCATGCCTTTATTCCTTCTGGTATATGGACTAGTCGTTGCATACTTAAAAAGCAAAGACACGCATATGGGAGCATTTATCCCAGCTTTATTCTTTATGGTTGTCATCACGACAATTGAATGGATACCAGCACTCAGAGAAAATGATCCAACCTTTTTATGGAGTGCTCTAGTCCCTTTGCTTATTGCAAATACGTGGCAACTTCTTATTCTACATCGTTTGCAAGAACAATAAAACAACAAGGGCTGTCCTTCAATGGACAGCCCTTGTTGTTTTATTCGATAACGCTATGTTCGCTTTCAGCACCAGCCAACAATTCGGAAACAGTTAGAAACTCATAATCATTTTTCTCTAGTTCTTCAATGATTGTAGGTAAAGCCTCTGCAGTTTGCGTCGCTGAGTCTGAAGCATGGAATAACACAATATCTCCAGGGGAAATTGGTTCGAGTACGTTATCTACGATCGTATCAACACCTGGTTCTTTCCAATCATGAGAGTCGACGCTCCAATGGATAATATGATAATTCTGCGATCGTGCAACAGATAAAACGCGTTCATCAAAACTACCATTTGGTGGACGTAAATAATTGGGTTCAGTATCAATTTCACTTACTAGATGGTCATGCGCAAGCTGGATGTCCCGCCTGATTTCACTGTCATCCCATTTTGTGTAGTGCTCGTGGTGAAATCCGTGACTTCCGATTTCGTGTCCGTCTTCAACAATCCTTTCGACGATATCGGGGTGCCTTTCTGCCCATGATCCAGAAAGGAAAAATGTAGCGTTGCTAATGTCATGATCTTTTAGAACATCTAAAATTGGAATAGCATGTTCCTCACCCCAACTGATATTGAAAGTTAAGGATACCTCCTGTTCGTCAATATCTGCTCGATATATTGCCGCATCATCGTCACTAGGAGAAAAAACAGCTATTTTTGCTTGATCAACATATATGATACCGGCTGTAAAAAATGCAGCTAAGGCAATGATGAGGTAACGTTTTATGTTCTTTGCTTTCCAAACCCATATGAAATTCACTCGCCTACCTCCCTTGTCCTGTTATTTGTACATGTATATGGAGAAGTTTGGACAACGATGAATAAAACTTTCGAAAAAAGAAAAGAATTTTAGAGTAGCTCGACACATTAATGTTGAATTAAATATAAAGGCGTGATAATTATGATGGGTGTTTTATTTCAAGATAAAGAATTAGAAGAAGTGAAGCATTTACTAAATCGTGAACTTGAAGAATTACTTCTTGATTTATCTGATTCACGCATAGATGGAATAGTAAAAAGGGCAATGGAAGAAAGGTATCAATTGATCTTTAAAATGTACAAACGCTTCGCAAGTCATGAAGAAGTGATGAAATATGTGCGAGGGCGTAAGAATGTCAAAATTGATAAACATCAATGAAACCTTTGACATTGATTCATTATGGTGGTATATTATCAATTGTCCGCAAAACAAATATGATTTTTGATTTTGATTTCAATCATTGAAAAATAATTGTTGACTTTTGCGGGAGGTTAGAGTAAGATTATAAAAGTCGCAACAACAGCGGCGCAAACACTGACCTTTGAAAACTAAACAAAAAGCTAAGCGACCAGCGGGATCTTATTTAAGATTCTGTCAATGAAACAATAAAGATGTCAGAGACAT
>NZ_JACHHB010000018.1 GCF_014202575.1 Texcoconibacillus texcoconensis | reverse complement strand
AAAGCGCTTCTGCTTGCCGTACCTCCAGTGCTAGTCGCCGATAGGCGGGCGCCTTGTACTTTTCTTATGAGAGAGCAGCTGACGAAGAAATTCGCCGTTAATCGGATTCCGCAGCCTGGCGATGGTAGTTGGGGGTGTCCCCTGTGAGAGTAGGACGCCGCCAGGCATTTGAGGGCATGTTGCAGAAGCGATGTGCTTTTTTGTTCAGAATAAAAAGTATTCACAGAAAGGTGAAGGCGTGTTTGTAATAGAAGAGGGCTGCTTTCTAAAAGGTTGTTACTTTTAAAAGAATTCGTTCACACCTCTGATTCGGCGTTTTCACCTGGATAAAAGGCGGCATCGGTTCATGCTTCACATGATCGTATCAAGGTGCCTTCTTATCGCGGAGATACGTTCCGTTATTTCATTCAAATACGTCATTTTTAGGGGGCAGACGGACATATGTTCCGTTAACCCCTTCTTTTGCTGGCAATAAAGGGTGTTTTTTTGCAATTAGCGGAACTCATGTCCCTAAAAAGCTCAAAAACAGCATTTTTCGAGCAAATAACGGAATCAATGTCCGCAACGAACGAAACAGAGAACGTGACCGCATTTTTCCAACCTGGAGCTGCCACCGTTCACTTCTCCGAGTTTTTCAAAACAACAAAGTTTTCGAAAAGAGTCGAGGAGAAAGTAAGCAAAGAATCTAAGGTGAATTGGAAAAAACGATGCAGTTGGATTCCTAGTCACCTATGTACTTGAAGGTGTTTTCTTTGACTAGCATTATGCAACAGTCATGAATCTTCATTAAATCGCTCTAATCGTCTCCTAAGCCTACCAAAGAGTCATTTAAAGAGAGCATTATGAGATTAGCCAAATTAAAACAAACACAACGTTAACGTTTGCTAAGAGTTCCTTTATTCAAAATATCAATCATGCGGTTCTTATTTCAATTCGAGAAAGTCGATGATCAGTTCAGGAATCCGCTCAATTGCAACATGTAAATACGATTCTATAAAAGCAAGATCATTCGTGCCTTCACCATAAAATAAGTCTCCCCACCATTCCATTTCATACCGACATACCATACTTAATTGATAAAGTAATAAATAATGAACAAGGATTTCGGGTAGTAATTGAAGCTCCTCCTCATGGTGCGGAAACCATAAATGTCCATCTTCATCAGTGAAGAAAGGGTGATATAGCATAGAGCGAAAAGATTGATCTCCTTTTATGCTCATATCGTTTTCATTCATATCGATATGTAGGGGAGAAGAGCAGTGCCAACGCAGTTTTTGGATTGTTTCATGATGACTTATTGTAAATGAATCAACTCGTTCATAGGGAATCGTGATTTTTGAATCATTTTGATGTCCGACAGAAGAAGCGACAGATGTTGATTCTAATTGTTGAAATAATATATATAGGTTTGGTATTTTACGTAATAATTGTCGAATGACATAACATTCCCCCGAAAATTGTTTCACATGAAACACTTTATGTGAAAAGTGTCCAAAAAAACCTTCTTTTTGAACTTTCACTTCATCTTTTAAAAAAGAATAATTTTGTCGTTTTCTCTTTCTTGTTGATACCCCGTGAGCAAGTTGCTTTGTACTTGAAGGGTAATGAGGGTCAGCGATCAACAAAATCGCTTTCATCCATTGTGATAAACAATAAAACAGGAGAAGTGGTTGTATATCTGTTGTCACGTTTTTTGCGGTTGTTAAATATTTTTCTCCATAGCGAAGAAAATAGGTGAATCTGTAACAGTTTTGATATGCAAGTTGTTCACGCTCAGATTTAGAAAACTTTTTATATTTATTTGATAAAAAGGATTTTACATAGTCGCTTGAGTGGAACATATAAAAGGAAATTGGTCGGTTACTCAAAGTATTCACTCCTTTTGTTTTACATTGTTTGTATTGGTTAACAATATGTTCGAACTGCCATCTTGACAGTAGTTTGTCCAGTTGATAAGCTACAAATAATATTTTGTGAGAATAACTTATAAGGGGGATTCGTGTTCATGTGGGAAAATAAGTTTGAGAAGGAAGGTTTGACGTTTGATGACGTGTTACTTCTTCCAGCAAAGTCCGAAGTCGTTCCACAAGATGTCAGTGTTGAGACGAAGCTATCCGAGCGTGTGAAACTAAACATACCGATTTTAAGTGCAGGGATGGATACGGTAACTGAGGCGGAGTTAGCCATTGCGATTGCTCGTGAAGGTGGACTTGGGATTATTCATAAAAATATGTCGATTGAAGAGCAAGCTGAACACGTTGATCGTGTGAAACGTTCGGAAAGTGGCGTTATTACGAATCCTTTCTTCCTAGAACCTAAACATCAAGTTTATGATGCTGAACACCTAATGGGTAAGTATCGTGTGTCAGGGGTTCCGATTGTTGATGAAGAGCAAAAATTAGTCGGAATTATTACGAATCGAGATTTAAGGTTCATTGATGATTATTCATTAGAAATTGATGAAGTAATGACAAAGGACAACTTAATTACAGCTCCTGTGGGTACTTCTTTACGCGAAGCACAAGATGTCCTTCAGAAGCATCGAATAGAAAAGTTACCTTTAGTTGCGGAAGATGGTACGTTAAAAGGACTTATAACGATTAAAGATATTGAAAAAGGGATAGAGTTCCCTCAATCCGCTAAAGACCCTGAAGGACGTCTCATCGTCGGTGCGGCTGTCGGAGTTTCTGGAGATTCAACAAAGCGAACAGAAGCTCTTGTAGAGGCTGGTGTTGATGTACTTGTCATCGATACGGCTCATGGCCATTCTCAAGGTGTAGTGGATAAGGTACGCGAAGTTCGTGAAACTTATCCGGATCTTGACATTGTTGCGGGCAATGTTGCTACTGCGGAAGCGACGAAAGATTTAATCGAAGCGGGCGCAAATATTATTAAAGTCGGTATTGGACCAGGGTCAATTTGTACAACTCGTGTTGTAGCAGGTATTGGTGTTCCACAAGTAACGGCCATTTATGATTGTGCCAATGAAGCTCGAAAACATGACGTACCGATTATTGCAGATGGCGGCATCAAGTTTTCTGGTGATATCGCCAAGGCACTTGCTGCTGGAGGACACGCTGTTATGCTAGGGAGTCTTTTAGCTGGTGTAAGTGAAAGTCCAGGCGAAACAGAAATTTACCAAGGTCGTCAATTTAAAGTTTATCGTGGAATGGGTTCAATGGGAGCGATGGAAAAGGGAAGTAAGGACCGTTATTTCCAAGAAAATAATCAAAAGCTCGTACCAGAAGGTATTGAAGGACGAACACCTTATAAAGGTCCATTGAAAGAAACTGTCCATCAATTAGTTGGCGGTATCAGAGCTGGTATGGGGTATTGTGGAACGAAAACGTTGCAAGCCCTTCGTGAAGAAAGTCAGTTTGTGCGGATCTCAAATGCAGGATTGCAAGAAAGCCATCCGCATGATATTCAAATAACAAAAGAAGCACCAAACTATTCGTTATAATAGATCGTCATATAGGGCAATAGATAGGGGACTCCCCTATCTATTTTTTTGGATATAGTTGTGATAAAATAACATCTGTGCATGAACAAGGAGGAGAAAGAGATGAAGAATCTTTTGAGTACAACGATTAAAACAACAGCTACAGCACTTGCCCTTACAGGTGTTTTAACATTTACATATGGATTAGAAACAGAAGCTTCTTTTAATTCAGATTTAGAGACGACGATTCTTTTAGATGGTGAGTCAGGAAAGATTCTTCACGAAGATAATATTGATCAACCACTACCACCAGCAAGTATGGTTAAGATGATGAGTGAATATTTGGTTTTGGAAGCTATTAATGAAGGTGATATTGCTTGGGATGATACGGTTTCGATTAGTGAAGAAAACGCTGCTCTTTCCCACAATTTAGCTTTTTCTAACGTCATGTTACGTATTGATGAAGAGTATACGGTAGAAGAGTTATATGAATCAGTGGCGATTTACTCTGCAAATGCGGCAACGATGGTTTTAGCTGAACATATTGCTGGGTCTGAGGGTGCCTTTGTTGAAATGATGAATGAGCGAGGCAAGGAATTAGGTCTGGGCACGCTTATGAGGGAAGAAGCAGAAGAGTATGGAATGACAGATTTAGAGGAAATTTCTAATGCAGAATTAGGGGATTTTCAGTTCGTTAATTCTACCGGCCTTCCAAATAGCCTATTAGATGACCAATATCCTGAAGGAACGCAACCGGATGATGACAACTATATGTCAGCTCGAGCAACGGCTACTTTAGCTTACCACCTAATAAATGATTACCCTGAAGTTTTAGATACAGCAAGTGTGCCTCATATGACCTTTAAAGAAGGTACAGAAGATGAGATAAGTATGCCGAACTGGAACAAAATGTTACAAGGCCATTTATATGAATATGGACCAATGGATGGGTTAAAAACAGGTTTTACATCTGCAGCGGGATATAGCTTTGCTGGCACTGGTGAAAAAGGTGGACAACGATTAATTTCCGTAGTCATGAAAGGTGCGAGTGAACAAGAGCGTTTCCAAGAAACTGAGCGCATCATGGAATACGGCTTTAATAATTTTGACGAAGAAGTCATTCACCCTGTGGGAGAATCAGTTGATGGATATGAAACACTGTCGGTGGTCCGTGGAACGGAATCCGAAGTTGATATTGTAAGCGGTGAGACATTATCGATGATCATGCAGGAAGATGATCTAGAAAATTACGAGTTAGAAGTTCAGTTTGATCCAGATTATTTTGATGAAGAAAATCGTCTTGTCGCTCCAATAGACGCAGAAGAGCAAATTGGTACTTTGATCGCAAATTATAGTGGTGAAGGGTCAAATAACTATATTGCTGGCGCAGCGAAAGAAAACGAAGTGCCAATCGTTACAGCTAATGAAGTTGAAGAGGCAGGTTGGTTTTCACTGACGATGCGTAGTATTGGTGGATTTTTCTCTAGCATATGGTCAACCGTAGCTGATACAGTGTCTGGCTGGTTTTCTTAAATAAAACTTTAAATATTGTGATTTTTTATTCGAAATTGTCGAGGTTTCTCGTTATAATAACAAAAAGGATTATGCTTTTGTTATAATACGTTCATATTATGAGAAGGGGGATTTACATTGCAACAAACAGGAACAGATCGCGTAAAACGAGGAATGGCTGAAATGCAAAAAGGTGGCGTCATCATGGATGTCGTCAATGCTGAACAAGCTAAGATTGCCGAAGAAGCCGGTGCTGTTGCAGTAATGGCTCTAGAGCGTGTACCAGCAGATATTCGTGCAGCAGGTGGTGTCGCAAGAATGGCGGACCCAACGATTGTTGAAGAAGTAACCAATGCTGTATCGATCCCAGTTATGGCTAAAGCTCGTATTGGACATATTGTTGAGGCTCGCGTGCTTGAAGCTTTAGGTGTTGATTATATTGACGAAAGTGAAGTGTTAACGCCAGCTGATGAAGTGTATCACCTTCAGAAACGAGATTATACCGTTCCGTTTGTTTGCGGTGCTCGCGATTTAGGTGAAGCAACACGCCGAATCGGTGAAGGTGCTTCGATGATTCGAACAAAAGGTGAACCAGGTACTGGAAATATCGTTGAGGCTGTTCGTCACCAGCGTATGATGCAAGGTCAAATTAAAAAGATCGTCAACATGGCTGAAGATGAATTGATGACAGAAGCGAAGAATTTAGGTGCACCATATGATGTACTTCGAGACATTCAACAGAATGGAAAACTTCCTCTCGTGAACTTTGCAGCAGGTGGGATAGCAACACCAGCTGATGCAGCACTCATGATGCAACTAGGTTCTGACGGTGTATTTGTCGGGTCAGGTATCTTTAAGTCTGAGCAGCCTGATAAATTTGCTCGTGCTATTGTTGAAGCGACAACTCACTATGAAGATTATGGACGCATTGCTGAACTTTCAAAAGGGTTAGGTACAGCAATGACAGGCATGGACATCACAAGTTTAGCGGACCACGAACGCATGCAAGACCGCGGTTGGTAAGACCGACCCATATGTGCTTCGTGTGTTAACTAGAAAGGGAGCCTGTTATGATGTTGAAAATAGGTGTTTTAGCTTTACAAGGGGCCGTTCGTGAACACGTACAAAGCTTAGAGGCTAATGATGTCGACGTCGTCGTAATTAAACGTCCTGAACAGCTACAAGAAGTGGACGGGCTCGTTTTCCCAGGTGGCGAAAGTACGACGATGCGACGTTTGATTAATAAATACGGCTTTTTTGAGGAATTACAACAATTCGTAAACAAAGAGAAACCGATTTTCGGTACGTGTGCGGGGGCCATTTTAATGGCTCGTGAACTAATTGGTGACGAGGATCCGTTTTTAAAGGCGATGGATATTGCTGTTGAAAGAAATGCATTCGGACGCCAACGGGAAAGCTTTGAAGCTACATTAAAAGTTGAATCTGTTGGTGATGACATTGAAGCTGTGTTTATAAGGGCGCCAATTATTTCAAATGTCGGACAATCAGTTGATGTATTAGCGACGTTTAATGGTCAAGTCGTTGCAGCCCAACAAGGACCGTTTCTTGCATGTTCTTTTCATCCGGAACTGACTGAGGATCGTCGTTTTCACCAATACTTTGTCGACATTGTTCGCAAACAGCAGCCCGTTGTAGGTTAAAAAATCTCCAATTAGGATAAGATAGAATATAAATCAATGGATTAAATACAGGAAAAGCCTTGATGGGAACGAGTAACAAATGTGTCTTTTTTCAGAGAGTCGGTGGATGCTGTGAACCGGTAAAAGACGTTTGTGAATCCATCCCTAAGCGATTTGCCGAACGTGCATTACATAAGTAAGCGAATCCGGTTCATCAACCGTTACAAGATGCCAAAGTGGAACAAAACCGGTTTTGTTCAACAAGGGTGGCAACGCGGGTCTTACATCCGTCCCTAGACATTCTAAGGGACGGGTGTTTTTTATTTTCTATAATTTAGGAGGTCGAAAACATGTTAGATTTGAAAGAACTACGCAGAAATTTTGACGGTGTAAAGCAAAAATTAGCCAAACGTAATGAAGATATTTCAGAACTCGACCGTTTTGAATCTTTAGATGAAAAACGTCGTGCATTGATTCAAGAAACAGAGGCATTGAAAAGTGAAAGAAATACTGTATCTGAAGAAATTTCAAAATTAAAGCGTGAAAAGCAAGATGCTGATGATAAAATTCAACAAATGAAACAAGTGTCAGAGAAAATTAAAGCGCTCGATGGAGAGCTAGCAGAAATTGAATCTTCACTAAATGAGATTATGTTATCGATCCCGAATATCCCACATGACAGTGTCCCAGTTGGTGAAGACGAAGATGATAATGAGCAAGTAAGAGAATGGGGAGAGCTTCCAGAAACAAATTTTGAATTTAAACCGCATTGGGATATCGCGCGAGAGTTAGATATTCTCGATTTTGAACGAGCGGGTAAAGTAACAGGAAGTCGCTTTACGTTTTATAAAGGATTAGGGGCTCGCTTAGAACGAGCGTTAATTAACTTTATGATGGATACACACGAAGATGAGCACGGCTATACAGAAGTGATTCCTCCGTATATGGTCAATCGCGAAAGTATGACAGGAACAGGTCAACTTCCTAAATTTGAAGAAGATGCATTTAAAATCCGTGAAGAAGATTATTTTCTTATTCCAACAGCAGAAGTGCCTGTGACAAACATGCACCGAGACGAAATTTTATCAATGGAAGAAATGCCGATTACATATACAGCATTTAGTGGATGTTTCCGTTCTGAAGCTGGCTCTGCAGGACGAGACACTCGTGGGCTCATTCGCCAACATCAGTTTAACAAAGTAGAACTCGTTCGTTTTGTTGATCCTGAAAACTCATATGATGAGTTGGAAAAGTTAACAGGGCATGCGGAAACGATTTTACAGCGCTTAGAACTTCCGTACCGTGTCATGAATATGTGTACAGGTGATCTCGGCTTTACAGCAGCGAAAAAATACGACATTGAAGTATGGTTACCTAGTTATGAAACATACCGTGAAATCTCATCTTGCAGTAACTTTGAAGATTTCCAAGCAAGACGTGCAAATATTAAATTTAGAAGAGAAGCACAAGGAAAGGCAGAATTCGTTCACACTTTAAATGGTTCTGGTCTAGCTGTAGGAAGAACAGTTGCAGCGATTTTAGAGAACTATCAAAATGAAGATGGTTCCGTAACAATTCCGGAAGTATTAAGACCTTATATGGGTGGAAAGACAACGATTTCTAAATAAAGATTCTGTTCAGCTGGTGGAGAAGGTCAATATCTTTGACACCAGCTTTTTCTCATGACATAATCCAATAGAATCATGAAAGATGTACGTTTAGTTGATTAGTTTGACAGGTTATTTTATCTGTCTTATAATATTATTTGTCGTTGAATAAATGACGTAAAAAGTTTCACGGAGGAATACCCAAGCTGGCTGAAGGGGTCGGTCTCGAAAACCGATAGGGGCTTTACGGCTCGCGAGGGTTCGAATCCCTCTTCCTCCGCCATACATACATAACTTAATGTAATGACATAATAAAATATTTCGCCCTTTCTAGTTATTCTAGGAGGGCTTTTTTGTGCGCACAATGACGACAAAAAGAGAGATTGCAAGGTTGTCATTCACTGAACTTGCGTTTCTTTTTAAAAAAACGTAAACTCAAAGTACTTGACCAAGTAGTTCCTGTTTTTGATTTGAAGTAAGAGAATCAGGGGGTTCCAAGCAATGGAAAGCAAACCGTTGTCAACAAGTGACGAATGGTATATGCGTCAGGCGTTGATGTTAGCAGATGAAGCAGAAACTCAAGGAGAAGTACCCATTGGCGCAATTATCGTTCGGCATGGTTCTATTATTGGATCTGGTTCGAATCGACGTGAAATGTGGCAACGCTCAACAGCGCATGCAGAAATGATTGCAATTGAAGAAGCATGTTCCCATATTGGGAGTTGGCGTTTGACTGATAGTACAATGTATGTAACACTCGAACCGTGTCCGATGTGTGCTGGGGCCATTTTACAGTCGCGAATTGAGCGAGTTGTATTTAGTGCTCCTGATCCGAAAGGTGGATGTTGTGGCACATTTATGAACTTATTGGCAGATGAGCGATTTAATCACCAGGCAGAAGTGACTGGACATGTACTTGAAGAAGAGTCAGCGAGAAGGCTGAAGGGTTTCTTCAAAAAGCTACGCGAGAAACCAAAAACATAAATACGAAATGATATAATATTTTAAAGGATAATGTGAAACAATAATTGAAGGGAGGAAGGGAACTTGCGCCCAAATCAAATTTCCCTTGAAACAGCAAAGATGATCTCGGAAAAGTTAAAGATGCCGATAGAACACGTGATGCATACGCCACCACATATTCTTGCTGAAAAACTAAAGCAAGCAGAAGAAGCCAATGAAGAACAACAGGATGATTAAAGATTCCGGCCTTATTTTGTTATAATGGTATCGAATTCAGGATTTGGAAATAAGTCTTACCCATTTGCTATTGCATTTGAGAAGAAAAACGTCTATACTAGGTTTTGCGTCGTTATCGACGCCACTAAAAATGTTTACAAATTTGCCGTGCTAGGTGGGGAGGTAGCGGTGCCCTGTACTCGCAAACCGCTATAGCGAGACTGAATCCCTTCTTGAGGTTCCATAACTTCAGGGTCTGACCTAAGTAAGTGGTGTTGACGCCTGGGTTCTACGCAACGGAAAGCCGTAAACCCTGTCAGGTCCGGAAGGAAGCAGCAGTAAGCGGTCCCTTCCGTGTGCCGTAGAGTTGCCTGGGCCGAGCAAACTGCTTAGGTAACGCTTGAGGCTATGGAATCAAGGGAAGGTGCACGGCGTTATATATAAGATAACCAACAGCTACATAAAATGTGGCTGTTTTTTGTTTATGAATAATGGAATGAGTGTCCGCACGATCATCAATAAACATTGAAATACATCATCGATCCCATTGTGGATGGGTGTTGGAAAAAATTACAAAGCAAGGATAGAAGGGGAAGATGAAGTGCTTGTGGTTTGTGCCCAAGCCCGTTTCAGCCTTTCTTTAATAATTGGTTTTGAAATCCTTATGGTGAATCGGTATAATAGGAATGAGTTCGAGAACGAAAGGGGGAGCAAAATGAGCTATCGGGCGCTTTACCGAGTTTGGCGACCAGAAAAACTTGCTGATGTCGTCGGACAAGAGCATATTACAAAAACATTAAGAAACGCTCTAGTTCAGCAAAAGCTCTCCCATGCTTACTTGTTTACAGGTCCGAGAGGGACGGGAAAAACGAGTGCAGCGAAGATTATTGCGAAAGCGGTTAACTGTGAACAAGCGCCAACGGATGAACCATGTGGGGAATGTAAGGCATGTCGAGGAATTCAAGATGGATCGATTGTTGATGTCATGGAGATTGACGCCGCTAGTAATAATGGTGTTGATGAAATCCGTGAGATTCGTGACAATGTGAAATTTTCTCCGAGTGCGATTCCTTATAAAGTGTACATTATTGACGAAGTTCATATGCTTTCAACTGGAGCGTTCAACGCGTTATTAAAGACATTGGAAGAACCACCGAAACATGTGATTTTTATACTAGCAACGACGGAACCTCATAAAATCCCCTTAACAATTATTTCTCGCTGTCAAAGGTTTGATTTTAAACGAATCACTGCTAGTTCGATTGTAAACAGACTTGAGGCGATTTTGGATCATTATGATATTGACGTTGAACCACAAGCTTTAAGAATGGTTGCTCGTGCTTCAGAAGGTGGTATGCGAGATGCGTTAAGTTTACTTGATCAAGCGATGTCGTTTGCTGAGTCAAGTGTGACAACCGATGACGTGCTCTCGATTACAGGAGCGGTATCACAACAATTTTTAACAGATATTTCTGAAGCGCTTTTTGATGCAGATGTTGCCCGTGCATTGCAGGCGGTTGATCAATTAATTGAACAAGGAAAAGATGCGACGCGATTTTTGGAAGATTTGATTTACTACTTTCGAGATCTCCTTCTTCATCAGGCAGCCCCTCAATTAGAAGGGTTAAGCGAAAGAGCAAGTGAAGATGAATCTTTTCTCCGCTTATCAAAGTCAGCACCGCGGGAATGGATTCAACAAGTCATCCATTCTTTGACGCAATCACAACAAGAAATGAAATGGTCAAATCACCCAAAAGTATATTTGGAATTATTCGTGATACAGGCGTGCGATCAAGTGTCATCAGAGAGACCAGTTGATCAAGAAACAACTTCTTCTGCGCCATCTACGGATGATGCGACAATTCAAGCTTTAAAAGGTAGAATTGAGAAGTTAGAGAAAATGGTTCAGCAAACAGGAAGTCAACAACCAGCACAAGAAGTAAAAACAGCACCAGCACCAGCCTCACCATCAGCGCCTGAAAAGAAACAACCAAGAACAGTGAGTCCTGGGAAAAACCGCGCCAACCAGACGCAAGTGAAAACGATGCTGAAAGAAGCGACAAAATCGCAATTACAAGAGATTTCGAATGCTTGGGCGACGATCAGTGATCGTGTGAAGTCACAAAGTGTTCCGGCGTCAGCGTGGTTGAATGACTCAAAACCTGTTGCTTGTTCTGAGCGCCAGTTTGTGCTTGCATTTCGAAATGAGATGCATCGTGATATGATTGATACAAAGTTTCGCTCGCTAGTCGAAGAGACAGTCACGCAAGTTCTCCAACGTCCGATGACTCTTTTAACGATTTTATCTACGCATTGGGAAGAAACAAAATCTGCATTCGTACAAGAACAACGTAGTGCCGGTGTAAATGAGGACCAGGGAGAGCAAACGGAAGAAATTCCTGAAAATCAACAAGAGGAGCAGCTTGTTGATGAAGCGATTAAGCTAGTCGGCGAAGAATTCGTCGAAATTAATGAATAGATAGATAAACACTAATTAAAGATATGAAAGTGAGGCGATTGTCCATGAAAAACATGGGGAATATGATGAAGCAAATGCAAAAAATGCAGAAAGATATGGCGAAAGCACAAGAAGAATTAAAAACAGAAACAGCTGAAGCAACAGCTGGTGGCGGTATGGTGAAAGTGGTAGCCAACGGCGAAAAGCGAATCGTAGAAATCGATATCGATGAAGAAGCTGTAGACCCAGAAGATGTAGATATGCTTCAAGACATGGTGTTAGCAGCGACAAATGATGCACTTAATCAAATTGATGAAATCGTTAATGAAAAGATGGGTAAGTTTACAAAAGGGATGAACATCCCAGGCATGTTTTAAGTAGGGAAGAGGGGGGATCCCTCTTCTTTTTTTACCAAAATGATTGATTAGAAAGGTGAGAGGGGGCCTACCAATTGCAATATCCAGAACCCATTTCAAAATTGATTGAAGGATTTATGCGCCTACCTGGAATTGGGCCTAAGACGGCAGCTAGGTTGGCATTTTATGTTTTAGATATGAAAGAAGAAGATGTATTTGACTTCGGAAAAGCATTAGTGAATGCGAAGAGAGAATTAACACACTGTAGTATTTGTCAGCATATTACTGATACCGACCCATGCCGTATTTGTGAAGACCAAACGCGTGATCGCTCGGTGATTTGTGTTGTACAAGATTCTAAAGATGTGATTGCAATGGAAAAAATGCAAGAATTTCGCGGACAGTATCACGTTTTGCATGGTGCCATTTCACCTGTTGATGGGATTGGCCCTGAGGACATCCACATTCCTGACTTGATTAAACGATTGCAAGATGAGACGGTCCAGGAATTAATTGTTGCTACGAACCCGAATATTGAAGGAGAAGCGACAGCGATGTATATATCTCGTCTCGTAAAACCGACAGGGATCAAAGTGTCGCGAATTGCACACGGTTTACCGGTCGGGGGAGATTTAGAGTATGCTGATGAAGTCACACTTTCCAAAGCGATTGAAGGGCGTCAGGAATTATAATAAAGGGAGTCACTTTACATGTTTAGAAAACGATCGATCCGTAAACGAGAAGATGAACAATTGCTTGATTTTATCGATATGTATAAACAGCAAGTTGATCAAGCCTCGATACTGTTAGAAAATAGCCTTGATGCTTCTGATGAGTGGATATATCGCAAGAAATTGACGGAAGCCAAATACTTGTTTTTATTAAAAGAAGCTCGGTTAAGAGGAACGTCCGTTCAACAGCGAAAACGTAGTTCTAAGTGAGTAAATCTTTCATATGATAAAGGTAAAAGCTTGGCCAAATGAAAACAAGACGTCTCGCTAACTTTAGTGGGGACTTGGATTTCATATGAAAGAGAGGGTGTTGTTGCTTGGAACCGATTTTTATTCTTTCACTTTTAGCAGCAGCGGTCTTCATGTTGCTAATTATCGGTGCTCCTCTAAAACCATTACAATGGTTAGGTTATGGGGCGATTCGATTACTTGTCGGTGCATTGTTTCTGTTTTTTCTTAACGCTTTTGCATCACCTTTTGATTATGAGTTGCCAATCAACGGGGTTACGGCAGCGGTCTCAGGATTTCTAGGTGTGCCTGGTTTGGCAGCATTAGTTGCGATCGATATTTGGTTTATTCCGTAATGAAGAGCGACAGGCACGTGCCCCACTTCCACGCATAAACTAGTAAAAAGCCATCCATCTATGTATACATGAAATTGTATTTGGGCAGGCTAATAGCAGATGGAGGTGGGGAAACGTGAATGAAAAAAAAGCAATCACCAATGGTCAACGAACAACTTGTGTAGTTTGTGAGACAAAGCGAGAAAAAGGAATCTATTTATTAAATCATTTTATTTGTGAAACGTGTGAAGAAAAACTAGTAAACACTGATACAGATGATGAAAATTACCCGACTTATGTTGAGAGACTCCGTACAATCCGCAATACTTTGTTTACTTATCATTAAAAAGAAAACAGATATCATAAGGAGGTTGTGCTGCAAAGGAATGATCCTTTGCAATGAGCACAGCCTCTTTTATGTTAAGATAAAAAAGTAAAAAAATGTAGCTTACTATTTAAACAAGGAATCGATGTTTTCTTTTATAAAATTAAAGCAGGTGATCTATGTTGGATCAAACACGTAGACCGATCTTTGAAGCGTTAGTGGAACATGCTCATGCTGGGAGGTATGACTTTCATGTTCCAGGGCATAAACATGGTCGTGTATTAGCGCAATCTGATGTGAGTGAATGGTTTGAAATTTTAAAGTTAGATGTGACTGAAATTACCGGAATGGACGATCTTCATGCTCCTAAAGGAATCATTAAAAATGCCGAAAAGTTAACAGCTGCATATTACAATACAATCGATACATCATTTCTTGTCGGAGGATCGACGGTTGGCATATTGGCGATGATACTTGCCCATATCGATGATGACGATGTCGTTCTTGTGCAGAGAGATTGTCATCAATCCGTGTTGCATGCACTTGAGTTAGCTCGGGGAGTACCTGTGATGTTATCGCCTGATATTGATCGTGACACAGGCTTATCGTTAGGGATTTCTCTTGAGACATTAGAGGAAGGATTCGCTGCATTCCCGAAGGCAAAAGCGGTTGTATTAACAAACCCATCATATGAAGGAGTCGGACAGGCGCTCGATGAACATGTTCATATGGCTCATCAATTTGGAAGTTTTTTATTTGTTGATGAAGCGCATGGGGCACACTTAAAGTATGGTCACCGTGCGATTGCTGCATCGAGCCTTGATGCTGGGGCGGATGCAGTCGTGCAGTCGGCCCATAAAATGTTGCCAGCAATGACGATGGCTTCTTATTTACATATCAATACCGAACGGGTCAATCTACAAGAAGTGAAGCGTTATTTACGTATGTTGCAGTCGAGTAGTCCTTCCTATCCATTGCTAGCTTCTTTGGATATTGCTCGTTATTTTATCGCAAACTTACCGCTAGAAGATATGGAACGAGTGATCCGTCATTGGTACAATATCGGAAAAGAGCTTGCACAGATCGAACAGTTGGATATTTTAGAAGTAGCAAGTTCTTCTTATTGGCAAGATCCGTTTAAATGTATCATTGCGCCACGTTGTTCTTTGAGTGGTATAGAATTAAAATCGGAACTTGAAAAACAAGGTGTCGATGTAGAGATGGCGACATTAGGTTACATCGTGCTTACCTTTCCGTTAACTGTTGAAGGATACGATGGTGAATCGATTGTAGAGACTTTTCGTTCGGTATTAAAAAACGAACAAGTTGTTGAGCGGTCCTCTACTTCTCGTTTTCCATTTGCTCATCGGTGGGTGGAATTAGCACCGTTTGCAAAGGCGGAAGGGGATATTGAGTATGTCCCGATTTCATCTGCTGTAGGTCGGCTGATGCGGGAGGTGATTACACCGTACCCTCCTGGTATTCCGTTGTTATTGCCTGGTGAGCGTGTGACGGAGCAGCATGTGGAGCAATTGCAGCGGTTAGAGAAGCAGGGGGCCCGCTTTCAGACGGGTGAAAGTTGGATGGAGTCGGGTGTGAAGGTTGATTGTGAGTGTTAAAAATTTATTGTTTTGTAAAGGAGAATGGTCGTGAACGAACGGTTTATTACGTTTGAAGGTGGGGAAGGGGCTGGCAAGTCGACAGTCCTTGAGCGTATATATGAGAAGTTAGTAGAACAAGGTTATTCGGTGATGAAAACGAGGGAGCCGGGTGGCAATGAGATTGCTGAGAAAATACGTGATCTAATTTTGGATACACGGCATACAGATATGGACCCACGAACAGAAGCACTGTTGTACGCTGCAGCGCGGCGGCAGCATTTCGTACAGAAGGTGAAGCCGGCGTTAGAAGCAGGGACGATTGTATTATGTGATCGCTTTATTGATAGCAGTCTCGTTTATCAAGGAGTTGCTCGTGATATTGGGGTCAATGATGTGTGGCAGATCAATCAGTTTGCAACTGAAGGAAATTTACCTGCTGTTACGTATTATTTTGACGTTTCACCAGAGGTAGGTTTAGGGCGTATTGAGAAAGAGAAAAATCGCGAAGTGAATCGATTGGACAAGGAAAGTCGTGATTTTCATGAAAAGGTACGGAATGCGTATTTGCATTTGCAAAAACAAGAGCCTGAGCGGATTGAAACGGTCGATGCAGAACGTAGTCTAGAAGATGTTGTTCAATCTGTTTGGGAAGATCTTGAAAACTACCTTGCCTCTCTTTGCTCCTGATATGCACAACGAAGGGTTGTTCCTGTTATAATACATATAAAAGGTCATTGTCAGTCAGTGGCTTTACTGGGGAGGAGTTCAATTGTGAAGATGATTGTTGCGGTTGTTCAAGATAAAGACAGTCAACGATTATCTGATGCTCTAACGGAACGTCAATTTCAAGCTACGAGGTTGTCTAGTACAGGAGGGTTTTTGAAATCAGGGAATACAACGTTGATGATTGGTACTGAAGATGAAGACGTTGATGAAGTATTATCAATCATTAAGGAAAACTGTGAAAGTCGTGAACAACTCGTTGCTCCTGTTTCACCGATGGGGGGGAATGCAGATTCTTATATTCCTTATCCAGTTGAGGTACAAGTAGGAGGAGCGACAGTTTTTGTATTGCCTGTGGAACAATTTGAAAAGTATTAAAGGTTTAAGATTGCGATAAAGCTTAGTGCAGGTGACGGTAATGACTTGGGCAGAATTAGCAGAAAAGCAAGCGACAGTCGTACAAATGTTAAAAAACAGTATTTTAAAAGAGCGACTTGCGCATGCATATCTATTTGAAGGAAAACAAGGGACAAAAACTGATTTAATGGCTTTTCAACTGGCTAAGGCATTTTTATGCCAAAAGCGAGGAGATGATGCTGAGCCGTGTCATACGTGCGAGCATTGCCGTCGTATAGATAGTGGTAATCATCCTGATTTACATTTGATACAGGCGGAAGGCGCATCGATTAAAGTTGATCAAATTCGCCACCTTCTCAAAGAGTTTAGTTATCAAGGGCTAGAGTCAACGCGTAAAGTTTATATCGTTGAAGAAGCGGATACGATGACAAATAGTGCAGCGAATAGCTTGCTAAAGTTTCTCGAAGAACCGGGGGGAGAGTCGCTGGCGATTTTGCAAACGACAAAACGTCATGCCATATTACCGACGATTCAATCAAGAGTGCAAGTATTGTCATTTGCTCCACTCCCTCCAGAATCTGTTATTGAGACTTTGTTAGAGAAAGGGTATTCTGAGGTACAGGCGCGTATAGCTTCTCAAATTGCGGCTGACGTAGAGGAAGCAGAGTCCCTTTGCTCAAGCGATTGGATTGCACAGGCGAGAAGCAAAGTGATACAATTAGTCCATGAAATCTCAAAACGGCCACAGCGGGCGTTATTAACGGTTCATGAGCATTGGCTGCCGTTTTTCTCAGAGCGTTCTTCGCTTCAACTTGGCATGGATATGCTCATGTTGTGGTATAGAGATTTATTACGTGTCCAAATTGGACAAGAAAATCAAGTCGTCTATACTGATTGTATGGACGATCTAAAAAACCAAGCGTTGTCACAAAGTCAACCAACGATTCGTCACAAATTAACCGCGATATTTGATGCAAAACGACGCTTAGACGCAAATAGTAGTCCGCAGTTAGTGATGGACCAGCTGTTGCTTAAGTTACAGGAGGGATAGTGTGCATCAAGTTGTAGGTGTACGTTTTAAGAAAGCTGGGAAGATTTATTATTTCTCTCCTGGCGATTTATCGATAGAGGTCGATGACTATGTGATTGTCGAAACGGTAAGAGGGATTGAATTCGGCAAAGTCGTCATTGGCAAAAAAGAAGTAGATGAACAAGACGTCGTTCTTCCTTTAAAGCAAGTGCTTCGCTTAGCCACGGACAAGGATAAGTTAAATGTTGAGGAAAACCGTGAATCTGCGAAACAGGCGTTTGACGTTTGTCAGGAAAAAATTAATGAACACGACTTAGAGATGAAACTCGTCGATGTTGAATATACATTTGATCGAAATAAAGTGCTATTTTATTTTACTGCTGATGGTCGCATTGACTTTCGCGACCTCGTCAAAGATCTTGCTTCGATTTTCAGAACGCGCATTGAGTTACGCCAAATAGGTGTTCGTGATGAAGCGAAAATGCTTGGAGGAATTGGACCATGTGGAAGAATGCTATGTTGTTCAACTTTCCTCGGTGACTTTGAACCAGTATCGATTAAAATGGCGAAAGATCAAAATTTATCTCTTAACCCATCGAAAATCTCTGGTTTATGTGGACGACTGATGTGCTGTTTGAAATATGAAAATGATATGTATGAAACAGCGAAAAAAGAACTTCCTGACCTCAATGAGCATATTGATACATCTGAAGGTAAAGGAAAAGTTGTTGGTTTGAACATTCTTGAGCGTATTGTTCAAATCGAAATATATGAAACGGGTCATGTTGTCGAATATACGCTAGACGAACTGTTAGATGAAGGGGCAGTGGCCACGGAAACCACTTAATAATGAGGTGTACGCATCGTGGATAAAAAGGAAATTTTCACGCGGGTGAGTCAATTTGAAGAACGTATTGGTGGTTTACATGAGGAATTTCGCGAACTGAAAGAGCAGCTCGCGTTTTTGCTTGAGGAAAACCAGGCGTTAAAAATGGAAAATGAAAATCTCCGCGAGCGGATTGATCCACCGAAACAAGAACACGAACCTCAACAAGAAACGAAGAAAAAGAATAAACCGTTGACGTCTAGTTTAGGTGAAGGGTATGACAATCTGGCAAGACTTTATCAAGAAGGATTTCATATATGTAACCTTCACTATGGGAGTTTGCGAAAAGAAGGGGACTGTTTATTTTGCCTCGCCTTTTTAAATAAAAAATAAATGAACTTGAGGCTGACTCATCGAAGGGTATACTTCCGAAGATTCCTCTCCTGGTCGTAGAACGTAACGCTGTACGATGGGGGGGCAAAGGAAATACCTTTCCACTTGAGCAGCTTTTTTTATTAATATATTACAGAAGTGAGGAACGGTTAATGGTGAAAGAAAATCGTCAAGACTATTTACCGGGGACGAAGTTATCAATTGTACAAAATGAGGAAATTTTTACGTTTTCCACGGATGCGGTGTTGTTAGCACGTTTTACATATGTGCCGATTACGAGGGGAAAGATCATTGACTTATGTAGTGGAAGTGGAGCAATACCGTTGTTGTTAACGGAACGGAGTCGTGTGCCAATTGATGCGGTTGAATTGCAAAAGCCACTTGTAGAGATGGCACAAGAAAGTGTGCAGTTAAATCATTTACAAGAGCAAGTAAATGTGTGGCAGGCCGATATTAATGAGTTGGATGGTCATGTGAAGTGGGATTCTTATGATTTAGTCACTTGTAATCCACCGTATTTTCGCACACCTTCTGCTAGTGAATTGAATGATAACCAGCGTGTTTCGGTGGCAAAACATGAAATTTATTGTACATTAGAGGATATTATTCGCGTTTCGAGTCGATTATTAAAGCAAAAGGGAAAATGTGCGCTTGTTCACCGTCCTGAACGTTTAGGAGATTTGATGGTACTTATGCGGCAATACCGTTTGGAACCGAAGCGGATCCAAATGGTTCATCCAAAGGCAGGAAAAGATGCAAACATGGTGCTTATTGAGGCAACGAAGGATGGTCAGCCGGGTGTGACAGTACATCACCCTCATATTGTCTATAATGAACAAAATCGTTACACAGAGGAGTTTCGAAGCGTTTATGAGCATGGACAATCAACGTAAACATTTTGTCTATATGTTGGAGTGTAAAGATGGAAGTTTGTATACAGGATATACGACGGATGTAAACAAGAGGTTGCGTCAACATGAAGAAGGAAAAGGGGCGAAATATACGCGTGGGCGTGGGCCGTTCACGCTCGTGTATGTGGCGTCTTTCTTAACAAAAACGGAAGCGATGCAAGAAGAGCATCGATTGAAGCAATTGCCAAGGCATAAAAAGTTGCAGGTAATTGAGACGGGAAAGGGAGATGAATGTGGAACAGCAACCAGTTTATGAACAGTTAGGAACGCTTTACCTTGTGCCAACGCCAATTGGCCATTTACAAGATATGACTTTCCGAGCGATTGAATGCCTAAAGTCAGCCACTCTTGTTGCGTGTGAGGATACAAGAGTAACGAAAAAATTGTGTAATCATTTTCATATTGATACGCCGTTGATGAGTTATCATGAACATAATAAACATGCGCGAGAAGAGGAGCTTATCGGGAAGTTAAAAGCCGGTGAGGATATTGCACTGACTAGTGACGCTGGTTCTCCAGCCATTTCTGATCCTGGTCATGAACTTGTTGTTTCATGTGTTAATGAGGGAATATCAGTTGTGCCACTTCCAGGGGCTAATGCCGTTGTTCCTGCGCTTACTGCATCTGGCCTTGCACCTGAACCATTTGTCTTTCTAGGCTTTTTAGAGCGAAAGAAAAAACTTAAGGTCAAGCAGCTTCTATCTTATAAGAATATCCAAGCAAGTCTTGTGATTTACGAATCTCCATATCGCGTGAAAGATACATTATCTACGCTCGAAGAAGTATTAGGAAATCGCCAAGTTTGCTTAGCGAGAGAATTAACGAAAATTCATGAAGAATTTATTCGTGGTTCATGTCAAACAGTACGTGAGCAGATTGAAGAACGCGGTGGCGTGAAAGGCGAATGTTGTTTAATCGTTGAAGGAAGCGATGAACAAGCTGATGATACGAGTGAATTGAAATCAACTGCTTGGTGGTCAGAATATACACTCAATGAACATATTGAACAGTACATCGAATCTGGAATGACAACCAAAGATGCCATTAAGCAAACATCTGCCGATCGAAATATGAAAAAAAGAGAAGTATATAATGCTTACCATCAATAATCAAAACAAAATGCGCTTTCTTTTCGTGCAATTTGATTTGAAAGAAAAGGGTCAGAAGTCACGGTTCCTAGTGACGTCTGACCCTTTTTGTTAGAAGTATTGATTAGTCACTTTTGGAAATGAAACCTTCTAATTCTTGAATTACTTCTTTTGCGCCTTCTGGGCTTAAAATGATTTTTCCATCTGCTAAAGAAACATTGCTGTCAGAGACTTCCCCTGTCACTTGACAAGTCATGTTTGGTTTGTATTTTTTCAAGACAATGCGGTCATCATCGACATAAATCTCAAGTGCGTCTTTTTCAGCAATATCCAAAGTACGGCGTAGTTCGATTGGAATCACTACACGTCCTAACTCGTCCACCTTACGTACAATTCCTGTTGATTTCATTGTTCTTCCTCCTCTTTCTATGTTTCTCCTCTATCATTTTTCGACAAAATTCTGTGCCTACTTAGAATACCAATCCTTCCAAAAGAAGTCAATTACAAATTGTTTTATTTTACAATTAAATAGATTTAGTAAGTGAGAAAGGTTGTTGTGTTGGGAGTTAAGAGGGTTTTTCAAGGATTTTAATTTTCATAATCTGATTTACTTATTATGGTAAAGGGGGAAAACGGATATTGCAAACAAGAAGGACGGGACTTTTTTCGGCATTTTTCGACATGTTTTTTGTCGACATGATGAAAGCTTCGATATCTCATTAAAAAATGTCCTGACATGACCCGGTTACCTTGACACAATCAGGGTCGTTAGGTATATTTTGAGACAAGATGAGCGATACTGTTTAAAAAATGGAGACTGGAAAATATCTGATGAACGGATGAGTAGAAAGGAAGATCCTATACAGAGAGTCAGTAATGCTGAGAGCTGGCAAGGGTTGAACTTTTGAACGTGGCCCTGGAGGATTTCGTCCGCGAGTGTAGCATTGTAGCTCATAAGCGGTCGACGTAAGCTGGCGTTATCAGCTGTAGTAAAGGAAGTTTGATTTCCTTTATCTTTGAGTGCCTCTTATTGTTAAGAGGAAATTGGGTGGTACCACGTGAGTCGTTCAACTCTCGTCCCTTTATAGGGCGGGGGTTTTTTGTTTGTGAACAATCATATGACTTTAAGGAGGAGAAATGATGACAAGCAATCATCCGTCGTTTTACATTACGACACCGATTTATTACCCGAGTGATAAGTTACATATTGGTCATGCGTATACAACTGTTGCAGGTGATGCGATGGCTCGTTACAAGAGATTGCGTGGCTATGACGTCATGTACTTAACGGGAACTGATGAGCATGGCCAAAAAATTGAAAGAAAAGCAGAGGAAAAAGGGGTTTCACCGCAAGCGTTCGTTGATGATATTGTCAAAGATATTCGTAGCTTGTGGGATAAATTAGATATTTCCTACGATGACTTTATTCGAACAACAGAGGACCGTCATAAGCGGGTTGTTCAAAAAATATTTGACCAATTACTTGAGCAAGGCGATATCTACTTGAGTGAATATGAAGGTCTTTATTGCACGCCTTGTGAATCGTTTTATACGGAAACACAAGCAACGGATGGTGTTTGCCCAGATTGTGGTCGCCCTTTAGAAAAAGTTCGTGAAGAGTCTTACTTTTTCCGTATGAGTAAGTATGCGGATCGTTTGTTGAAATATTACGAAGAAAACCCAGAGTTTATTCAGCCTGAATCACGTAAAAATGAGATGATTAATAACTTTATTAAACCAGGGTTAGAAGACTTGGCGGTTTCTAGAACATCATTTGATTGGGGCGTAAACGTCTCAAGTGATCCAAAGCACGTCGTTTACGTTTGGATTGATGCTTTATCTAACTACATTACAGCACTAGGATATGGAAGTGAAAATGATACGAAGTACCAAAACTACTGGCCAGCTGATGTTCATCTCGTAGGAAAAGAAATTGTCCGTTTCCATACGATTTATTGGCCAATTATGTTGATGGCACTTGATCTACCTTTACCGAAAAAGGTATTCGGTCATGGATGGTTACTTATGAAAGACGGCAAAATGTCAAAATCAAAAGGGAATGTCGTTGATCCAGTACCACTAATTGACCGATATGGATTAGATGCCCTTCGCTACTATTTGTTACGCGAAGTACCGTTTGGATCTGATGGTGTATTTACACCGGAAAGTTTCGTAGAACGTGTCAACTTTGACCTTGCCAATGACTTGGGGAATTTACTTAATAGAACCGTTGCGATGTTAAACAAATACTTCGATGGTGAACTTCCTAAATACGTAAAGAATGCAACACCATACGATGAATCCCTTGTCGACCTCGTCAATTCAACAGTTACAAAGGTCGAAAATGCAATGGAGGAAATGGAGTTTTCTGTTGCATTATCGGCGATTTGGCAATTAGTAAGTCGAACAAACAAATATATTGACGAAACGCAGCCGTGGATTTTAGCGAAAGATGAGCAGGCGAAAGAACAACTCGGTTCTGTCTTATACCATCTTGCAGAATCCCTTCGTCATATTTCGATTCTTATTCAACCGTTTATGACACAAACACCTACAAAAATTTGGCAACAACTCGGCATTTCCGAGGAAATAACGACATGGGATAGCTTGAGTCATTTTTCTCAAATCCCGTCTGGAACAAAAGTTGTCGAAAAACCGACGCCACTTTTCCCACGTCTCGATGTAAAAGATGAAGTGAAATGGATTGTGGAAAGTATGGGTGGTACCGTCGTGACAGAAGGTCAAGCTAAGGAAGAATCTCAATCAAATGAGAACGGTCAAAAAGAAGAAGAGCAAGAAGAAGAGATCACGATTGATGATTTTGCTAAAGTAAATCTTAAGGTCGCAGAAGTCATTGAAGCTGAGCCTGTAAAAAAAGCGAACAAGCTCTTGAAAATCCAGCTTGATCTCGGTCATGAAAAAAGACAAGTCGTTTCAGGAATTGCTGAGCACTATAAGCCTGAGGAACTTGTCGGGCGAAAAGTTATTTGTGTAACGAACTTAAAGCCTGTGAAGTTGCGTGGTGAGTTGTCCCAAGGGATGATTTTAGCTGCTTCGCAAGGAGATCAATTAACATTAGCTACAGTTGATCAAACGTTACCTAATGGTTCGCAAGTAAATTAACGAAAAAAGAAAAGAGGTTGATCGATATGAGGGGTGTTTCATCTTCTATGATCAACCTCTTTTTTTACGATGTAACGATAAAAGATGGAGGAGATGAAAAAGTGCTTTTTGATACTCATGTTCACTTAAATATTGATCATTTCCAAGAAGATTTAGAGGAAGTCATTACACGTGCACAAGATGCGGGTGTTGAAAGAATGCTCGTTGTTGGTTTCAACGAAGAAACGATTCCACGTGCTTTAGAACTTGCGGAAACTTATGACTTTATGTATGCAGCAGTCGGTTGGCATCCAGTCGATGCGATTGATATGACAGAGGAACATTTAGCTTGGATTGAAGAATGTGCGTCACACGAAAAAGTTGTAGCAATTGGAGAAATGGGCTTAGATTATCATTGGGATAAGTCACCCGCAGACGTACAAAAAAAAGTGTTTCGTGAACAGATTGCATTAGCCAAGCGCGTTCAATTACCTATTGTTATTCATAACCGTGATGCTTCTGAAGATATCGTCGCGATTTTAAAAGAAGAAAATGCGCATGAGGTAGGAGGGATTATGCATTGTTTTAACAGTGATCAATCGATTGCTGATGCATGTCTTGATATGGGATTCTACCTTTCGTTCGGTGGCCCAGTGACGTTTAAAAATGCTAAAAACCTTAAAGAAGTTGCTAAAGAAGTACCACTAGAGCGTATGCTTATTGAAACAGATTGTCCTTTTTTAGCTCCGCACCCAAACAGAGGTAAACGAAACGAGCCAGCTTACGTTAAGTTGGTTGCTGAACAACTTGCAGAGTTAAAGGGTGTTTCTTATGAAGAAATTGTTCGACAGACAACGTCGAACGCTGAGAAATTATTCCAAATATAAAGTGGAATAGCGGTGTCGGAAGCTAGCAAAATATGTCCTTTTTATGAAAAATAATGGAAGGGTTCTATTACTTCTCCCCGTTGCATAGCTTGGTTTTGTCGAGAATTTTAAGATTTTAGTATTTTCAGGTGTGACAAAGGTAGGAGACCCTTCCATTGACAAGTAGAATAAGGAGGTATATAATGCGGTTCTTGAAGGAGGAATGTTGACTCATGATACAGAAGATCAAGCCCGTGTTTTCCTCTAATATTTTGAGGAACAAGTGGGTCATTTCTGGTGTCAGCTTTCTTCTGTTGCTTATCGTTACCGCTTTTGCTAGCTATGAATTTACGAAACTATCGGTTACGTTAAACATGGATGGAGAAGAACAAATTGTTTTTACCCATGAAGCAACAGTAGAAGGATTGTTGCAAGAGCAAGAGGTAGATGTGACCTCACGTGATGAAGTTATCCCATCTTTGGATACAAAACTAGAAGATGACATGGTTGTGACCTATAAGCCAGCAAACCTTGTTATTTTCACGAAGAATGGGGAGACAGGGACAGTGTGGACGACAGCGGAAACCGTTTCTGATCTACTTCATGAAAAAGAGATTAAAGTGAGTGAGTATGATCGCATCGAACCTTCACTACGTGCACCAATTTCTGAAAGAACATCTGTTGTATACGAAGAATCATTTCCTGTCACGATTAATGTTGATGGAGACGAAGAAGAAGTATGGACAATACCTACAAACGTAGCCAATTTATTAGATAGAGAAAATATTACACTAAATGACGATGATTTTGTTGAACCTAAGAAAGAAGAAGAGATCACATCTGAGATGGATATAAATGTGGTCCGTGTTGAAACCAAAGAAGAAATTGTAGAAGAGTCGAAAAACTATGCTACTGTCACTCGAAATGATGATTCATTACCTTCTGGTGAAGAAAGAGTCATTGAGGCTGGTACAGAAGGGAAATTAGAAAAGCATTACGAAGTAACATACGAAAACGGTGAAGAAGTCTCACGTGAACTCATTGAGGAAATGACGATTTCTGAACCTGAAGATCGTATTGTTGCCGTTGGAACGCGGCAACCGTCATCGGGGGTTTCACGTAGCTCCTCAGGCACATCTGGAAACGCAGGAGAATGGAGAACTTTCACTTCGACAGCTTACACAGCCTATTGTACTGGTTGCTCTGGTGTCACAGCAACAGGTATAGATTTGCGTTCAAATCCAAATCAAAATGTCATTGCTGTTGATCCTAACGTTATTCCGCTCGGTTCACGGGTTGAGATTGAAGGAAAGGGCGTATATTTGGCTGCTGATACAGGTGGTGCGATCCAAGGGGAAAAGATTGATATCTTTAAGCCTGACGGCGCACATAGCTATGGAAGACAAAGTGTTCGCATAAGAATACTAGAATAAGATGAATAATGATGAATTGGACACAGGGGCTGGCCCTGTGTCTTTTTTTGTTAGAGGCCCATAAATGACACAGTGCAGTTGTTTCATTTACGAACGGAAGAGGATATACTAAAGTGAAGTTTGATTGATACTGTTTTTTTGTTTTGTAATGTAGGAGGTAGAAATGAAAATAGAAGAAGTGATCGTAGTTGAAGGCAAAGATGATACATTTACGGTTAAACAAGCCGTAACTTGTGAAACGATAGAAACAAATGGATCAGCGATTAATGATGATACTCTTACACAAATTCAATTTGCACAAGAACGCCGAGGTGTGATTGTATTTACTGACCCAGATTTTCCAGGTGAGAAAATTCGTCACACCATCTCTAAGCGTGTTCCAGGTTGTAAACATGCATTTATTGATCGTGAAATGGCGAAGGATGAACGAACAGGTAAAATTGGTATTGAACATGCACATGCGGATACAATTCGTGAAGCATTGAAAAATATTCATACAGAAGCAGCTGAAAATGAGCAAGTGATTACGAAGCAAGATCTAATGAATGCAGGATTAATTGCGGGAAGTGATGCAAAACAAAAACGCGAACAATTAGGTCGCCTTTTAAAAATTGGTTATGCAAATGGAAAGCAACTTCACCGTCGTCTGCAAATGTTTCGTATTCAACGAGAGGAATTTATTGACGCAGTAGTGAAAGTAATGGAGGGTGAAGATGGAGAATAAAGATATTGCAACACCGACCCGAACAAAACAGATTAGCCAGAAATATGGTCTAAAGATGAAAAAAAGCTTAGGGCAAAACTTTTTAATCGAGCCCAATATTGTTAGTCGTATTATAGAAGCGGCTAATATTCAGCCTTCTTCGGGGGCGATCGAAATTGGCCCAGGAATAGGTGCTTTGACAGAACAATTAGCCAAAAACGCTGATAAAGTATTAGCATACGAAATAGATGAGCGTTTTTATCGCGTCTTACAAGATACACTAAGCACCTATGATAATGTCTCTGTCGTTCAAAAAGATGTATTAGAGGCAGATGTGGCTAGTGACATGAGCGATTATTTTTCTGAACAACAGGAGGTTTCTGTTGTTGCAAATTTACCGTATTATGTAACGACGCCGATTATCATGGGACTTTTACAAGAGAAGTTACCGCTTCAAAGTATCGTCGTTATGATTCAAAAAGAAGTTGCTGATCGCATCGCTGCAAAACCCCAGACGAAAAGTTATGGTTCCTTGTCGATTGCGGCGCAATTTTATGCGGAAGCAGAAACGGTCATGCACGTACCGAAAACGGTGTTTTATCCGCAACCGAACGTCGATTCTGCTGTATTGAAGTTAACACTTCGTGATGAGCCAGCAGTAGATGTTATTTCTGAATCGTTCTTTTTTGATCTCGTCAAAGCTTCTTTTGGAGAAAGAAGGAAAACATTACTGAACAATTTATTACGCCATTTCGAGATGAAAGGTGAACGAGAGAAGTTAGTCTCTTACATATCAGAGGCAGGGATTGACCCTAAGCGTCGTGGAGAGACTTTAACCCTTGAGGAGTTTGCAACTTTATCAAATGTATTGTATCCCCTCATCGTAACTGAGTGAAAAAGGTAGGCACGACACATCGTCTTTGCGCATACCCTATGTCAGGGAGGAGGCGTTGAGTGTGTCAGTAAAAGTCGGTCATCTCGTCGGTCGATCTTCATACGAATGCGATATCGTATTTCGCGTCGTTCGCGTGGATGGAGATGAGGTAGAATTACACGGTGAAGATATGCGCCTTGTTGCCGATGCCCCGTTAAGTGACCTCGTCATTCTTGATGAACAAGAAAGAAAAAAACATCAAAAACAACAAAAAGAAAGAGAAGAAAGCTGTTATCAATTATTTCGCCAAGAGCGAAAATGGATACGAGAAAAAAGTGAATATGAAGTAACTTCGGGTTACCAAGATCAAAAATCTTATTTTGAAGTTCCGGGTAAGATTTTGCATATTGATGGCGATTCACTCTACTTAAAAAAATGTACGGCCGTTTATGATCGCCTTGGTGTCCCGGTTTATGGCGTTCACATTTCAGAAAAGGAGATGCCTGAACAGATTACATCTCTTATTGAAATGGTTCGTCCAGATATTGTTGTGATTACTGGTCACGATGCTTATTTAAAAAATAAAGGCAACGACTCCGATTTGAAATCGTATAGAAATACAAAATATTTTGTTGAAGCTGTTCAACGGGCTCGTAAGGTCGTTCCTTACATGGACCACCTCGTCATTTTTGCAGGTGCTTGTCAATCGTATTTTCCTGCAATTTTAAAAGCTGGTGCAAACTTTGCCAGTTCACCAAAACGAGTAAATATTCATGCCCTCGACCCGGTATATATTGCAGCGAAGGTGAGTTTAACGCCGATTATGGAACGAGTCGGGATGTGGGATGTTTTAAAACACACGTTAACAGGTGATAAAGGGCTTGGTGGAATGGAAACTGAAGGAATGATGCGTCGTGGCGTACCTGTAGATGAAAGTGACAATGAATCCGATTCAATTGAAAAATAAATTTGAAGAACCTCGGATCACCTTTGTGGTTCGAGGTGTTTTTAATGACTGTAATTCAAGTTTTATGCATGTTTTCTATCTTTTCGGTCATCCTATGCATAGTGTTTCCATCGTGAAAATTATGACTTAAGTAGAAGAGGTGGGTCGAATTGGTGAAAACGATTAAAGAAATAAAACGATCATTGGAGGAAAATCTCGGTAGAACAGTCACGGTAAAAGCTAATGGAGGGCGTCGCAAAACGATTGAACGTACAGGAATGCTAGAAAAGACGTACCCTTCGGTATTTGTCGTGAGGCTCGATCAAGATCAATATGCATTTGAACGTGTGTCTTACAGTTACACAGACCTTTTAACAAAATCTGTTGAGGTCAGTTTAAATGAATCAAGTGAACCAAAATCAGTTTAGAAATAAAAGAAGATTAGGATACTATTCCAATATTTCTAATAATTTTCACGCTCCTTTTGTGATATTTCAATAAAATAACGCTCAATCTAAGAATGTCGCGATCATCTGCAAAAGGGGCTGTTGCCATTGAGTAGAAAGCGAAGTGTCATGTCGGACGGATTAAAAGAAGAGTTAGCCAAAGAACTCGGATTTTATAACACCGTTCAAGAGGAAGGTTGGGGAGGTATTCGTTCCCGGGATGCCGGCAATATGGTGAAAAAAGCCATTGAAATTGCTGAACGTGACTTAGCCAATCAAAAGCGACAATAACAGATATCGCGGCGCCTATTGACTCCTTTAAGGTAAAGGATGCGTTACCATTCATATTGGTAACACTTCTTCCTTATTAGGAGTCATTTTTCTTTTATGTGCATATGGGAAACAAGAAAAAGTAAGCACAAGGTGGTGTCACCTAGGAACAAATGGTAAAATAACGAGAGCAATTAAGCGCGAGAAGGTGGACAAAGCAAATGAAGTACATAGTAAAAGCGCCCGCAAAAATTAATTTATCGTTAGATGTCTTACATAAAAGAGACGACGGATACCATGAGGTGGAAATGGTAATGACGACCGTCGATTTAGCGGATCGAATTGAGATTACAGAGGTTTCTAAGGATGCTGTTTTTGTGGATGTATCAAAGGGGATTGTACCAAGTGATCACCAAAACCTAGCATATCAAGCTGCGATGCTTTTGAAAAAGCGTTTCGGTGTCCGAAAAGGTGTTCACCTATATATTCACAAACATATCCCTGTCTCAGCAGGGTTGGCCGGAGGAAGTACGAATGCAGCGGCGACATTGCGAGGCTTAAATAAGCTTTGGGGATTAGGGTTATCTATAGACGAATTAGCCGAACTAGGGTCAGAAATAGGATCAGATGTACCTTTTTGTGTATATGGTGGTACAGCTTTAGCGACGGGGCGAGGTGAAAAAATCGAAAAGTTGTCAACACCACCTCCGTGTTGGGTTGTATTAGCAAAGCCGCCTATAGGTGTATCGACGAAAGAAATATACGGTAACTTAAATCTAAATGATATCGCTCATCCAAACACAGAGGCGGTGATCGAAGCGATTAATCAAGGTGATTTTGAACGAATTTGTTCGTCTTTAGGTAACGCAATGGAAGCAACAACGTTTTCTCTTTATCCGAAAGTCGACAATTTGAAAAAGCAGATGGAAAACTTCGGTGCAGATGGTGTGCTAATGAGTGGTAGTGGTCCGACGGTATTTGCTTTAGCGAAAAATGAATCACGGGCTTGGAGAATTTACAACGGTTTAAAAGGTTTTGTTGATCAAGTATACGCTGTTCGTTTACTTAGTGAATGATCACTTGTAAAAGACGTATGTTTAGTGTTATGATGTATGAAATATTCGGAAATTGCACGGAGGTTTCGTCATGAAATTTCGTAGAAGTGGTCGACTCGTCGACATGACGAATTATTTATTAAACCATCCACATGAACAAGTCTCTCTTTCATTTTTCTCTGAACGTTATCAAGCAGCAAAGTCGTCGATCAGTGAAGATTTAGGGATTGTTAAAGAAGTGGTTGAAAATCAAAATATCGGCTCATTACAGACGTCAGCAGGAGCCATAGGTGGAGCGACCTTTATCCCAGGTATCTCTCGACATGAAATGCAGGAGACGCTATCTGAATTGTGTGAAGAGCTTCAAGATCCTGAAAGAATTCTTCCTGGTGGCTATTTGTATATGATGGACATTATTGGTGACCCACGTAAGATTGAAAAGCTTGGGCGAATTCTCGCTACTCACTTCCAAGGTGAAAAGGTTGATGCTGTTATGACGATGGCAACAAAGGGAATTCCTTTAGCTTATGCTGTGGCCAGTGACTTAAATGTACCGGTATCAATTGTTCGTCATGAGCATCGAATTACTGAAGGTTCAATTGTAAGTATAAATTATGTTTCAGGTTCAAAAAGGCGTATCGAAACGATGTCACTTGCCCGTCGAAGTTTACAACCCCAATCTAGAGTACTGATTATTGATGACTTTATGAAGCTTGGTGGCACGATTCAGGGGATGAAAGATTTAGTTACTGAATTCCAATCGACAGTTGCTGGTATTGGTGTATTAACAGAAGCAGCCGATGAAGAAGAGAAGCTCGTCAATGATTACGTTTCCTTAACAAAATTGAGTGGGGTCAACGAAAGAGAGAGAAAAATTCAAGTTGAAATCGGTAACTTGCTTGATGATTAATCATATCTTAGGTTCACTTGTGAGTGGAAAGATGAAATAAATGAGGTTTGAAAGCGTCATTTCTCAGTAAACGAGTTATGAAAACCTCTTTATTTTTTGGATAAAATGTGACAATTTTTAAAACGGTTACATTTTTATGTATTTTCTTCCTGTATAAGCAGGAATTGTTCATTTCTTGTTGAAGTGTATAATTGCACTTTTATTTATATGGGAAAAGGGTGGTGGAATAAGTGGAAGTAACAGATGTGAGACTGCGCCGTGTTAACACGGAAGGTCGCATGCGTGCAATTGCGTCCATTACCATTGATGAGGAGTTCGTCGTTCACGATATTCGTGTAATCGACGGAAACAATGGCATGTTTGTCGCTATGCCGAGTAAACGAACCCCTGACGGTGAATTTAGAGACATTGCACACCCCATCTCTTCACAAACTCGTGAGAAAATTCAGACAGCTGTTCTTGCAGAGTATGAACAAGCTGGTGATAATGTGGGGTACGAAGAAGCAGGTGCATCGTAATACGTGATTGATCAGAGACTGGTTCAGTGAGAGAGTAATCATGAAAGCGTCCTTGTTATCGATAATTCGGTATTAAAGGTGGTGATTTTCAACTCTTCACTCGATTCGGTCTCTTTTTTTAGGTTATTGGCAGAAAGCTAGCTCTCTAAGCCTATTCAAGGGCGGAGTAGTTCAAGTTTACTGATATGGTTGACATACCTTGAAATTAACCAGTATTTAAGATATATTCATTATGGAAAAAAAGTGCCCTTGGAGGTTAGTATATGAATAATCGCTTTGCGGTCGTTTTAGCAGCGGGTAAAGGGACACGGATGAAGTCTGACCTTTATAAAGTGCTTCATCCAGTCTGCGGGAAGCCGATGGTCCAACATACGATGGATCAACTGAAACAATTGAACGTCCAACGTATTGTAACTGTAGTAGGACATGGTGCTGAGACTGTTCAAGAACAAATCGGTGATGTAACAGAGTACTGTGTTCAATCTGAACAATTGGGAACAGGTCACGCAGTCATGCAAGCAGATGAACGTCTTAGCGAAGAAAAAGGGACGACGCTTGTATTGTGTGGTGACACCCCGCTTATCACAAGTGAAACAATGGAAAACTTGATCTTACATCACGAGTCAGTTGGAGCGAAGGCGACAATTTTAACAGCAGAAGTATCAGATCCAACAGGATATGGTCGACTGGTTCGAAACGAAGAAGGATTCGTTGAAAAAATTGTCGAACATAAAGATGCGAGCATCGAAGAACGGAAAATCACAGAAATTAATACAGGGACATATTGCTTTGACAACGAATTCCTCTTTTCGGCGCTAAAGCGAATTGACAACGACAATGTACAAGGCGAATATTACTTGCCCGATGTCATTGAAATTCTAAAGCGTGAATGTGAAAAAATTTCAGCATACGCGACGAATGACCCAGAGGAGACAATGGGTATAAATGATCGGGTAGCGCTCAGTGAAGCAGAATCTGCGCTTCGTAAGCGAATTAATCGTCATTGGATGCGTGAAGGGGTGACGATTGTTGACCCGCCAAATACGTACATTGGTCCAGACGTGAGCATCCAGCCTGACACGAAAATTCTCCCAGGTACAATGATTGAAGGAAATACGACAATTTTATCGCATTGTGAGATTGGTCCTTATTCAGAACTTAAGGACAGCTACATTGGTGAGTATACAAAAGTTCAACACTCTGTTGTGCACGACAGCCAGGTTGGGCAAGAAGTAATGATTGGTCCTTATGCTCACATTCGACCACAGTCAGACATCGGTTCGAATGTTAAAATCGGTAACTTTGTAGAAGTGAAGAAAGCGACTTTTGGAGATAACAGTAAAGCATCTCACTTAAGTTACATTGGAGATGCAGATATCGGATCAGACGTCAATCTTGGTTGTGGGTCCATTACTGTCAATTATGATGGTGAAAATAAACATTTAACGACGATTGAAGATGGTGCATTTATTGGTTGTAATGCTAATCTTATTGCACCTGTCACAGTTGGTGAAAAGGCGTATGTAGCTGCAGGGTCTACAGTAACGGATGACGTGCCAGAACAATCACTAGCAATTGCCCGTCAGAGGCAAACAACGAAAGATGGTTATTTAAAAGACGACCGCAAATAATTTTATTTAAATGATGGAGGTAAGCAAAGTCATGACCCAATACGGCGACAATAAATTGAAAGTATTTACGCTAGGATCAAACCCGGATTTAGCGCACGAAATTACCCGTGAAATTGGTATTGAAATGGGGAAAAGCTCCATCGATCGTTTTAGCGACGGAGAAGTTCGAATTAACATTGAGGAGAGTATTCGCGGTTGCGATACATTTGTTATTCAGTCCACGAGTTCACCAGCAAATGAACATATTATGGAATTGTTAATTATGATTGATGCGTTAAAGCGAGCATCGGCGAAGACAATTAACGTATTAATTCCTTATTACGGTTATGCGCGCCAAGATCGTAAAGCTCGCCCACGTGAGCCAATTACTTCAAAGCTTGTTGCGAATTTGCTTGAAACTGCAGGTGCAACGCGCATTATCACACTTGATTTACATGCTTCACAGATTCAAGGCTTTTTCGACATCCCTGTTGACCAACTTGATGGTGTACCAATCTTGTCTGACCACTTTGCTAAAAAAGGTATTGATAACCCTGTTATTGTATCGCCGGACCACGGTGGTGTCGTTCGAGCGCGAAAAATGGCAGATCGTTTAAATGCACCGATTGCAATTATCGATAAAAGACGACCGGAACCGAATGTCGCCGAAGTGATGAACATCGTTGGTGATATCGAAGGGAAAACAGCGATTATCGTCGATGACATCATTGATACGGCCGGAACCATCACTTTAGCAGCCAATGCTTTGGTTGACCAAGGCGCCAAAGACGTGTACGCTTGCTGTACCCATGCGGTATTGTCAGGACCAGCGATTGAGCGAATTGATAACTCGAAAATTCGTGAACTTGCCGTAGCAAATACGATTCCGTTAGCTGATGAAAAACGTATTGATAAAGTGACAGAGTTATCTGTTGGTCCTTTACTTTCAAAGGCGATTATTCACGTTCACGAACAACTTTCGGTTAGTCAATTGTTCAACTAAATATGTAAGCTTTTCTGGCGATCCCATTAATTAGAAGTGTCTAAGTTTCAAATCATGCTTTACTGGGAATACTATCACTATACATGAATGGAAAAGGATGAGGTGACTAGTTATGGCAGCAGTTTTGGAAGTTGACAACAGAGAAAAGTTCACAGGATCAAAATTAAAACAAATTCGAAAACAAGGCGGTGTACCAGGTGTTTTATATGGAAAAGATATTGACACTACACTGGTTGCCGTTGAAAGTATGGAATTAGTGAAAACGATTCGTGAAGTTGGGAGAAATGGGATCGTTTCTTTGAAACACAATGGCGAAACATATGATGTCATGGTTTATGACTTACAGGTGGAACCGATTAAAGGAACATTGTTACACGTTGATTTTTATGCAGTAGATATGAAATCTGAAATGGATGCGGACGTATCTATTCAGCTTGTCGGCGATGCGATTGGCGCGCGTGATGGCGGCGTCGTTCAACAAACGCTCTTCGACCTTTCAGTTCGCGCATTACCGCGTGATATTCCGGAGGTCATTGAAGTGAATGTTGAAGAATTGGGTATTGGAGATTCGCTTGCTGTTAGTGATTTGAAAGGTAAAGCAGGATATGAAATTAATAATGATCCTGAAGAAACCATCGTATCTGTGACGCCACCGACAGAAGTTCCTGATGAAGCAGATGGTGGCGAGGAACCACAAGAACCTGAACTTGTTTCACAAGATGAAGAAAAATCTGACGAAGAATAATTTTAAGTCGATATATAAGTTGAGGCTGATTCAAGAAAATGGGTCAGCCTCTTTATTCCGTTTTAGCCGGAAATCGAATTTTCAAAGAAAGTGTCGAACCTTTTTTGATATAGCTTGAGAGGTTGGAAAGTGTGGAGAGTAGGTGAATGGCGATGAAGCTAATCGTTGGACTAGGGAATCCAGGGAAAAAATATGCAGGTACAAGACATAATATTGGCTTTGAAGTGTTAGATCAATGTGAAAAAAAGCTTGGTATTCCTTTTGAAGTTTCGAAGTTCCAATCTAGTTTTGGGTATCGTTATATTGAAGGGGAAAAGGTGTTTTTACAAAAACCATTAACGTATATGAACCTTTCAGGTCAAGCTGTACGTCCATTGATTGATTATTTTAATATTGATGTTGAAGATGTACTCGTCGTTTACGATGACCTCGATTTACCTCCAGGGACGATTCGTTTACGTCAAAAAGGTGGCCATGGCGGCCACAATGGTATTCGTTCTCTCATTGACCAACTAGGTACGAATGAGTTTAAAAGAATCCGTGTTGGCATCGGACGTCCTCCAGAAGGGCAGACTGTTGTCGATCATGTGTTAAGAACGTTTGCTAAATCAGAACGTCCAGACGTTGATCATTCGATTGAAACTGCAACCGCCGCTATTGAACGATGGATGACAACTAATTTTACAAATGTAATGAATGATTTTAACTAGTCAGGTCGAATAACTTCGATTCTTTACGGACAAACTATCTAGCAGAATCGAAGGTTAGGAGGACCTTTATGACTATTCAATATCAATGTAGACATTGTGGGACACATATCGGAACAATTGATGAACGAAATGTTAATACTGAAGAACTGGGTTTGAGTCAATTGAAACCAGAAGAGGAAGATGAAATGGTACAATATGATACACAAGGGAATTTACAGGTGAATGTCATATGCGAAAATTGCCACGATGCCCTTGATCAAAATCCAGATCTTCATGAACAAGATACGTTTATCCAATAAACAAATCGTCTATCTGCAAAGGATGACAAGCTTTGGTTGATTTAACCAAAGCGTTTTTCTGCTGAATAGACATCCTACATATTTTGACGTATTCCGACAAATTCACAACGGGAAACGTTTGCCGAGCGGAAGGAAGGGGGAGAATCATGGAAGGTTTACATCAAGTGATTCTAAAAGATGATGATATTCGAAGTGTTATCGATGGCCTAGACGCAGGCCTAAAGGAACAAATGGTCGCTGGATTGACAGGTTCAGCGAGAACCTTGTTAATGGCGTCAATGTATCAAGAAACGAAAAGACCACAGCTAGTGATCACTCATAACCTTTATCAGGCACAAAAATTATACGATGATCTCGCCCATTTTGTTGGAGACGAACACGTCCACTTGTACCCGGTAAATGAGTTGATCTCTTCAGAAATTGCTGTTGCAAGTCCAGAAATGCGCGGTCAGAGAATTGAAGTTCTTAATAAGTGGGTGTCGAATAGGAAGGGGATTGTCATTACACCATTGGCAGGGGTGCGTCGTTTACTCCCTCCCAAATCTGTTTGGCAGGAGTCTCAATTATCGGTTCATACAGGGCAAATTCTCGATTTAGATAAAACGCTCGACTTACTTGTAACAATAGGTTATGACCGAGTTCATATGGTTGCAGGGCCAGGGCAGTTTAGCGTACGTGGTGGCATTATTGATATATTTCCTTTAGTAAACCAACAACCGATACGTATTGAACTATTTGATGACGAAGTGGACTCGATTCGTTATTTTGATGCGGATACACAACGCTCCGAACAAGAAATAGACACCGTTCATTTAGGCCCTGCAGATGAGTTAGTTTTATATGATGAGCATTTTGCTAGAGGTGCTGAACAATTACAAGCGTACTTAGCAGAGAGTGTAAAGAAAACAAAAGATGCAACAATTAAAGAACAACTGACAGAAAACATTCGTCAAGAAATTGATCAGCTTCATGAACGTACAACATTTGATTCGATTTATAAATATGTCTCACTTCTTTATGAGCAACCTGCGACTCTTTTAGACTATATTCCTAGTCATGGGATGATCTTTGTTGATGAGATGAGTCGTGTTCAAGAGGTTGGACAGGAGCTTGATAAAGAGGAAGCCAATTGGCAGACGACGATGCTATCTCAAGGTGCTATGGTTAGAGATGTGAATATGTCTAAGCCGTTTGAAGACTTATTTGAACAGGCGAAACAGCCGCTTGTTTATTTAAGCCTGTTTTTACGTCATGTGCAAAACACACAGCCGCAAAATGTGGTGAATATACAGAGTAAGTCCATGCAAACATTCCACGGTCAACTGCATTTACTAAAAAGTGAATTAGACCGTTGGAAGTCGAATAATGATGCTATTGTATTTGTAGCTAGTGATCAAGAACGTAGTGAACGTATGAAAGATGTTTTAGAAGATTATCAGATGGAAGCCATAGAAGGTTCTATAGATAAAGAGCCGCTTCCTGGAAAAGCGCAAATTTTGATCGGTCATCTTGAAAGTGGATTTGAACTTCCTTTGCAAAACCTTGTTGTGATTACTGAAGAAGAAGTGTTTACGAAAAAAGCCAAGCGACCGAAACGGCAGAAGAAAATGTCGAACGCTGAACGGATAAAAAGCTATTCCGAACTGAAAGTTGGCGATTTAGTTGTTCACGTTAACCACGGGATAGGGAAATATCTAGGGATTGAAACGTTAGAAGTAAACGGTGTTCATAAAGATTATCTTCACTTAACATACGCGGGTAATGACAAGCTTTACGTTCCTGTTGAACAAATTGACCAAGTACAAAAATATGTTGGTTCTGAGGAGAAGGATCCGAAACTTTATTCATTAGGCGGTAGCGAATGGAAAAAAGTGAAGAACAAAGTCCAATCTTCAGTGGAAGATATTGCTGATGATCTCATTGAGTTGTATGCCGAACGACAATCCAGTCAAGGGGTTGCCTTTTCTCCAGATGGGGTAGAACAACGTGAGTTTGAATCATCGTTTCCGTATCAAGAAACAGAAGACCAAATGCAAGCGATTGAAGAGATTAAAGCCGACATGGAGAAATCTTATCCAATGGATCGTTTACTTTGTGGAGATGTTGGATACGGTAAAACGGAAGTCGCTCTACGTGCAGCTTTTAAAGCAATTATGGAAGGTAAACAAGTTGCCTTTCTCGTTCCGACAACAATATTGGCGCAACAACACTATGAAACGATCCGTGAACGTTTTGCTCAATTTGCGATCAATGCAGAAATGATCAGTCGTTTCCGTTCTCGTAAGGAACAAAAAGAAACAATTCAGCGACTGAAAGAGGGAGTTGTCGATGTCGTTGTTGGTACACACCGTATACTTTCTAAAGATGTGAAATTTAAAGATTTAGGTTTGTTAATCGTTGATGAAGAGCAACGATTCGGTGTTACACATAAAGAAAAAATCAAGCAACTGAAGGCAAATGTTGATGTATTAACATTGACCGCGACACCTATTCCACGAACACTTCACATGTCAATGTTAGGTGTACGAGATTTGTCTGTTATTGAAACACCACCAGAAAATCGTTTTCCTGTACAAACATACGTCGTTGAGTACAACCCTGCACTCGTTCGTGAAGCGATTGAACGGGAAATGGCTCGAGGTGGTCAAGTATACCTACTGTTTAATCGAGTTGATGAAATTGAGTCGATGGCTGACAGGATCAGTATGCTTGTTCCTGATGCGAATGTCCGCTATGCACATGGAAAGATGACAGAAACAGAGCTTGAATCGGTGATGCTTGACTTTTTAGAAGGTGAAGCAGATGTATTAGTTACGACAACGATTATTGAAACAGGTGTAGACATTCCAAATGTGAACACCTTGATCATATATGATGCTGACCGTATGGGGCTGTCGCAGCTTTATCAATTACGAGGCAGAGTCGGTCGTTCTAATCGCGTAGCTTATGCGTATCTCACATATCAACAAGACAAAGTACTCACGGAAGTCGCTGAACAAAGACTTCAGTCGATTAAAGAATTCACCGAGTTAGGTTCAGGATTTAAAATTGCTATGCGTGATTTATCTATACGTGGAACAGGTAACCTTCTCGGTGCGCAGCAGCATGGATTTATTGCTTCCGTAGGATTTGATCTTTATTCACAAATGCTTCAAGATGCGATCGAAAATCGCAAGAAAGCATCTCAACCTGAACAAGAAACGGTTGAGGAAACAGAAGATATAGAAGTTGAAATGAATGTGGATGCTTATATTCCAGAGAGTTATATTCCGGATTCTAAGCAAAAAATTGATATGTACAAACGGTTCAAAGCGTTGTCATCGCTTGAAGATGTGCTTGATTTACAAAATGAGCTCATCGACCGTTTCGGTGACTATCCAGAGGAAGTTGGTTATTTATTACAAATTGCTAAAATCGGTATTTATGCTAAACAAGAAGGAATTGAGAAAATCCAAGAGAAGCAACAGCAGTGTACGATTCTTCTTTCAAAAGAAGTTACAGAGAAAACCGATGGTGCAAAGCTGTTCACGATGGCTCACGACTTATCGAAGAAATTAGCTTTAGGTATGGAAAAAGACCAAATCAAAATCGTGTTAAAAAAGAAAGGCTTGGAACAGAAGGCGTATTTGCAAATTGTAGAAGATTTACTTTCTCAATTGCCTGAAGTGAAGAAGTTGGAAGATACGGCAAGTCCATCATCTTGAATGTATATCCAGGTTTCGCAAAACCTATAGCTGTCCTGTAAAGAATTGCAGATATGGTGAATAGTTCTTCTTGATTTTAGGATAATAAGGGACAACATCAAATGAACTACTCGTTTTCATTTATGGCACGAAAACATTCAAAAGCAATTACACCAAAGAAAGTGAGGCAGCTATAGTATGAAAGCAACCGGAATTGTTCGTCGAATTGATGATTTAGGACGTGTCGTTATTCCAAAAGAAATTCGTCGTACTTTAAGAATACGTGAAGGCGATCCACTAGAAATTTTCGTCGATCGCGATGGTGAAGTGATTTTGAAGAAATATTCTCCAATATCAGAGTTAGGAGATTTTGCGAAAGAGTATGCCGAAGCTTTATACGATAGTCTCCAGCATACAGTTCTCATTGCTGACCGAGATGCATATATTGCGGTGGCGGGAGCTTCGAAGAAAGAATACGCAAATAAATCCATTGGTGAAAAAGTTGAAAAAGCGATGAATGATAGGGAATCTGCTCTAGAAGCAAATGATGGTGAGTATGAACTTGTCAGTGATTCGAAAGAACATGCAAATGGCTATGCGATTGCGCCAATCATTGCAAATGGCGATCCAATTGGTGCTGTTGTGATGATTGGAAAAGAAACAAATGCAATGGGAGAAGTGGAAAGAAAACTATCTGAAACAGCAGCTAGCTTTTTGGCTAGACAAATGGAGCAATAAGTATAGAAAACATATCGATCTAAAACATATTTCGTAGCCTAGCTAGGTCTTTCCTAAGCTAGGCTTTTATGCTGTTGACTTTATGCGACAATTTTTGTGTAAACACTGGTCATATAGGTTGTGTGCTATAATAAGCCAGTATAATCGATGGCTTTAAACTGGGAGAGGATGACGATGGATCAATCCCGTACTCGTGACTGGCTAAACGGTGCGTTGCTTTTATCGATCGCTGGTTTGATTGCTAAACTGTTGAGTGCGGTTTATAAAGTTCCGTATCAAAATATTACAGGTGACGTTGGATTTTATGTTTATCAACAAGTATACCCGTTTTACGGTATTGCTTTAACGTTAGCTACATACGGTTTACCTATTGTGATTGCTAAGCAATATGCTGAAAAAAAAACCACGTATGATGAGGATCATGCAAATAACATTGCCCGTTTATCATTTATGATCATTTTGATGATCAGTGTATTAATGTGGTTGTTGATTTGGACATTAGCTCCAAATATTGCGGGTTGGATGGGTGATGAACATTTACTTACACCTATACGAGCGATTTCATTGTGCTTTTTAACATTACCTTTTTTGTCGGTTGGGCGAGGGGTACTACAAGGCGCGGAACGTCTGAAAGCTGTGGCTGTGGCACAAGTTGCCGAACAGTTTGTACGGGTGTTATTGATTTTGTTATTATCAGCTTGGCTTATGAATGTTTACGGTCCTTATATGGCTGGAACCGGTGCGGTCGTTGCTACCTTATTAGCAGGATTGACGGCTGTTTTCATTCTTGCTATTTCATTGAGGCGGCATATCGGCAGTATAGGAAATATGAAGCGTTTTTCCAATGTATCGACCTTTTCTTTAGGACAAGTTTTGAAAGTGATGAAGGATGCTTTCTTTATTTCTGCAAGTGCACTTTGTTTAATCTTACTTCAGCTTGTCGATGCAATTTCCGTCCCGCGATTACTACAAGCATCAGGCATGGTGACAGAGGAAGCGGCAAGCGTGAAAGGGACATATGATCGAGCTTGGCCTATGATACAATTTGCAACAGTAGCTGTGAATGCTTTAGCGTTGAGTTTAGTGCCACTTGTAGCAAAAGCATACCAACGAGGCGAACGGGTAAAGCTGGAAAATTACACAACCAAAACGTTAAAAGTTGTCTTTTTGGTCGCGGTTGCTGCCTCGATAGGTATGGCGATCATTATGGAACCATTTAATATGATGTTGTTTACCAATACAGAAGCTACGCTGGCGCTAAAAATTATGGCATTTTCAGGACTTTTTGGGTCGTTGTTTATAGCGGTGGCTGGGATTTTACAAGGAATGGATCAATCCCGCTTTGCTGCGCAATGTATGGTCGTAGGTTTAGTTGTTAAACTGATATTAAACATGACTCTTGTCCCATTAGTTGGTATCATTGGTGCAAGTATTGCGACAGTTGCCGCAACAATCACGATGTCGTTATGTGGATTTATGATTTTGTATCAAAACAACAAATTTCAATGGCCAACTTGGTCACAAGTGTTATCCAGTACGAAGGCGCTCGTTGTCATGGTGTTTGCGACGTATTTGTGGCTTGAAAGCTGGAAATTGATTGTAGGAGAGTTTACACGACTTAATGCATCGTTTTTAGCGATAAGTGCAGCCATTGTTGGTGCGTTTATTTACATAGTAGTACTCAATAAAAGTGAACTCATTCAAGAAGAAGAGCGAGAAATGTTACCTGGTTATTCAAAAATTGAACGCGCGTTAAATATAAGGAGGAAGGGCGATGAATGATATTCATGTAATCGGCTTGGGAGCGGGGGATATCGACCAGCTTCCCTTAGGTATTTATCGAACAGTGAAAAAACATGAAAAGATCTGGGTTCGAACGGCTGATCATCCTGTTATAGAAGAATTAAGGCAAGAAGTGGGGATTGAATCGTTTGATGATATCTATACACAATATGACGACTTTGAGTCAGTCTATCAAACGATTGTTGAGACATTGCAAATAGAGGCCCAGAAACAACCGATCATTTATGCTGTACCAGGACATCCACTCGTAGCCGAACGTACAGTACAACTTTTATTAGAACAAGATTCTGAAGGCGTTGTGAAGATCGGAGGGGGAAAAAGCTTTTTTGATGATGTGTTTGCCACATTGAAAATTGACCCGATTGAAGGCTTTCAAATGCTTGATGCCACTTCATTTTCTGGCGATGAATGTTCATTTCGAAAACATCTTATTTTCTGCCAAGTGTACGATTCTTTTATCGCATCTGAGGTGAAACTAACACTCATGGATCACCTTCCAGATGATTATCTTGTTTCAATCGTTACAGCTGCAGGTAGTGATAATGAGACGGTTGAAACGGTTCCGCTGTACGAACTTGACCGCACTGTTTCTTTAAATAACCTTACTGTTGTTTACGTTCCCCCAGTTAGAGACGAAGCACTCCTTTATCATGAGTTTACAACACTTAAGAATGTGATTGCTACACTGCGAGGGCCAAATGGTTGCCCTTGGGATCGTAAGCAAACGCATGAATCATTAAAACCGTACTTGTTAGAAGAAGCATACGAAGTGTTGGAAGCGATTGATGAACAAGATGTCGATCATCTGGCTGAAGAGCTTGGAGATGTGTTACTACAAGTGATGTTGCACGCACAAATTGGTGAGGATGACGGGATGTTTACGGTGGCCGATGTGATTCAATCATTAACGGAGAAAATGATTAGACGTCACCCACACGTGTTTGCAGATGTTGAAGCGAATGATGCAGAAGACGTCATCAAAAATTGGGAAGAAGTGAAGCGGGAAGAACGAGGTGAAGATAAAAATACATATACGCCATTACTCTCATCCGTTCCAAAATCTTTGCCTGCACTTTTCAAAGCGTATAAACTTCAAAAAAAGGCAGCTAAAGTTGGTTTTGATTGGGGAGAAGAAGCACCAATGTGGGAGAAGGTGAACGAAGAAGTGGCCGAATGGCAAACTGAAATAGAGGCAGGTAATAAAGAGCGAGCGACGAAAGAATTCGGCGATCTTCTGTTTGCGTTAACCAACGTCGCACGTTTTCATGATATCAATCCAGAAGAAGCGCTCATGCATACAAATCAAACATTTGAAAAGCGGTTTTCTTTTATTGAAGCGAAGTTATATGAAAATGCCGAGTCATGGCAGGAAAAATCATTGCAACAACTAGATGAATTTTGGGAAGAGGCAAAACGAGAGGAAAGGAAGGGGAATCATGATGAGAATTGATAAGTTCTTAAAAGTTTCACGTTTAATCAAACGACGTACATTAGCAAAGGAAGTGGCTTCAAAAGGAAGAATCGTGATAAATGGAAATGTCGCTAAAGCAGGGTCAAATGTAGATATTGGTGATGAAATTGCGATTCGATTCGGGCAAAAAAAGGTTACGCTCCGGGTTGAGCGCTTAGAGTCTGCAACGAAGAAAGAAGATGCTGAAGGGATGTACACATTACTGAAAGAAGAATTTATTGAAGCTGACGCAGAGTGAAACTTTCACATTTTTTCGTTCTACCCTGTCCAATAAACACATAGACTGTTACAAAGTTGGACAGGAGGGACGCATGTTATGAAAGGTTCATACGATTTTTCGGCTGGTACGAGTGTTAATCAACCAAACATGGATCATAGCATCACAATGGTAGGTAGGAAATCACTCGATATTTCAGGGGTTAAGCACGTCGAAAGTTTCGATAATGAGGAATTTTTATTAGAAACAACGATGGGCGTTTTGTCGATCAGAGGCCAGCATCTGCAAATGAAAAATTTAGATGTTGATCAAGGGAACGTATCGATTACAGGGAAAGTTGATGATCTTGTTTACCTTGATCAACTTGACGGTAAATCTAAAGGGCTATTTGGGAAACTGTTCAAGTGACGATTTCAGTGCAAATGGCAACGATGCTGGCGATGACTGTAATGGGTGTATGGATTGGAGCTTCGATAGATACGTACCGACGTTTTCTTAGCGTAAGGCGTCCACCCATTTGGTTAATGTTCACAAATGATGTCGTGTTTTGGTTATTGCAAGGGCTGCTAATGTTCTACATTTTGTTAAATGTAAATGAAGGCGAAATGAGAATGTATGTTTTCCTTGCGGTTCTTCTCGGTTACGCCGCTTATCAAAGTCTTTTTCAGACAATTTTTTTACGATGGCTTGAGACAACGATCCGATGCATAAAAACTTTATATCGATTGACGGTAAAAACGGTCGAAATGTTCATTATTTTGCCTATCAAATGGCTGTTGCAAATTATATTTGCCCTTTGTATGATAGTGGTAACGGCTTTATGGCGTATTGTAAGATTTTTAAGTAAATTACTTTTTATACCACTAACTTGGATCGGTCGAATGATTGCTTCTTGGATACCTAATCATTTCAAAGAGCGGGTGAACCGCATGTTTACAGCCGTTCATAAAGTATCAAAGAAAGTAGTTCGATGGATAAGGCGAAAGAAAGGGTGAGTATATGGCATCGGATCGGTCAACGAAAGTAGAAACATTAAAATCGGCTTACTACGAACAACAACAACGATTAGACGAACAAAAGCGGAGAAGAAGAAAAGGCCTTTACCGTCGTTTAAGTATTGCTGGTCTATTTATGATCACCTTTCTTATTTTTACTTCTGTAACACTCCATTCACAAGCCAATTCTATTGAGCAACAAAAAGAGGAGAAGAATGTTCTTGAACAGGAATTGGAACAATTAAAGGCAGAGGAACAAGATTTACGTCAAGAAGTGGACAACTTACATGACTATGAATACATAGCCGAAATCGCGCGTCGAGATTATTTTCTAACGAAACCAGGTGAAACGTTATTTCAAATACCTAATTCATCGTCAGATTGACACGCACCCCGGCGTATCGGTATAATATATATAAATATATAGTATGATTAAGGAGGAGCTCTTTTTACATGTCGATTGAGGTAGGCAGCAAGTTGCAAGGGAAAATTACAGGAATTACGCACTTTGGTGCTTTTGTAGAACTTCCTGGCGGTTCGACTGGACTCGTTCACATTAGTGAAGTGGCTGATAACTATGTGAAAGATATTAATGAAATTCTTACTGTAGGCGATGAAGTGACCGTTAAAGTATTGAATGTTGAAGATGATGGTAAAATTGGTTTGTCTATTCGTAAAGCAAATGAATCTGCAGCTCAAAAGCCTTCTGCAGATCGTAAAAGTTCCAAGCCTTCACAAGGTGGTGGGCGAAATCGTCGCAAAGAACCATCTTTTGAAGATAAAATGAACCGTTTCTTAAAAGATAGTGAAGAACGTTTATCGACGTTGAAACGACAAACCGAATCAAAACGTGGCGGTCGTGGCGCTAAACGCGGATAAACTTGTTGCTAGAGAAAAAGATACGTTATGCTAACACTTACCTTTGATGGTAAGTGTTTTTTGTGTGCACAAGCTTACTTATTATTTCTTCGTTAATTCCACATTTGTATGACGTTTCGTTAATCAGCGACGCTATTCGCTATAAAAACATACACAAAAACGTAAATCGTAGCCGTGATACCTAGAAACAAGTCGAACATTTTTTTGGACAAGCCCACTTGTTTTGACAAAATCTTCAATTCTTATCTGTTTATAATGAGACTATCATTCTAAAACAGGTGGTGCATCACATGTCACAAAGAATCCTCAATCATCCTTCGATGGAAAAGCGGACTGGCGTAGGAGACAGTTTGCAACGGTTCAAAGATTCCGCTACAAATCGTTTAACTAAAGTACGATCCTGGATGAGAACGGTTCTCTTCCAATGGGGGCTTTTTATTTATCTTGTCGGCTTTTTGCTTGGACGAGCTATGATTCTTTCGGAAATGCTTCCGTTTGTTGTCCCATTTTTCGCTGTGATATGGATGACCAAACGGGAACATGCCAAACTGGCATTTATCGCATTAATTCTCGGTACGATGTCGGTAAACTTGAGTGTCGCTTGGTTTACTGTAAGCGCCTTGCTTGTTTATGCGTTGATCCAAAGGACGTCTGAACTTGTTTTGAAGAAAAACACGAAGGCTGTGTTTATTCATGTGTTTTTGTCTGTATGGGCGGTCCGGTTTGGGTACTTAACGGCAACTGAAGGAATGGTTTCTGAATACACATGGATGATTTCAACGGCAGAGGCATCTTTATCAGCCGTTGTGACAATGATTTTTTTCCAGAGTATTCCCCTTCTTATGGAACGAAAACGGCAGCGAAGTTATCGAAATGAAGAGATTATTTGTCTGATGATTTTCTTAGCTTCGATCATGATTGGAACGATCGGCTGGGTCGTGTATGGAATGGCTGTTGAATCAATATTAGCGAGATATGTTTTACTGCTTGCTGCATTTGTCGGTGGTGCGGCAATTGGCTCAACTGTTGGTGTGGTAACGGGATTAATTTTAAGCCTTGCGAATGTCGCAAGTTTATATCAAATGAGTTTATTAGCGTTTTCCGGTTTACTCGGTGGTTTGTTACGTGAAGGGAAAAAAATGGGCGTAGGCGTAGGTTTACTCATAGGAACGGTGCTTATTAGTATGTATGGTGATAGTCAGACGCTTGTGATGACATCGATTTATGAAACATTGGTCGCTATCAGTCTATTTTTACTTACACCGAAGTCATTTATCGAGCATTTATCTCGGTACGTGCCAGGTACAGTGGAACATTCGCAAGAGCAACAACAATATATGCGCAAAGTACGTGATATAACAGCGCAAAAAGTCGAGCAATTTTCCGACCTTTTCCATACGTTATCAGAAAGTTTTACAGCGATGGAAAAGCCGAAGAAAACTGACTTCGACACGAAAGATATGGATGTTTTCTTGAGCCGTGTCACAGAGCACACGTGCCAAACATGCTTTAAAAAGGAAAAATGTTGGGCGAATAAGTTTGAAGAGACGTATCAATATATGGAAGATCTTATGCAAGAATGCCAAGACGAAGGAGGAGTCAGACAAGGCCGCTTGTATCATGACTTCTCAAACCATTGTGTGAAACCTGATAAAGTCATTCAAGCGATCAAAGATGAATTGAAGTCTTATGAAGCGAGTCAACAGCTGCAAAATCAATTGACAGAAAGTCGTCGCTTAGTGGCGGATCAACTCCGTGGTGTATCACAAGTGATGGATGATTTTGCTAAAGAAATTCAACGTGAAAAAACAACCCACCAAAAACAAGAGGAGCAAATTGGTGAGGCTATTGCTGATGCGGGAGTTGACATTGACCAAGTAGAAATCTATCAGTTAGATGCTGGAAATATTGATATTGAGATTACCTTACCAAAAAATGATTTGAATGAAAGTGAGAAAATTGTAGCGCCATTGTTGTCGTCAATCTTAGAAGAGACGATTGTTGTGAAACACACTGAACCATCTGCGTCTCCATATGGACATGACCGTGTCTCATTTGGTTCAGCTAAGCAATTTGTTGTCAAAACGGGTGTTGCAAATGCGGCAAAAGGTGGGGGTTGGGTTTCCGGAGATAGTTACTCAACACTTCCGATTAATGCGGGAAAATATGCACTTGCGATTAGTGATGGAATGGGAAATGGTGAGCGGGCACATATCGAAAGTAGTGAAACATTGCAGCTGTTGAGAAATGTCCTCCAATCAGGAATTGAAGAGACAGTCGCCATTAAGTCGATCAATTCTGTCCTGTCGCTGCGATCAGAAGATGAGATTTTTTCGACGCTTGATTTAACGATGATTGATTTACAAGATGCTTCAGCGAAATTTCTCAAAGTAGGCTCAACCCCCTCTTTCATAAAAAGAGGCAAACAAGTGAAAATGGTTGAATCTAGTAATCTGCCAATTGGGATGCTTCATGAATTTGATGTCGATGTCGTCAACGAACAGTTAAAGGCGGGCGACTTGTTAATTTTAATGAGCGATGGCGTCTATGAAGGGCCGAAGCATATTGAAAATGATGAAGTATGGATGAAACGAATTATACAAGAATTAAAAACAGAAGACCCACAAGAAGTAGCAGATGTGATTATGGAACGTGTCATTCGTGAGCGCGGTGGACATATTGTCGATGACATGACGGTTATGGTTGCAAAAGTAGATCATAACCTTCCAAAGTGGGCGTCAATTCCCACACCACAGTATGCAATTGCGAAGTAAAACAATCATCTATTAAAGCGTATGTATTTACTAGACTTTATATGTATACTTCCTTCAAAACTGGTACAAGATGGTAACAACAAGATCGTTGAAGGAGGAAACTATCATGAGTCGAGGAACGTTACGGCAAATTTTATTGCTTACAGATGGTTGTTCAAATACAGGCGAGGATCCAATTGCGATGGCCGCGCTCGCGAAAGAGGAAGGAATCACAATCAATGTGATTGGCGTAATTGAACAAGGTCAAATGAGCGAGCAAGGGATACAAGAAGTGGAAGGCATTGCAATGGCAGGTGGCGGTGTCAGTCAAATCGTTTATACACAACAACTGTCACAAACTGTCCAAATGGTAACAAGAAAAGGTATGACACAAACGATCCAAGGCGTTGTTAGCAAAGAGTTGGAAGGTATTCTCGGTAAAGAAACGAGTATGGAAGATTTAGAACCAGAAAAGCGTGGGCAAGTGACTGAAGTTGTTGATGAACTCGGTGAAACAATGGATTTAGACATTTTAATCCTTGTTGACACGAGTGCGAGTATGAAGTCAAAACTACCAATGGTTCAAGAAGCGTTAACTGATTTATCGGTTAGTTTAAATGCGCGTACAGGTGATAATCAGTTTTCTGTTTATTCATTCCCTGCGAAACGAAAGTCAATCGAACGTCGCTTAAATTGGACACCTAAACTTGAAACATTAACAGGTGTTTTTGATAAGCTATCATCTGGTGGTGTCACCCCAACTGGCCCAGCGTTGCAGGAAGCGTTAAATGCATTCCGTAAACGAATGAAAAAGAAAGAGCAGCCGATTGATGAAGGAATTTATCTCGAAGAACCAGGTATGTAAACTACATCCCGGGCAGCAGGTTATTGGGAAGTGGCACCGAAAATCATATAAGATTGTTAAACAGTTGGGCTATGGGGCAACAGGCACCGTTTACTTAGCGCACGGTGTCGATGGAGCTGTTGCATTAAAAGTCGGGGCCGAATCAATGGCAATATCTTCGGAGGTAAACGTCTTACAGCAACTATCTAAGGTCCAAGGTCAACACCTTGGGCCTTCTTTTATCGATGTGGATGATATCATCACTTCAGAGGGCACATACCCGTTTTATGTGATGGAGTATTTAGAAGGAGAACCATTAATTCCTTTTTGGCAAAAGCATCGTCCAGAGTGGCTAGGCATCCTCATGGTTCAGCTTCTTAGTGACTTAGACCGATTACATCGCATCGGTTGGATATTTGGAGATTTAAAGCCTGAAAACTTGATTGTAACAGGTCCTCCGTACCGCATTCGCTGGATGGACGTTGGTGGGACGACGATGAAAGGGCGGGCAATTAAAGAATACACGGAGTTTTTTGACCGTGGCTATTGGGGGCTTGGCTCTAGAAAAGCAGAACCTAGCTATGATCTCTATAGTGTGGCAATGATTATGATTAATTCAAGGTATCCGTCTCGTTTTGATAAAAAGCCCTCCTCGGCCCCATATAAGCAATTACAAAAAGCGATTGTTAATGACACGATTTTAAAAAAATATCAATCGACAATTGAAGGGGCTTTACAAGGGAAGTTTTCCGAAGCGATGGCAATGAGAAAATCATTGGTTTCACAAGTGGGTTCCAGTGATTCGCGACGAGAATACAAAGTAACAAGGCGTACACAAGCGCCGACGAAACAACGAAAGAAGAAAAAGAAACAACCAGCAAAAAAATCGTCAGCAATTTTTGAGACGTTCCTTGTAGGCTCTTTTCTTCTTTTAGTATATATTCTATACTGGTTTGGACAAATGATGTAAGTAGAAAAGTTGAAACGCCTCGCTAACGAGCGACAAGCGCTGCCTCTTCCTCTGCAAGCTCTGCTTTGTAGCGTATCCGTCGAGGCAAATCGAAGCTTGTGCGCCGAGGTAAACGCTCTTTGGAATGCAGGGCAGCTAAGACGCTTTTTGTCTTCTGAAAAGGCCTGAAGCGACCTCGAGCTCGTAGGCGTTGAAACTAGACAGATAGAAAAGCGCAAGGCGCTTGAAAATCGGCAAATACGTGTCTCTTTCTCTTCCAGCTCCACGTCGAAGTTAGATTCACTAGAGGTCCTGCAAGCAGAAGCGCTTTTGCTTTAAATGCAGGACCGAAATGGCCTCGAGCCGATAGCGCTTGGAGCTGGACAATAATATTAACCATTCTTACATATATGAAGTGTACAGAGGAGTGGAACAACAACTACGCAGGCGGGGGAATCTTCGATGGCAAAAGCAAATCAGGTGATGGATATCTGCCTGTTAGCAGGAGAAATCATGCTCACGTATGGTGCAGAAACTTATCGCGTCGAAGATACGTTAGAGAGAATGGCTAAATCTGCAAATTTTAGTAATGTTCATTGCTTCGCTACCGCAACGGGCATTTTTCTATCCTTTGAAGCAGAGGGAAAAGACGATCAGATGCAGATGGTTCGAATTGATGATCGGCTTCAGGATTTAAATAAAGTGGCAGAAGTCAATCAAATTTCCCGGGAATTTGTCACTGGATATATTTCAGCTGATGAGGCACAGAGCCAGCTTCAGAAGGTTTCCGTGGCACCCATCCATTATCCACTTTGGTTCATTCATTTATCAGCAGCTGTTGCTGGGAGTATTTTTTCGTATTTATTTGGCGGAAGTTTAGCTGATTTATTGCCCGTATTTTTTACAGCATTGATTGCCAGTATGACTATGGTTCAAATTGAAAAGTATTTAAAGGTAAGATTTTTCGCAGAATTTACGGCTTCGTTTTTAGGTGGATTTAGTGCAATTATATTATATACATTAGGGCTAGGATTAAATGTAGACCAAATGATTATCGGGACGGTTATGCCACTTGTCCCAGGTGTGACGCTTACCAATGCCTTACGAGATTTAATGTCAGGAGATTTGATTGCTGGGACAAGTCGAGGAGCGGAAGCGTTATTGACCTCGCTAGCGATTGCTTCAGGCATTGCGTTGGCGCTTACATTAACACTTTAAAGGGGAGGAACCTGTTGTGCTTTTGGAATTATTGCTATGTTTTATTGCAACTGTAGGGTTTGGGGTCATTTTTAGCGTTCCAAAGCGTGCATTACTCCTCGCAGGTTTAATTGGTGTATTAACGTGGTTTAATTATCATACACTGCCTATATTCGGGGTAAATACAGTGATGGCTACGGCAATCTCTTCTTTTTTTGCTGCTTTAGTTGCTCACCTTCTTGCGCGAAAAATGAGATTACCTGCTACCACATTTGCTTTACCTGGTGTTATCCCACTCTTACCAGGAGGGCAAGCATACAGTACGATGCGTTCATTTGTGGAAGGAGCGTATATCCAAGGGTTAGCTACGGGTGTAGAAACGTTATTACAAGCCGGAGCAATTGCAGGAGGGCTTGTCTTCGTGATTGCCTTGTTCTCATTTGGAAAGGGGATTGGTCACCGTTATGAACCAAGCCGTTAAATCGTTCATTCGAAAACATGAGCTCATTAAACCAAATGACAGAGTCCTGATTGCTGTATCTGGTGGTCCAGATTCTTTAGCATTGCTGCATTATTTATGGGTTTATCGACATGAGTTTGCGATTTCAATTATTTGTGCCAGTGTAGACCACGGCCTTCGTGATCGTGCCTCTCGTGATGATTATGAATTTGTTCGTGCTTTTTGTGAAGAACGGGGGATTGAATTTATAGGCGCTCACTTGGATGTTGCTCAGTTTGCTGAAGAACACCGTCTTTCCAAACAGGTAGCAGCAAGGCAATGTCGCTATCAATGGTTATCTGAACAAATGGAGAAACAAGAGGCAAACCGTTTAGCTACAGCACACCACGGTGATGATCAAATAGAGACGATGCTCATGCAACAAGTAAGAGGGAGTGTTGGCTATTCATCAGGGGTACCAGTACAACGTCCTTTTGCTCCAGGTATGATAATAAGGCCGTTACTTTCTGTGACAAAGGAAATGATTGTCAACTATTGTCACAAAGAAGGTTTATCTCCACGCTATGACAATAGTAATGAAGATCCAACATATACGAGAAATCGATTTCGAATGAATGTTTTACCGTTTTTAAAACAAGAGAACCCAAATGTACATCAACATTATCAGCAACAAAGCGAATGGCTGCAAAGCGATCATCAACTACTGTTGGAAATGGCTGAAAAAGAAATTCAACAAATCGTTCCTCGACCTTGGGGAATCCCATTGGCATTGAATATTGACGAGTTACATCGAATGCCTGTCCCTTTACAAAGACGCGGGATTCATCTAATATTAAACTATCTTTGTCCCGAACATATGGAATCGATTGGTGCATTACATATTGAGAACGTTCTGCATTTGTGCAGAAAACATACGGCTTCCTCTTTTGCAGATTTACCTGGAGGTCTTCGAGCTGAACGGTCATATGAGAGGCTTTACATAAAAAAAAGACACGGAAATGTTGAAGAAAAAGTCAATCTTTCTGCTCAGCAGATCCCAGTTCCAGGCATGATCAAGTGGAATCAGGGAAGTATAAAGGCCGAGGTGTTTCAATCACCCCCTTTACAAATGAATGGGTTCGACTTTTCTGTGTTTGATTATGATCAAATAAATGTTCCGCTTTCGGTTCGAACGAGGCGAAGAGGTGACCGGATTGATCCGATAGGGATGGATGGGTCAAAAAAATTGAAAAATTTATTCATCGATGAGAAAATCCCACTTGAAAAACGAAATCAGTGGCCGATTGTCGTAACGAATGATGACCAAGTTTTATGGGTTCCAAACCTGCGAGCCTCACGGATTGCTCAAGTAAGCAACAATACGAAACGTTGGTTATTGCTTTACTACGATAAATGGTAATAGTTTTAATCATATATGAATGTAGTGGGAATAAGGTTTGAAATGAAAAAATCGACCGCAACATAATGAGGAGGTCAAAGGAAAATATGCATGATGATATGGAAAAAGTATTAATTACTGAAGAAGAGATCCAAGAAAAAGTTGATGAATTAGGCAAACAATTATCGGAAGAATATAAAGAAAACTTCCCGTTAGTTGTTGGTGTACTTAAAGGATCACTCCCTTTTATGGCCGATTTAATTAAACGACTCGATATTCACATTGAGTATGATTTAATGGACGTTTCTAGTTATGGGGAACAAATGGTTTCTTCAGGCGAAGTGAAAATCGTCAAGGATTTAAATACATCTGTAAAAGACCGTGACGTTGTGATCGTCGAAGATATCATTGACAGTGGTTTGACACTTAGTTATTTAGTGAAGCTGTTCCACCATCGTCAAGCAAAGTCAGTTAAAATTGTTACATTGCTCGACAAACCAGAAGGTCGAAATGTCGACTTATCTCCAGATGTCGCTGGGTTCACTGTCCCAGATGAATTTGTTGTTGGTTATGGATTAGATTATATTGAACGCTACCGTAACCTCCCGTATATTGGTGTTTTGAAACCAGAGATATATGAAGGGTAATTAATTGTAGAAATTAAAACATTTGTGATACGATTATAAAAGTGTACTCGTTCGCGGGAGGAGGTAAACGAAAGCATGAACCGAATTTTTCGGAATACCATTTTTTATTTAATGATTTTCCTCGTGATTGTGGGGATTGTTAGCCTATTTAATGACCCACCTGAGGAAGTTGAAGAAATTAACATCAATACTTTTCAAGAGTATCTAAACAATGAAGAAATTGAATCGATGACAGTCCAACCTGAATTAGATGTACTTGAAGTACGTGGACAGTTAGTTGGAGCAGAAGAGGATGAATACTTTGTCGTAAATGCTCCGGATACAGAAGCTTGGATCGGTGAGATCTTACAAGCAACAACGCCAGGTGCAGGCGGTCTACAAGTAGAGATGGAAAAAGCGGAAGAGCCTAGTGGATGGGTGAATTTCTTTACCGCGATTATTCCTTTCGTTATTATTTTCATACTTTTCTTCTTCTTGTTAAGCCAAGCGCAAGGTGGCGGAAACAAGGTTATGAACTTTGGTAAGAGTAAAGCAAAGCTCTACCAAGAAGAGAAGAAGAAGGAACGCTTCAAAGACGTAGCGGGTGCTGAAGAAGAAAAGCAAGAGCTCGTCGAAGTGGTTGACTTTTTGAAAGACCCACGCAAATTCGCAGAAATTGGAGCCCGTATACCGAAGGGTGTCTTACTCGTTGGTCCACCGGGAACAGGTAAAACATTAATTGCTCGAGCAGTTGCAGGTGAAGCAGGCGTACCGTTCTTCTCGATTAGTGGTTCCGACTTCGTTGAGATGTTTGTCGGTGTTGGTGCGTCACGTGTACGTGATTTATTCGAAAATGCGAAGAAAAATTCACCTTGTATCATCTTTATTGATGAGATTGACGCTGTTGGTCGCCGACGCGGCGCAGGTGTAGGTGGCGGTCACGATGAGCGTGAACAGACGCTGAACCAATTGCTTGTTGAAATGGACGGTTTCGGTGCAAATGAAGGAATTATTATCATTGCAGCAACAAACCGTGCTGATATTCTTGACCCAGCATTACTTCGTCCGGGACGTTTTGACCGACAAATTACGGTTGGACGCCCAGATGTTAAAGGACGTGAAGAGGTGCTTCAGGTCCATGCTAAAAACAAGCCATTGTCAGAGGATGTTGACCTTAAAGCCGTTGCTCAGCGAACGCCAGGATTTGTTGGTGCCGACTTAGAGAACTTGTTAAATGAAGCAGCTCTTGTCGCTGCTAGAGCCGATAAAACGAAAATTGACATGGAATCAATCGACGAAGCGGTAGACCGTGTCATTGCCGGTCCTTCTAAGAAGAGCCGTGTCATTTCTGAAAAAGAGAAAAATATTGTTGCTCACCACGAAGCAGGTCACACTGTTGTTGGTGTGAAACTTGAAAATGCTGACATGGTACACAAAGTAACAATCGTACCACGTGGTCAAGCAGGCGGTTATGCGATGATGCTTCCGAAAGAAGATCGCTACTTCATGACCAAACCTGAATTACTTGATAAGATTGTTGGTCTTTTAGGTGGTCGTGTCGCCGAAGAAGTAATGTTTGGTGAAGTGAGTACAGGTGCTCACAACGACTTCCAACGAGCGACAAACATTGCTCGAAAAATGGTCACTGAATATGGTATGAGTGATAAACTCGGACCTCTTCAATTCGGATCAGGTCAAGGGGGAGAAGTTTTCCTCGGCCGTGATATCAACAATGATCCTAACTACAGTGATGCGATTGCTCACGAAATTGACCTCGAAATGCAGCGTATTATTAAAGAATGTTATGACCGCTGTAAACAAATTTTAGAGGACAATAAAGATAAGCTTGAACTTGTTGCGGACTCTCTACTTGAGTTTGAAACATTAGATGAGAAGCAAATTTATTCTCTTGTCGAAGAAGGAAAACTTCCTGATGATCACCATATGACGAAAAAGTTAAATGGTGAAAAGGATGATGACTCGGATGTGACAGTCAAAATCCAAGGTAAGTCTGATGAAGACTTGAACACGAATACGAATGAAGTTGAGAAAAGTGACTCTTCACAGCAAGAAGATAACGAAACTGAAGGTGTGAGCGAAAGTGACCAATCACCTTCCGATGAAACTTCAGAGTCATCAAGCCAAAATGATATAAATAAAAAAGAATAGTATGGTAAAATAGGGTGTCTATATTAGGCACCCTTTCTTTTCGGAAAAGAACCGAATTTATTGTTCAGGTGGTGGGAAACGGTGATTTTTGTCCTTGATGCTGGTAATACCAATATTGTCCTTGGTGTTTATGAAGGAGAAAACTTAAAATATCATTGGCGCATCGGAACGGATGCAAGTAAAACGGAAGATCAATATGCGATGCTTGTAAAGGATTTGTTTAATCATGAAGGTATTGGAGCAAGTGATATCTCTGGCGTGATCATATCATCAGTTGTTCCTCCAATTATGTATGCACTCGAACAAATGTGTAAAAAATATTTCAATCTTACACCGATCGTAATTGGTCCTGGTATAAAAACAGGTTTGAATATTAAATATGATAACCCTCGTGAAGTAGGTGCTGACCGTATTGTGAATGCCGTTGCAGGTATTCATGAGTATGGTGGACCGCTCATTATCGTTGATTTTGGTACAGCAACGACGTTTTGCAGTATTAATGGAAAAGGTCAATACGTCGGTGGGGCGATTGCTCCAGGGATTTCTATTTCTACTGAAGCACTATATAACCGCGCTTCAAAACTTCCACGTATTGAAATTGCTAAGCCGAAAAATATTATTGGTAGTAATACTGTGACTGCAATGCAATCTGGTATTTTGTATGGTTATGTTGGACAAGTCGAGGGAATTGTTAGTCGCATGAAAAAAGAAACGAATGAAGATGCGACCGTAATTGCTACAGGTGGATTAGCGCCACTTATTGCTAAGGAGGCAACTGTTATTGATGTCGTTGATTCATTCTTAACATTAAAAGGGTTGAAGTGGATTTACGAAAAGAACAATGAACAACTTTAGATGAACGGTAAGTGCAAGAAAGGAGACAAACATAGATGAGTGACTATTTAGTAAAAGCATTAGCCCATGATGGATATATACGGGCTTACGCGATTCGTTCTACAGAAATGGTGCAAGAAGCAGCGCGCCGTCATGATACTTGGCGCACAACAACGGCTGCTTTAGGGCGCTCTCTATCTGCGGGAACGATGATGGGTGCAATGTTAAAAGGTGAAGAGAAAATCACTGTGAAAATTGAAGGAAACGGACCAGCTAGTCCGATCATTATTGATAGTGATTCTGAAGGGAATGCGCGTGGTTATCTAAAAGGGCCGCATGTTGACCCTGAACGAACATTGCACGGGAAATTAAATGTCGCTGGAGCTGTTGGGACAGAAGGTACTTTATCTGTTGTTAAGTACCAAGGATTGAAAGATCCATTTACAGGGAGTGTACCGCTTGTTTCTGGGGAGCTTGGTGAAGATTTCACTTACTACTATGCAGTTTCTGAACAAATTCCTTCTTCGGTAGGTCTCGGTGTTATCGTGGGAGCAGAGGAAAAAGTCGAAGCGGCAGGTGGTTTTATTGTACAAGTACTACCAGGTGCAGGGGACAAACTGATTTCTCAAATAGAAGAACGACTTTCTAGTATTCCGCCCATTTCGCAACTTCTTCAAGATGGTTTAACACCTGAAGAAATTTTGCAGCGTTTGCTTGGAGAAGATGACGTGAAATTCATTGACCATATGCCAGTTGCTTTCTCTTGTCATTGTTCAAAGGAGCGCGTTCTCCGAGCGATTCGTGGTCTCGACAATCAGGATATTCAAGAAATGATTGATGAAGACGAGGGTGCTGAAACACAATGTCACTTTTGTAATGAAGTATATCGTGTATCTAAGCAAGAGCTTGAACAGTTGTTAACTGGTTCTGAGGATGAAGATTTGTAAAGTTTACGAAGTGTATTTTATGCACTGACTAACGCTGCATGGTGACGTTAGCGTTAAAAATATATAAATGTTTTTGAGTCGATGTGTAAGAAAGTAATCTAACGGATTAGGGCAGGTACAAGTTATTTAGGTACCGCTCTACGTAGATGAACGATCTTGCCGTCGACTTTTTTAGTAATGTTTCTGCATTGCTCCTTTACGTTTACACGATTATAATGATGTCATAGTCATTTCCTAGGTCGTATATTACAGTTGAAGGTGAGGGTTTATTGGGTGGCAGAAGGACAAGATAGACAACGGAGACCATGGGCGCGTACACGAAAACTAACGGATTCACAATGTGAAACGTTTAAAGTGTACCAAGCTTTAACAGAAAATCAAACCCACCACGTTCTTTTAGAAAGTGGGCGTGCTGGTCGTTATTCTATTATGGGAGTGGATCCTTGGGCTGAATTACGCGGAAAAAACAATGAACTCACCGTTACAATGAATGGTGAGGAGATTCGTTTTGAGGGTCCTTTATTATCCTCCTTGAAAACTTGGTTTGCTAAATATGAAACAGTACTAGATCCAAGTATGCCAGATTTTCAAGGTGGGGCAATTGGTTGGATAAGCTATGATATGGTTCGTGAATTTGAAAACATCCCGCCGTCCTCTAGCGATGACCTAAATACAGATGATGTCCATTTATTTGTATTCGATGATGTTTATGTCGTTGATCACAAAGAAAATTGCGTATGGATGATCACGAATGTATATGATGGTGAAGAGGTAGAGGGTAGATTATCTTATTTGGATTGTATGTGGGAACAGGCGTTACGAGAAAACGTACATGATCCGTGGTATAAGCGCCGCGTGCCACAAGAGCATTCAAAAAACGCTAAACCATCGGTGCAACGTACATTTTCTGAAGAAGGATTTCATGATGCAGTCCGGAAAGTGCAAGAGTATATATCAGCAGGTGACGTCTTTCAAGTCAATTTATCTGTTCGTGAGTCACGTCCCTTAAATGTACATTCGCTGCATATTTACGATACACTTCGTACATTAAATCCATCTCCGTATATGGGGTATTTTCACGCGCCGAACAAACAGCTTGTAAGTGGTTCACCTGAACTACTTGTGAAAAAGGATGGAAACAACTTATCGACCCGACCTATTGCAGGTACGAGGTCGCGGGGCAAAGATAGGCAGGAAGATGAACATCTTGCTAATACGCTTATAAACAATGACAAGGAACGAGCTGAACATGTTATGCTCGTTGACTTGGAAAGAAACGATCTAGGTCGGGTTTGTCGGTTCGGTAGTGTGATGGTCGATGAATTAATGGTGATCGAACGCTACTCTCACGTTATGCATATCGTTTCAAATGTTTGCGGTGAAATAGCAGAGAACAAAGACGCTTTTGATGCGATTGCCGCTACTTTTCCTGGTGGAACAATTACAGGTGCTCCAAAAGTTCGAACGATGGAAATTATTGAAGAGTTAGAGCCTGTGCGCCGAGGTGTGTATACGGGTTCGTTAGGTTGGATTGGTTTTAATGGTGATATGGAGCTAAATATTTCGATTCGAACAATGGTTGTTGAAGATGGCGTTGGACATGTTCAAGCTGGGGCAGGGATTGTGATCGATTCAGAGCCAGAAGCAGAGTATAAAGAATCACTAAAAAAAGCGAAAGCCTTATGGAAAGCAACGGAGTTAAGTGAAGAAGAGATGAGGGCAAGCGCACTAAAATAAGTAAAGACGAGCAGAGGAGGCTTTAAAATGATTTTTATGATTGATAACTATGATTCGTTTACGTATAACCTCGTTCAATACCTAGGTGAAATGGGGCATGAACTACAAGTTGCCCGAAATGATGAAGTGACGGTTAAGGAAATCGAGGAGGCAAATCCTAAGTATATTATGATTTCCCCTGGTCCATGTACCCCAAATGAAGCAGGGATTAGTCTAGATGTTGTAAAGCACTTCGCTGGAAAGGTCCCCATTTTGGGCGTTTGCCTCGGCCATCAAACGATTGCGCAAGCATTTGGTGGGGAAGTTGTGCAAGCTGAACGATTCATGCATGGTAAGACGAGTAACATTGATCACGATGGTCAGTCTATTTATCAAGGTTTACCACGCTCATTTGAAGCAACAAGGTATCATTCTTTGATTGTAAAAAAAGACACGCTTCCTGACTGTTTTGAAAAAACGTCCGCAACATCTGAGGGTGAATTGATGGGCATTCGTCACAAGGAACTTCCGGTAGAAGGGGTTCAGTTTCATCCTGAATCGATTATGACAGGAGAAGGTAAGCAGTTGCTCCGCAATTTTATTGAATGCTATAAGGAGTTTGATGGAACTTGTACCTCTACGTAAATGGTTTGTTTCAAAAAGAAACTGAAGCCGTGATCTCTCCGTTTGATCACGGTTTTATGTACGGTGTTGGCTTATTTGAGACATTTCGTACCTATCAAGGTCATCCTTTTTTGTTGGATGATCACTTTGTTCGCTTACAAAAATCTTGCCAAGAATTGAAGATCCCTTTTTTGTATAATAGAGACGAAGTCGCAGATATCATTTCAAGATTGCTTGAATTAAACCAAATGGACGACGCTTATTTTCGTTGGAACGTATCAGCGGGTGAAGGTCCAGTAGGTTTGCAAACTGAAGGGTATGATCAGCCAACGACGATTGTGTATACGAAACGGTTGTCAGTTAATAACGATTACCTAGAAAAGCGACTTGTAGTACTCAATACGAGGCGGAACAGTCCAGAAGGAACCTCTCGTTTGAAATCACATCATTTTTTAAATAATATATATGGCAAACGTGAAGTTGGGAATGACCCAAATGTTGAAGGGCTTTTTTTAAATGATGAAGGTGATGTCACTGAAGGTGTTGTCTCAAATGTATTTTGGATTAAAGGTGACCGCCTCTATACGCCACATGTAGAAACTGGAGCGCTAGAAGGTGTGACTCGTTCGTTTTTGTTATATTTAGCACGCTTTGTTGGCTTAACGCCAATTGAAGGCCGATTCCCTATTGAGCATATGTATGATGCTGAAGAAGTTTTTATAACAAATTCAATTCAGGAAATTGTCGCAATCCGCTCTTTGGATGAACATTTATTTCCTGGAAAAACTGGTGAGAAGTTTCGAGAACTATTAGCGTTATATCGCTCTCACACAGGGTCACTTTGGTCTAAAAATGATTTATGATGAAGTGAGGGATTGAAATGTCAGTAGTCAAAGAAAAGAAACAAATGCAGTTCGGGAAACATCGTCTAGATTTTAATCATAAAACGTACGTGATGGGAATTCTTAATGCAACTCCTGACTCTTTTTCTGATGGCGGGAAGTATATCGATGTCGGTCAAGCGGTAGAGCGTGCGAAAGAAATGGTCGCACAAGGTGCAGATATCATTGATATTGGTGGAGAGTCCACACGCCCAGGAGCGGAATATGTAACCGAAGAAGAAGAGAGTCTCCGCGTCATCCCTGTCATTAAAGCTGTTCGCCAGTCGGTTGATGTTCCTTTGTCAATTGACACATATAAATCCACTGTTGCTGAAGTGGCGGTTAAGCATGGTGTTGATATCATTAATGATGTTTGGGGTGCGAAATACGATCCAAAAATTGCAGAAGTTGCAGCCAAGTATGACGTTCCGATCATCCTCACACACAATCGCGAAAAAGCTTCTTATGAAAATGTTTCCTTAGATTTGATTTCCGATTTAAAAGAAAGTATCGAAATTTGTCATCAAGCAGGTGTAAAAGATGAACAAATCATTTTAGATCCGGGGATCGGATTTGCTAAAGATTACGAGCAAAATTTACAAGCGATGCGTGGATTATCACAATTAGCTGCCCAAGGATACCCCATTTTACTAGGGACTTCTCGAAAATCATTGATCGCCAAGACATTAGACCTTCCCCCTGAAGACCGTGTAGAAGGAACAGGCGCGACGGTTTGTTATGGGATTAGGGAAGGGTGTGACATTGTACGTGTACATGATGTGTTAGAAATGAAACGTATGACAAAGATGATGGATGTCTTACTCGGAAAGGGTGCCAGTCATGGATAAAATCTTTGTGAATCAAATGTCATTTTATGGTTATCACGGTGTGTATCAACAAGAAAACGAACTAGGGCAACGATTTTATGCTGACGTGATATTATACACCGATGTTCAGCCTGCAGGTGTGACAGATGATTTAAATAAGACGGTTAATTACGCAGACGTGTATGAGCAAACGAAAAATGTGCTGGAAGGCTCTCCTGTGAATTTAGTGGAAACGTTATGTGAAAGTATTGCTAATAATTTGCTGGCGCATTTTCCGCAAGTCCAAGCTTGTACGGTCAAGGTGACTAAGCCGAATCCACCTATTCCAGGTGAATACGATTCTGTCGCTGTAGAAATTTATAGGAGTCGAGAACATTGAAAACTGCTTTGAACCAACGCGCCTATGTATCGATTGGCTCCAATATTGAGCCGCGAGCTGTTTATATAAGAGAGTCGTTACGTCAATTAGGTCAACATGAGAACATCCAATTGGAGGAAACTTCATCGATTTATGAAACGGATCCAGTTGGAAAAACAGATCAAGCACTGTTTTTAAATGCAGTCGTCCAGTTTATTACATCGTTATCCCCTGTTGAGCTACTTAACGTAACGCAAGGAATTGAAGCTGATTTAGGGCGAACACGTGTTGAGAGATGGGGGCCGAGAACAGTTGATCTTGACATTTTAATGTATAATAACGAGAGTATTAACTTACAACACCTAGAAATTCCGCACCCAAGAATGTTAGAACGATCGTTTGTTCTCGTTCCACTTCTTGAAGTTCAACCAGATATTCGTTGGTATGATGGAAGAAAGCTAAAAGAAGTCGTTTCAGAAATTGATAAAGAGGGTGTACGGAAATGGAAGAAACGGTCTGGGGTCGGAGAATACGGGCTTTTCGAAAATTAAAAGGTTATACACAAGAAGATTTGGCCAATGAAATAGGTGTATCAATTTCAGTATTAGGTGAAATTGAAAGAGGAAATAGACAACCTACCGATGAAATGATTGAAAATATTTCAGAGGTATTAAATATTAACAAGGACGAGTGGTCTTTGATTAAATAGATGATGGAGAGGTGCTTGATCGTGTTAAAAATTCGCGACATTGAAATGAAAAACCAAGTCGTGTTAGCGCCGATGGCTGGTGTTTGTAATCCAGCGTTTCGATTAATTGCGAAGGAATTCGGCACGGGGCTTGTTTGTGCTGAAATGGTTAGTGATAAAGCTATTGTTCATAAAAACCAACGTTCTTTAGATATGCTCTATGTCGATGAACGAGAAAAACCGCTAAGTTTACAAATTTTTGGCGGCGATAAAGACACATTAAGGCAAGCGGCAGAGGTTGTTGATCAACAAACAAATGCTGATATTATTGATATCAACATGGGTTGCCCGGTGCCGAAAATTACGAAATGTGATGCAGGAGCAAAATGGTTATTAGACCCAGATAAAATTTATCAAATGGTGAAGGTCGTCACAGACGCGGTTGAAAAGCCTGTCACTGTTAAAATGCGTATGGGCTGGGATGAGGACCACATCTATGCTGTTGAAAACGCGCAAGCAATCGAAGCAGCAGGTGGAGAAGCTGTATCCTTACATGGCCGTACACGTATTCAAATGTATGAAGGGGAAGCTAATTGGTCAATCCTGAAAGATGTGAAAGACAACGTAACAATCCCGGTAATCGGAAATGGGGATGTGAAAACACCAGAAGATGCGAGAAGAATGCTCGATACAACAGGTGTTGACGGTGTTATGATCGGAAGAGCGGCACTAGGGAATCCGTGGATGCTTTACCGCACGATTCGATACTTGGAATCAGGAGAATTGAGTCTGGACCCATCTGTTCGCGAAAAGATGGATGTTTGTATTTTACACTTGGACCGTTTGATTGCATTAAAAGGTGAGGGTGTAGCTGTTCGTGAGATGAGGAAACATGCAGCATGGTATATTAAAGGTATTAAAGGCGCAGCAAAGTTTCGCGATCAAATTAATCAGATGGATACACGTGATGAACTCGCAGATTCTCTTTACCAACTTGTAGAACAAGTTGAAGCACAACAACCGGCAAATCAGCAAGAAATCGTTACTGGTTAGTTTGACATTATTCCCCTTGTCACCTATAATACGTCAGAGATATGAGAAACTGCCGGTATATACTGGCAGTTTTCTTCGTAAGGACCGCTTAATAATGTCAGTACCAAACATTTCTTAATATAAGTTAAACAGACGTTTTTAGATGAAAAAATGTTAGGTAGATGAATATGAATACACACTTTGTGAATAAAAGTGTAGGGAAATAGGAGATGGTGATATGAGCCAAGAGCAAGAATCGAATGATCAGATCCAAGTGCGGCGAGAAAAGTTAAATGAACTTCAGAATTTAGGGATAGACCCTTTTGGTGCTCGTTTTGAAAGAACGCATTCTGCGCAATCGATGTTTGACGAATGCGATGGGTATTCAAAAGATGAGCTATCCGAAAATGAATTTCCTATTACTATAGCAGGGCGCATTATGACTAAGCGTGGAAAAGGGAAAGCAGGTTTCGCACACATTCAAGATTTAACTGGACAAGTTCAAATTTATGTTCGAAAAGACGCTGTTGGTGAAGAACAGTACGAATTATTCTCTTCAGTTGATATTGGTGATTTTGTCGGTGTTACGGGTGTTGCTTTTAAAACGAAAGTTGGCGAACTCTCTGTTAAAGTTAATGATTTTACGATTCTTTCAAAGTCATTGCGTCCACTACCGGATAAATATCACGGGCTGAAGGACGTTGAGCAACGTTATCGCCAACGTTATCTTGATTTAATCGTTAATCCTGAAGTTCGCGATACATTCGTGTTACGCAGTAAAATCTTACAATCCATGCGTCGTTACCTAGATAACAATGGATATTTAGAGGTTGAAACACCAACAATGCATTCAATCCCTGGTGGAGCATCAGCACGACCGTTTGTTACCCATCATAATGCTTTAGATATGACGCTTTACATGAGAATTGCGATTGAATTACATTTGAAGCGACTCATTGTAGGTGGCTTAGAGAAAGTATATGAAATTGGGCGAGTTTTCCGTAATGAAGGGATTTCAACACGACATAACCCAGAATTTACGATGATTGAATTATATGAAGCGTATGCTGATTACCAAGATATTATGAACCTAACAGAACAATTAATTGCCCATGTCACCAATGAGGTTCATGGAACGATGGTTGTATCTTATGAGGATAACGAAGTTGATCTCTCACCAGGTTGGAAACGTGTCCATATGGTTGATGCGATTAAAGAACACACAGGTGTAGACTTTTGGAAAGAGATGTCCGATGAAGAAGCGCTCGCTTTGGCTAAAGAGCATAATGTCCCTGTTAAAGAGACGATGAGCTTCGGTCATGTTGTTAATGAATTCTTTGAAACTTTTGTTGAAGAGAAGCTTATTCAACCAACCTTTGTCTACGGTCATCCAATTGATATTTCTCCATTGGCAAAGAAGAATGAAGAAGATCCACGTTTCACAGATCGTTTTGAACTATTTATTGTCGGTCGAGAGCATGCCAATGCATTTACGGAATTGAATGATCCAATTGACCAGCGAGAAAGATTTGAAGCTCAGCTTGTTGAGCGAGAAAATGGTGATGATGAGGCACATATGATGGACGAAGATTTTCTTGAATCGTTAGAGTATGGTATGCCTCCAACGGGTGGTTTAGGTATTGGTATCGATCGTTTAGTGATGCTTTTGACAGGTTCTCAATCAATTCGAGACGTCTTATTGTTCCCGCAAATGCGTCATAGAGATAGTGACGAAGTATAGTGATATGAAAGAAACACCTGCTGAACCATCGGTAGGTGTTTCTTTTTTCATATAAAAAAGAGGATGATAGGGAGGATTCCAGATTAAATTTTAAAAATATATTAATCCCCCCTTGCATTGTTAAATTTATAGTGGTATATTATTAAACGTTGTCAGCAAAACATGTTTGTCCAAACGGAGTGAAAGTGACTCACAAAAAAACTTTCAACAAAATGTTGACATTATGTTTTATAAGTGATACACTTATAAAGTCGCTGTCAGAGAGCGACTGAAACACTGACCTTTGAAAACTAAACAAAAAGCTAAGCGACCAGCGGGATCTTATTTAAGATTCTGTCAATGA
>NZ_JACHHB010000017.1:71380-75943 GCF_014202575.1 Texcoconibacillus texcoconensis | reverse complement strand
GATAAAGTCCACCTCGAATTTGGTTTAGTGACCATCGCCCACAACTTCCTGAAACAGGCGGAGGTGGACCGCCTGTTTCGGAGACTAAACCATAACAAAAAGAGAACCAACCGTGAATTTTACCTATCACGGTTGGTTCTCTTTTTGTTTAAAGGGGGTTTTGGGACAACCCCTTCCTCTCATAAAACACCATTTATTTTTCTAACCATTCGTCAACGAGGTCGCGATTTTCTTCAATCCACTGTTCGGCTCCTGCCTCTTCGTCATCAAGTTCATTGATTGTCGACATCAGGTCACCTAGTGTTTCATCGTCCATGTACCAATTATTCATCCATTCAACCACTTCAGGATGGTCATTTTCAAAATCTAAGCGTGTCATATAGTAAATATCATCCGGTTCACCGTAGATACCTTCTGGATCTTCAAGGTACTTCAAGTCATATTCTGCAAACAACCAGTGGGGGCTCCAAAGGGTTGCCACGATCGGCTCTTCTGCTTCATACGCATTGTCCAGCTCTGTGATCATGGTTGATTCAGAGCTATCTCGCAAATCGTAGTCCAAACCATATTCTTCAACGGCATCTTCTGTTAAACCGACAAGACTCGATCCTGGATCAATCCCGACAATTCGACCATCAAACTTGTCAACATGGTCGTTTAATTCATCAATACTGTCAACATCCACGTATTCTGGCACACCAAGACCTAGTTCTGTCCCTTCGTACCAAATATCTTGAAGCACAATGTCGTCTTGGTAATCTTCATAAAGTGGTTCATCCGTTGTCGGTAGCCAAATTTCCGGTGCGATATCGATTTCCCCAGCAGCAACGCCTGTCCAAATCGGTGACTTTTCAGACATTGTTAATTGCACATCATAGCCTTCTTCTTCCAAAACAATTGCCCACATATTTGATACGGCAATGTTTTCAGCCCAGTTATTTAAACCAATATGAATGTCACCTTTTGTTTCTGTTTCACCACCTGCACACGCAGTCATTATTAGTAATGAAGATAGTGTTACTGATAAAGCGTACTTTTTCATATTACGAGAAACCTCCATGTTTTTCGATTTTGTCCGTTTGATTTTAGGACATTTTTACTTGAAAATTGTACCATCCCTTTTCATGATTCGACAAATGTCAGATCAGCATATAAAAGCCATTCATGTCCGATAAGCGTTTAATAGACTCTACGTTATGATATTTGCATTTATTTTATCGGTTTTAATTCAGTTTATAGCTGTTTTAACGATTAAACTCCATGGAAAAAGAACGTACGTTCGTGTACACTATTCATTAGGAGGGATCGCCGATGAGCAAATATCAAGATCGAGGACTATTAAAATGGCAAGGGATGATGCTTCCCGAACACGTACAACGATTGAACGAATGGGAGACAGAGAAAAAAAAAGCGACTAAACCAATGGTAGACGAGCAACAATTTATTGAAATGGAATATACAATCGCGCAATCAATTGCTGAAAATAAACCTGTTCACGTGACATATTGGGAAGACGGATCGTTTTATGCTCTGACTGGCCATATACGCACAATGAGCTATGAAACAAAACATCTTAAAGTCGTCGATCAATATGAAAACGTAGTGACCATACATGTTCAGTGCATCGTTGATATCTCAATTTCACCATAAAGAAACGTTGGGAAAGTCGCACGATGACTGCGCGCCAAAGTTTAAACATAAGCACGAATGAGTCCTCCTTTAGCCGCAAAGTATATACACAATATTTTTGATCGTAAAAATTTCGATTACCTATTAAATTTAAAAATGATTGATATTACAATGGGGTTATCTGCATATATTGAATTTTCGCTAAAAAGGAGACCGTTCAATGTTAAAAAAAGGTTGGTTTATTAATGGCGAAGAGAAGGTAGTTAGTGAAACGTACGAAATTTTTCATCCTCATACTGAAGAAAAATTGGCCGATGTGGCGTATAGTTCAAAAAAAATGATGTCAGAAGCGATCGAAGCTGCGACAAATTCTTTTCCTATCATCAAGGACCTTTCTTGTCGCGAACGTGCTGATATTCTCTTTCAGGCAGCTACGCTATTAGAAGAAGAAAAAGAAGAAGTTGCACTGATCATTTGTGATGAAGCCGCAAAACCGATCAGCGCTGCTCGAGGTGAAGTCGACCGGACGATCCAAACGCTCCAATTTTCCGGTGAAGAAGCGAAAAAACTTGCCGGGGAATATGTCCCATTAGCGGCTGGTAAAGGCGGTGAAGGGCGTGATGCATATACGATTCACGAACCAATCGGGGTTATTGGCGCCATCACACCCTTTAATTTCCCGTTAAACTTAACAACTCATAAAGCTGGACCAGCGGTTGCAACAGGAAACCCTATTATCATCAAGCCTGCAGAACAAACACCGCTGTCTAGTTTATACTTAGCTGATCTTCTTACGAGAGCTGGCCTCCCAAAAGGAGCCATTGCTGTTGTCCCTGGTGATGGACCTCCACTAGGTGAAGTTCTTCTCGAAGATGAGCGTGTGAAAAAAATCTCATTTACAGGTAGCCCTGAAGTCGGGAAACAGATCAAAAAGAATGCAGGGTTAAAAAAAGTCACTCTTGAACTTGGCAGTAACTCAGCTATGTATGTTGATGAAAGTGTTGCAGATGACCTTGATACTGTTGTCAATCAAGCTGTTAATGGGGCTTTTGCCTACAATGGTCAAGTTTGTTTAAGCACGCAACGAATTTATGTTCATGAAAAGATTGCTTCTACCTTTAAAGACAAGTTTACGAAAAACGCGAAAAATGTCGCTTTTGGTGATCCACGCGATGAAAACACGCAAGTCTCTAGTCTCATTAAACGTGCTGCACAACAACGCGTCTTGCAGTGGATTGATGAATCTGTAAACTCGGGAGCAGAACTACTCATAGGCGGAACACCCGAAGCGAATGGCGTTCACCCTACTGCGCTCGCAAACGTAAATGAAGCACTTAACATTTCATGCAAAGAAGTTTTCGGCCCTGTCGTACTTATTAACGAAGTTCAAAGTAGTGAAGAAGCGCTTACCGCTATGAATAATAGTAACTACGGCCTCAACGCTGGCGTGTTTACAAATCATTTGTCGCAAGCCTTGAACATGGCTCACTCCCTTGAAGTCGGTCAAGTGATGATTAACGATGTTCCGACTTTACGTTTTGATCATATGCCATATGGAGGGGTTAAGGATTCAGGATATGGACGTGAAGGAATTAAATACGCAATGGAAGAAATGACAGAGTTAAAAATGATTAGTTTGAATTACACGTTCGGGAATTAAAATAAACGAGGGTAACCATTCACCCTAGCACTACTGAGGAGGACCAAGGTGAAAAAAATCGTCGTATCATATAGCGGAGGAAAAGATTCAACATTAGCATTAGACCGAATCCTTAGATCAGGAGAATATGAAGTTGATTCTCTACTTATCACATTAACTGATGGCCCAAACCGATCAACGATGCATGGGATTAGAGAAGAATTAATTGATGCGCAAGCCCATGCATTAGGGTTCCCTTTACGAAAAGTGAAAATTCCTGAGAAATGCGACATGGACACTTATCAAGACATCATGTCTCAAGCGATGAAAGACATCAAAGCAGAAGGGATTCATGATGTAATGTTCGGTGATATTCACCTAGAAGATGTCAAAGAATACCGCGACAAACTAGTAAAATCAATTGGTTGTACGCCCGTCTATCCAATTTGGAATGAACCTGTCGATAAATTAATCCAAGAATTTCTCGACCTCGGCTATCGAACCGTAACTACTTGTATTGATACAAGCAAAGTGCCTGCTCCGTTTCTTGGTAAAGTGATGGATCAAGCCTTTTTAGATGAATTGCCTGAGTGCGTTGATGTATGCGGTGAAAATGGCGAGTTCCATACATTCGTGTTCGACGGTCCACTATTTAATCAACCCGTCCTTTTTGAATTAGGCGAAGAGCACGGCCCCGTATTTGAAAAATTCATGTATAAAGATTTGATCCCTATCAAATCAAACGTTTCTAAATGAAAAAACACTTATATAATTGAGGCGGGTTTACTTGTGAGATGCAAAGCCGTAGATCGCAGACCCAAATGACATTAGAAGTCGCATGAATATCAAAACACAAATCACATAATTATTCACAATTCAGTAAGGGCATGGAGTTGGTATCCGTGCCCTTATTTTTCTATTTGGCTTGTTCAACTAACGGTGTTAGTGACATAAGGTTTTTTTAGACTCTCTTTCTTCTCAAACTGTCCGAACAACCCTCACCTTCGGACAATTCTCTCTTTCTCCTTAAACTGTCCGAACAACGCCTATCTTCGGACAACTTTACTCCTTTTTCCACTCATACTGTCCGAACAACGCCTATCTTCGGACAGGTTCACTGCTTTTGCTCCTCATACTGTCCGAACAACGCCTATCTTCGGACAACTTTACTCCTTTTTCCACTCATACTGTCCGAACAACGCCTACCTTCGGACAACTTTACTCCTTTTTCCACTCATACTGTCCGAACAACGACTACCTTCGGACAACTTTACTCCTTTTCCCATTCAAACTGA
>NZ_JACHHB010000017.1:0-71283 GCF_014202575.1 Texcoconibacillus texcoconensis | reverse complement strand
TGTCCGAACAACGCCTACCTTCGGACAACTTTACTCCTTTTTCCACTCATACTGTCCGAACAACCCTCACCTTCGGACAAGTCCACTCCTTTTCCCATTCAAACTGTCCGAACAACCCTCACCTTCGGACAAGTCCACTCCTTTTCCCATTCAAACTGTCCGAACAACGCCTACCTTCGGACAACTTTACTCCTTTTTCCACTCATACTGTCCGAACAACCCTCACCTTCGGACAAGTCCACTCCTTTTCCCACTCAAACTGTCCGAACAACGCCTACCTTCGGACAAGTCCACTCCTTTTCCCACTCAAACTGTCCGAACAACGCCTACCTTCGGACAACTTTACTCCTTTTTCCACTCATACTATCCGAACAACGACTACCTTCGGACAACTGTAAGGGGTAACTTTCCGCTACCTGTAATCAATCGATGCCTAAACGAAATTTCGAGGTAAAATTTTTAATTTTTTTTCAGTTTTTTTTCAAATTAAAGAAAAACGCGCAAACCCTTGTCACAAAGGTGTCAAAGGAAGGTGTTGACTTTTTTGTTTCACCCTGGATCTGTCAAATTTGTTTGAAAACTTAACAATGCGTTAGGATTTTGTAACAGTGCGATGCTTACTTATCGCAATTGGTTCATATGGCAATTAAATCCATTTAATCGCTCTTATGCTTATTTGTCTTCATCACGAACTCCCTTTATCATTAGATAATGTATTGATCAACGGCGGATGCGCTCATGACGCAGTTTTATTCGTGGCATGAAATATCCGTCAAGCAAATAAAGGAGGACGTTAACATTCGAAGTCAGGTAGCAACCGCACCAACTCAAACAATTGAAAAGGTTCATTTTGCAAAACCAAGTGTAGAGGATGGCGCGGCAATGTGGGAACTTGTCGAGGAATCAACATTGGATACGAACTCCCCGTATAAGTACATTATGATGTGTGAATTTTTCACTGAAACTTGTGTAGTAGCTAAACAAAACGATAAAGTTGTTGGGTTTGTCACTGCTTTCATTCCGCCCGAAAACAAAGATACTGTTTTCGTTTGGCAAGTCGGCGTTGACTCTTCCCAACGCGGTAAAGGGTTGGCATCAAAATTATTGAATGAATTATTAAACCGTTCTGCATGTAACAATGTGCGCTACCTTGAAGCCACAGTCACACCATCAAACAAAGCCTCTCAATCTTTGTTCCGTAGAATTGCACGAGACTACGACACGACATGTGCCGTTCAGGAATGCTTTTCTGAAGATTTATTTCCTGGCGATGACCATGAAGCTGAAATGACATTTCGAATTGGACCGATTCATAAATAAAACTTCTTCATGACCATGTTTTTTGAATCGAACCTAAGATGTTTGCAAATGTTCAAAATACCTATTCGAGTATAGGTATCAATCCTTAAGGAGGAATTAATTAATCATGGAAACACCGAAAATGGAAACAATTAAATCTTTGGAATCTAAAGTACGCAGTTACTCTCGCAGCTTTCCAACCGTCTTCACAAAATCGAAGGGACATAAGATGTGGGATGAAGAAGGAAACGAATATATAGACTTTTTCTCTGGCGCTGGCGCCCTAAACTACGGGCACAACAATGATGTCATGAAGTCTGAGCTTGTAGATTACATTTCAAATGATGGCGTCACTCATTCATTAGACATGGCAACTGAAAAGCGCGCAGAATTTTTACAAACATTAAATGATGTGATTTTAAAACCACGAAATCTTGACTATAGAGTGATGTTCCCTGGACCAACAGGGACGAACACGGTAGAAAGTGCTTTAAAATTAGCTCGTAAATATACAGGACGCACGGATATTATTAGCTTTACAAATGGTTTTCACGGCATGACGATTGGTTCCCTTTCTGTCACAGGAAATGCAGCAAAACGTAACGGTGCTGGTATTCCACTTACAAATGTCGTTCATATGCCATACGACGACTTCATGGACGGAAAAACCGACACGCTCGATTACTTAGAGCAGTTCCTTGAAAACGGTGGAAGTGGTGTTGATATCCCTGCAGGTATCATACTTGAAACGGTTCAAGGTGAAGGCGGGATCAACGCTGCAAGATTTGAATGGTTACAACGAGTCGAAGACATTTGTAAACGCTGGGGAATTTTATTAATCGTTGATGATGTTCAAGCAGGCATTGGTCGAACAGGTACATTCTTTAGCTTTGAAGAAGCTGGAATTACTCCTGACGTCGTCTGTTTATCAAAGTCATTAAGCGGTTACGGTTCCCCACTTGCGATTACACTGTTCCGTCCTGAATTAGATATTTGGGGACCTGGTGAGCATAACGGAACATTCCGTGGAAATAACCACGCTTTCGTTACAGCAACAGCTGCTCTAAACCATTATTGGAAAGATAACGCATTTGAACAATCAATTAAAAAGAAATCGAAACGTACGCACGAATTTTTACAAGAGTTAACGAAGAAATATCCAGAAATGAAGGGAACCGTCTGCGGTCGCGGCTTAATGGTTGGGATTTCATCAGAGGTTGAAGGTTTTTCAGAAAAAGTAGCTGAAGAATCCTTCAATAAAGGGCTTGTCATGGAAACAGCTGGACCTGATGATGAAGTTTTCAAATTGTTCCCTCCTCTTACAATCGATGAAGAAGGACTTGAAAAAGGACTTTCAATCATTGAAGAAAGCATCAAAAAACTCGTAAAAGAACCTGTCACACAATAATACATCACAGGAGGAATCGCACAATGAAAGTCGTTGATTTAAACGATGTTATCGGATCCGAACAGGAAGTAAAAGGAGAAAACTGGACCAGTCGCCGTCTATTACTAAAGAAAGATAAAATGGGCTATTCCGTTAACGATACAATTATCCACGCTGGGACGGAAACACATATCTGGTACCAAAACCACCTTGAAGCTGTCTATTGCATCGAAGGTGACGGTGAAGTTGTCACTTTAAAAGACAACAAAGTGTGGCCAATTAAGGCCGGGATGATTTACGCATTAGATGAACACGATGAGCACCTTCTGCGTGCGAACACGCAAATGCGTATGGTATGCGTCTTCAACCCACCACTTTCAGGTAAAGAAGTTCACGATGAAAATGGTGTCTATCCTGTTGATACAGAAGATGAAGATGTTGCTAATCAAAAATAATATTACCTTCAAAAGCAGGCTTGATAAGCCTGCTTTTTTTGTGCTTGTAAACGATAACTCCCCTTCCAAAAGTGCCCTCTTCCTGTTATTATAGAAAGGTTAGCGGAGTTCGAAACCATCCTCCGCTATAAAAATCAAAACTAGGAGATGATTAATTTGAAAAAAGCGATGGTTGTGTTCAGCGGAGGCCAAGATAGTACCACTTGTCTCTTCTGGGCCAAAAAACATTTTGATGACGTGATTGCCATTTCGTTCGATTACGGTCAGCGTCACCGTGATGAACTTGACTGCGCAAAGGCAATCGCCAATGACCTCAATGTCGAGCACAAAATTATTGATGCAAGCATTCTAGGTCAATTAACTGAAAATGCGTTAACCCGTGATTCCATTGACATTGAAGAAGGTGAATCATACCCGACGACGTTCGTTGAGGGCAGAAACCATATGTTTTTACTTATGGCAGCGATCGTCGGAAAACAACTTGACGCAAAACATCTTGTCACAGGCGTATCTGAAGCCGATTATTCTGGATACCCTGATTGTCGAGACAATTTTATTAAATCGATGAATGTGACGATGAACTTATCAATGGACGAAAACTTCGTCATTCATACACCGCTTATGTTTCTATCAAAATCTGAAGTCTGGAAACTTAGCGATGAACTAGACGCTCTTGATTATGTTCGTGAAAATACACTCACATGCTACGAAGGTGTCATCGCTGATGGTTGTGGTCAGTGCCCTGCTTGCGAGCTACGTCAAAACGGGTTAAATGAATATTTAGCTGAGAAAGAGGGTGTCTTCATTGAACAATAAACAAGAGAAACTCCTCTTACTCGCTGGACTTTTCTTTGTAGCATTATTTGTTTCCAATGTCGTGTCAGTGAAATTATTCGACCTTGGCGGCATCGTCTTAACTGCTGGACTTATTACGTACCCTCTGACCTTTTTAATTACCGATTCTATTTCCGAAGTGTACGGTAAACAGACAGCAAAGAAAGTCGTCTGGATTGGCCTTTTAACCAATTTACTCATGATCGGGTTCTTTTATGTGGCCATCCAACTACCACCTGCAGGTAACTTCGGTATGCAAGCAGAGTTTGAAATGATTTTAGGTGCTGTCCCGCGTGTTGTCGCTGCATCACTTACAGCATATATCGTTTCGCAACTATTTGACGTTGCCTTATTTCATAAATTAAAGCAATGGACACAAGAAAAACACCTTTGGTTAAGAAACAATGGTAGTACTTTCGCTAGTCAATTACTTGACTCGACGATCTTTGTCGTGATTGCCTTTTACGGAGTGATGCCAACTGCAGCACTTGTGATGATGATTATCAGTCAATATATTGTAAAACTAGCCATTGCAGTGATTGATACACCTTTCGTTTATATGACGGTCAAATGGTTGCGCCGTCACGATGATAAAGAACAACAACCTATAGAGGAGGCGAACGCCCATGCCTAAAGATCACCCTAGAAGCCAAGAAGTTTCTCTTCTCGGAAGTAACGGAACCCAGTATGCACAAGACTACGACCCTAGTGTTTTAGAATCTGTAGAAAACACGCATTCTTATCGTGATTTCTTCGTAAAGTTCAACTGTCCTGAATTTACAAGCCTCTGTCCAAAGACAGGCCAACCAGATTTTGCAACGGTTTATATTAGTTATATTCCAGATGAAAAGATGGTCGAAAGTAAGTCTTTGAAATTATATTTATTTAGCTTCCGTAACCACGGCGATTTTCATGAGGACTGCATGAACATTATTTTAAACGACCTTGTCGAACTCATGGACCCACGCTACATTGAAGTATGGGGGAAATTTACGCCACGAGGTGGGATTTCCATTGACCCATACACCAACTACGGTCGTCCAGGAACAAAATGGGAAGAATTCGCGCAAAGTCGCTTGTTGCAACATGATTTGTATCCTGAAAAAGTGGATAATCGGTAACCTGAAAAGTGGTAGGCGCCCGCTCATCGGCGACAAGCACTGGAGTTCCGACAAGCAGAAGCGATTTTTGCTTGTCGGAACGAAGTGACCTCGAGCCGATGGACGCCTGTAGCTAGCCATATAGATAAAAGCCTTAGCTTCAAAACGAAGCTAAGGCTTTTTTTACATCCAGTCACTATGTTAACGACCTCCCCCTCCATCAATGAGATTTTCATGTTCATGCCTTCGTCAATGGCAAAAAAATCAGACCTCTCATTCAAAAGGTCTGATCTTTCATTTAAGCAAGTTCATCAATGTACTTGCCTTTTCCTTCCCATTCATTTTCTATCTTACGCGTTTCTTTTAATTGATTTATGCTTTTTACATCAGAATGATATATTGGCTTTTTTCCTCGATAATGATCCTTTATCGCATCAAAAAATTCTAGTTTATAAACAGCTGGTGACGGACGAATAACGGGATTTTGTTCCGGTTGCCTATGATGATAAATCGTTAATTGATTATCTCGTACAGGTGGAATGTAACCCATTTTCATCACCTCGCTTTTACTTTCCTATACCCGTTTTTGTAAACACTTATGCGTTTCCTCTCAAAAGCGAGGTTGTTACCTTACCGTTTGCTGCTACATCCACACCCTTTACGTCCCGTACGTCTCGTTGGAGCATAAACCACTCTTTTAGGTTGAGCGTTTTTTCGCGGATGAGCTTTCGTAACTTTTTGGGTCGAAGACCGTTTCCGTGAAGCCATCGCCACTATCTCCTTTCTTTACACTCTTAAAATAAGATATGCAATGAATCAGATAATTGTCGCGACGGATGCGGAATCATTTATCTCTCGTTTCCATCCTCTCTCTGTTGGCGTTTCAAGTTTCTTATAAACCAATCCGTTTGACCACTACCCTCCTCTTCTTTTTGAGGTGATTCTTCAGTTGTTCTTATTTCTCTCTTTTCAATCGGCGCTGTTTGTTCCTCTTTTAACGCTTCTTTTAATTGGTCACATTCTTCTTGAATCTTTATTATTTGTTCATCTTTTTCATTTATTGTACGTTCCTTTAATTCATTGTCTTCGCGCAGGGAGTCAATCTCCTCTTTAAAATTTTGAACATGGTATTCAACTTCTGACTTTTCTTCATGCATTTCTCGAAAACTACTCTCTAATAATTCGTTACGTTTTTGCAAACGATCAGCTTTTTGTTGAAGTTGTTGATACTCTTTTGTTAATTGATCGATTTCCTGTTGCAGCTGTTGATATTCTTTTGTTGATTGATCAATTTCCTGTTGCAGTTGCTGATTATCTTCATTTAATTGATCTAATTGCTTGTAATGATAATTTTCTTGGTAAGCTTCAACTTGCTGCTTATACTTTTTTAATTCCGCTTGCAGATATATCACTTTTTGTTTTAATTGATCTGCTGTTCCTCTTCTAAAAGTTAGGCGATTTTCTGACATTTTCCCCCTCCTTTCTTTTCTGACCGACCGGATCTGTTATTCAATATATGCCTTGATACTAAAAATCTTTCGTATAGATAAGTGGTTCTTGAAATTTAATTAGGACAAATGCACATCTATCGGTAGGATAATGCACACCTGTAGGTTGGATTCATATTATGAAGTAGTTCCCTACACAAGGAAGAAATTATAGAAAGGATGAGTAGAGAATGTCCGAATTGGAACAACTTTGCATTCGTGTAGATAAAGTATATGATTGGGTAACACGACAAGTCGATAAAGATTACTCATTTTCTGGTGATGAAGGGTTAGAGCGTCTTGGGTTTAGCTGCAACAATAATGAAGAAGCTGATGGTGACAACCCGTGTGAGTTCATCGATGATGATGATGAAGTATTCGTTACTGTTGTACCTACTGATGCTGATGGAGACCCAATAGACCTTGACGAAATTGAATGTGTTGAGGTCGGCAGAAGACAGGATGTGTATGTTGAAGATTTTGATACTGACTTGCAACTCGTCAAGTTAAAAAAACAAGGATTTTTTGTCATCGAATTAAGACTAAATGAAAATGGCGATCCGTTTTGTGTATCGGAACCTATTTCATTCTGTGTCTTTGAAAAATTCCTTCTTTGTGCGCCAGAAGGTACTGAGATTAACTGCCATATTTATGACTTTGATTCAACAGGAGTACTTTGCTGCAACAACGGAGAGTTTTTAGACTTAGAATTAACATTGCATATTTGCCAATCCGTACAAGTCGAAGCTGAAGTGAAAGTTGAAGTAGAAGGGAAACTTTGCCAACCTCGTGAAGATATTATTATGCCAATTGAAAAAGTGTGCCCTGAAATCACATTTCCACCACAATGCCCAGAAGTGTTTCCCCAAAACAAGTGCTAAGCTTCCTTTTATTAAAAGGAAGCACCATATGACATAAGGACCTGACCTTTTTAAGAGGGAGGGTCCTTATTTTGTTTTCTAATATTTCTTTTCTTTGCATACATATAAAAGAATAGGAAGCGAAGTGAGGTGACTGTGGTGACTAGAAAAAGAAGACGGGTGATGACAACTCCTGAAGAGGAAATCGTTCAACTGAAACAAAAAATGATTCATTATCGCTCTGAGTTGAGTAAATACGAATCGCAAATCAGCCAATATAAAAAGTTATTAGAACGTAAAGAAGCTGAAAAGCAAGCGGTGAAAAGGCAATTCTCACAACAGCAGCAGACGGCTGAACAAAACACAGTCAGTCCAAACAAACAAGATCAAAATAACGACAACAATCAACAACTTGACATCGTGCAAGGATACTTCCAATACGCTTGTTTTTTCCCGACACCCGAAGATGAAGATGATTCGATTCATATTTTAGGAGATTTTATGATTACCAATTATAGTGATAAGACGCTTCACAACCCGATCATCTGTTTTCGAACGAACCCAACTTCTTCTATACAAATCGGAGGAAAAATCGATGCACACATCCCTTCATCAGAACAAAAAGTTTTACAAAGTAACGAGTCTTGGGTTTACGTTCATGACGACTGGAGAAATCGGATTCGAAATGATGGAGAACATTGGTTAAGACCAAGACATTTTGTTGAAATTGCTCCCGGTCAAAGCCAACGTTTTCAGCAATTTGATATGACAATCTCACGTGCTGAAGATGTTCAACGTTATCGTATTGAAGGTTTTTTCTACTGCAATGAACACCCGAAAGGTCTTCCTTCACTGAATACGATATCTGTATACACATAGGAGGCGTTTATGAACATCCTTTACGTTCGTTCCACATCAAATCCCTTCTATCAATATATTGATGATGCAATGATTAGCTGTTTTCAAACTTTCGGCTATCAAGTGTCGGCCATTGAGACATTGGACCATTTGACAGAACGTGAAGTAAAACAAACTGCTTTTTTATTTACAACGATTTATCAAACCGTCGATGATGTCTTTCTGAAGCATATACGTGACCAAGGGATCCCACTTGTTGCATGGGTATGTGAAGGACCTTACTATGTCGATGATGCACTGAAATTTATTCACCTGTTTGATATCATTTTTTGTGCAGAAAAAAACTGCGTTGCTGTTTATCATGAGCTCGGTCATCAACAGGTATATCATTTACCGATCGGTTTTGATCCACACATTTATCATAAGCATTCAAGCAACGACACTTCTACGTTTTTTAGTGACGTCTGTCTTGTTGGTTACCCTTATGCTAACCGTATTTCATTTGTGCAACGTGTTTTAAAAGAAACATCCTCTACTGTGCAAGTCGTTGGTCATTATTGGCGAGACGTTCTCGACATCGAAAAGCGAAATCCTCGCTTAAAAGTCATCAATTATTGGATACCATCACACAAAGCTGCGGCTTTTTATCGACAGGCAAACATCGTTTTAAATTTATATCACCCTTATGAGGTGAAAGATCGTCTTCGGATCCCTTCTTCCAGTCCCAATGCCAGAACTTATGAAGTAGCTGCATGCTCAGCTTTCCAATTAACAGACCAATACTTCAGAGATGATGAACGAACATTTTTACACCCTGCTATTCAACCATTTAAACATGAAGAAGAAGGGATTTCCTGGCTTAAATATTATATCGACCATTCCGAAGAAAGAACGAGGAAAGCACGTGTTGCGTTCGATATTGTTCATAAAAACGATACGTTTATGAATCGAACACAACAATTAATTACCAAAACCAACGCAATATTGCGTACAAATCCACTACTCACCTGACCTAACTAACGGTTATTAACTAAAACAACCTTTCAGAATTAAAAAGAGACGTGTTCCTCTCATCATGTAAGGAACACGTCTTTTTTCACTTACATTTTACTATGAGCAAGAAACAAACGTAATGATTCACCTTCTAATGAAAATTTGTCAAATGGAAAATCAATACACTCATTCGGCCATTTTTTAAATAAATCTTTTAATTGTTCGACATTTTCAATTTGGATCACGAAACGGTCCACTTCTTCTATAGATAGTGGGAACATTAATGCTGCGGTTATTGGACTGATTTCTTTTTCTTGTAACTGATCATGGAATTGCTCGATGTGAGGCATTAAAGTCGTTGAAGAGTTGGGTAATGTTTCTAGAGGTTTTTGTATTTCACTTTCAGGTAAGCTCGAATAAATATGAATATCAACACCATTTTCTTTTAACTGTTTAATCATTCCTGACTGATGAAAACGTTGATCAAATATGTTTAAAGGAATTTGAACGAGTTGAAAGGCGAACGATTCGAATGCTCTTTTTAGTTGAGCGATTGAGTCTACCTTGACACCAATTTTTAAGTGCGGAATTTCTGTTTTTAAAGTATACCACCAATTCATTAACCTTTCAGCACCCGGCTTTTCTAAATCATCTACATTTTCTAAATAAACACCATAAATCTGCTCGGTCGAAAACCTTTGACGTGTGCACCTCCAAGCTTCATACAGTTGATTCATCATTTCTTCATTCACGACTGAAGACCGAAATATTGGTAGTTTCGTCGTGATGCGCCATGGATGCTCATCATGAGAAGAAATCGCTTTTGCTAAAACACCTTCACTATCCCCATAAGCAACACCTGTGTCACAAAAGTTAATCCCTTTCTCACTTGCTGTTTTTAAAATATTTAACAACCTTTCTTGCTCTCGCTTCTCATCTCCATCACCTAACAAACCACCTAGCGGTAGGCCAAATACGTCAGTTCCTAAGACGATTTTCTTATCGATTGTCATCGCTATCACCTTTAAAATTTAGGAAAATGGTTCGTATCATTTTTACTCCTCTCCTACTCTATATAAACATGATTATAAATAATCCCTATCTCACTCAAATTGAAAATACTCATAAAGGTCGGGTTTCATCCATTAGTAAGTTTCTTGTTTTCTGAAAATGCGACGGTATCATATACATATCATCATATTCTCGCGCATTTTCCATTTCATCACTCTCTGCTTTAAGTACATTTTATTCATAAACCGTTATTACATGCACATCCAACGACTTAACACTTCAAATATTTAGATAAAGATAACGATTACATCCTTTGTTCGAAATAAAGGATGATCGTTTGAACAATTGCTGCAACACCTGCAATTGCAAAAACCGTCCATACTGGAAATGCTATATGAGGGAATAAATGGTAAGCGCTGTATACAGCTACTGACACCCATACCCCTGTGCACCAATGGCAACTTAATAATTCACCAATCCAACGCCTCAACCCTGTCCCTTTAGGCTCTGGATATGAAACGAATGTCCCATCCTCCAATTGTTCCTCTTTCATCTCTTGAAAAGGATCACGCAACCACTCGGTAATTTTATCGTAAACAAGTAAATGAGTCAGCCGAAACGTTGCTAAAACGAGGATCATAAACGGCCATCCTTCAATATAAATGCTATCACTCATTCATACACCTCATTTCAATTGAATTTAATGTCCTTTTTCATTAGAGGTGTTTCTATTATATGTGTAACATTGTCAAAGTGATGTCACCTTGATAACCATTTCGTAAAACCTTAACGTTAGGAAGTGTTCGTTTTTGAAGCAAAAAAACAGATGCCCGTAAGACACCTGTTTTCATTGCAGTCTTCATTTGTTACATAAGACCGATTTTATTGTATCCACCATCAACGTGAATCATTTCCCCGGTAATACCGCGAGATAAATCGCTCATTAAGAATAGAGCTGTATCGCCGACTTCTTCTTTTGTGACAGGACGTTTAAGAGGTGCTGAATCTTCCATTTCCTGGATGACATCGTTGAAATCAGCAACGCCCTTTGCTGATAATGTACGGATTGGCCCTGCCGAAATGGAATTAACACGAATCGCTTCTTTCCCTAAATCATTTGCTAAGTATTTAACACTTGCATCTAGAGAAGCTTTAGCTACCCCCATCACATTATAATTCTTTACAACTCTTTCTCCACCTAAGTAAGTTAAAGTGAGAATGCTTCCGCCTTCTTGCATTAATGGGCGCGCAGCTTTCGCGACTGCCGTTAAAGAATAAGAGCTGATGTGATGCGCTGTTAAAAATCCGTCTTTCGTTGTATTTAAGTATTCTCCAGAGAGCTCGTCCTTATCAGCAAATGCGATACAATGAGCAACGCCATCGATCGTGCCAACTTGTTCTTGAATATTTTGAAAGGTTGCTTCAACTTCCGCGTCATCCGTTACGTCACACGGTAATACGATTGAATCATCACGATCCAAAGAATCCGCTAATTTCTGTACGTTTGCCGCTAACCGTTCACCTGCGTATGTAAAGATCAATCTCGCACCTGCATTCGATAACGCTTGTGCGATCCCCCATGCGATGCTTCGCTGGTTTGCTACCCCCATAATGACATAGGTACGACCTGAAAGATCTAAGGTCATCTTCGCCGCCTCCTTAACAATTATATCTTATTATTAGTAGTTGGTACTAATACGCTCACAATTGGTAGTATAACATGAATAAGCGAAGATGACACGTCTATCAACCTTTTTTCGTTTCAATATTTCGTTTTTCATATCCACAGGTTTGGCAATGAAAAATAACATTTTGATTGGACTGCGCCGTTAAAACTTTCTCGATACGCTCTTGTTGCTGGCATTTCGGACACTTCGTCAAGATATCCATAATCAAAACACCTCCATGTTAAAAAGGGCCTTTCAAACAAGGCCCTTTTTTTATGAACAACATTTACATTTGTAGTTTATTACTCATCATAAGTTTTATGTGCGAACGTAGAAGTAGGAACATTTGTCCCTCTCGTGCCTCGATTATCCACAGGATATTCTTGTGGGAATAATACAATAAAGTTCTTCACAGCCGTTTTATGAATCGACTTTGGTAATAATGCTAATCTAGGATGCCAACTAAGTGTACCTTCGCGCGCACTTAAAATCACGACTAAGTCGTCTTCTTTAAGTGTTTGTTCATAATAGCGCTTTATATTTAACCACTTTTCAACGACAACGAACTTCGCTTCAACATCAGGCTTTTCATTGTTAATCCATTTTTCATAGGTAGAAGTATCATCTTGAATGACGATAAATAACATTCGTGCGCCTATTTGGTTAGCAAGGAGCTTCGTAAGACGCACAGCATCATAACCACCTGACATATGGTCATATCCTTTCGGTAGAATGACGACAATTCGTTTAGTCAAACTTAGATGTTGGTTTAAATTCGCGACAACAACTTGTTGACGCGTTCGTTCGACCAATTGATCCATTACACGACCTAGACCATACTTGGAGTGGTCATCAGACCCATTCCAGCCTGCGATGACCGTTGAAATACGATTATCCATGATCGCACGATGAATCCCGATTGTCGGGTTATCTTCAACGCGGGTTAATAATCGTACAGGTACATCAGCGCCCGCTGCATAAATGACAGCGTGACCTAACATTTTTTCAGCTTGGGCTACTTTCGCCTCGTTATCATCATTGTCATCATTATTTTCATTTGATTGTACAACCGTCATCGGAAAAATTGGCTCTTCCGAAGAAGGACTTTTGATCGTAAATGACAAATCTAATAAATAATCCATTGTATTCGGATTAGAAAGCGGAATCATAATTCGTTCCGGAGCCATACTACGCCGATATGGCATTTGCTCTTCGGCAAAGGCAACATTTCGACTATATTTCTCTACAAATGAAGGCCCGATCATACAAGAAATTAGGATCATGATGATCACACCATTAACGACAGCGATATCGAACAAACCTAAATCATACCCTACTAGTGTTGCCGCAAGGGTAGCAGCCGCTTGCGGAATCGTTAACCCGAACATTAAAGGTAGCTCATCATTTGAATAGTGATAAATCCGTTTCGTAATCCACGCTGCAATAAATTTACCGATAATCACAAATAAAACAATTAAAATCGCCAAGACAAAAGCACTTGGTTGTTCAAACATGACACCAATGTCCATAAGCATTCCAACAGATAATAAAAAGAACGGAATAAAAAGTGCATTTCCAACAAACTTAATTCTGTTCATCAATGGTCCATTTTCCATAATAAAACGATTCAAAGCTAAACCAGCTAAAAAGGCACCGATAATTGGTTCCATTCCAGCAAAGATCGCGAGAACCGCACAGATAAATAGTACCGCCATCACATATGCATAATCTATCGAGGCACCCCCATGTATTTGTCGAAAAAAGCGCCTTGATATATACGGTACACCAATCATGACCACCGCTGTAAATATAATCAAACTGATAATTAATTGTGCCCAAAAACCGGCTGACAGTTCTCCCTGAGACGCACCGGCAACAACGGCTAATATAAGCATTGATAGCGTATCTGTAAGAATCGTTCCACCAACGACTGTTGTTACAGCTGGATTTTTTGCCACCCCCATCCGACTGGCAATCGGGTAGGCTAATAATGTATGTGACCCGAGAAGTGAGCCGAGCAATATGGCAGCCATCCATGACTCAATCAAAACATACCCAAGTAGTGTTCCTAGTGTGAATGGTATAAAAAACGATAATAATCCAAAAGTTAAACTGCGACTCCGATATCGTTTAAACCCTTCTAAATCTATTTCAAGACCTGCAACGAAAATAATGTATAACATGCCAACGGTTCCTAACAAAACGATCGTAGGATCTCGTTCTAGCCACCCTAAAGTATTAGGCCCTACAATCATTCCAGCTAAAATCAAACCGATAATTCCAGGTATTCGGAACCGGTTCATCACCAAAGGTGCAATTAAGAAAATAAGCATTGCTAACGCTACAATCATTACGGGGTCCGTTAAAGGAAAAGTCAATGCGGTCAATAAAATCAACCCCTTTGCTGAATAATAATCACTCCATTTCTATGATGCACATAGCGACGTTCATCGTATCGAAACTTGAAGGTGGTGTCAATGAGAAATAGACAATTTTGAGTTTTCGCTAAATTCACTAAGCGCCATTGTCGATAAAAGACATTGAAAAAGATATTTATAAAATGAAAAGGAAAGTGGTGAACGAGTCATGTACGATATTATCGGAGATATTCATGGGTGTTACGAGGAAATGATTGAATTATTCCAACGTTTAGGTTACAAACGAAAAGAAAACCATTATACTCACCCAGATGGGCGACAACTTGTTTTCCTCGGAGACTTGACAGACCGGGGCCCTGCATCAATTCCCGTCATTGAAGCAGTAGGAGCGATCATTAATACAAAAAATGGCCTTTATTGCCCTGGCAACCACTGTGACAAACTATACCGATACTTCATCGGCCGTAACGTAAAAATAAACAACGGCCTCGAAACGACCGTTGCTGAATGGAAAGATTTAAATGATCAACGTCAATCTCAAATAAAAAAATTATTTTGCGACTTATACGAGCAATCTCCCCTTTATCACGTATTAGACGACAGGAAACTCGTTGTTGCTCATGCAGGCGTTCGCCCAGTTGATATTGGACGAACAGACAAAAAAGTAAAGACTTTTGTTTTATATGGTGACATCACTGGAGAAAAACATGAGGACGGAAGACCTGTACGTCGTGATTGGGCTGCAAATGTTCGATCAAAACCGCTTATTGTATATGGTCATACACCCGTCAAACAAGTTCGTGGGATCAATAATACATTGAACATTGACACTGGTTGTGTTTTCGGTGGAAAATTGACCGCCTTTTGTTGGCCAGAACATAAAATCGTCGATGTTTCATCAAAACAACCTTACCAAGATGACCGTTTCCGAACGTTTAACAATCATTAAGAAGAGAACGGTCATCAATTTGCTCACGAATGAGAGTAGCCATATCATCAGAAATGGGTGCCTCAAACATCATTTCCTCGCTAGTGAAAGGGTGAACAAACGTCACCCTTTTTGCATGCAAAGCTTGTCGAGGAAATTTTGAAGTCTCTCCTCCATATAAGTCATCCCCAACAAGGGAATGCCCTAAGTAATGAAAGTGAACACGGATTTGGTGTGTGCGACCAGTTTCAAGTTGAACATCGACGAGTGTCGCTTTGTCACTTGCGTCTAACGTATGATAGTGAGTTATCGCATCTTTTCCATCAGGTGAGACCATACGTTCAATGATGCTCGTTGTTTTCCGCGCTATTGGCGCACGAACCGTACCAGATGGTGGTGTAAGACGACCGTGTACAACTGCCAAATAAGTTCTTTGCAAAGTATGTTTTAACTGCTTTACGAAAAGGTCATGTGCATAACGGTGCTTTGCAATGAGAACCAGTCCCGAAGTATTTCGATCAAGACGATTGACAGCATGAAATGTGCCTGGAATCCTTTGTTTTTCGTAATAATTCACGACAGCATTCGCTAATGAATAGTCTGAATCTTCGCGCGAAGGAATCGTCGGTAAATAAGGCGGTTTATTTATGATCAATATATGCTTATCTTCATATATAATATCAAGTTCATATTGCAGAGGCTTTAGCACCTCACTTACTTGTTCTACAGGCAATCTTACACAGACACAGTCGCCTTCTTTGATTACTGACTTTACCGTTACAGATTGATCATTTAATGAAAGGTGTCCTTGAAACTTAATTTCCTTTAATAATTTACGTGATATTTGTTTATCCTCTCGTAAAAATTCTCGCAAAAACGCACCTTCCCATTCTTTTGGAACAATCCACTGAAAGGACACTAGGTTCATACACCTTCTCACCTCTCATCCCCAATAAACGACTCTTTCACTCGTTTCCAAAATGGGAACGGGCGGAAGCGAGCAAATCGAATATTTTCCTCTGCGACTCGAAATTGAATAGATTTTACATCGCGCTCAACAAAGGTATGGTGATCAACCGTCAAACGAAAGTCAATATGATGTTGAGGCTTTAGCATACACGTATGATGTTGTGGTAAGACGAGTGGTGATCCAACCGTACGATAAACACGATTGTTAATTGACGCCATCTCGGAAAGTTGGATCGAAGCTAAAGACGGATGGAGGATCGCCCCCCCTAGTGCTTTATTATAAGCTGTACTTCCTGAAGGCGTAGACATACACAACCCATCTCCTCGAAACGTTTCAAAACGGTCACCTTTAATCTCAATATCCATGACTAATGACCCTTCTACACTTTTCACAGTCGATTCATTTAAGGCCAAATAACGTTTAGAGGTTTTTTGTTGATAGTATCGAACGATCACTTCAAGTAAAGGATACTCAACAACTTTAAAGGGTGTCTTCGCGATGTGAATAACGAGTTTCTCCACCTCTTCTGGTTTCCAATCAGCATAGAAGCCAAGATGTCCTGTATGCACACCTACAAATGCCGTCTGATCTAAACGGTGAGAATAGTCATGAAATGCTTCCAATAACGTACCATCACCGCCAATCGAAATCACCATGCTCGGTTCATCAGGATCATACGTCATATTAAATTCGTTTAAGTACGTTTTAATCTTTTGAGATAAAGCGTTTGAAGTTTCATCTCCGCGGGACGTAACCGTAAATTTCATCGCCATTCTTTCCTTTCGCTCGTTACACGATTGCGATCTTTTTCTTGCTCTCTATTTCTCGTAATAATCTCCTGTGCTTCTTGAACTTCACCACGGATTTGAGACATTTCTTCATCAAGACGAAATGCCGCTTCCGCAGCTCGCTGCAACCGCTTTTCAATATTGCTTGGAATTTCACCACGATATTTATACTGTAAAGAATGTTCGATCGTTGCCCAAAAATTCATCGCTAACGTGCGGATTTGTAATTCGACGAGCAATTGTATCTCACCAGAAATGGTCTGAACCGGGTAGCGTAACACCATATGGTAAGACCGGTAGCCACTGTTTTTTTTATTTTTTATGTAATCTCTTTCCTCAACGATCTCAAAATCCGTTCGCATACGGATCAAGTCCACAACCGTATCAATATCACCTACAAACTGACACATAATGCGAACACCAGCGAGGTCTTGCATTTTTTCATCTATTTCCTCAAGTGGGATATTTTTTCGTTTCGCTTTGTCTAAAATACTCGTAACCGGTTTGACACGCCCAGTCACAAACTCTATCGGTGTATGTTTCGAGGTTCGCTCATATTGTTCACGAATCGATCGTAGTTTTATTTTCAATTCATCAACCGCTTGTTTGTAAGGAGATAGTAATTCATCCCAATCATACATGTGAAAACGCCCCCAGCTCGGAAATCATTTATTCATGATGATGAGCAAAAAACACTCGCTCTACAGCTTCTACCATTTCATTCCCATAGTTGCCATTCCCACGAATGTTTTCGAGAAGGTAATCTAGTTCTTCCCAAAATTGTCCGAGTTTCACTACTTTCTCTTCGTTTGAATTTGACACCCATTTCAAATACATCGGTTCTTTTTCTTCTATCCCATTTTGTATCGTTTCCCATGTGTTTATCGGGAATAAAAGATAATTGAATTGTTCTTCATCTTCCATCACATAGATAAAAGAACAGCGTTTTGAATCAGTTAATATTCTTTCTGCCGGATGGTATGCCTCCAATTCTTCAATACTCTCATTGGCATTGACTTCAGCAATCCACCCTTGTTTATTGTGTGTGATATGTGATACTTCCCACATTTTTGTCACGTGTACTCCTCCATTCTAAATCAACTTACCTCCATCATCAGTTTATCATAAAAAAGTTCTACTCGATAATGGAGACACTAAAAAATTGCAATAACTCTATAGCTATGGAATAATATAGTCGGTAATTGAGACTGGAACGTAGGAGTGTTTTCATGACACAAGAAATTGAAATTGAAGTTAAAAATTTATTAGAAAAAACAGAGTATGAACAGTTAAGAGAATCGTTTTTTTCAAATCAGGAAACCCCTGTTAAACAAACAAATTACTATTTTGATACAGAAACCTTTCAGTTAAAAGAAAAATCGAGTGCCCTACGTGTTCGCCAAAAGAACGGTGACTACGTCCTGACATTAAAACAACCAAATGAAGTTGGTTTGTTGGAGACACACGATAAAATATCAAAAGATCAGTTTGAAGAATTATTAACAAATGGAGCCATGCCACTAGGCTCCGTACATAAACAAATCGAGCAACTAATTGACGGTTTTAAAGGAAAGATTTCTCCTTTAGGATCACTCACGACCGAACGCTTAGAGAAAAAACAACCAGAAGGGTTAATCGTTCTCGATAAAAGTGACTATTTAGACACGACAGACTATGAAGTAGAATTCGAAGCAGACGAAGAAGAAAAAGCACAAAAATTCATCACTACATTACTTGAAGAATACAACATTCCAAAACGGAAAACACCAAACAAAATTGAACGCTTCTATTTGCGGAAACAAGCATTACAATAATTACGATTTGATCATATTATTTGAGTCAAACATCTATGATTGCTACAATGACTCTGTAATTATGATTGCCTAAGGGGTTTGTTAAAAATGACTTCGGAACAATCCATTTATGAACGTATTGGTGAAAATCAACTTTCAAGTATTGTTGATCGTTTTTATCATTACGTTTCAAATCATCCTGAATTAGCTCCGATTTTCCCAGACGACTTAACTGAAACTGCAAGAAAACAAAAGCAATTTTTGACGCAATTTTTCGGTGGCCCTCCATTATATAGCCAAGAACATGGTCACCCGATGTTACGTGCTCGACATATGCCTTTTCAAATCACCCCAACACGTGCCAAACGTTGGATTGAATGCATGATACGTGCCATTGATGAAGAACCTATCGGTGAACCGTTACGAACGGAAATGATCGAGCGACTACAATTTACCGCCAATCATATGGTGAATAGCTCGGAACCCTCTTAACGGAAAGGAGAGATAAGTCCATGCCTACGAACAACGACACTTTTTTCTGCGAAGACGACACAGGTTTATGTTGTCCTCAAGAGCCTGCTTCGTTCTATGTTCAAAGTCACGAAAATAAACCTTTAGAAATATATTTGTTCATCGATCCGCTTTGTCCTGAATCGTGGGCGTTTGAACCAATAGTAAAAAAGCTGCAAATGGACTATTCTCCTTATTTCCAGCTTCGTTATTTTCTCGGTAACCAATTACGCTCAATGAATCCATCTGTGAAAGAAACTTCGATACGCCACCTTGTCGAAAGAGCTAAACAATGGGATGATACTGCTTGCAGAACAGGCATGCCTTGCGATGGTAACGTATGGAAAGAAAATCCTATTTCTACACCTAAAAAGGTTTTTATTGCTCTAAAGGCTGCCGAATTGCAAGGGAAGGTCATTGGCGTTAAATATATGCGTCAATTACGAGAAGCATTATTTTTACACAAGAAAAATATCGCTGAAGAAGACGTATTAATTCAATGCTCAGATCATGTGGAGGGAATGGACCGTCAAGAATTCGAAAAAGACCTTTACTCGGAAACAGCAGAAAAAGCTTACCATGCTGACTTAAAAACGATGCAAGAAATGGATGTGCAATCTTTTCCAACCCTTCTATTTTTTAATGATAATGTGGAAGAGCCTGGGTTGAAGGTACCTGGTGACTACGATTACGAAGTTTATGAAAATGTCTTAACTGATATGCTAGGGGAAACACCTGAAAAATGCCCACAAATGCCATTGGAACAGTTTTTATCTTTTTATCGTTGTGTGGCGACGAAAGAGATTTCCGTCGTTTATGATTGGTCTTATGAAACCGTCGAAAAAGAAATGAAAAAGCTGCAGCTAAAGCAAAAGGTTGAAGCAATTCCTCATCGTTTTAGTAAACTATGGTATTATATTGGCCAAGAGTAAAGTAGAATGAAAGAAGGAATGAAGCACCTCTGATAGAGGTGTTTTTTTAGGTAGGTATACCGTGTTGGTAGGGGTCGTCTTGTAAACGAAGGTCTTTTCTTGAACGTTGTTGTTCTTGATAAACTCGGAGAAGCGAAAGTGTCGAATCTAGGTTGGATAAATGCGGTCACGTTCACCTTGTCGTTCGCTGAGGATCCGGACAGTATGTCCGCGATCGCAACCACGACCGACCTGTAGCCAATTCGAGTACGAACGAATTCTTTAAGAAGCAACAATCTTTTAGAAAACAGCCTAAACGAAAGAAAAAGCTAGGAGGGGTTGACCTAGCTTTTCTTTCATTTGGAACATTGTCAAGGTTTGGTAGCATGAAAGGGATATGCCTACACATTATAGGAGGTTGCGACATCACATAAACTTTAGGGGGAGTTATGTGCTTCCTTTCACAATTCTTACTATAGCAAACTCAATATACGGAGACAATACATTCGTGAAATTATTCACAAAAATGCCAAACTATTGCTCGTCTATTTTTAAACTTGTCATCATATATATGAAGTAATATAGGTTACGGGTGAGGTGTGCTAGATGGGTTCCTCAATTTCAATCATTATTGCTTTAATTGCTGTATTACTCAGCTTTTACGGATTACTCCTAGGGCTATTGCGTATTTTCCCCCTTTGGGTTGCTGCACCAGCATTATTATTAAGCATCTTATATCTCGTTTACCGATGGAATCGCCGTCATCAATTTAGAGGGTTTTAATCAAAACTCAGTGAACTAGAAATTGAGGTCAGCCGACAGTTGCAAAACGAGCAACCATCACGGCTGACCTCTACATTTTATATTATACTTTTATTCCTCAAACAAAAGTTTCTCCATTTCGTCTAATGTTTGTTCAAACACTGTAAATGCTTCTTGAATCGGCTCTTTCGATGTCATATCTACGCCTGCTCGCTTCAAGACTTCAATTGGATAATCTGAGCTCCCTGCTTTTAAGAAGTCAAGATACCTCTCTACAGCAGGTTCACCCTCATCTAAAATCTGGCTTGATAATGCCGTTGCCGCACTGTAGCCTGTTGCGTACTGATAAACGTAGAAGTTCATATAAAAATGAGGGATTCTCGCCCACTCTAAGCCAATTTCTTCATCTACGGTCATTTCACTACCGAAATATTTTTTATTTAAATCGTAATAAATACTTGTTAAAAGATCTGGCGTAAGCGGCTCTCCATTAGCTGCTCTTTCATGAATGATTTGTTCAAATTCAGCAAACATCGTTTGACGAAAGACCGTCCCACGAAATCCTTCTAGAAAATGATTCAATAAGTATAACTTCTCTTTTTTATCTTCAGTTACATTTTGCATATAGTGACCTAACAAAGCTTCGTTACATGTCGAGGCAACTTCAGCAACAAAAATTGAGTAGTTCGCATACGGAAACGGTTGATGTTTGTGCGTGTAATAACTGTGTAACGAGTGTCCAAACTCGTGTGCCAACGTAAATAAGTTATTTACATTATCTTGCCAATTCATCAAAATATAAGGTTTTGTACCGTACGTACCTGAAGAATATGCCCCACTTCTTTTTCCAACATTCTCTTCAACGTCAACCCAGCGATTTTCAAATCCTTCTTTAACAGCATTCACATACTCTTCTCCAAGTGGTTCAACGCCGTTCAAAACAAGTTCTTGCGCTTTTTCATAAGAGATTTCCATATCTACGTCTTTTACAATCGGCGTATATAAATCATACATATGAATGTCATCGAGCTTGAGTGCACGCTTACGAATATTCACATAGCGATGTAATAAATGAAGATTGTCATTTACCGTTTCTACGAGTTGGTCATATACCACTTCCGGAATATGATTATCACTTAATGCCGCTTCACGAGCCGACTCATAATCACGTATATTGGCATTAAAAATATTATTCTTTACGTTTCCGTTCAGTGTGCTTGCAAACGTATTTTTAAAGCGACCATACGTATCGTATACAGCTTTAAATGCATCATGACGTACGCGACGGTCATCACTTTGTAAAAACTGAAGAAGGCGTCCATGTGTCACTTCTACTTCCTCTCCATCTTCGTCTTTGATGGTCGGAAACTTCATGTCTGCGTTATTTAACATACCAAACGTGTTGGACGGTGCACTTGTCACTTCACTTGCTTGTGCTAACAAGGACTCCTCTTTTTCACTTAAAACGTGCGGGCGTTGTTTATTTAATTGATCTAAGATATGTTCATATAACTTTAACTCTTGGTTTTCATTTAAAAATTGATCGATTGTCTCCTGAGGTATTGATAATATTTCCGGCGTGACATAAGAAGAGGCACTTTGAACTTGGGAGATCAAATTGGACGCTCTGTCTTCTAAACCTTGATAAAAAGAATTCGTTGTATCTTGATCATACCGCATATGGGCGTAATTAAATACTTTCCCTAACTTTTTTGATACTTCATCTTGATACGTCAATGCTTCATATAAAACATCTGCCGATTCTGATAGGCGTCCTTTAAATTCTTTTAATTTTGGAATCATTTCCTTTACTTCTTGAAACGCCTGTTCCCAATCATCATCCGTTGCAAAAATATCTTCTAAATCCCATTTTCGCTCATGTGGAACCTCTTCACGCTTAGGTAACGACTTTTTTGTATCTGCCATCTTTGATACACCTCCAAAAATATATCCGACAGCTTAGCAAGATAAGCTATCTTTTCATTGATTCGAGATCAAGGAAAAAAATCCTTTTCTCTAACACTTTAGTTTGACACGCGAAACATTATTTTGGCAAATGCTTCTCTGCTATAGATATTATGAACTTTTTCGTCTTCCTTTACTAATTCCTCCAAATCACTACAAATTGATATTTTCTTTCTTCGTACATATTGACCTGGTCGCACTTGTTCAAGAAATCCTACATGTTCTAAACAATATAAGTAATCGTTAAATGGACGGATGAGTGATTCATGAGGTGTCTCAAATAATGAAGGACGAATATCAAAAATGTTTCGTTTTACACAGTGGAGAAATTGTTCAATGAGGATATCAAGCGTAAAAACTTGATGAAGGCGATACTTGGATAAAAATTTGAAGACAATCCAACTTTGCCATAATGGCGGAGGTGTTCGAATCACAATCGATGAAGGGATTGGAAAACAACATAGTGACGGAAAATAATTGAGGTTCATTAAAAATGAACGATAAACTTCATTCATATAAGATTCCGCCCGTGAAAGTTGCCGATACGTTTGTGTTCGCCATTTGTGGCGTTGTTTTTTCCAATGGTCACATATTTTGTTCCAATGATAATCGTCACTTGGTAGAAAAAGCTTTTCTTGAAATGGATGTTCATTCAAATGTAGTACTTTTGGTTGAGCGTAAATATTATTGGGTGCTAATGGTATGGGATAAGAAAGTTGGATGATAGCTTTGTTTTGTACATCGATATAACCGATCGCTTGCTGTGGAAAAGAAGTGAGTGAAGTCTGTAAGAGTAACCAATCGAGTGAAGAAAAGTGGAATTCGCATTCTGATTTACGGCGGAGTTGACTTTTGCAACCTAACCAAAGTGGTTGAATGTCGTTATTGAGATAAGTTACATGCCTGGAATAAAAATCAATGGGGTCAATGGCTGAACGCTGGATTTCAAAGCTGTAGTATTGATTAAACCGTTGAAAAAACACATCAGGGCGAAGTGGCAAAGAAGGGACTTGAGCTTCTTGTTCAACGTAGTTGTGGTAACGGCTTAACCATTCATAAAGAAGTTGTTTTGCATTTTGGTGCTCTTTTGATTCTAGAGGAGATCCATTTACACATTGACTATCTGTACGGTGAGCAAAATGCCATTTCTTTTCAAGCCCTAACTTTAACAATACTTTTTCCTTACATATTGGACAATAAAACGACTGTTCATGTCGAATTCTTTGCCATTGTTCTCTTGTTATTGCAACAGATAATGAAACACTTTTTCCGTTTTCATCTAGCGCGATATCCATTTCATCCCTCCTCAATTTTGTTAAACACTTCACATTGACCAAGGAAAAGGAAACCTCTCGTGAAGAGGCTTTCCTTTCTATAGCAATGGTGACAATAACCTTGACGTTGATTCTAATAATTTAGACAAAAAAGAACGTTTTTTAAAAGCTTCATAACGAATAATCGTAGAATGTTCCATGTCATAAATAAAGTCACTAACAAGTGTATTCACACTTCTCGTTTTGTACAAGAAGGCATTTGCCTCAAAGTTTAGATGAAAACTACGCATATCCATATTTGCCGTACCGATCGAGGCAATTTCTTGATCAACGATGATCAATTTACTGTGCATAAAGCCACGATTGTACTCGTAAATTTTCACACCTGCTTCTAATAATTCCGGAAAGTAAGAACGCGACGCATAGAAAACGGTTCGTTTATCAGGACGACTCGGCATAAGAAGCCTTACATCAACGCCACTAAGAGCAGCAATTTTTAAAGCACTTAAAATATCCTCGTCAGGAATAAAATACGGTGACGCGATCCATACCGTTTTCTTAGCTGAAGAAATCATTGAGAAAAACAGCTTTTTAATCACTTCCCAACGCGTATCAGGCCCGCTTGCAATCATTTGCACACCACCATAAGACTCCGTATCAGGAAGCTTAGGAGACAAGTAACTTTGCTTTAGCGCTGCCTCTCCTGTTGCATAATACCAATCGCGCAAGAAAATGAGTTGTAAACTGCGAACCGCTTCTCCTTGAACTAATAAATGCGTATCTCGCCAATGACCAAAATAGCGATTTTTTCCTAAGTATTCATCACCGATATTTAACCCACCGATAAAACCATAATTTGAATCAACGACAACAATTTTTCTGTGGTTTCTATAATTAATCTTATTGTTCAATATCGGAAACGTCACTGGAGAAAACGGCTTCATATCAACGCCCTCTTCACGCAATTGTCGCACATAGCTGTCCGACAATTTCCAACTTCCTACCGAATCGTAAAGAAAACGTACTTTCACCCCATCACGCGCTTTACGGATCAAAATGTCTTTGATTTCTTGTCCGAGATGATCATCACGAACGATATAATAGACAAGGTGAATATGATCTGTCGCTGATTCAAGTGCTTGTTTTATGTAAGCAAAAGTTTCCTTACCATCAGTCAACACACGCGTATGCGTGGAAAAAGAGATAGGGTTATTCGCCAAATGATGTGCTAAACGAAACAACTTTTGTTGACCGCCAGCCATTTCATTTAGCTTGCTTTCATCAAGTGCACGGTTCCCTTCAATTTTATTGAATGCTTGTTCGTCTAAAATCGCTTTCTTTGAGAATGACTTTTCCTTACGATGGTTTTGGCCAAACAATAAATAAAAGAAGAATCCAAAAATCGGAAATACACCAAGTACAATTAACCAAGTAATCGTTTTCGCAGGATGGCGGTTCTCCAAGAAAATGACGATAGCAATAAAGAAAGCACTTAATGAAAGAAAAATACTAAAGTAACCGACTAACCAATTTTCCCAATAACCTTTTGTTACATATAAGAAAACGATAATTAACGCGATGAAAACGATAACTTGAATTTGTTTTTTCATACCGGGGACTCCTTAATGAAGAAGCATATATTTTCGTTTTGCTATTTGATCGCCGAGCTATGCAATAGATACTAGTCTGCACGACTTTGTATCCCCCACACAGTTTTACAATTCACGCATGAAAAAAAGCCGATACGTTGAAATCGGCTTTTTACGTCATGGGAGCAAAGTTCTCTTGAATCACCGCTAACGCATCATTGGCAATAATTTCTGTTCCGTATTCGGCAATACGATATATTGTCGTATCGGATTCATCGCCGTACTCTAACATTCTGCTAATGATATTATCTTGCTCTTCCTCTGTATATTCTGCTCCTAAAGTTACATATAAGAAATAAACACCTTCGAAGTGATAAAGCTGATTTTGAACGGATTCCTCGAAACGGTGACTTAAAGAAATAATGTCTTCAAAATCATCAAATGAAAGAACAATACTCATTTTTTCTGGTTTCGAGCTTCTCTTCTTCTTATCTTTTTGGTTAAATTGATGATCTAACATATCAACGATATTATCGTCAACTGGATCATCATATTTTTCTTTATCTACTGGGATTTCAAGCTTGACATTTCCTTCGTTCATTTCTCCACGGGTCACAATAACTTCCAACCCTTTTTCTAAGGCATGAACCTGTACCCACAAGGGACCATCCAACTCAAATTCCTCACGATCACTCGCTTCATTCATCATTTCGAAAAACAGCTCTTCTCCGCGTTCACGATTGTACCAAATCTCATCACGGTCAAAACCTCGATTTTCTATATCATTGTAAGTGATAAAAAATTTCACTGTAGATTCGTTTACTCGTTCGATTTCCATTTTACTCTCTCCCTTCGTAAAGAATCGTTTGGCGGAAGAGAATTACTTCCCCACGGGTGTTTGTTTAATATTTACCCATTTTTCTTCCTTCTTAATCAGTTACTTTCAACAAATTCATCCTACAGCATTGACCTCTACTCCCATCTTTTAAAAGTTTATAAAGTGGTCAGTTCTTAAAGAACAACGTTTTGTATAGATATATTGTAGGGTTGTACTTTTATGTTAAGTGTCTGAGTAAGAAAGGAAGATCCTTTACATTTATTTTAACATATATTTTAATTCCATAGCCTAGGAGGAATCAAGTATTGAGCTCAGAATTTTTTTTAGCTTTACTGACAATCGTTGGTATAGATATCATTTTAGGTGGCGATAATGCAATCGTTGTTGCACTTGCTTGCCGAAACCTTCCCCCAGAAAAACGAAATAAAGCCATTTTTTTCGGTATTCTACTCGCCATTATTGCAAGAATTTTTATGACGTTTATCGCCGTTTTACTGTTAAATATCCCCTTCTTAATGGCTCTAGGTGGTGTCATTTTGTTGTGGATCGCCTTTCAGCTCATGATTACTAGCGAAGAGAATACAAATGTTACTACGAACACAACGACCCTTGGTGCGATTAAAACTATCATTATCGCCGATATCGTCATGGGGTTTGACAACGTATTAGCCATAGCTGGTGCGGCAAACGGCAATCACCTGCTTATTGTTTTAGGGCTAATCATTTCTATCCCTATTATCTTGTGGGGAAGTAAGCTTATCTTATTCTTAATGAAACGTTTTCCATTTATCGTTTATATTGGTGCTAGTATTTTAATTTACACTGCTGCAAAAATGATTATGGAAGAGCCGATGTTTGCAAGTACGTTCCAAGATTTAGGATGGGTGAAGTACTTACTAACATTCCTACTTGTAGTTACGATTACATGTATAGGATGGGTCACAAACCGAATTCGAACCATTTACACAACAATACATTAAAAAAGACTGGTTCAACATTTCACTAAGCCCAACAAAAAGGTCGGCATTAGAAATGTTGGAACCAGTCCTCTTTTTTAAACCCTTTAAAATTCATTAACAAGTTGCTCAGCTGCTTCTTGAAGTTGAAATGTGCGTACTTTACGAGGTAAAAAGCGACGTATTTCAGCATCATTGTAACCAACTTGAATTCGTTTTTCATCCATGATAATTGGACGTCGTAATAAACCAGGATGCTCACTAATGAGCTTAAATAATTCTTGAAGTGACATTGAATCTAAATCAACTTCTAACTCTTGGAAAACTTTAGATCTGGTTGAAATAATCTCATCTGTGCCGTCTTCAGTTAATCGAACCACTTCTTTCACTTCTTCAACGGAAAGCGGTTCTGAAAAAATATTTCTTTCGACAAACTCAATTTCGTGCTCTTCTAACCATGCCTTAGCTTTTCGACACGAAGTACAACTTGGTGAAGTCAACAACGTAACCATATCGCCCGATTCTCCCTTCATTATCAATCTCTCTATATTATAAAAGTTTTTTCTTATTTTCTAATTGATATTATACAATAATTATTACAAAAAATACAGATGTTTTCTCAATAAAAAGTGTTTTTTTCTCAATTGTGATCTTGGATTTGTTTTTTCTTGTCTTTTATCATGTTCCCACTATATAGAAATTAAAACTTAAAAATGAGGTGGAATTGATATTTCCACCTCATTTTTACCATCACGCAATCGTTTTCGGTTGTGAAACAGGCCTGCCGCTTGGCCTAGGTTCCAACTCAGGCCAACGACGCTTCAACAAATCTTTCCATAATTCACGCTTTTTCTTACGCTTTTTCTCTTTCCCTTTCATGCAAAACACCTTCCTTTCTGATGTTTCACAATTTATTGCAAGGGATATGGTCAGCTTCATCACGTCGTCGGTTGGTGCTCAGCACTTTCATCCAAACTTAATACTTTTTCAGCAGCTTCGTATGATTTTCCATAAAGCTCTTTATCCTTATACGTATGAATCGTTTCATACGTATGACGCATTTTTTCATAAATACTCTCTTCTGACTCTTGTTTCGGGGACCAATATAAAATTTCTAATTCACTAATTTCCCCAGTTGCTAATGATCGACGACGGTATCCGATTGATTTGGCATGCTCAAAACCTTCTCGCTTATAAAACCGTTGTCTTTTTTCTGTATCGCTATCTTCATAGTCAATCGGCTCTACCTCGAGAATGATTGGCTTTATCTTTTGCTTTAGCTTCTCTAACAACTTCGTACCTATTCCTTTTCCTCGTGCTGATGTAGAAACGAAAAGATAATCAATAAATATAAAATCTTCCATTTCCACGTACATCATCACATGATGAGGACCTTCGTCCTTTTTGTACGTCCCTTTTTTCTCCTTTAGTAAAAGGTCCATATGCTCTTTGGATTTCATTTCCTCGACAGGGAAATAGTCATTTAACTTTTCATACCAATTTTTTCTCATGCCTCGTTGGAAACCTCCAATTTTTTTCAAGGACTATAAGATCCTCTTTTTAAGCTGACCGAATGCATATCCCTACTACTATTATATGTGATTTTACTCGCTCGATAAACATGGTCTATTTTAACTAAGGATACGTTTTTTTCCATTTGAGGCCCTCCATTCACATCAGCGCTACATTTGATAAAAAAGCAACGATTTCCTCTTGTACTTTTAAAAATTCGCGACGTACACTTATTTTTTTTACAAAATACAAAATGCGCCTCCAGGACTTCCTGAGACGCATTTTGTATAACAACTCTATTCAAGTAAATAATCGACACCTTCTGTATAGCTATTACCTGCATTCCAAAGGAGAAATTCATCAACACCATTGTCATACAATGCTTGAATTTGTGCTTCTACTTCATCGACACCATACGTCTGATAATTACCAGGTCCAAGATATGATGCAGTAAAATCTTGTAACCACGGGCGAGATACTGGTGGGGCGTCTAATTCAGACAACTTTTCGCCTTCAACTTTTAAATATTCATCCATGATTTCATATGGGTATAAATCAGGTTTATCAATGCCAAAGTAAGAAGTCCAATGACTTGGATAAGGCATTGATGAAATAACATCTACGTGTTCGGAAATCCTTGTAAAGTTTTGCCCGATCCCTGGTGCCTCAGGAAGAGTCGCTGTATAACCAAAGATATCCACGGATACATCGACATCGTACATCTGAAGTTCATCATACGCATATTCTACAAAATCAGTTACTGAATCGACACGTTGCTGTATGTTGTCACCTGCCGAATCTTTATAGTTTCCTACTTCATAATCAAGGTCTTCATCCCGCGTTTCAAATCCCTCAGGAAAACGTACGTAATCAAATTGTATTTCTTGGAAGCCCATTTCTGCTGCTTTTCTCGCAATGTCTACGTTATAGTCCCACACCTCTTTAAGAAACGGGTTAACAAACGCTTCCCCTCTACCATTTTTCCAAACTTCACCATTCTGTAGAAATGACCAGTCAGGTCTCTTCTCAGCTAGCACACTGTCTTTAAAAACAACAACACGAGCGATGGGGTAAATTTCATGTTCCTCAAGTGTTTCCATCATTTCTGACGGATCCTTTATATACTCTGTACTAATATCCATATACGGCGAATTCTCATTTTCAGGGCGATACGTTAAATTGCCATAATCATCTTTTATATCAATAACCATCGAGTTCAAAGCCGTTTCATCCATCATGTCAACTAATGTATCAAAGCGCGCCCCCCCTGCCGAGTGCCCTGTCACATAAACACCCCGAACAGCATCAGGGTATTCAAAATCGTAGCCAGAATCGAAAGTTAATCGCTCAACACGATCTGGCCATTTACGCGGCTCCAATACTGACTGTTTTTTCTCATGTTCTGATATCGTTCTCTCATCATTATTAGCACCCACTTCAGTCACCATTGATAAGCTCAGCGCAAGTGCGATGCCTGATGCTAAATAAAAAGATGATCGCTTCCCCATGATATTCCCTGCCTTTACTTTTAGATGTCTTTAATTTATCGTACGTTCAACTCCACCAGTTCATCCATAAAATATCGTTTATTTGGAGAAAAGGTTTTTGCTTTCTCTAACAAATTATACAACGCTTCTCGACATTTACCAATCATATTTTACAAGCAATAGGAATTTTCGACAAAACGCAAATGTTTTAATAAAAGTTGAGCATCTGATTATTGACATTCTCTTTTTCATTTCATATAATTTTAAAAATATATCTTTGAACGAAAATCGAAGCCCCCTTTTCCGCAATAAAGTTTCTTCATCATTATCGAAAAAGGAGGTCTTAACATGAAAAGATTACGTTTGCGAGAAATATACGAACATCCGATCACAAAAAAATACGTAAAGCGTTCTGGACTTGCTCATGCAATCGCAACAGCTGAGATTGCTTTTGAACTCAGCAAAACGTATAACGTATCTCCTGATTTAGCTACCAAAGCTGCTTTCCTCCATGACATAGGTCATTATACTTGGTATAAAGATGGCCAATGGGATTATGAATTATATAAAGAAAATGACATTCATGCTATTAAAGGTGCCGAACGATCACACAAGTTATTAATTCGCCTTGGTGAAGACAGAGTTGCTGCAAAACAAATTTCACTAGCCATTCTTCTTCATACAGATTCGTACCTTCCTACGAGCTCTATTGAGAGAGAACCCCTGCAAGAAGTTGTTGCTTCAGCTGATGAACAAGACGAAGAGCCTGGTGGTTTCCACCATTATAGAAAAATTACTGAAAGTGAAGCGATTCGTCGTTTAACAAATCTAGACGAAAAAATTGACCAATACAAGGTAAACGGAAAAGAACATTTACCAGTTAAATAGCACCTTCCCTTAACTTGACGATTCTTCACGTAACATGCTAATCTAACTTTAATTCATGTTTTCTTTCCATAAAAAGGGGAGTAGCGACCAGATTGGTCGATAAATCGTCAAGACAGCGATGATTCGCTCGGTTTATCGAACTTTGCTAAAGCAAAGGACGCAAGACCTTTTTGTGCAGAAGGTAATACCTTCGCATAAAAAGGTCTTTTTTGTTTGATTATAACCAATACTAAAGGAGAGACATTACATGGCGATTTTGCTTTTTCTCCTCTCTGCACTCATGTCTGTACTTGCTTCAATCAAATTATCATCATATGCCGATGTACTTAGCGAGCGTTCGAAATGGGGGACCGCCTTCATCGGTGCTTTTCTACTTGCAGGTGCTACGACATTACCAGAAGTCACAACGAGTTGGGTTGCCCTCTCTGTTGATAACCGTGAGATCGCAGCTGGAAATATGTTTGGCAGTAATGGATTCAATTTATTGATCCTAGCTATCGCTCATATCATATTTACGAGGCACAGGCTTCTTGAACAATCATTTTTATTCGTCCGTGGCCCTTTTATCATGAGTTTCTCTGTTACATTGCTGTTATGGATTGATACTCAAGTGGATTCTATATGGGATGAACGTTTGTATATTGGCTGGTCATCAATTGCAGCAGTCATTTTTTTCTTCATTTATTTTCTATATCAGCACTTTCAAAAAAAACATCCCCTTGCTGACAATGAAAACGATGAAAGTTTCCATACACGAGCCATTTCGGTCAGAAAAGCAAAATACGGGTTCTTCATTTCTACTGTATTGATCTTAATCTTTGGTTCTACACTTGCACTTTCTGGTGATTATATTGCTAAAACAACCACAATCTCTTCAAGTTTTATCGGTACAGTCGCTATCGCTTGTGCAACCTCTTTACCAGAGGCTGTTTCTGTCTATGTTGCATTAGGGCTTAAAAACGTGCGATTAGCGATTGCAATGCTTTTTGGTAGCAACATCATGAACTTATTCCTTTTCATCGCACTTGATGTCAGTGACCTCAATGGTCCATTACTATCTTCCGTAGAACACGGACAATACATTACTTTATTGATGCTACTTGCCTTTCATGTCATTATATTTTTAAACGCAAACAGAGATCCTAAAGGTAAAGCATTAAGTATAGGAAGTGCTTTGATCATGATTGCTTTATATTTATCGATGAATTACTTGTTATTCGTTTCATAATTGAATCAATTATCTGTTTTCTCCGCATTTACAACTTGTTTTATTTAAACTATAATATTTAAACAAAAGTAATGAGTAATGGAAAGTGCATTACATAAATTATAAATCGTGCAATGAAAAAGGAAGTACTTATACCGTGAACGCTTTTCAGAGACCCTGTGGTTGCTGTGAACAGGGAGCATCGGTTAAGGAATTGGGCTTTGGAGCATTTAACCTTGAACGTGTTATGTCAATAATGACAAAAGTAGGGGTTAACGGAAATCGCCGTTATCGATTATTGAGGTGGACAAACATTTGGTTTGTTTGATCCTCGGCTTAAGTGACTCTCTTTGCGAGAGTAATTAGGGTGGCAACGCGGTCTTCCGTCCCTGCAGTGCAGGACGGATTTTTTTATGCTTTTTTGATGAAAAATACCGAAAGGATGAGAAAGATGAATACGATATTCTCAGGAATTCAACCGAGTGGAACAATCACACTTGGCAATTATCTTGGTGCTATGAGACATTTTGTCGACTTACAAGAGGAAAATCAATGCTACTTTTGCATTGTCGACCAGCATGCAATCACCGTCCCCCAAGACCGACTGAAACTAAGAAAAAACATCCGTAGCCTTGCTGCGCTTTATTTAGCTGTCGGGATCGACCCGAAAAAATCAACACTTTTTATTCAATCAGAAGTTCCAGCGCACGCACAGATGGGTTGGATCATGCAATGCGTATCGTACATAGGTGAATTGGAGAGAATGACCCAGTTTAAAGATAAATCCGCTGGTAAGGAAGGTGTCTCGTCAGCGTTATTAACATATCCTCCGTTAATGGCTGCCGATATATTACTTTATAATACGGACATCGTACCTGTTGGTGAAGACCAAAAACAACACCTAGAACTAACTAGAAACTTAGCTGAACGGTTTAACAGTCAACATAACGATATCTTTACAATTCCAGAGATCCAAACACCTAAAGTTGGTGCACGAATTATGTCCTTAGCAGACCCAACGAAAAAAATGAGTAAATCAGATGAAAATGTTAAAAGTTACATCTCTATGCTCGACGACGAAAAGCAAATTGAAAAGAAAATCAAAAGTGCGGTTACTGATTCAGAAGGAGAAGTTCGCTTTGATAAAGAAGAAAAACCAGCGATCTCAAACCTCCTTTCCATCTTTTCACTCGTAACTGACCAATCGATTGAACAACTAGAAACGACCTATAAAAACCAAGGATACGGCACATTCAAACAAGAGCTAGCAACGGCTGTGATTGATAAAATTCGACCCATCCAAACCCGTTACAATGAATTAATCGAGTCTCCTGAACTTGATGACATTCTAGACCAAGGTGCTGAACAAGCTCATCGAGTCGCTAATAAAACGTTGAAAAAAGCAGAACGAGCAATGGGCCTAGGCCGCAAACGCAAGTAAACAAATAAAAAAGGTCGGTCACAGTAAACGATTAAGTCTACTATGACCGACCTTTTTATTACTTATTTTTTACACTTTCATCTTGTTGAAGTTCCCAGAGCTTTTCGAAAAACGGTTGTCCTTTAATGATCGCTTCGCAAAACTCTTCATGCTTTTCCGACCAACCTGTTGCAATTGAGTCATAAAGAACATTCCATGCTTGTTCAAATGTCATCGCTTGAATTTTTTCATAGTGGTGCGGAGCCCATTCAGTTAACCAATAACGAACTTCCGCTAACGACGCTTCAGTATGTAATTGATCTAAAGCCATAAACAAAATTTGTTTTAACTGTCGTTCTTTTCTGTTTAACCCATACATTAATGATGGGTGAGGTGAAAGCATATGATATTCTCTGCTTTTTTTCTCATCACTTAGGTTATATTTTCGTGTTTCTAGGTGACCAGCCATTTCAATGACTTGTTCTTCCTGCTTTGGAACGAGGCGACTTTTTCTAATCGGTGTCACATAACCAAGTGTATCAACGGTTAAAGTTCGCTCACCATCCGTTGCAATAAAACAATACTCAAGTGGGAGGCGTTGTGTATTTTTTCTCATATAACTTTGTTCATACACATCTGCTAATAACGCCTGCGGTAATGGTTGTAAGCTGTTTTCGATGATTGAAAATAATGATGGTTCTACTTTCAAAACAACGACTTTGTCGAGCATTTCTATGCGATCTGACTTGCGCCATTCAAAAAACTCACACACATTATAACCATTTTCTTCACCTTCGAACCAATTCACCCAAACATCCTTGATATTTTCCATAAGATATTGCCCCCTATACCAAGCAATTCATTTTAGTATCAGTATGGTCAGGGGAAAACCAGTTTATTCCACTGATTAGATGAACTTTTTACTTCTTTTGACGAAAAGGAAAATAAATGCTTGTCCAGATCAAAAAAATACCGATAATAAAAAAAATCGTTTCTATCCTTACCGTGATAAACATGAAATAATCTATGATTGAATAACCCGCTGTTAATAAATTCAAATAGGCCACAAGGCTAATACCCCCAGACACCGAAAAACCAAAACCTAATAACAAAAAAAAGATACGGAAAACCACAAAAAAACCTCCATTAAGTACGTATCCATTAACTTTGATTACAACTTCTAGAGGTTTAGTGATTTTCCTTCTTTTCCTCTTCAAAACGAGAACGTTGTAAAATATACTCAGCTGATGTATTTAGAATTTTATCTACGTCTTCTTTCGTTTGCCTCTGATATTTCTCAACTATCGAAAAGCCTAGCGCATATCCAATCCACGGCGGTAACTGATACTTTCCACCATAAAGAAAAGGATGTTGTTGTGCTAACCCTCTCATATTCAAACGTTTCATAAAAGCTCGATGCCACCACTCTTGCAAAAGGGTTTCGGAATAACCCTTTGTCCATTGAGCTACATGTTTTTCCCCATGGTACTTGAGAACAGACATTTCAGCGATCCCTTCCATAACCATTGACTCTAAAAGAGATACAGTCTTTTCATCAATCGAAAATTTTTCGATCCGACACGCATGGCTGTACTCATGTGTAAGAAGCGCACAAATATCTTCTACTTCCGTATATTCATGAACAAATAAAAGAATACAAGAAGGAAAAGTTACACCATTTTTCTTGCCTAAGTTTTTCATAATGAAATGGTTCCGTTCATCTAGAGGAAATAGATAAACCGGAATATTAGGTCCCTTCCAATCTTCTTTCAAGCGATGAAATTGTCTTTCTAATAAAACATATACTTCTTTTTTCTTCATTAATTTAATCCATTTACTTAGTTTCGCATGAGGAGGACTTAGACCGTTTCTCATCAGTATTTCATGTACATTCCGTAACGAACCGTATCTGAAATGCTCATAAAGTGGTTCAACAAGAAAACGTTCCTGTAACTTGTGTAAATCATGAACATTCGTTATTGATTGCTGCTTCGTCGAAAACCGTTCAATCCACCTTTTCGTTGGTTCAATACCCACACTATCCCCCCCTTTGATAATAATTTTATGCAGCTTTAACACGTTCTGCGAACACATTTCAAGCGTGTTTTCTTTTTTTGACGATTATGATATTCTTTCCATACAAACAATCACTTCTAGGTGATTGAAAAGGGGGATGGGGGAGATGGATGGGAAGGCCACACCGTTTTTTCAACAATTAACGAGCACACAACAAAAATACCTCCTTCAGCAAGGGACTCGAGTGAAATACCGAACAGGTACGACACTTTATTATGAAGGAGAGCAAACAAATCATGTTTATTTGATACAAAAAGGGAAAGTCCGTCTAAGTAAAATGACGATTGACCATAAAACCTTTTACCTTCACTTAAAACAAGAAGATGAAATTGTTGGTGAGTTTAGTTTATTTAATGAAATGAGTACAAGTATGACTGCGGAAGTCGTTGAGGATGCCGAGCTTGTATGCTTTGATCGCCTACTCCTAGAAAACTTATTCACTCAAAACGGTGATATCGCGGTCCAATTTATTAAACTGTTTGCACGAAATACTCAATCTACGCAGGCAAAGTTCTGTGACCTTTTACTATATGGAAAAACTGGTGCACTGTATTCAATTCTCATCCGTTTTAACAATTCTTTTGGCAAAAATCATCCTGACGGTATACTTATTGATGTAAAATTAACCAACCGAGACATTGCCAATTTTATTGGTACATCACGAGAAACAGCTAATCGAATGCTCAGAGAATTAGAAAAAAAAGAGATTCTAACGCAAGAAAACGGCTGGATCATTCTACATGACTTAAACTTTCTTAAATCCACACTTCACTGCGGGAAATGTCCAGTAGAGATTTGTACAATTTAATTAAAGCTCACTATTTCATTTCCTTTCGTTTGTCTACCACTCTTTGTTTAAAAATCATTGATTTCACTTTTTTAATATGTAGTAAGTTGACAATCCTCTATAATGAACCCCTGACTCCTCTTAACATGTTGTTTGTATACCTAAAGGCACCATATGGTTACAATGACAATAAATACATACAAATCTAACCGCTGCACACAATGAACCATCTATCATATTACATCTATAATGATTCACCTCTTCATTGAGGGAATCATTGGATTAGCAAAATATAAAGTTCTTTTGGATTCGTTACAAGTGGACATTAGGCACAAGACGACATCGGTTCACACGTCACTTGTTCGTATTCATGGTTACCTTCTTTGCCGCGGACATACGACCTGTTATTTCAGCCAAAGACATCATTTTTTGAGGGGGCGGACGAGCATACGCTCCGTTAACCCTTCTCTTATGCACGCAATGAAGAGCGAACGACACGCTGGACGTAACCGCTGACCGAGAATCGCCACCATTCACTTCGCTAAGTTTATCAAAAACAAACGACGTTTATGAAAAGACCTTTTATCAAACAAAACGTTCGATTCCTTCATTTTGTGAAATCTTAAAATTTCACTTGATTTCTCTTCGTTCGAAACATTTTCTGTTATAATCGACACGGAACGAATAAAGAGGTGAAAATCCATGACAAAATCTGATAATGAACACGCTAGGCAACCGAAACTAAAATCTAAAATCGTCTTACTCACGTTTTTACTCGTTATGCTTGCGGCACTTTCTGTCGCTGCATATAGCAAAAACCAGTTTGACATGGCACGCCAAGAATCATTAGAACAAAGAGGAGATTCCGACACAGAAAATAATGAAGTCATATTCGAAGAAACAGAGGAAGACGAGGACCTTGATTATCTCCATGTTTTACTTGTCGGTTTAGACGAAGAATCAGGAAGAAATCGTACAGATACGATTATGGTCGGACAATATCGTCCAGAGGATGGAGAAGCAAAGCTCGTTTCTATCATGCGAGATTCTTATGTAAACATCCCAGGTTATGGTCATAATAAAATTAACGCCGCTTATGCTTTGGGCGATTTAGAATTATTACGGCAAACAATCGAGGAAAATTTTCAGATTAAAATTAATCACTATGCACAAGTCGATTTTGATGGGTTTGAACGAGTTGTAGATATCATGGCTCCTGAAGGACTTAACGTGACTGTAGACAACCATATGTATTATGATGGAGGGGAGTTCCTCATTAATTTTGAACCTGGAGAACACGTTATGGATGGAGAAGATACACTTCAGTATGTACGCTTTCGAAGTGATGCAGACAACGACTTTGGTCGTGTTGAACGACAACAAGAAATTCTCTCAAAACTGAAAGATGAAGTTGTTTCTTTAAGCGGAGTCGGTCGTGTACCTGAATTACTCGGTGGTATCGAACCTTTTATTCAAACAAATTTAGGAACTGATACACTACGTACTTACGGTTATGATTTTGTCAGAAACCCTGTTGATGAGATCGAAACATTAAGGATTCCTGTCGAAAATAGTTACCAAGACGGTCACTACAATCACGCTGGTGCTGTATTAGAATTAGATTTCGAGCAAAACATTAACGAATTACATGAGTTTTTAGAAATTGACGATCTGTCAGAAGACATCTCTGTAGAGGATGAAGAGGAAAGTTTAACAATTGCACCTCAATAAAACCAACGCAAACGAAGGGTCAGCCCACTATAGGCTGACCTTTCTTAGCAGTTAATAAAACTATTCACTAAAACGTTTAAAGATAAGAGAAACGTTGTGACCACCAAAACCTAAAGAGTTACTTAACGTGACGTTAACATTTTGTTCTCGAGCAGCATTTGCGACATAATCTAAATCACAATCTTCATCAGGCGTTTCGTAGTTGATTGTCGCAGGCAAGATTCCCTCGTTGATTGCACGGATTGAGAAAATAGCTTCAACGGCACCTGCTGCGCCAAGTAAGTGTCCTGTCATCGACTTCGTTGAACTCATTGCTAAATTGTATGCATGATCCCCAAATACGGTTTTCACTGCTCTTGTTTCATACTTATCATTGTATTCTGTACTCGTACCATGAGCATTGATGTATTCCACATCTTCAAGGGAAATCTCTGCATCTTTCAGCGCTTCTTTCATCGCTCTGACAGCACCTTCTCCTTCAGGGGCAGGGGCAGTGACGTGATAAGCATCACCTGTTGCACCATAACCAACGATTTCTGCATAGATCGTGGCACCACGTTTTTTCGCTGACTCTAATGATTCCAAAATCAGAATGCCTGATCCTTCACCCATAACAAATCCGTCTCGATTTTTATCAAATGGACGACTTGCTGTTTTTTGGTCATCATTTGTAGATAAAGCTTTCGCTGACGTAAAACCAGCAAAGGAGATTTCTGTAATCGGTGCTTCTGCTCCCCCAGTAATCATCGCATCCGCATCGCCACGCTCAATGACTTTGTAAGCATCTCCAATGGAATTCGCTCCGGAAGCACAAGCTGTCACTGAACAAGAATTAATTCCTTTTGCACCTGTGGAAATAGACACTTGTCCTGAGGCCATATCTGGTATCAACATCGGAACGAAGAATGGACTCACACGACGGTGTCCTTTTTTCTCATAATTACGGAATTGCGTCTCAAACGTTTCCATCCCGCCAATTCCTGATCCGATCCATACGCCTACACGTTCTGCGTTGGATTCGTCTATTGTTAAATCGGCATCTTCAAGTGCCATTTTTGCACCTGCAACTGCATATTGAGTGAACCTGTCCATCTTTCTGGCATCACGCTTATCCATAAATTGTCCTGGATCAAAATCTTTTAGCTCTGCTGCAATCTGTGTTGGAAATTCGGATGCGTCAAAGTGGGTAACTTCTCCCACACCTGACTGCCCTTTTAGCACTTGTTCCCATGTTGTATCTACATGATTCCCCAGTGGCGTAACAGCTCCCATTCCAGTCACGACGACACGATTTTTTTGCATACTTATTTCTCCTTTCAAATCATAGAGAGTCATAATGACGACGAATATTAAAATTTATGTTCCCCAACGAATCGCTACTGCTCCCCATACGAGGCCTGCACCAAATCCGACAAGAACGACGACATCTCCGTCCTCAATTTTACCATGTTTTAAATCATCCATTAAGGAGAGAGGAATCGAAGCCGAGGAAGTATTGCCATACTTATTGACCGTCTTTGACATTTTTTCTATAGGTAATTCTAGACGTTCTCGAGCAGCTTCCATGATGCGAATATTCGCTTGGTGTGGAACTAGAAAATCACAATCATCTTTCGTTAAACCTGCTTTTTCTAATACATTTAACGAAGATTCACCCATTTGTCGAACAGCAAATTTAAATACTTCTCGACCATTCATCTTAAGATATTCTTGTTGATGAATGTGTTCAGCACCAGACCCATCTGTTCCTAATTCGAAAGAAAGGATACCTCTTTCATCAGAAACTGGGCCAATAATTGCTGCTCCAGCACCGTCACCAAACAAAACGGCCGTATTACGATCTTCCCAATCAATAATGTTTGAAAGCTTTTCAGCACCAATAACTAAAATCCGATTATAAGCGCCAGTTTCAATGAATTGTTTTGCTGTTACTATTCCGTAAATAAAACCAGCACAAGCTGCACTAACGTCCATTGCTGCAGCATGCGCTGCTCCTAAACGGTCTTGCAATAAAGAAGATACCGAAGGAAATGGTCGATCTGGTGTCACGGTGGCAACGAGGATCATATCGATCTCCTTTGCATCTATATTCGCATTTTCAATTGCTTCCTTTGCTGCTTCGTAAGCCATATCACTTGTTCTCGTCTCTTCACCAGCGACTCGCCTCTCTTCTATACCTGTACGTGTTCGGATCCATTCATCTGATGTATCAAGACGTTGTTCAAGGTCAACATTAGTCAAAACTTGTTCAGGGGAAAACGCCCCCATCCCTAAGATTCCTGCTTTCATCTTCGTTCCTCCTCTATATGGCATACTTAAACGTTCTTAAAGATTAAATATTATACTACATATTATGACCTAGTCATAAACAAAATGCAATCCTTTGTTCAGCAAATGCATCAATTATTACAAGCATTGCACGGGCAAACAAGATTTAGCATATTGTATTAATGGAAAAGCTTCGGTCCGAAAGGAGGTTATGTATGAAAAACGATCGTCAAAATTCACAAAATCAAGATGAGAATACGCAACCAAAAGGAAACTTTTTTGATCAAATGATGTTCGGAAATAAAGGGGTGATCGACCAAAGCTCCGAAGCGAACCAACAACCACAGGCGAATGCTACAACAAAACAAACCGATTCAGAGTCAAATAATGAAAACGAAGATATCGATTTTGACGAAATTATGGAACATGTTGGAAACCTGATGAATAATGCCGATAAACTAAAACCTGCCTTAAAGCAATTCGGACCTATTATTGATTTTGTTAAATCATTTAAGGGTAGTGGAAAGTAACTTCAATAATGTAATAAGCTGACTCTACAAAGGAAGGTGACTAATTGGCAAAGTTACTGCCACAAAACACTTTACACCTTTATGAGTCAGCTTATCATTATCATTATGTTTCACTGTGTATGTGTTCTAACACTTCATTAACAAGCGATTTAGCTTGATCTTTTAACTGAGCTTCCCGTTTGTTTGCTGGTGAAATTTCTTTAACTTCCGCATAGGTTTCTAGAAAACCTTCAACATTTCCAGTACCTACTTGTGCAAAACCATAATGTACAAGAAGAGTCATGTTTGGTTGATCACTTCTATGGAAGATTGGCATTAAAGGTTCTAAAATTTCTTTTCCTTGTTCATAATTCCCCTCTTGCACTTTTTTATAACCTGTTGTTAATTTTTGTGCTAATTCACGGAGGTTTTCTGGTGATTGTTCCATCATTTATTCATACTCCCTTCATAACTATAAAAGTTAATGTTTTATCGACGAAACATCATCGATAAAATTTACGAATATAATATGCACGTTCGACGATCAAACTGAGGCCGACTGCCAATAAGAAAGCTAGCCACTGTGGTAAAAGCAATACTTGATATAAAAATAAATAGCTAGCAATAATAATCACCGAAAAGATGAGTAATCCCATCATTAAAATTCGCGTTCGTGAAGGCAAATTTTTCTCCACCTCTCTTGCCATTTCATCAATACAACACCACTTAAGTACCGACATCAAAGCTTTACATTTCGTTTAAACCCTTTCCACCAAACTCACAACATTGCAAAAAGACCATAACATATGAAGGAGAGGAGTGAAAGGAAACATGAGCAAACCTTTAATCTTAACCTCTTTTATCATTCTTTCAGCAATGTTGGACTACGTCTATATTCAACAATACCTAAAATGGTTACAAATGTCGAAATATACATCCATTTTCACAAAAAATATTCATCCTCAAAAGCCAAGAAAAAGCTGATGTATTGTGGAAAATGAAGATAAACACCACAAACATCAGCTTTTCTTTTTAATGCTTTGTTTCTTGTTTTCGTTTATACGACCATTTTCGGTCATCGTTGCTCGTATCAGGGAAACGATCACCTGCATTCATGCGTAAACTTTTCGGATCGTTGACATTGCTCCCCGTTTCTCCAATTTCTACGTACACACCGTTGTTTGGTGCATGATCTCCTGGCTCAAATTGTCGTTTTTGACCCAATGTACCTTCCCCCCTTTTAGGATTAAGGTACACCAATCAAGTGACTTCTATGCCCTTATAAATACCCCATATAAAAGCTCATTACCGCAAATCCGATGTATAAAAGACTATTTACAATTTCTGCTACACCGATATGCATCGGTTTTCCGTAACGATTTACTGGAATAAACGTCGTTTTTAAGGCACTAGCTAAGAAAGGAATCACGAGTAAATACGCTTGCATAACGATGGGTAATATGACCAATAGTATATGATAAGCAAAAGAGATACGGTGAAATGTACGATTCTTTTTTTCTCGAATTAAAGATTTTACATGAAACACACTAGCTACAAAAAAAGCAATCGTCCATGCAAACAAAGCCAATGCTTCACTTGAAATGGTCTCTTCTCCAAGGTAATAAGCGAGAACAAGAAGCCATGATAAACACGTGATCGCTACGACATCATTGGTAAACGCTCGTTCATTTTTACGATAAGCAAACCATAGGTTTATTAAAAACAATGGTACCACAGGTAACCCTAAAATCATGATTGTTGGTTCGCTGATTAAAACAGGGATTAAAAAAACCGCCCCAATCGATAAATATACAGTTAATGAAGGGCCGACATCTCTATTCTTTTTAGGATTTCGAATGTAAGATAATATAGGTCCTTGTGCAAAATAAAAAGAGAAAATTGCAAGAAAAAAGATGATGTGCCACAATGTTATTCCACTTACAGCAGCTCCAATCCAATATGGAACAATAAGCATCGCCCAAGCACCATGCTCTCTAGGTACATACCAGTTCATCGACTCAACCCCACCATTCATTTTTATTTTCTTTACAGCTATCGTACGACACATTCATATATTTGAATGTGATTTGAATCACAAAGGATGGAAAAGAGCAGTGTGAGATTTTATACAGCTAATCGCATGAACAATTGTTATCATCGTTATATCAAGACGTTGAGAGGTGTATGTAAGATGTTTTCCGTCAACCTAACCTACAAAGACAGAATACAAATGTTACCAATTATGCGTTTCCACCATTTTCGGTTTCAAGATAACCGGTATGTTTGTCATGTTGAAAATGAAGGGCGCTCCTTTACAATTGAAGCCATTCATCTAGCTGAGGAAAAAAAAGTGATTATTTCCTTTCCTAAAGCTCTCTCTCTTCAAGCATTACAAACGGTGAATGAAACCATTTCACTAATAGCTGAGCAACTTCAAGCCGAGGTCGATGATCAAGAAACAAAACTTGGTTATATAGAAAATGGACAGCCTGTCTATATTTATCACAATTTTCGTCAATGGGTTCCCTATTTAACCGATGCCAAATATCGTTCCTTAAAGGGGCAACACGTTGACGTTTACAATGCAGGCGTTCATCTTATTTCAGGTTTGTTAACAGAAGTTGATATCCAAGCTCATGAGCAATCCGTTACGATTCAATCACTAACTTTGATCACAACTGAAGGTGAAGAAACACTTTACGGTGATGCTCTCCAATTGGAAGCTAAAGAATTGTAACCACCAATAACCTCAAAAAAGGTCAGAACTTGATAATTATCAAGCTCTGACCTTTAGGTCAAATGGTACATATTTCAACGGGGCAATCACCGCAATGCAAATAATCTTTTAAAAATTGCAAGTTATGAATCGTAATGTAACCATTATCTACTGAGACAACCTCATCCTTTTTTAAGTCGTTGAGCATTCTATTAACACTTTCCCGTGTTGTACCAATATAATTAGCAATATCTTGGTTCGTTAACTGAACACTAATCCGAATACCATTCTTCGTTTTATCGCCGTAAGAATTGCCAAAACGAATCAATGTCGAGTAAAAGGCCCCTGTCTTTCCACAAAGTATCAAATCACGAAATTTCGCTTGCGTCGATTGCGTATGACGCGCAAACCACTTCATAAATGCAACGGCAACTTCGCCATTTTTGCGGAAGATTGTTTCTAGCGTTTTACGGTCAAATCGGACGAGCGTCGCATCTTCAAGCACTTCTGCAGTCACGCTGATCGCCATCTCATTAAATAGTCCTACTTCACCTACAAGTTCATCCTTCTGTTTTAAATGGATGGAAAACTCTTTTCCATCAGCCGTCATTTTACTGAGACGAACTTTTCCAGACCGGACTAAATATACATATTCTGGGGAATCCCCTTCATAGAACAGGTATGTCCCACTTTTTACTCGAACCTCTAAACCATACGTTAATAATAGCTCTTGGTTTTCTTCTGAGATCTCATTAAAGAACCGTTTCATTTCAAGCTCTTTCTTTTCCATAAAGAAAACCTTCTTTCTTTAATAAAATAATATACAATAATCATATACTTTCATATTAACACTATTCCCACAGTATATAAAGGTTTAAAACTACAGATATATAATGGACACCATACTAGATTCTAACGTTAACTACATCACAAGTAAATATTATTTTCTCCTAAATTCTTTCTTTTTCATCAGATAACCTCAAAAAAAGCCAGACCTATTGAAAGGCCTGGCTCATATTGGGGATATGTCCCAACACCTGTTGAATTACTAGCACTTCACTTCTGCATTTTTTCTCGAGTAGTAGTACCAGTTCATCACTAAACTGATTAAATAGTATACGACAAAGAGGTAAAGAGCCAATGCACCAGAACCAGTTGATTCAATCGACCAACCAAAAATTTCTGGAATGAAAAAGGCGCCGTATGCAGCAATTGCTGCTGTAAAACCAAGTACTGGACCAGCTTGTTTTTTCGGGAAGATAACTGGGATCATACGGAACGTTGATCCATTTGCAATTCCTGTTGTTAAGAACAAAATCAAGAACATGATTAAGAAGCCAACAAAATTATCAGCATTCATAAAGTAAATAACACCAAAGGTTGCTGCAATCATAATCACGATATCCCAAAATGTAACGATTGCGCCGCCTAATTTATCAGACATCCATCCTCCTACCGGACGAATAAGAGCACCAATAAGTGGTCCGAGGAACGCAAGACCGGCAGCGTTTAGCTCTGGAAATTCAGAATTAATAAGAAGTGGAAATGCTGCTGCATAACCAATGAATGAACCAAAACACATTGTATAAAGCCACGTCATAATCCATGTATGTTTATTTTTGAAAATAACAGACTGTTCTTTGAAACTTTGTTTCGTGCCTGGGAGGTTATTCATACCGAAGAATGCTGCAATTGTCACAAGTACAATTGGAATCACCCATACAAAGGCCGCATTTTGGATATATACTTCAGAACCATCAGGTAACGTTTGTGATCCTCCTGTCATTGCACCGATCATAGCAAAACCAAGAGCGAGCGGTGTTGCAAATTGTACAGCACTCACACCGAGGTTACCAATACCTGCATTAATGCCTAAAGCGCCACCCTGTTCTTTTTTCGGGAAAAATGGGCTAATGTTCGCCATTGAAGAGGAGAAGTTTCCACCTCCAATTCCACAAAGTGCAGCTAAAATCGCCATTGTCATAAATGATGTTTCAGGATTTTGTACCGCGATACCAATTCCGATCGTTGGAATTAACAACAGTGCTGTACTAATGACAGTAAAGTTTCGTCCTCCAACCATTCCCGGCATAAATGTGAAAAAGATTCTTAATGTCGCCCCTGTTAAACCTGGTAGGGCTGCTAATGTAAATAATTGCCCATCTGTAAACTCAAAGCCTACCGAATTTAAATGAGTTGCCGTTACAGACCAAATTTGCCAAACAACAAAGGCTAAAAACAGAGCAGGAACAGAAATCCATAAATTTCTCCGTGCGTGCTTCTTTCCTTCTGTTTCCCAAAAGTGCTGATCTTCTGGATCCCATCTCGTGATTTGTGCCATAATACCGCCTCTTTCTATAATTTTGTTATCCTTTTCACAAAACCGACAAAATGAACGCTTCTTTGAGTGAAAAGGGAAGAGGGTACAGGATAACGGATTATGCTGTAAGCACCCTCTTAACTTTTCGTATTATGAAGAAGATTTTTTATCTCCGTATTCTGCTTTACGCCACTGTAAAAAGGTAATAATCGTAACAATGGCTGATACAAAGGCAACGCCTGAGTATATAGGTACGATTTCAAATTCTCGACCAAGGTATGCTCGTGTTGTCAATTGCAACATCACAACATTTAATATCAACGTAGTAAATATAATGATCCAATACGCTTTTTTACCCATGGCGATACTTCCTTCCAACGGCATAGACCGTATCGTTTTCAACCTTGATTTCAATTAAAGGTAATTCTCTTTGCGGTGGTCCTTCAATTGGATGGCCATTTTTCACATCGAAATACCCGCTATGACATGGACATAAAAGAACGTCGTCTTCTTTTTGATAAAATACCGGACAACTCAAGTGGGTACAAGCAGAGTTATAAGCAACGAGGTCACCGTTTACTGTGTGAACCAAAATGGCATCATCATCATCTGGATATTTAAAAGTCATTGACTCACCTTTAGGAAGATCCGATAATTTTGTGATTTCTACACGTTCATAATCTTCGTCTTCTAATCCCATCATCGCTCTAACGCCAAATGGTACCGTTGAAACGCCTAGAGCTACCGAAGCTCCGACTGCCGTTTTCAAGAACGCACGGCGATTAAAGCGCATATCATCATCCTGGTTTAAATTATCGACGAGGTTGATCATCTCTTTATCCGACTCTTTACGGAATCGTGCATTTTCTTTTTTACATTTACTCATGGTCAGCCCTCCTTCTTTATATTGATTAACATACGTTTAATCTGAGTAGACACCAAAGAATTCAGGCACGTATTGCCATTTATCTTGTTCTGTCGGTTTCTTACCTTCTACTAGGTTTAATTGTGTGCGACGGCGACGAAGCTCTTGCATTTCTTCAAAGTCGATGAAGCGAATTGCATCACTTGGACAAACGGACGCACACATTGGTGAAATGTCATGTTGCGTACGGTCGTAACACATGTCACATTTGTACATTTTGTTTTCTTCAAAATCGAATTTAGGAATCCCGAATGGACAACCAAACGTACAGTTACGACAGCCAATACACTTCTCTTCCATTGCTGAAAGGACAACACCTTCTTCAGTAATCTGAATCGCATTTGCTGGACAAACACGCGCACATGCTGGATCCGTACATTGCATACACATCATTGGATATGTTTGACGACTTTCCATAAAGTCGACATATTCTACATAGTTTCGCTCTTTGCCATCATGGTCCCCACACTCACGACAGGCTGCTTGGCAAGCTCGACAACCGATACACCGTTCAAATTCTAAATACATCACTTTATTCATGGGCTCATCCCTCCCTTACACTTTTTCAATCTTAACGGCACATACTTTAAACTCAGGCATACGTGACGTAGGGTCTAAAGCTGGATTTGTTAATAAGTTAACCGATAACTCTTTACCCCAATGATACGGAACAAAGACATGGTCACTTCTGATCGCTTTTGTAAGCTTCACATCTAGTTTCATAGAAGAACGTTTCGTTGTTAGTTTGACTTCATCACCGTCAGAAAGGTTATATTGACTTGCCATTTCTGGGTGCATTTCTACGAAAGGTTCTGGACACTTTTCATTTAAGAAAGAAATTCGTCTCGTTTGTGTTCCAGATAAGTAGTGGAAGACAACACGTCCAGTTGTTAACGTCACTGGGTACTCATCTGTTGGTACTTCATCAGGTTCATGCCACGGAACAGAAGGTAAGTTCGCTTTCCCATCTGGCGTATCAAACTTCTCTTTAAACATCGTTGGCGTCCCTGGGTGATCCTCAGAAGGACAAGGCCAAAATACACCTTCTTCATTATCGATTCGGTCATAAGTAATGCCGTAGTAATCCGCTTTACCACCTTTTGTAGCAAGACGGAACTCATCAAAAATTTGCTGAACATTTTCGTAACCGAAATGTTCTTTTTTACCCATACGTTCTGTAATTCGATTGATAATTTCCCAGTCAGGCTGTGATTCACCGATTGGGTCTTTCACTTTACGGATTCGGATCACACGACCTTCTAAGTTTGTCGTCGTCCCTTCATCTTCTGCCCAAGAAGTCACAGGTAAAACAACGTCAGCAAACTCTGCTGTTTCGGAAAGGAAGAAGTCACTAACGACCATGAAATCGAGCTTGTTAAAGCCGTCCCAAATGTATTCGTTATTTGGTGCTGATACTGCTGGATTACTACAAATGACATGCATCGAACGAATATTCCCACGTTGAATTTCATCAAACATCTCGTAAGCAGACACACCTGCTTTTGGCATTTCTTCTGGTTCAATACCCCAGACGCTTGAAACATACTTCACGTGTTCTGGATTATCAATTTTACGATACCCAGGTAGGGCATCAGATTTTTGACCATGTTCACGTCCACCTTGACCATTTCCTTGCCCTGTAAATGTTGCTACTCCTGCTGCAAATTTTCCAATTTGACCACGCAGAAGAGCCATTGACGTATATAATGTTACGTTATCGACACCTTTTGCTTGCTGTTCAACACCACGTGCAAACATGACGACTGAACGTGGAGATTGTCCGTAAATATGTGCTGCTTTCAAGATTTTCTCTTCACTTACGCCTGTGATTTCTGCTGTGTAAGCTGGTGTAAAAGGTTCAACAGATTTCTTTAAGTCTTCGTAGTTGTTACAACGTTCTGAAACATATTCGTGATCAACATAGCCTTCACGGATAAGTAAGTGCATCATACCATTAGCAAGTGCTGAATCCGTACCAGCTTTCAAATCGAGGTGAACATCAGCAATGCGCGCTGTCGGTGTTTCACGAGGGTCAGCAACGATCATTTTCGCCCCTTTATCTCTCGCTTTCCACAGCCACTGGATCGTCGTCGGATGACACTCTGCCGTGTTCGTACCTGACATGAAGAAACAATCCGTATGTTCTAATTCTGGCCATGGTAATGTTGAACCGCGGTCTGTTCCTAATGTTTTCATAAAACCACCGGCTGCAGAACTCATACAGAAACGACCGTTATAGTCAACAAAACGTGTTCCGAGTCCAACCCGTGCGTATTTACCAACGAGGTAACACTTTTCATTTGTCATTGATACACCACCGAAAACAGATAGTGCATCTTTTCCGTAATCGGCTTGTAATCTTTTATAATTTTTTTCAATCAAATCGAGTGCTTCTTCCCAAGAAGCTTCCACAAACTGACCGTCTTTTTTAATAAGAGGTTTTGTGATTCGCTCTTCATGGTCAATCGTTTGATAAGCTGTAACACCTTTAGGACACATTTTCCCTAGAGTCACTGGCCAATCATAGCGAGGTTCTACCCCTGCTATTGCACCTGTTTTTTCATTCACACGTATATGCATACCGCACTGCATTCCACAATAACAACAGTGTGTTGAAATCAGTTTTTCTCCTTCATGGTGAAGGTTTTTTACATCTTTTTTCACTATGAACTCTGACATTACGACTCCTCCGTTTCTTTCTTATTGTAGAAAGATTCATCACGCTCTCGCCCGAACCCTGGCATATGAATACCATTATTCGTCATTACTGGCTCTCCCGCTCCTTGGATAGGTGCATCCATATTTAGGTGTGTCATGACGCGAATTCTACGGCGACAAGCTGGACAATAGTCTGATAAATAAGTACCGTCTTCCATTTGTAGATCAAACGCTTGCTGACCGAGAATTTCTTTTACGTCTGCAATCTGATCATCGTTTGAATATGTGTCCCCGCATTTCTTACAAGGTCTTGTATCTGCTCCTTCTTCTTCCCAATAGTTCATCGGAACAGAAGTTGCCATTGGGCGAATTGGTAAGTGAAATAACTTTCCAAATGGGAAGTAAACAAGAAAAATCACGACTGTTGCTTGGTGAACGAGAGCCATCGGACTGTGCATAAAGCCACCTAAAAATTTGTAAGATAACGTGAGCAACAAACCTGATACTGTTACCGCTAGTAACAGATAAAGTGGAAATAGATCAAACTCTGCTCGTTGTGTTACCTTTGTATCGTGGTTGTTAATTCGGCGTGAAATCGCCATAATAAGTCCAACTAATAGCATGATCGATGAAAAGTTTAAGGCATTGTAAGAAATGAAGGCCAAGAAACCATCTGGGTGCATCGTAATCGTTGGAATACTAAGGACGATGATTTGATACGTTTGTGGGTCGACAAGGTCAAAGTAGAACCAATTGAATACGAGTCCGAAAGTAATCGCTAAAGAAAGAAGACAACCCCACGCAATAAAGAAATGTTGAAGACCTCGATACCAACCGCGTTTGAAGATAAACTTTTGTAAAATGATGTTATCTACAGCTGTTTTCAGCATTGCTCTTACATTACGTTTTTTTCTTGATTTTTTTCGTAAGTTTTTTAAGCTTCGTTTCATCACTTGGTGTGTTGCTGGACGGATAAGCCATGCGCAAATTCGTACAGTAATCCCAATGAAGAAAATGAACGAAGAAATAATGTATCCCGATGACGCCCATTTCATTTTTGAAAATTGTCCTGTAGCGATCCACAGGAGAAAGAAAAGGATAAGGACGACAACAAACGAATACATGCTCGCTTTGGAATAAAAAGATCTCTCTAATCTTTCCAATGCTTTCACTCCCTTGCTTCGTAGTAATATCGCTGGCAACGCAGCTCTGCGTTATCACGTGATTAACGTTCTATGTTTATTGTAGATAACAGACAAAAGATCCACTGTGCATTTTCTCACACCACAGGCGTGAAATATCTCACACTGTTACATCTGTCACAGTCCAGAGCGAATAATCACTTCTTAAAAACACCGTCAGATAAATGACCTTTTTTAATTTTCGTTTCTATCTTGTTCACAAAACTGTCATTGGTGTTCATGCTGTTTTTCGCCTTAAGATTTCGCACTAAAAAAAGCCGACTTAAAAAGTCGACCTTTCACTTATCATATAACGTTTATTCGTTCGTTTTCTCTGGAAAATGGTAACGGATCTCTTTCCACTTTTCATCAAGGTGAATGTCGAAATCGTGGTCTTCAAAATACCATAAATCATCATCTTCTACATAAAAACGAATCCCATTGCGGATCGTTTCAGAACCAATGTTTTCCGGATCTTTTACTGCAAGTCCTAAAGAAAAGCCTGTTTTTAGTTGTGGAGAACCTCCGTAGCGAACAAAAAATTGAACAGATTCATTTCCTTGTAAATCCAATTCGTCTTTAAACCAATTTATTGCCTCGTCTGTTATGGTGATTTTCATTGTACGACTCTCCTTTATGATCGATAACGTGCTCCCTATGTTAAAGTGTTACCGTTTCATATGCAAAAAAATCGCTTAACAACGATCGATTCATTGATACTTTTCAACAAATCCTTCAGCCCTTTTCGGTTCGTATGTGCACATCGGTTCGCTTTCTAAATAATCTCCCGTTATAGCAAAAGCACGGGCCCGGGATCCACCACATAAGTATTTATACTCACAGCGCCCACATTTTCCTTTTAATTTCTCTTTGTTCCGTAAATCTTGTAATATTGGTGACTCGCGATAGATTTGGGACAGTGGTTCATCTCTTACATTTCCACACTCAAGAGGTAGAAAGCCACTCGGATAGACATCACCTGTATGACTAATAAATATAAAACCATCGCCGTCATTTACGCCCTTGGGTGCACGACCAAGCGTATCAAGACGTTTTGTCGTCATCGATTGCTTTAATCCTAAACGCTGCTTCTCTTGCATTGCTACTCGTCGATAATGAGGAGCTTCCGTCGCTTTTATATCATAAGGCATGTTCTGTTGTTGCTCAAATAACCATTCCATTAATTCTTCGTGTTGCTCTGCTGAAATCATATCTTTTTCCATCCCACGACCTGTCGGAATAAGGAAAAACACGCTCCAAAGCACCGCACCCATTTCTTTAATTAATTCGGCCATTTTCGGCATATCTTCTAAATTGTATGCTGACACTGTTGTATTAATTTGAATAGGGATATCTAATTCTTGTAAATGACTGATCCCTCGCATCGTTGTATCATATGACCCTCTCGTTCCACGAAAATGATCATGAATTTCTGCTGTTGAGCCGTCCAAACTAAATGCCCAACGCGATAAGCCAACATCTTTCGCTTTTTCTATCGCCTTTTTCGTTACTTTAGGCGTCGCACTTGGCGTCATTGATACAGATAAACCTTTCTCTTCGATCGCATATTTTGCAAGATCAAATAAATCAGGGCGCATCAACGGGTCCCCGCCTGTAAACACAAAGAGAGGGTTGTTCATTGTTGCAATATCATCAATTAAAGCCTTACCTTCTTCGAAACTCAATTGATTAGGGTCTGCACGATATTGAGCTTCTGCACGACAATGTAAACACTTAAGTGCACAAGCACGTGTCACTTCCCATATGACAATAAATGGATCGTGGTCGTAATTTCTCGTGTTCCACATCGCTGGTCACACCTTTCTATTTCTGAAAGAAAAACACTTTCATCCATCATAAGCGATGATGTAGATCAAAGGATGTGAGCAACATCACATATAAGTAAATTTGATAAAGGATGTGAAAAACACTTTCTATTAACGATATTGATTCAGTTTGCTTTTTTCCGTTCCATCATCAAGTCAAAAAAGCATACCCACAACTGATCAACAAGCTCACAATATTCATTTTCCGATTCTATTGTTAAGGGCAATCCGCCAGAGATAACCGTATTTTTTTCAAACCCTGCACACCAAACTTTCGCTAGTTCCATAAGCAACAGTTCTTGTCTATATCCCTTTATGCCATGACTAACAAGGTGAACAGTTCCTTCTTCCCACGTCGCAATCACAACTGCTCCCATATGAGGATTTATTTCATTATCTATCATTATCAAGTCATCTTCACCTAACGACTTCCAATCACATCGGATCACTTAGATCCCTCCTTGATGTAAGATGCAAGCAACAGTCTTGACTTCTTTCATCTCTCATCACTTACATACATTTATTTGTGTTTACTTTATCAAAAATAAAAGTATAAAAATGTTAACTTCATCACATAATAGCATTGTTTTAAAAAGGTTCGACAATACCTGTTTAAAACACCATCAGCAGTGATTGAAATCACTGCCCGTCATATAGCTTCTATTTACACTGAAGCTAACAAACAAAAGAGAGAAGGGGGGGGAGTTGATTGGAAAATGTACAATTTGTCGATAATATTTCCTTTTTAGAACCACTTCCTGATGAGTTAAAAGAAAAGTTAAGTAAAATGGTATTGACAAAAAATGTCGCCAAAGGAGATGTTCTTTTTCAAGAAAACGACATTGCAGAAACGATCTTTTTTGTCAATAATGGCAAAATAAAAATCAGTAAAAGCAGCCCAGGTGGAAAAGAAATCGTATTGGACATTCGAAAAGCAGGTGAAATTTTCCCCGAAGTAGCACTCTTTAGTAAAGAAGAAACGACTTACTCGGCCTCGGCCTCGGTTGTTGAATTTGGATCAATCTCAATGATTCGTAAAGCAGATTTAGAATCGATCCTCTTGCAGTACCCTGAATTATTTATCTTCATTTTTCGAACGATGGCCGAAAGGTTACGATTATCACAAAACACGCTCCAGAATGTCGCATTATATGGAAAAATAGGTTCGTTAGCATTTACGCTCGTACGTTTATGTCAAGATTACGGAGAAGTGAACGAACATGGGATCACGATTCGTTTAAAACTGACTCATGAAGATCTAGGAAGTTTTTTTGGCGCAACGAGGGAAAGTGTGACTAGAATGATGAACCAACTGAAAAACCGTGGGATCGTCAGTAAAGAGAATGGGTACTTCACAGTCCATGAGTTAGACTCACTAAAATTTTATATCGATTAAAAAAGGCTTCTCACTAAATATTTGATGGTGATAAAAGTGATTTTGTTATAGCAAGTCATAAGCGCAATAACGATTTTATTTGTGGTAGTAGGAATACTTGTATCTGCTTTCTTAACAGCTAACCCTTTTACACTTGGTCACACTATCGGATTTTGTCGCTTTCTGTTTTATTATTCAATATCAATACATATCCTCTATTTTCGCTAATCCTTCGACTGAAGATAAAGCCAAAAAGAAAAAACTTGTAGAAATGTAAGAATTTCGACTGAATTGCATCAACTAAGTGGTTTATGCTTATTTTTTTTGTGTTTGTTGCATCGGATATACATGCTTGTCAATATACCTAAAATGATATGACGTCCTTCTGTGATCACAGGGATGTTTAGTTTTATTGTCTTAATGATTACACTTCTATCTGGTATCATACGAAAGTTAAAAGCGAATAAATTTCGTCGCTTATTTCATGAATCGACAGGAATCACTCTCTTGCAATTCGCTTTACTAAATGTCATGTTTTCAATGTAATTTATCGTTTAAAAAACTGTTGGAGTATCGAGCTCCAACAGTTTTTTAGTTGATAGTATTCCGTTAGAAGATACTTTTTCACAGGGCTTCAACCTTCAGATGGTTCCACCAGTTCCCAGTCACCTACTTAAGATCGGAAATTAGCTTTCTGGGCACGCATGAAATAAAATAGTAGACTGTTTTCCAACTCAATCCATGAAATATATAAGATTTTGATATTGTTCATAGGTTATCGACGTGTTCCAATTTCCAGTTAGTTGAGCGATCACTACAGTCCCGAAGAATAAGACAAAAAATACCGTTGGAACGATCCACTTGTTTAGTTTAAAACCTGCACTAGACATATACAATGTATCTTTCTTCGGACAAACCTCTACACAATGCATACAAGCTGAACAATCTGGTGAGCGAACTTGACTTTTTTCTGATACTTCAATTGCCACAGGACAAACTTTCGTACATTGCTTACAATCGATACAAGTTTCTTCATTTCTCGTGATGGCTGTGACACCAAATAGGCCTCCGAGGCCGATCAAGGCACCGTATGGACAAAGAAACCTACACCAAAAGTTTTTTATGAATAAGGATAAGACAAACAAAACGAGGACAACCGTTAATGCCAAAACACTGACATCTATGAAAAACATTAGCATATGAACATCTGCGATCTTATTATAATCACTATTCATAAAGGCAATAGCACCTACAAGTGGCATTTCTATCACCATCTTCACAAACCAAATGAGGAGTAGATACTTAATAGAACGAAGGATATACCGAAGCCATTTTGGTGGTTCAAATTGCCTTTTGAACAGTTTTTTTCCTAGGTTACTCATCCATTCACTAATGGTTCCGACTGGGCACATCCAACTACAAAATGTTTTTCTAAAAAAGATACCAGAAGCGATAAAAAACAGAAATAAAACAAATCCAGCAGGATGAATATAATCAAAATGCCAAGTCGTTATCCATACTCGAAACGCTAGCAGTGCACTGATTGGCAAAAATCCTTCAACTGCGGCTGGTCGTTCTACAAACGGTTCTTCTCCGAGTGTATGAAAATGTAGATAAAACTGGTAGAACTGCCAACCAACAAATAATAGGAAAATAATAAATGCTAGTTGTACAGCTCTACGAGTCATTTGTAAAGGCGTTTTTTGTATCTGCTTTTTCATTTTTTTCTTTAACCTGTTCATGTTAACGCCACCTAATTTGATTTTCCTCCACGATCTATCACTCAATACCGTTGACGGTTGTGATTAGCAGATCTCTTGTAACGGTACCGATAAAGTGTTCTTGAATGACGCCATTACTGTCAATAACGATTGTTTCAGGCTGTCCTACCACACCGTAGCTATCTGACACATCCAAATTAAAATCAAGTAAATACGTTTCCTTCTTGTCATTTTCCTCAATATATTTCTCTATCGTGCTTTGTGTTTCACCTTTAACGATATAGAAAAATTGAACCTCATTTTTGTATTGTTCATTGAATTCAGCAATATCCGGAGCTTGGACGATACAAGATGAACACCAAGTCGTAAAGAAGCTAAGGACAATCGGTTTTTCACCGAGATGGTCATCGAGATCATGGATTTCACCTGACTCATCTTGCAGTTCAAAACTTTGTGCTTGATCACCTATACCTACCGCTGAACTTTGTGATTGCAAGCCGATCACAAAGACAAGGAGCATACCGATCGCGAAAGTAAAGATACCCATATTTAATAGCTTTTGTCGCGTCATGACCTATCCCCCTTTTCTTAACTAGTCATCCAGCATTTCTTTCATAAAGGATAGTTCCTTAGCCGCAGCTTTTTGACGTTTTCCTAATACAAAAACGTAACTTGCAATTAATAACCAAATGATTGTGTAAGCTGCAAATAAATAACTCATTATGATGCCTCCCTATTGATTTCTTTTTCTTGCCATTTCGCTTTTAACTTCGATGTTTCCAAACGTAATTGTTCAATATAAATTCCTTTGCGGAGGAACAGAAAATACACAAGTGTCATCGTCGCGACGGTGAATAAAAGAGTAAATAGCATACTTGGTTCTAATCCCCCACCGCTTTGCTCGTTCCCATCTCCTAATACGACAGGATGCAAATTCGTCTCCCACCAACGAACGGCCATAAAGACGATCGGAACGTTAATAAAACCGATGATGCCAAATACTGATGCGAGTCTTGCTTTTTTCTGCCACTCACCTTCCATATTGCGGATCATGATGTAGGCAATATAAATGAAAAATAAAATGAGTGTTGTCGTTAAGCGGGGCTCCCAAGTCCACCACGTATTCCAAGCAGAATGAGCCCAAATTGGACCTGTCGCTAACACAATTGCAGTAAAAACAACACCAATTTCAGCACTGACACCCGCGATAATATCGTATATGCGTTTCCTTTTGACTAAATAAAGAATGCTAAAAACCAACACGACAAAAAATGCAAAAAATGCGTTCCAAGCAGAACCTACATGGAAATAAAAGATTTTTTGTACTTCACCCATTGTTCTTTCAACTGGTGACCAAATAAAGGTTAAGTACAAAGCCATAATGACAATCGGAATCGCTAAATAAAAGAGTATATTATATCCCTTGGAGGGAATTAGAAAGCGAAATATACTATTTTTGTTATCCATGTTTCACACCTCCAACACGTATTCAAATAGTAGAAAACCTGCAACAAAAAATACTAGATCATAAACAACGATAAGCTGCATCCAACTAAATGCCTCACTTATACTCGCATCTTGAGCCAACACAATACGAGTCGCTTCAACAGCTGCAATCACAATCGGTGTAACTAACGGGAACAACAGAACCGGTAATAACATTTCACTAGACTTTGATTGGATAGACACAGCTGATAACAATGTTCCTACACATATAAAGCCAAAAGTTCCTAAAAAAAGAATGAGTAAAAACCAGCCGTAGTCACCAGGAACTTGAAAATCAAACAAGATGAGTAACAAAGGAATGGATATCGCTTGAACGACAAAAACGAATACGTAATTTGCGATCACTTTCCCGAGATAGATGCTCGCTGGATCTGCAGGAGCGACAATCATCCCATGTAACTGGTCTTGTTTTTGTTCTGATAAAAATGAACGGTTTAAACCGAGAATGCCTGCAAAAACCGTGATGACCCATATCATCCCCGGAATCAACGCTTCAACAGCTTGCCTAGTCGGATCAAAGGCAAAACTAAACGTAACGATGACAAGGGCAGAGAAAATTAACATCGTGACAACGACCTGTCTTGTTCGCCACTCAGAATATAAATCTTTTAATGCGATCAATAATGCAGGAGTTATAAAATATCTCATGATGACTTCACCACCGCTTGATACCGACTATCAAGTGTATCTTGACCCAATTCACTTATCGAAAGATCATCAACGAGTCGACCATTTCTCATAATAAGTGCGCGCGTACATGTATCGGTTACTTGTTGAAAGTCATGAGTCACCATCAGGACCGTAACCCCTTCTTTTTGCCTTGCTTTTATGACTTCATTTAAAATTGAAACGGCCTGTTGATCCAATCCAGTATGCGGTTCATCAAGAAGTAAATACTCTGGATTGTGGATGAGTGCTCGGGCAATAGCAAGTCGTTGTAACATTCCTCTGGAAAAGGAACGAACAGGTTCATTCTGAAATAGTTTGAGACCAACTTCATCTATTAGTTGTTTCGCACGTTCACGGACGTTCTCAACTTTGTACATGCGACCGAAAAAGATCAGGTTTTCAATCGGAGTAAAATAATCGTATAAAAAGCTTTGGTGGCTTAAAAATCCAATCTTTTCTTTTAGCGTATAATCATCTTTTTTTAATGCATTGCCATGAAAGGAAATCAAACCTGAAGTCGGCTTAATCAATCCTGCGATCATGTTTAAAAATGTGCTTTTCCCCGCCCCATTTGGGCCGAGAATGGCAACCGTTTCAGCTCCCTGAAAAGAGACATTAATAGGACGAACGATGGTCTTTTCTCCGATTGTTTTACTCAGCCCATTTGTTTCAATCATTGCGATCTACCGCCTTACTTTACGTAGTCGTTTAATTGTTCTTTGACCTTTGCTAAATACGTTTGATATGCGTTTTTCTTTTTTTCATATGTAGCCACATCAACTTCTTCACTTTGGAAGGCTTCATCGAGATCTTTTATTTTTTTGATGGTTGTATCATGCTTTAACATCAGTTGTTCAAATTCTTTTTCTCGTTTTCCTTCACTATGATTTAGGTCAGCATTTTTACTTTTGCCTTGTTTAAAAAACCATACAATTGCAATCGCAAGTACGACCACAATGGCCGAAAAGAGATGTGGTTCAAACATATGAAATGGTGATGCATACCAAAGCCTTATTAGCCATGGAGGGTGGAAAGTTGACGCAGCACTTGAAGCAAAGATTGCCATCATTCCCCAGTTAACCAACGTTTACTTCCCCTCTCTTATTTTTTTTAATTCCTCAATTTCCTGCTCGATCTCATCATTTGCTGAAGGTCCTTGTGAAAAGGGTCCTTCTTCTTTCATCATTTTCGCTGCAAGTCTTTGATACTTCTTTTTCAACGTTTTATATTCATGGTCTGTTAACTTTTTCATGTTGTATTCCATTTCTAGTTCGTTTAATGTTGCATAAACTTCCTCTATCGTTAGTTGATCGGTATCGTCTTCAATCGATACTGTGTCTAATTTTTTATTTGTTAGGAAGAATGGAACGAGAATGAAGTATAGACATAAAGCAATGATCAGTATACTTGCTATATAAGCCATGGATCTCACATCCTAATAATACTTTTTTCGTTCTTCGTCGATAATTGACTCTAAAATTTCTGTTTCAACATCATCTTCTAACTCATCATCAGCACCATCACCAAAGTCATCGTCATTTTTAGATTTTCTAGCCCATTTTCGTAGTAATACAGTAACACCTACTAGAGAACCACCTAAGGCAACGAATGGCGTAACCCAAGCTGTCAAGCTAAAGCCACTTTTTTCAGGCGCCATCAAAATTTGTTCTCCATACACGTCTTGAAAGTAATCTTTAATTTCTGGTGGTGCCATTCCTTCGTTTAGCTTTTCTAGAATTTCAGCTAGAACTGAGTCATTGATTCCGCAGCCATCCATACTGCAATCCAAATGGCTTTGCCCACATCCACAAAGACATCGTAATTCACTTGCTGTTTGTTGGAATTCTGGTGAATTTTGATCGTACTTGACAGCATCATTCTCCTCACCGTGACTGTCCTGGTTGCCACCTCCCAATACGTGGACTGGCAAGACCAACAGAATAAAAAGAAATACCATCAATATTTTCTTGATCAATTAAGACACCTGCCTTTGAACACCTTGGTAACGAGGGACCACTTTATTTTGGCGACCTCCCCAAATAGCAAAGAGACTTCCTATAACCGTGACGAAACTACCTAACCAAATCCATTGGACTAATGGATTGATTTTTACGACGAACGTGGCACTGTCATCTTCTTCCCAACCACTCAACACAACGTAAAGATCTTCGGCCAGATTACTATGGACGGCAACTTCTGTTGATGGTTCATCAAAGTGACGGTAAAAAATTCTTTCAGGTTGTAAATAACCCAATTCTTGTCCATCTTTTTCGATGTCCATGTCAGCATAAATAACAGTATTTACACCGTCTGAGCGTTGTTCTAACCCCTCATACGTAATGGTGTAATTATCAATTGAAATAGCTTCACCAGGCGAGATTGTTTCAACTCTTTCCTGGTCAAAATTAGCACCGACAACGCCGATAGCAATTAAGGCAATACCAAAATGAACGATATAGCCACCGTAACGTCGACGGTTCCCCGTAAACAATTTCCAAAATGCTTTCAGCACTGGCTCATTCGTAGACCTACGTCTCGCCTTCGTCCCGCGAATAAATTCCGCAATGTGTGTGAAAATCATAAACATGATGAGGATAAACGAAATAATCGGATATGCACCGTGAAGTCCATAAACGACGAGTAACGCTACAACCGCAAGACTAAAGATTGCTGGTATCAAAAAGTTGTCGCGAACGTTTTTCAAACTAGCACGTTGCCAAGCAATCAAAGGACACACAGCCATTAAGAACATGAGCGCTAGCATAATTGGCGCCATCACCGTATTAAAAAACGGTTCTCCAACAGTAACGGTTTCTCCACGTATTGCTTCACTAATGAGTGGGAAAACTGTTCCCCAAAATACCGCAAATGTCGCTCCAACAAGAATCAAGTTGTTCATAAGAAAGCTACTTTCTTTTGAAAGAACGGATTCAATTTGCCCAGTATCTTGTCGTAACATTTGGTAACGACTCATGAGTATATACATTGAGAAAATAACCATAAAAGCCAAAAATATCATGAAATATGTCCCTAAATTTCCATCCGCAAATGAGTGAACAGAGGTCAACACTCCACTACGAACGAGAAAGGTACCGAACAACGTTAGTATATAAGATAAAATTATTAAACTCATATTCCAGACTTTGAGCATGTTTTTACGTTCTTGGATCATAACAGAATGTAAGTAGGCTGTGACGGTTAACCAAGGCAAGAACGATGCGTTTTCAACGGGGTCCCATGCCCAATAACCACCCCAACCGAGCTCTGTATATGCCCAATATCCACCAATGACGTTTCCTAAAGTAAGGAATAACCATGCGATAATCGTCCAACGTCGAGTTATTTTTAACCAGTACGAATCGATATTTTTTAAAATCAGTGCTGCAATCGCAAATGCGAATGGTACGACTAATCCTACATAACCGAGATAAATCGCAACCGGATGCCACAGCATACTCGGATCTTGAAGCATCGGGTTCAAGCCATTTCCTTCTGGCGGTACAAAATCAAGCGTTTTAAATGGTGGTGTGACAAATGCAAGAATGAGATAAAAGAAAATTGTGTTCGTTGAAATAATGGCACCAATGTACGGAGTCATTGGGTTGTTTTTCATTTTATTGGAAAAGACAACCATCACCGTATACATCGTTAGGATATACGTCCATAGCAAAAGTGAACCTTCATTACCTGCCCACATTGCTGAAAGTTTGTAAAACATTGAAAGGTCAGTACTCGTATTTTGATAGACATATTGGAACTGAAATTGATTCGTTGCTAGTAAATAAAACATTAGAAACATAGATATCGTCGCTAGGATAAAGACAGAAAGAGCTGCCCCTTTTGCGCTATTTATCATTCTTTGACTTTGCTTTCGAATACCGAAAACAAACATAATAAAACTATATGTCGATAAAATCAGCGCCAAATTTATCGATAAATTGCCAATTATATGCATGATGCTCACCTACTTTGATTAAATAACGAGAAATTTATAGTTCGTCTTCTCTACCTTATTCGTCAGAATCACGTAACATATCTGAGTGACGTTCAGTATCATAGTCCTCTGGGTCCTCACTTTCATAGCTTGACGGACAACGAGTTTGAACTCTTTCTGCTTCAAAAACACCGTCCCTATGTAAGTACCCATGCACAATGACAATCACATCGTCAGAAAAATTATCCGGCTGAACCCCTTCATAATAAACAGACAGTGTATTGTCAAGATCATCTTCAAGATCAAAACGTAGCTCAACATTGTTAGCATCCCAATCGATGGAATCTCCGATTAAAAATCCTTCCGTTGTGATGTAACGATTTTCATACCTTTCACTTTGATTGACCGCTTCTTCAAGATTGATCTCAGAACCGGTTGAACCAGGAGTAGCTGCGACCATGAGGATTAAAATCGCAACAATAATCGCACCTCCACTTATGAAAACCTTTGTATTCTGTTTCACTTTTCTCTCCCCCCTTTGTTAGGAAAGTGCAGAACGTTTTTTACGATAAGTCTCTTCATCAATCTCACCATCAAGGAACTGTTGTTTCAGCTTCTGTTTTTCTCCCTCTTGGTCAACCTCTTTTATTCGTCCTTTTTTTGTTTTAGCATTCGTATGATTGCTTTGCTGAGGAGCACGGTATTTTTGTCTCATCCCTAAGTAAAATAAAGAACCTGCCACAACGAAGGAAACACTTATAAGAATCGAATTTTCTGTTGATATCATTGTTGCGGTTGGACCAAGCTCTGTATCATTGTCCAAGTCATTTTGAAACATCGCGTGCATGTCATCATCTGGTGCTTCATACTTCGCTAAAGCATCGATCGTTGTAATCGGGTCTTCTTTCTCGTAACTCACCTCAAAATACTCGTGTTCTCCTACTGGTAAATCACTGAAACGGTAACCATCAACTGGGACCATCATCATTTCAGATTGTTCGTCGGATTCATGATTAATCTCGACGTTTTCCGCTCCATAGGGCGTATAGATTGCAACAGTGGCTTCTTTTGTTGGATAATTTGTCTCGAAGGTAAATGAGTAAGATGTTTGATCTTCTATTTCAAACGGATAATAGTAGTACTCAATGACGTATTGATAAGTTTCACCAGGATGGATAGTTTGCTCTGGTGTCCAAACGATTTCTTCATTTTTTTCATCGATCGTAAATTCAACAGCAGCTAATTGATCTTCATCATCATATTCTCCGACAAACGCAGGGAAAAAGTCTGGGTTGTCAACTGGAGCATGAATAGATAATTCTTCTTGAAATTCGCTATCCCCTTCGTTGGTAAGAATCGCATGGTGTCCAATCAGCATGTTCGGTCTCTCTTCATCCCATCCATCTGGGAGTGCATATTCTGGCATCACTTGTACATTCAGATCTTCATAAATGAGCGATTCTTGTTCATTTCCTAGTACGGCATTTACTTGTAATATCGTCAAAGAAAAAATGGCGACAACTGAAGCGATCAACCACTTTTGGTAAGTTAGGATCATTAGCCCGTCTTCCTTTCTAAATTTAGATGTTTTGTTTATATACTTACAAGTTAACTTTTTTTACTAATAAAAAAATGTGTAGCTCATCACAAAATTTGTGTTAGTTTAATGAAATTTACCGAGTAAATAAAAGTATAAATAATTTCTTTTACGAAATAACATTGGAATTCTTTTCTCTATTCATTGTGCTAATCACTTTAAAAAAGGGTCTGGTTCTATCCAACGATAGAGACCGACCCTTTTTATGTTAATTTTCTAATTCTAGTACGTTAGGGAAATATTCATTTACGGCATGTTCATGTTTCTTTCCTGGATCTTCTTCGTCATAAACCTCTTGAACAGTTTCTTCAATTTGACGGTCGAGCTCATCTAAGTCTTCTCCAAGTTTTGATAGTTCTCTATTCGCAACTTTTAACGCTTTATTTGAAGCATCTGTAGACATACGTATCGAATCCATGGATCCATGTGGGTTATGGAAACCATCAGAGTTTTCTGCAGCGACAATATCCCAGAACCATTGACCTTCGCGCACGTGTTGTTGTGCTTCTTCAATAGCTTCTTCATCTGCCCCACTTGTAATCATACGGTTCACATAATAATGTGCTTTCACAGACAAGTCTTGGGATTCTTCTAAAGCTTCTAAATGGCGCTCTTGAATGTTATCTACGCGGTCTAAAAGTTCATCTTCAGATTTATCACCGTGACAAGAAAGGCAAGATTGTTCCACATTTTCTAGTGGTGATGTCCAATGGTGAGACGTGGTTTTCTTCTTATCTGCTCCACGCTCATATGGCATGTGGCAATCAGCACACGACACACCCGCTTCTCCGTGTGGCCCATAGCTCCACATTTCAAATTCAGGGTGTTGTGCTTTGACAATTGTTGTACCAGAAATACTGTGCTCCCATTCTCCTTCAAAGTCGTGTTCTTCTTGTGCAGTTGTTTCATAATACTCCCACATATCTTCTACTCTTAATCCTTCATCCCAAGGGAAAGTAACCTTCTGAGTTTCTGGATCAAAATAGTAGTTCGTATGACATTGACCGCAAGCATAAGATCTCATCTCGTTTTTATTTGCTTCTGATACGTCTACCCCATAACGATCCATGGCATTCGTAAACGATGGGCGTGTTATTCTTAGATCCATCGTCTCTGGATCGTGGCAGTCGGAACAACCGATGGAAATATGGCCGTATTCAGAAAGCTCTTCAGACTCTCCACCTTCGCCTAACTCGATCGTTCGCGGAGCTACTTCGTCAAGAAAGCTTGCACTCCAATAATCTTCTCCCATTTCATCAAGCAAGGCTGGGACAGCCGTACTCTTACATGTCATACATGAGCCTACCGAATCCTCATTTATGCGGTCGATACTCATGACATCCTCAACTGCGTGCGCATGTCCACGTGGCTTATTGTATTCAATACTAAACCCATATCCATGAAATAGGATCGGTAGCTGAGGTTCAACTTCTTCAGTAAGCTTCGATACATGCTCGTAATCTTCGTCATATACGTTTCTCATATAACTTTCGTATTGATCAGGAAACTCTTCAGCAAATGCTGTGTTCACGATTTCGTCTGGCGATAAATCAGTTGTCAAATCCGTTACCTCTTCCGTATTTGAACTTGAACAAGCAGTCGTGAAAAGAATGATAACAAATACCTTCAAACTTAAATAAATGGTTTTTCTTAGAGGATTCATCGTTTTGATATCCCTCCTTTACACTTTAAAATCATTTTCTAACATCAACATCCATCGGCTCATACCAATCATCAGGCTTATACATTTCACTTCCATGTGGTATGTCGCCATGACAGCTGATACAGCCACCTTCTTTGACATCATGATAGACAACATTTTCTAAACTCGGCTCATGACATCGAATACAATTGCTTTCAATCACTTCTTGCGATGCCTCATTGGCTTGAATGACATCTGGAATATCGTCAGAACCAATGGTATTCATGTACATGTGAGACAATCCAGCTTTCGCTTTAAAAGTCAACTTTGAAACAACATTATCATTCGGCGCATGACAATCGTTACATGACAATGTCGCATGACTTGAGTCCATAAAAGTTTCATAAGCTGTATCCATTACATGACAACTTGAACAAAACTCCGGTGAATCTGTTGCTTTTAGTGTCTGACTAGTAGCAGCAAAACCTGAGATACCAATGAATACACCAATAAGTCCGACTAATAACAGACGTCGATCCAATGATTTGATCCAATTTTTCATTCTATGTTCGCTCCTCCCCCCCTTATATTAGAACCTATCTATAAGGCTACGGTGTCGTGGGAAATCATGGATGTGATAGCAATCACAAAAATTATGAAAAAACAGTGAACACCTTAAATTACTAAGATTCATTTCTAAGATTGCATAATTAAATGCTGTTTTCCGAAATCCTGTTACAAAATTTGTGAGTTTCATTTAGAGAGGGATTAAAAAGTGGTGTACAAATGAAGAGGTATATTTTTAGACGTGGTAGGTAGTCATTTTAGATCTTTAACACCAAATAAAAAAAGGAAGTCCCGAAAATAGGTTATTCACCAACTTTCAGGATACTTCCTTTGCTGTCCAGTGATTGGGGGTCACTTATCAGACAGCTACATTCCTTGCATTACCATGTTATGATTTGGGGTCTGTAACATTGTTACTTGGCAACATTACGCAGACTTGGGGGATAAGCGTAAGTACCTCTTGTTACACAACGTAAGGAAAGGATGAACTTTTAGAATCGGTTACTCGATTCCCTTGTTCACTTTAAATAATAACGAACTTTCAATTCTAATTCTGTGAATTCAATCACACTTTACCCGTTTCATTTATGAACTTTTTGTGTACAACACTTCAGTCTATATCATTTCTCTTTGAACAAATGTTCAAAATTTCTACACATTTCTCGCTTCAAAAATTCGGTACTTGCCTCAAAATTAGAGACAGAAGAAAGACTTCGCGATCTTCAAATCATTTACTTTTTACTATACTTAAAAATGCATAATATGTGACAAATTGAGCAAATATTGTTGCGGCATCTTATAAAGTCGTAACCTACGTGTTATCTTTAAAATTGACAATGTTGAACCTGAAAATGGAACAGCATACATCAAGTTTTAACAAGAATGAGATGAGGTGGAATGATGCCAAGATATTTTAATGGCAGAGAAATTGAATTGTTAGCCCCTTCTGGGAATATGGACATATTTAAACAAATCGTAAATGCCAATTGCGATGCAATTTATATCGGTGGAAAGTCACTAAATATGAGAATGATTCGAAAAGGTTTTAACTTTTCTGATGAGGAAATTGTTGAGGCAACACAAATGGCACATGATCGAGGAAAAAAACTCTATGTCACAGTTAATAGTATGTTAAATGACCAAGAAATCAATCAAGCCATTGATTACCTACATTTTCTAAACAACACGAAAGTAGATGGAATCATCATCCAGGATTTAGGGATTTTACAGCTTTGTAATGAGTACAAATTAGACCGTTTTGAGATCCATGCTTCTGTCATGATGAATGTACACAACATCGATTTCGTGAAACATCTACAACAGTCTGGCGTATCAAGAGTCGTCGTATCACGGGAGATGGATTTACAAACTGCAAAGCATTTACAAGTAGAAACGGGTATAGAAACAGAATATTTCGTTCATGGCGATATGTGTACGGTAAATGGCGGTAATTGTTATTACAGTTCTTTAGTATTAGGAAACAGTTCAAATCGTGGAAGGTGTTTTAAGCCATGTAGATGGGCTTTTGAAACGAAAAAAGATGGTTACACTTACCCTACCGAGTATCCATTGGCCGCAAAAGATATGAATATGTACGAACACATCCCTGAATTAATCGAATCTCGTGTTCAATCATTTAAAATTGAAGGTCGCATGAGAGATACTGACTTCATCGTCAACCTCGTGAACACTTACGGTGATGCAATAGATCGTTATATTGCAGACCCATTTAGTTTCGATCGCAACAAAAAGACAGATGAATTGTTCGAAAATCGCAAACGCGACTTTTCAACTGCCTATGCATTTGGCAATCCTGGGCTTGATTTTATCAATAGAAGATATGAAGGAACTGGCAAGTTTTATTCAACTGGAAAAATGTTCTCTACACCTACAGAAGAGCCATCCATAACAAATGATTTAATTAACGATGTCGTCTCACAATTATCAGAGCCGGAAAGTAGCAACCCGTCTCCAACTAAACATCGAATGTCTGTAAAAGTGAAGGATTATGAACAAGCCAAACTTTGTATGGAATCAAGCGTCGATCGCATCTACATTCCTTCTGAAGTATTTTACCCTAATGAGATGATCTCAATTGATCAGTTAGAGCATTTACGTTCATTAAACAGTCAAACAGACATTTTCCTTGAATTACCCCAGATGATGGATGAGCGTCAGCTAGAAATGACCGATCAATACTTAGAGACGCACGGTCACCTCTTTAAAGGTTTATTAGTTTCAAATTTAGGTGCTATACAAAAATATGCTGATCGCTTTCAATTAGTTGCTAATTATAATTTAAATATTTTTAATCAAAGAGCAATTTCGTATTATAAAGACTTTGGGGTAGAAGAGTTCACAGTATCGATTGAATCGAAAAGACGTGAATTAGGAGAATTTATTCATTTATCTGAAGAACCGCTTGAAATTATTGCTCACGGCCCATTAAAGGCGATGTATCTAGATCTAAACTTATATGATAATACACATGTACTAAACCCTAGCGAAAAAAGTGATAATGATCATGTCGAAAATGACCAATTAGTGTTGAAAACAGAAAAAGGAGAAAACCCTGTATATATCGATCAATTCAAAAAAAATCACCTTTATACTGCAAAAGAATTTAACATATTACCAATACTTGGCGCGTTTGAAAAACCGATTAGTTTCAGAATAGAAGGTCATGCATATAACGCAGATGACCTACGTGAAATTATCGACACGTACCAAAAAGCGATCGCTAATCCGTCGCAATGCGATCAACTGTTTGAGCAATTGAATTCTACAAAAGCTGGGTTTACTTTAGGAGCTTTATCTTTTAAATAGGAGCGTGATCATGATGAACGAACCTGATCAAATTGTTACAAAAAGACAAGATTATTTTTTCCCATCAATCGGTCATTTTTATCAAACCCCTCCGAAAATAACTAATGGTCAGATGCAATACCTATACGATCATAACAGCAATGAATATACCGATTTTTTTGCTGGTGTCTCTGTTATGAATTGCGGTCACTCCAATCCTGATATTATGGCTAATACGATCGAACAGTTGCAACAATTGCAACATACGACGACTTTGTATTTAACACAAATGAATGTCGACCTCGCTGAACAGCTTGCTTCGATATTACCTGGGGATATAAGAAGAACTTTTTTCTGTGTCACTGGCTCCGAAGCCAATGAAGGAGCGATGGCACTTGCGAGGATGCACACGAAAAAGAACGGCTTTATCGCTTTATCGGGTGGTTTACATGGACGAACTCACTTAACATTAAGCGTCACGGGCATTCCTATGTGGAGACTAGATGATCAATTAGTTAACGAAAATATCCATTTCGTCGATCGCCCACACTCTTTATCGATAAGTACCGAGGAAGCGATGGAACAGTCTTTACAACAAATAGAAACGGTTTTACAAAACCATGGGGATAACATTTCTGCTATGATCTTAGAACCAATTCAAGGAAACGGTGGAATCATCACTTATCCTAAGGATTATTTAAAAAAAGTAAAAGCATTACTTGAATCTTACGAAGTATTATTGATTGTCGATGAAGTTCAAACGGGTTACGGGAGAACTGGAAAGATGTTCGCCATCGAGCATTATGACATTGTTCCTGACATTATTGTTACTGCAAAAGCTTTAGGAAACGGCATCCCGATTTCCACTTTTTCAACGACCAATGAGATCGCTCAATCTTTTAACAAACCTTCTGCGTCTACCTTCGGTGGAAATCCTGTAGCTAGTGCGACTGCATTAAGTGTCTTGAAATACATTGAGAAAAACGAACTCGTTCAACATGCACAGGGGCTAGGTGGTTATTTAAAAGAAAAGTTACAATCACTGTCATCACCTTTTATCCAAGAGGTTAGAGGGATCGGGCTGATGGTAGGCATCCAAACCCAATCAGTAGATAGCATAGAACAATCATCTGCTGACATTACTGACATGGTTTTAGAAAAAATGAAGCAACTCGGATTCCTAGTCGGCAAAAACGGACTAAACCGTGATGTCATCGCTTTTCAACCTCCTCTTGTCATTACTAAAGAGGACATTGATTCAATGGTTTCGAGTCTTGAAAGAGTATTAGAGGAGATCGAATCAACCTTAAAAGGGGATGGGTTTGAAAATGATTGTTAATAAGCTCATAAATAAGATATATGATTACAGCAAACTAGTGATGCTCTCACATACCATCTTCTCTTTATCATTTGCGGTCATTGCAATGAGTCTCGCAAGTGATGGATTACCATCTTTTTCAGTCATCTTTTGGATCATGGTCGCTTTCTTAAGTGCCAGAACGGGTGCTAATGCGATAAACCGTTTCATCGATGCTGAAATCGATGCGAAAAATCCGCGCACCTCAACAAGGCAGTTGCCTCAAGGAGAGATTCGTAAGAAAGAAGTTATTGTTTTAACCGTTGTCTGTTTTCTCATCATGATTTTCGCAGCAGCCATGCTTAACCCATTATGTTTGATTCTATCACCAATTGCCCTATTCTTAATGGTGATCTACTCATATACGAAAAGATTTACATGGGCTTGTCACTTAGTCTTAGGCTTGACATCAGCCCTTGCACCTGTTGGGGCTTGGATTGCTGTAACAGGAGAACTGGCGTGGCTCCCAATATTGATTGGTACTGCCAATACTCTTTGGGTCGCTGGTTTTGATGTGATTTATGGCTCTCAAGATTACGAATTTGATACCAAAAATAATATCCACTCTATCCCAGCGAGATTTGGCGTCGATCATGCATTAAAAATTGCAGCTTCCTTCCATGGAATAACAATCATTCTCTTGGTTGTGATCGGGCTATTAAGTAGCCAGCTAGGTGCCCTTTACTATATTGGTTTAGGATTAATTGCGATTTTGTTCATTATCGAACATCGTATCATATCACCAGAAAACCTTTCTAACGTCAAACTTGCTTCTTATAATATAAATCAAGTGATTAGTATTGTGTTTTTATTATTCGGTACAACAGCTGCTCTCCTTTGATGGAATGATTTAGCCTTCTCACCTAATCTATCCATTAAGTAACATAAAACATCGAGTAGGAGGAGGGTTCGCCCCTCCGTCCTCTCACACCACCGTACGTACGGATCTCGTATACGGCGGTTCAATAAGTTGAGTGATGTTTTTC
>NZ_JACHHB010000016.1 GCF_014202575.1 Texcoconibacillus texcoconensis | reverse complement strand
AGTTTGATGTCACTGACATCTTCATTGTTTCATTGACAGAATCTTAAATAAGATCCCGCTGGTCGCTTAGCTTTTTGTTTAGTTTTCAAAGGTCAATGTTTCCCGCTGTTATCGACAGCGACTTAACAAGTTTATCATCGACATTTCAATAAGTCAACACTTTTTTTCTTCCCTTCAAGAAAAGGGGGGTGAAATTTCGTGTTGTTTGTTTGTTTTTGTCGACTTTTAATAATATATCATGGTTTCTCGTAGATTGCAACAATAAAACAAAAATTATTCTATATGACGTTTTCTTTGTATTATTAATTATTGTTTTATTACTTCTGCTATATATTCATTTGTTTCTGATTTTAAATCTAACATTTCACCGTTTTCTAATCGGACTAACGGACGCATTTGTTCTTTCTGATCTACATAAATTACTTCTGCTAGATAACCGTTTGTTAGTCGAACTTGTGAACCAATTGAAATTGTATTTATTATTGAAATAAATTTCTCAACTATTATCGGATCTAACTTACCAAATTCATCTTTGTGTAGTTGTTCTAATACTTTAAAAGGTAATTGCTTGCTGCGATAATGTCTTTCTGTTGTCATTGCGTGGTACATGTCACAAACGGAAATAATTTTTGCGTAATGATGGATGACATCTACTTGATAACCCATTGGATAGCCACTACCGTCTAAGCGTTCGTGATGTTGTAAGACTCCTTGAAGAGCATTTTGTGAAATCCCAGGTAAGTCTTTGAGCATTTGATAACTATATAAAGGATGTTTCTTAATCTCTTTATTTTCACTTTCTGTTAGTGATCCCTTTTTATTTAAGATCTTAGGAGGAACTTTAGACATTCCGCAGTCAGCTAATAAACCGGAAATTCCTAATTGGATAATGTCTCCTGAAGATAAGTTCAGTTTTTCACCTAAACTTGCTGAAAGTATAGCAACACTGACAGCGTGATAATAATGGTAATCAGTTTTTGTGCCATAATGATGAAGTTGTGACAGTTCATATTTGCTTGGTCGATTTTCAGTAAAGACATTTAAAAACAGTTGACGTACTGCCCAAATATCAACTTTTATGCCTGATTGCCATGTTATAAACAATTGCTTATATTTTTGTACAGCTTCAAGATAACGGTCAATAAACGGTTGTTCTGCTACTGTCTTTGTTACTGGTTTTTCGTCTTGTTTTTTCTTTTTTTCTTTTTCATCAACGATTGTTTTTGAGGGTTTAAATGGTTTTCCATTAATTAATTTGGTTTCAACGGCTGCTGTTTCGACGAGAAAAGTTTTTAATATATGTATATTTTCTTCAGTCAAAACTGTCTTCTTGCGCATCAAAGGCATAGTTGTTCGTAGAAAAATGTCTTCTGATAATATACAACCAGGTTCCAATTGGTCAATATTCACTCGCATACTAAATCGTCCCCTTCAAAGTCATTACCTTAAACGTATCGGGAAAATGATGAAGCTGTCAAGATTTAACTATGCGCAAAACATTTTTTAGATTAGATTTTAGGTAACGTATCGTTTTGAACATATTAAGAAGACTGTCCACATAAAAAGGGAGACTCTTTATGCGGACAGTCTTTTCAGAATTGACTTTGCATAGATCACGAACATAGCGTTGATACTACGAAAGATCCTTCAACATTATTCTTCTGTTTTTTCAGGGTCTTCTTGCTCAACCGCTTCTTGGTCAGTCGTTTCTTCTTGGTCATTAGATTCTTGGTCAGTCGTTTCTTCTTCGTTTAATTCTTCATCCTCAGAATCATCAATATCTACACGCGCAACTGTCGCCACTTCTTCTTCATCACCAACGCGAATGAGGCGTACACCTTGTGTATTTCGACCTGTTTGAGAAATTTCGTTAATGTGCATTCTCATGAGAACGCCATTTGTCGTAATAAGCATTAAATCATGCTCTTCAGCCACGACTTTCAAAGAAACCAGTTCCCCGTTTTTATCAGTAATGTTGCATGTTTTAATCCCTTTACCGCCACGGCTTTGATCACGATATTCATCAATGTGTGTTCGTTTACCGTAACCTTTTTCGGTTACAATCAACACATGTTCACCGTCTTCGATCATATCCATACCTACAACATGATCGCCTTCATTTAAACTAATCCCCTTTACGCCTGCAGCATTTCGCCCCATAAAGCGTACATCTGTTTCTGGGAAACGAATAGACATACCATGTTTCGTTCCAATAATGAGGTTACGTGTGCCATCCGTTAGGCGTACACCGTGTAATTCATCATTTTCCTTCAAGTTGATTGCAAATAATCCACCACGGCGAATATTTGCAAATGCTGAAAGTTCAGTACGCTTAATAATCCCTTGTTTTGTTACGAAGAAGAGATACTCATCATCGCTGAATTCTTCAATTGGTATGACTGTACTGATGTACTCATCTTGCTCAATTTGAAGTAAGTTAATAATCGGTACACCTTTAGCAGTTCGCTTTAATTCAGGAATTTCATACCCTTTTAAGCGATACACTTTACCTTTATTCGTGAAGAATAGAATCGTTTGATGGGAATTTGTGATAAATAAATGTTCTACAAAATCATCACCATGTGTCCCCATCCCTTGAACACCACGGCCACCTCGTTTTTGGCTACGGTATGTGGAAACAGGTAACCGTTTAATATATCCATTATGGGTTAACGTAATAACGACATTTTCACGAGGAATTAAATCCTCATCTTCAAAGGAATTCTCGCCAATTGAAATTTTTGTTCTTCGTTCATCATTGAAACGTTCTTTAATTTCAGACATTTCTTCTCGAATGATTTCAAGCACTTTTTCTTCGTCAGCTAGAATCGCTTTTAACTCTTTAATACGTTCGACGAGTTCTGCATATTCATTTTCAACCTTTTCTCGTTCCAAACCAGTTAATCGTTGGAGACGCATATCTAGAATCGCTTGAGCTTGGTCATAACTTAGCTTAAATTCATTCATCAAACCTTCTCGAGCAATTTCTGTCGTCTCAGATCCTCGAATTAATTCAATAACTTGGTCGAGATAATCGAGTGCTGTGCGTAAACCTTCAAGAATGTGCGCTCTTGCTTCAGCTTTTCGAAGTTCAAACGCTGTACGACGGCGAATAACTTCTTTTTGATGGTCTAAATAGTGCGAAAGAATCGATTTGACATCTAACACTTTTGGCTCGCCATTGACGAGTGCAAGTAAGTTCATACCGAAACTCGTTTGTAGAGCCGTTTGTTTATATAAATTATTCAGTAAGACGTTGGCATTAACATCACGTCGTAATTCAATAACAATTCGCATTCCATTTCGGTCTGATTCATCACGTAAATCAGTAATGCCATCAATTTTCTTATCGCGAACTAGTTCGGCAATCTTTTCAATTAAACGTGCTTTATTCACTTGGTAAGGAATTTCGCTGACGATAATTCGAGGTTTGCCGTTATCCTCTTGAATCTCTGCGTTTGCTCGAAGTGTGATAGAACCTTTACCAGTCTCATAAGCTTTTCGGATTCCTGACGTACCTAAGATTTCAGCTCCTGTCGGAAAGTCAGGACCTGGCATTACTTGCATAATTTCTGGAATCGTAACATCTGGATTTTCACTTACCATTAATACAGCATCAATAACTTCCCCTAGTTGGTGTGGGGGAACGTTAGTTGCCATTCCAACCGCTATACCACTAGCACCGTTAACTAATAAGTTTGGAAAGCGCGCCGGGAGGACGATCGGCTCTTTTTCAGCACCATCATAGTTTTCCTGATAGTCAATTGTATCTTTATTAATATCCCGAACCATTTCATGGGAAAGTTTCGCCATTCTTGCCTCAGTATAACGCATCGCTGCTGCTGCATCACCATCGATCGACCCAAAGTTTCCGTGCCCATCGACAAGCATGTAACGGTGGCTAAAATCTTGTGCCATACGAACCATCGTTTCATAAACAGCTGAGTCACCATGGGGGTGATATTTACCGATAACTTCCCCGACGATACGTGCCGACTTTTTATACGATTTATCAGCGGTAATCCCTAATTCATTCATTGCGTATAAAATACGGCGGTGAACAGGTTTTAACCCATCGCGAACGTCTGGGAGCGCACGACTGACGATGACGCTCATCGCATAATCCATAAACGATGTTTTCATCTCTTGACTAATATTAATTTCTCTAACTTTCGAATGATCTTGCTCTGACATCGAATGAACCTCCGTTTCCCGTGCGGCAACTTGAAATGCCTATTGGTACATCGTTCTACCCGTACGAATTCGATATTGATAGCAATTCGAAGTGTTCCAACTGGGAAGAAGTGTAGTTTTATAAATCTTTTGGTGTTTTCTCATCTAGCTTCAGGCGCTATCGGCTCGAGATCACTTCGGTACGACACTTGAAGCTGACGTGCGCTTCTGCTTGTCGTCCCTCCAGTGCTTGTCGCCGATTGGCGAGCGCCTTGTGCTTTTCGAGTTAAATATCTAAATTTTTAACGTAATGTGCGTTTTCTTGGATAAAGTCTCGTCTTGGTTCTACTTTATCTCCCATTAACGTTTCAAAGATTTCATCAGCGACCATCGCATCTTCGAGGGCAACTTGTAGAACTGCTCGAACTTCAGGGTTCATTGTCGTTTCCCAAAGCTGAGATGGGTTCATTTCACCAAGACCCTTATAACGCTGAATCCCTGGCTTTGGATTGCTTGACATTTCAGCTAACTTCGGTTCAAGTTCATTTTCATGATAAACGTAATGAACGGCTTTTCCTTGTTTAATTTGATAAAGAGGTGGCTGTGCAATATAAATGTACCCTTCCTCAATGAGCGGACGCATATAGCGATAGAAAAAGGTGAGTAAAAGCGTTCGAATATGTGCACCATCAACGTCTGCGTCAGTCATAATAATAATGCGGTGATATCTCGCTTTAGAAATATCGAAATCGTCGCCGACACCGGTACCTAATGCCGTAATAATCGAGCGAACCTCATTATTGGACAAAATTTTATCAAGTCGAGATTTTTCTACGTTAAGAATTTTACCACGCAACGGTAAAATCGCTTGGAAATGACGGTCTCGCCCTTGTTTTGCAGACCCACCAGCTGAGTCACCCTCAACAATGTACAATTCACTGATTGAAGCATCTTTAGAAGAACAGTCAGCTAATTTACCTGGCAGGGAGCTCACTTCTAACGCTGATTTTCTACGCGTTAATTCACGGGCCTTCTTCGCTGCATCTCTTGCTCTAGATGCCATAAGCCCTTTATCGACAATTCGGCGAGCTTCCGTTGGGTTTTCGTTCATAAATTTCGCTAAAGCTTCACTAAACACCGAGTCCGTGATCGTACGTGCTTCACTATTTCCTAGTTTCGTTTTTGTTTGCCCTTCGAACTGTGGGTCTTCAATTTTCACAGAAATAATCGCTGTCAACCCTTCACGAACATCATCACCAACTAGGTTGGGGTCATTTTCTTTAAACAAACCGTTTTTACGAGCGTAATCATTAATGACACGTGTCAATGCTGTTTTAAAGCCAGATTCGTGTGTACCACCTTCATGCGTGTTAATATTATTGGCAAATGAATAAATATTGCTCGCAAAGCCGTCGTTATACTGCATCGCGACTTCAACAGTAAGCCCTTCTTTTTCGCTTTCAATATGAATTGGTGGTTCGTGTAACGGTTCCTTCGTACGATTCAAGTGCTCAACAAAGGAAGAAATCCCACCTTCATAGTAATAGGTTGAGGATTTTGGTTCTTCACGTTTGTCTTCGAATGTAATTTCTAATCCTTTATTTAAAAACGCCAATTCTCGAAGGCGAGTTGTTAGAATCTCCTCTTCAAACTCTACGGTTTCAGTGAAGATTTCTGGGTCCGGACTAAAACGAATCATCGTTCCTTGTTTTTCTGTCGTGTCGATCTCCTCTAATTCTGTTTGTGGAATTCCGCGAGCAAAGCGTTGGTAATGCACTTTTCCGTCAAGATGAACATAAACTTCAAGTGTTGTAGATAATGCATTAACAACAGATGCGCCAACACCATGCAAACCACCACTAACTTTATAACCACCGCCGCCGAATTTACCACCAGCGTGGAGAACAGTCATAATGACTTCAACAGCAGGGCGTCCCATCTTTTCATGCATACCAATTGGGATCCCGCGTCCGTTATCTTCAACTGTTACACTATTATCTTCTTCGACCGTTACAGTCACTTTGTCACAATATCCGCCCATCGCTTCGTCAATACTATTATCAACGATTTCCCAAACAAGATGGTGAAGACCCCGACTACTTGTCGTACCGATATACATCCCGGGACGCTTTCGGACCGCTTCCAAACCTTCTAACACTTGAATTTGACTTTCATCGTATGATTGTTGATCAATCGTCACTTTCTTCACCTACACTTTTGTGCAAAATTCATTTCTCTGCACATTTAATTTTCACTCAAATTCACTTTCATCCTCAAAGTCTGATGCTTGTTCTGCTCGTCGTTTTAAGGTCATTGACGAGATCGGTGACATATAGACTTTTTCCGTTGTGACCACAACAGATTTCGTCTCATCTTCAGTTACTTCAATTCGGTCGTCTTTTTCTTCAGAATAAGAGTTGACAAAATCTTGATTCACTTGTGTTGACCCTTGATTTTGACTCTCTAAGATCGCAACGATATCCCGCGAACGGATAACCGTATCACTACCAATGTGTACAAACATAGGCGCCACCTCACTTCTTTTTAACAACCTCTCCATTTTCAACCCTGAAAAGCTCTGCTTCGTTCAACGTCTTATGATCAATTCCATCAACACTTGTCGTCGTTACAAATGTCTGGACTTTGCCTTGAATTGTACTCAACAAATGAGACTGCCGATGATCATCTAATTCAGATAACACGTCATCCAATAGAAGGATCGGATATTCTTTAACTTGTTCGTGGATCAATTCAATTTCTGCTAATTTCAAAGAAAGGGCCACCGTTCGTTGTTGTCCTTGCGAACCGTATGTTTGCACATTTTTATCATTTACAATGAAACGCAAATCATCACGGTGCGGACCAACGAGTGTTGTCGCTCGCCTTTTTTCTTGATCTATCACGCTGTTAAACTGTTCTTGAAGTTTTTCCTCTAGTGTCGACAAATTCATAGAATTTGATACCTCTGCCGACGGAACGTACTCAATTTTCAAGTGTTCTAATCCACGGCTTATTTGCTCGTGAATGTCATTTGCCCATACTTGAAGTTTATTTAAAAAATCATATCGTTTTCGGATGACTTGTGCTGCTTCTGGAATTAACTGTGCAGTTAATACATCAAGCATGGCATCATCAAATGATTTCGAGTAAGCGTCTTTTAACAATCGGTTTCTTTGTTTTAATATTTTGTGATATTGAGATAAGTGATAAAGGTATATAGGACTGATCTGTCCCATCTCCATATCAATAAAACGCCGCCGTTCTTTAGGACTCCCCTTTACCAGTCGTAAATCTTCCGGAGCAAACATCACAATATTTAACGCACCAATATATTGACTGATCCGCTCTTGTTCAAGTCGATTTAATTTTACTTTTTTCCCTTGACTAGAAAACACCACTTCCAGATGAAGTGGCCCTGTGCGTTTTTTGATCTGTCCTTGAATTTTTGCAAAAGGTTCTTCCCAACGAATCAGTTCTTTATCTTTAGCCGTCCGGTGCGATTTTGTCATTGCTAAAACGTATATCGCCTCAAGTAAATTCGTTTTTCCTTGAGCATTCTCACCAATAATCACGTTAACATTATGATCAAATGTTAAGTCGGTTTTAGCATAATTGCGGTAGTTCTCATACGTTAATTGTTCAATATGCACGCAAGAACCCCTCGATTCATTCCTTTGTCACAACAAACGTGCCGACTTCAGAAATCGCCACGCTATCATTCGGATACAATTTACGCCCTCGTCTTGTATCTGGTTCGCCGTTGACCGAGACCGCAAACTCTTGAAGGTACCATTTTGCAGCTCCTCCTGTATCAATGAGACCAGCTTCTTTTAACAATTGACCGAGGGTGATATATGACGAAGTGATGTTTACATTTGTTTCCAACGGCGTTCACTCACTTTCATAAAACGTAGTTTATTCTCCGTACATGCTTTAACCGTCATAAAGCCTCACACTATATTGTACTAAAATATCCCGAAAAATGCTACACCCTTAAAATTTGGCGAGAAGTTATGAAAGAGACTGACTCTGTATATTTGTCAGCCTCTTTCTTTTCTTTACGCGACCAAAGAATCATTCTCCAGGGAGAATGATAAGTTTTTTAGTATGTTCGAACTGGACTAAATAGGTGAAGTGAATGATCGTGATCTGTTGGCTTTAATACAAACGGACTCATTGCACCTGTAAAATCAATTTTCACCTCTTCTGAATCAACAACTTTTAAGGCATCAATTAAATTCTTGCCATTAAACGAAATTCTTAAATCCTCACCAGACATTTCTTCACTCGTCACTTCTTCTGTTGCTTTACCAACTTCCGGAGTAACAGAAGTGATTTCTAACATTCCATTTCCGATTGTCTTTAAGTTAACAACATTATTTTTATTATCCTCAGAAAGAAGCATCGAACGCTCAATAGCACTTAAAAAGCGCTTTGATTGAAGTATGACACTCGTTTTTGCCTCCGTAGGAATCATATTTTCTGTAGCTGGATAATTCCCTTCAAGTAGGCGAGAGAAAAATAGAAAATGATCAGCTTTAAATAAAATTTGATTCTCACTAACGACAACATCTACTAACTCATCGCTGTCATTAAGCACTTTACTTAATTCCGATAAACTTTTTCCAGGTATGACGACATTAGAAAATGATAAACCGGAACTATTCGTATTAATTTTTGCTTTTCTCATTGCTAGTCGATGACTGTCGGTAGCTGAACAGGTCAACTGTTCATCATTTAATTGCCAATGCACCCCCGTTAAAATTGGGCGCGTTTCAGCATTAGACGTCGCGAAAACGGTTTGACGAATCAAGTTTTTTAATAAATCTTTTGGTATTTGAAATGTCTTATCTTCCTCAACTTGCGGTAAACGAGGATATTCTTCAGGGTCTAAACCATTCAAATTAAAGACAGCTGAGCCTGACATCACAGTCGTTGCAAATTGATCTTGAACACTAATTTCAACTGTTTCTTTGGGGAGTTTCTTGACGATTTCTGTAAAATACTTCGCTTGTAATACGATGCTTCCTTCTTCAAAAACTTCCACATATTGATGTTCTTCGTCTTCTTTCGGAATAAAATATTCGATCGATATATCAGAGTCACTTCCCGTTAAAGTCACGCCCTCAGCAGAAGCTTCTAGTTTCATCCCCGTTAAGATCGGAATCGTCGTTCGTTGAGAGATCGATTTAGCAACGTGCTGAACGCCTTGAACGAACTGATCTCGATGAACCTTGAATTTCATAATTTATATCCTCCTAGCTTTCTTCGCGTAAATTCTATTTTTCATGTCATCAAACAACAAGTATTGGCATATATATATATTATTTTAATTATTTTAAGTCGTAATAGAAGTATTAGGGGATGTGAACATGTGGAAAAGTGTCGAAAGAGTGCAGAGGACTGGAGTTATCCACTTGTGTATAACTTGTTGATAACCCCGTTAATTTCTATCCACTTATCAACAACCCATTTTTTAATGCGATTTTAATTGCTCAGATAAATCTTGAATTTGCTTTTGTAAATCTTGGTCTTCAGCCATCATTTTGCTGATTTTTTCGTGAGCATGAATGACAGTCGTATGATCTCGTCCACCGAACTCATTCCCGATTTTCGGTAAGGAACTTTCTGTCAATTCACGCGATAAATACATCGCAATTTGTCGAGGGAAAGCGACGGTTTTTGTTCGTTTTTTCGCTTTTAATTCTTCTACTTTTACGTCGAATTGTTCAGCGATCGTCTGCTGCACATCTTGGATCGTAATTGTTTTTGGTCCACTGTTGGTGACGATGTCTTTCAATGCGACAGCTGCTAAATCAGCATTCATATCTTGATTAATTAATGATGAATAAGCAACAACTCTTATAAGTGCACCTTCCAATTCACGAATGTTGGTATCAATTTGATTTGCGATATACAACATCACTTCATTTGGAATATCTAAATTTTCCGCTTTCGCTTTTTTCCTCAAAATTGCAATTCTCGTTTCTAAATCTGGAGGCGTAATGTCCGTGATTAATCCCCATTCGAACCGAGAACGAAGCCGATCTTCTAACGTTGGAATTTCTTTTGGAGGACGATCACTAGAAATAACGATTTGTTTACTTTCTTCATGTAAAGAATTAAACGTATGGAAAAACTCTTCTTGGGTTTGTTCTTTTCCTGCTAAAAACTGAATATCATCAATCAGGAGAACATCAACATTTCGATATTTATTGCGAAAATTAACGGCTTTGTTGTCACGGATAGAGTTAATAAATTCATTCGTAAATTTCTCAGATGATAAGTAAACAACTTTCGCATCTGGATTGTGGTCAATGACATAATGACCGATGGCATGCATTAAATGCGTTTTACCTAATCCGACGCCACCATAGATAAATAATGGGTTATAAGCTTTCGCCGGGGCTTCTGCTACTGCTAATGAAGCGGCATGAGCAAAGCGATTTCCACTACCGATAACAAAAGTGTCAAAAGTATATTTGTCATTCAACATGTTTTTTGGAGTGTCATTGTTTGTCTGTTCAACGGCTTGAGGCGCAGGTTTGCTTTTTTCAGTTAATTCGTCTTCAGAAATAGGTTCTTCTGTTGGAATCGTAAACTTCACTTGAACATGGTCGCCTAACAAATCATATAAAGTTTCAGAAATAATTCCAGAGTAACGATTTTCTAACCAATCTCTTGCAAATTCGTTTGGGGCGACGATCGTCAATGTTTCCTGATCAAAATGTTCAGCTTTTGTGGATTTTAACCATGTTTCAAAGCTGGGCTTACTTACTTTTTGTTCAATATGATTGAGGGCTTGTTCCCACAACTCTGTTAAATTCTGCAATCATCGTCCCTCCTTTAGTACAACGCGATGTATTATAACAGATAAACCGATTTTTAGTGTACTCCTAATTGCTGTACAAGGTTTGTACAACCTCTATGCATAAAGATGTATACGACATAAAAAATGTGTCGAAAAGTCCACAGTATATTATTATAGTAAGAGAACGAACAATACACATTGTACACAACGTTGTGGAAAAAACAATACAGATATGCAAATTTAGTTGTCCACAGGGTTAACATCTATGTGGATAAAAGTGAGTAGGTTTATCGGGTTTCCACGGGGTTAAACAAGGATATTGTACCAGTTAAACCCTGTTACTTCAAGGGGTCGGTGCGGTTATCCACATTCCCAACCGGTTGTGTGTTACTTTTATCCACAACACAAGATCATGTGTATAACTTGTTGATAACATTGTTGAAGACGAAGTGGAGGTGGAGAAGATTTATCCACAGATTTATTGGAGGAAGGAATAAGCAATAAATGAGGGGTAGACAAATGGGTAATATCAATGCGATACTTGACAACTGGAATAGACGTCCCATATAATTTACAAGACTGTCTATGACTGCAATTTTTCGCAGGAGGTGTATGACTAATGGGAAAACCGACATTTAATCCACATAATCGTCAACGTAAAAAAGTCCACGGTTTCCGTGCTCGTATGCGCACGAAAAATGGCCGTAAGGTACTAGCTAATCGTCGTCGTAAAGGTAGAAAAGTATTGTCCGCATAAGGCCGCTGATATTCAGTGGTCTTTTTTTCTCTTATTTAACGAGGTTTATCCGGAAATGGATATGGATCCGTATATCTTTATGAGGAAGCGAAGAGATTTATGACGTTTTAGAGAAGAGATTTTGAACAGAAAGAAAATAGGTTATAATGATAAGTGTTAGTTAATAAAGGGTTTAAAATCCTGTTTTGTATGATAGATGAGGGATAAGATGAAAAAAGAGTACCGTTTAAAAAAGAATGAGGAATTCCAAGAGGTCTTTAAAAAAGGGAAGTCTTTTGCGAATCGACAACTCGTTTTATATAAATGTGAAAATCAAAACCAGGAACACTTTAGAGTTGGTTTGTCAGTAAGTAAAAAAATCGGCAATGCCGTTGTGCGTAATCAAATAAAAAGGTATTTACGCGAGGCGATTCGTCATATGGACCCTCCTTTAAAAGGTGGGTATGATTATATCGTTATTGCCAGAAAACCGATCCGTAATATGAGCAGTAATGATATTCAAAAAAGTCTGCATCATGTAAGTAAAAAAGCGGGTGCTTTGGACCGTCGTAAGTAAAATCAGTATGGGTAAAAAGAGGTGTGAACGTTGCGAACGATTTTATTAGGCCTTATTCGTTTTTATCAACGCTTTATTTCTCGCTATACACCTCCGACGTGTCGTTTTTATCCGACATGTTCACAATATGGATTGGAGTCTATTGGCCGCTTTGGTCCATTCAAAGGCGGTTGGTTGCTGTTTAAACGAATGATAAAATGCCAACCATTTCACCCAGGTGGCTATGATCCAGTACCTGAAAAAGAACATGGGAAGACATAAATTTTCAGTAACTTTTTTAATTGTGCTCGTCTTAAGGCGGGGAAAAGTGATAAGATGATATAGGATTTATGCGGAAGCAAGGAGGAAAAGCGTGTGTCAAGAAAAATAGCATTGTTAGCAGTTTTATTGGGTGTAATGATTGTCATGACCGGCTGTTTCAATATTGACCAACCGATTTTAGCGGAAAATGGGGGTATATGGGATTCTTATTTTGTGTACCCGTTGTCATGGTTGATGACTACGTTAGCTGAAACATTTGGTAATAGCTATGGTATCGCGATCATTCTTGTTACGATCCTTATTCGTTTGCTCATTTTACCATTAATGATTAAGCAAACGAAAAGTACAAAAGCGATGCAAGCGATCCAACCTGAAATGGAAAAACTACGTGAGAAGTACAGTGCAAAAGACCAACAAACACAGCAGAAATTACAGCAAGAGATGATGCAACTGTTCCAACAACATGGTGTTAACCCACTTGCGGGGTGTTTACCGATCTTTGTACAAATGCCGATTTTGATTGGGCTTTATCATGCAATTATTCGAACACCGGAAATTAACCCAGATATTTCAGAAAAATATTCGCATTATCAGCCAGAACAATTCCTTTGGTTCGAACTCGGTAGTGCAGACCCTTATTTCTTATTGCCGATTATTGCAGCAGCAACGACATTTATACAACAAAAAATGATGATGGTTAACGTCAATAATCCGCAGATGAAAGTGTTATTGTATTTAATGCCGATTATGATCTTAGTATTTGCGATGTTCTTCCCAGCAGCATTAGCATTGTACTGGGTGATTGGTAACTTATTTATGATTACTCAAACTTACTTCATTACTGGTCCGAATGTAGGCAAAGACAAAAACGATGCCAATACGGGGGGAGCGAGTAAAAAGTGAAGAATGTAACGGTTTCGGGGAAAACGATCGAGGAAGCTGTTGATGCTGGATTGGACAAACTAGAAGTCGAGAAAGAGAATGTTAATATTAAAGTCATTGAAGAACCCCAAAAAGGTTTTCTTGGTTTAATAGGCAACCGTCCAGCTATTGTTGAATTGACCCTTAAACCTGATCCTTGTCAGGAAGCGTTGAACTTTTTAAGGGATACGATTGATAAAATGGGCGTTGAAGTCAGCATTGAAAAAGAGGAAGTAAAAGACGGATTCGTTTTCCAAATAACCGGCGAACAAATTGGCATCTTGATCGGAAAACGAGGACAAACCCTCGACTCGTTACAATATTTAGTCAACCTTGTTGCGAACCGCTATGCTAACGAGTACATTCGCATAACGCTCGATGCAGAGGGGTATAGAGAAAGACGTAAACAAGCTTTAGAACAGCTAGCTGAGCGTATACGCAATAAAGTGTTAAGAATGAAGAAAGAAGTACGTTTGGAGCCGATGAGTGCACAAGAAAGAAAAGTCATTCATACAACATTGCAAAAAGACGGTGACGTCAAAACGTTTTCTTCAGGTGAGGAACCAAACCGGCGAATTGTTGTAGCTCCGAAATAATACGTACCAAATGAAGTGCCACCTCGTTGTGGCACTTTTTCTACATTCATCGTGTATATTCGATCATTTTCAATTATTAATGACTCAAAGGTGTAATTGTCGATGAAATATGACAAAGTGCTAACGGTACCATTTCCGGGGTGTGAAACTGTTCATCCTTTCAACAACCTACCCTTTATGGTATTCTAATGTCTTGGATAGGATGTTATGATTCGCTAAAGTCGTGAGATGATATATATTGAAGTACAAAAAAGAAGGCTCTTTTCGTAAACGATGTTGTTTTTGAAAAACTCGGAGAAGCGAAAGGTGACGACTTCAAGTTGATAAAATGCAGCTACGTCCACCGTGTCGTTTGCTCTAAACTGTGGACATTGATTCCGTTATTCACTTGGAAAAGGGTGGTTGTGGGCTTTTTACAGACATGAGTTCCGCTATTTGCAAAAAATTTTCCTTTATTGTCTGCAACAGAGACGATGAACGGAACATATGTCCGTGACCGTTACGGGGAAACCCGAACCACGATCCAACTGTAGCTAATCCGAGTGTGAACGAATTCTTTAAAAAGCAATCTTTCAGAAAACAGCCAAAAAGAAAAAGGAGGTGAGGGTGTGGAATTTGATACAATAGCAGCGATTTCGACGCCAATGGGGGAAGGAGCTATTGGTATCGTTCGCATTAGTGGAGATCAAGCACTTGATATTGCTGACCAAATATATGTTGGTCGCCATTCCCTTAAAGAAGTATCTTCCCATACGATTCATTATGGGCATATCAAAGACCTAGATAACGATGAAGTCGTAGATGAAGTAATGGTTACGGTGCTGCATGCCCCAAAAACATTTACTCGCGAGACGATCGTTGAGATCAATTGTCATGGGGGGATCGTACCTTTAAACCGTGTACTCCAGTTGTCTTTAAGGTACGGTGCAAGAATTGCTGAACCAGGTGAATTCACAAAACGTGCATTTATGAACGGTCGAATCGATTTATCACAAGCTGAAGGTGTGATGGATTTAATTCGTGCAAAGACGGACCGAGCAATGAATGTTGCGATGTCGCAAGTGAAAGGTCGTTTGAAAACGAAAATTGAGTCACTTCGCCAAGCGTTACTTGAAACCGTTGCTCACGTAGAAGTGAATATTGATTACCCAGAATACGATGCTGAAGAAATGACATCTGATATATTACGTGAACGTGCTTCTTATGTGGAAAAGGAAATTGAAAAGTTGTTACGCATGTCTCAACAAGGGAAAATTTTACGAGAAGGCTTGTCGACAGTTATTATTGGTCGACCAAATGTGGGGAAATCTTCTTTGCTAAATAGCCTTGTAAATGAAAAGAAAGCGATCGTAACCGATGTGCCAGGTACAACAAGAGATGTTATTGAGGAATATGTCAATATCCGCGGTGTACCGTTGCGATTGTTGGATACAGCAGGGATACGTGAAACAGAGGATGTCGTTGAAAAAATCGGTGTCGAAAGGTCACGTGAAGTTGTTAAAGAGGCAGAGTTAGTATTGCTTGTTTTAAACCATCACGAACCATTAACAGAAGAAGATGAGCAGTTATTCTCAATCAGTGAACATAGAGATCGTATTGTGATCATGAACAAGACAGACCAAGATCAGAAGATTGATATGGATGCTGTCTACGAAAAAGCTGGTTCATCTCCAGTTATTTCCACATCCTTGATTGAAGATAAAGGGATTGAACAATTAGAAGAAGCGATTGCTAATCTGTTTTTTACTGGGGAGTTAGAAGCGGAGGACTTTACGTATGTTTCCAATTCACGCCACATTGCATTATTGCATCAAGCAAAGGATACAGTTGCTCAAGCAACGACAGCACTTGATGAAGGGTTACCGCTAGATATGGTTCAAATTGATGTGACGAGAACATGGGAGCTGCTCGGGGAGATCATTGGTGACAGTGTAAATGAAAGTCTGATCGACCAACTCTTTTCTCAATTTTGCCTTGGAAAGTAAGGGTTCAGACAGCAGGAAAAAAGGAGGAATGGATCAATGCGTTATCAAGGCGGAGAATATGATGTTATCGTTATTGGAGCCGGGCATGCAGGAGTCGAAGCCGGCCTTGCAGCTGCAAGAATGGGCTCCAAAACATTAATTTTGACACTCAACCTCGATGCAGTCGCTTATATGCCCTGTAATCCATCTGTCGGGGGGCCAGCTAAGGGAATTGTTGTTCGAGAAATTGATGCACTCGGTGGCGAAATGGGACGAAACATAGATAAAACGCATATTCAAATGCGTATGCTTAATACAGGAAAAGGACCAGCTGTACGAGCACTGCGCGCGCAAGCGGATAAATTCATGTATCAGCACGAAATGAAAAAGACCTTGGAAGATGAACCAAATATCCAACTTCACCAAGGAATGGTCGAACGTTTAATCGTTGAGAATGGGATTTGTCACGGGGTCGTGACGCAAGCGGGTGCTGAGTTTAAAGCGAAATCGGTCGTTATCACTACGGGGACGTATTTGCGAGGAAAAGTTATTCTCGGCGACCTGTCATATGAAAGTGGTCCGAACAATTCGAAGCCATCGGTTAATTTAGCGTATCATTTGAAAGAATTAGGATTCGATATGGTTCGTTTTAAAACAGGTACCCCACCGCGAGTTAATAGCCGCAGCATCGATTATGATAAAACCGAAAAGCAACCAGGTGATGAAGAGCCACGCGCCTTTTCATATACAACGACAAAATACATTACTGATCAATTACCATGTTGGTTGACATATACAAATGAACAAACTCATGAAATTATTAACAATAATTTAACTCGCTCCCCGATGTATTCAGGGATGATTGAAGGGACAGGGCCGCGTTACTGTCCTTCCATTGAAGATAAAATTGTTCGTTTCAATGACAAGCCACGACACCAGATTTTCCTTGAACCAGAAGGACGACACACGTCAGAAGTATATGTTCAAGGGTTATCAACGAGTCTTCCTGAAGATACACAAGAAGAAATGCTTCGAACAGTACCTGGCCTAGAGAATGCCCGCATGATGCGTTCTGGCTATGCGATTGAGTATGATTCGATCGTTCCGACACAACTATGGCCAACTTTAGAAACGAAGCGGATTGAAAACTTATTTACTGCAGGGCAAATTAACGGTACGTCAGGATATGAAGAGGCTGCAGGACAAGGAATTATGGCCGGCATTAACGCTGCACGTAAAGTGCAAGGCCAAGAACCAGTCATCCTGGACCGTTCGCAAGCATATATCGGCGTCCTTATCGACGATTTAATTACCAAAGGGACAAATGAACCGTATCGATTACTAACATCGAGAGCCGAGTATCGTTTGCTGCTGCGCCATGACAATGCTGACCTCAGGTTGACTGAATTAGGTCATGAAATCGGGCTCATTGATGATGATCGTAAGAAGCAATTTGATGAAAAAAATGCAGCAATATCTTCAGAAATAAAGAGGTTGTCTAAACAAATCATTAAACCAGGTGAAGAAGTACAAACGATGTTAGAAAACGTAGGCTCATCTTCTCTAAATGACGCCGTATCAGCATCTGTGTTATTAAAGCGCCCTGAAGTCAGCTATAATGATATCGAAACACTGACGACGGCACCTGAACCATTAAGTGAAGAAGTGAAAGAACAAGTCGAGATTCAAATTAAGTATGAAGGGTATATTGCAAAACAATTAGAGCAAGTTGATAAACTAAAGAAAATGGAAAACAAAAAAATCCCTGAAAATCTTGACTACGATGCAATTAATGGATTGGCGATTGAAGCGAAACAGAAACTTTCCGAAGTCCGCCCGCTTTCGGTGGCGCAAGCATCACGAGTATCAGGTGTTAACCCTTCGGACATTTCAATTTTACTTGTATATTTAGAGCAAGGTCGACTGCAACGAGTCGATGAAAATGCATCGAGCCAAGCTATAGGCGACAGGGAGTAATGGAGGCGACTCATGAATCGGGATCAATTTCGGGATCGTTTGAAACAACATCATATTGAATTGAATCAAGAACAGCTTGAACAATTCGATTTATATTATCGTTTTCTTGTTGACTGGAACCAACGAATGAATTTAACATCGATTACAGATGAAGAAGAAGTGTACTTGAAGCATTTTTACGACTCAATAACAGCTGTTTTTTACGCAAATATTGATTCTTCTCCAAGAGTTGTCGATGTTGGAGCGGGTGCAGGTTTTCCAAGTTTGCCGATTAAGATAGCTTTTCCTGATTGGAATGTAACTATTGTCGACTCATTAAATAAACGAATAACCTTTTTAAATGCACTAGCATCAGAGCTTGATTTAACAGGTGTGGCTTTTTATCATGATCGAGCTGAGGCATTTGCTCAAAAGAAAGAACACCGTCAATCGTATGACGTCGCCATGGCCCGTGCCGTGGCACGTCTTCCAGTGTTGAGTGAATTGTGTCTTCCTCTTGTGCGAAAAGGTGGAACATTTGTCGCCATGAAAGGTTCCGAAGTACAAGACGAATTAACAACCTCAAATGAGGCAATTCGAAAATTAGGTGGGGAAATTGTTAATCATCATTCATTATCTTTACCTGAAGGCGGCGGTGATCGGAACATCATCATTATGAATAAACAACACGATACGCCGAAAAAGTATCCACGTAAACCAGGTATGCCTAATAAACAACCCTTATAACCGTTTCACGTGAAACGTTGGAAATATTATCATAATTTACCGCAGAAAAAGAAGGATAAATTGGTCGAAAGCCCGAATCTAAAGAGTAGCTAGCTTTTTGAAGGTGGTGTCGCGATGAAGCATTCATTTTCCCGTATATTAGGGTTGAACGATAAAGAGGAGAAGGTGGAAGCAAGCGAGAAGGATGAAGTAAAAGATTTGCCGGTAGCCGATATTATACCAAATCGCTTTCAGCCGAGAACGATTTTTCAGGATGAGCGAATTGAAGAACTGGCACAAACGATAAAAACACACGGCATGATTCAACCAATTGTCGTACGTGAACAAGAAGATGGGTACGAGTTGATTGCTGGTGAACGTAGGTGGCGAGCAGTCCAACTTCTAGGGTGGGAAACGGTCCCAGCTGTTGTTCGTGAATTCAATGATTCGCAAACGGCATCGGTCGCTCTTATTGAGAATTTACAACGGGAAGGGCTTACTGCAATTGAAGAAGCGACGGCCTATCAAAGACTTCTTGAACTGCATGGGTTAACACAAGAAAGCTTAGCTCAACGACTAGGAAAAGGGCAATCGACCATTGCGAACAAACTTCGTTTACTTCACCTTCCCCAGTCGGTGCAAGATGCTTTATTGAATCGAACGATTACGGAACGGCACGCACGCGCCTTAATTGCTCTGGAAACCCTTGAGGAACAAGAAGCAGTCTTGAAGAAAGTGATCGAACAAGAGTTAAACGTTAAGCAAACGGAAGCCCAAGTAGCTAAAATGAAGGAAAAGAAAGAACCTAAGCCAAAGCCTGTTCGTAAAAGTGTATCTAAAGATACGCGCTTAGCTTTAAACACGATTCGCCAATCTGTAGATATGGTTATGAAGACAGGAATGGATATTGATACCGATGAAGAAGACCATGAAGATTATGTTCAATTTACAATTCGTGTACCGAAGAAGTAATAGAATGTTTTCAATCTACTTGTTAAAGGGTCGACTCCTAATTTTGTGAACAAACTGTCTAGCAGCACCGAAAAGCTGCTTAATTGAGTTTGTTCACAAGGGGGTCTGACCCTTTTATTTTATAATATGTTTTCCATATTTATTTTATACTTGAATGAATTTCATAATTCACTTCCTTAAAAATGAATATAAAAACAGAATGAAATGATATTATCATTGTATTTTTAAACTGGCAAATTAGTAATTTAACGTACAATGCAGCTTCGTTGGACTGCATCTGCTCCTGCGATTACTCGTCGCAAAAAAGAATTGCTCGCTTTCCGCGGGCAATGCTTCAGCCTCCTCGTTGGGAAGTTCGGCTAAGTTCGCAACGTCCTGTTGCAACGCCGAACTGACCCACGTCCTGTGCGCCTCTGCGGGGTCTTCAGCTATTGCTATTCCCGCAGGAGTCTCGCAGATTCCGTCCAACTACGCTGTAGCGTTATATAAAAAAGTAATGAAATTCAAATTAAACACCTTTTCATTTAAGCTACTGTTTGACTCTTTACAGATTTATGATTTAAACGTGCACTTGCCAACTTCATTCCATTGTAAAACATTGTTGTTAAATCAAATTGGACTTTCGCTCGTTTGCCAGTACGATACCTTACATTATTTAGCTGAAAGAACTCTTTTAGATATCCAATAACTCGTTCAACGGAACTACGTTCCTTGTAACGTTCTTTCCAGGCTAGAGAACCACGTGCAGGTGCACTAAGGCGGACGCTTTCTCAAGGGCTTGTCTTCAGCTAAATTTAGCTCCACAAACCGTCGCTGAATTGGATCTTCAGACTGCGCTTATCCTTTGGGCGTCACCGCCTTTCGTTTCAATTACTCGTTTCAAAAACGAACGTTAATCTTCGTGATGTTGGTTAAAACCCTTCATTATGAAACTGGTTCACATGCATGAGTTTCTTAAATCGGAGCCCTGCCTCGTCAGTGATGCGTGATTCTGAGGAGAGGCATTGGTTGACTGTGATAACGAAGAAAAAACAGGGGCGAATGTCACACCGTCCGCCTGTACTCAAGTGGTGTGCATTTGGACTGAAGCCCTAATAACAACATTTGATACGAAAATGATGTAGGGATGATTAGCGAGATTCATTCACATAGGAAAGATGTCCTGTTTACAAAAATTTTTGTCACTCTTTGTAAGGCATAATGACATTTTCATGATAAAATAGACAACAGTGAAACATCAGCCACGAAAAAGCAAGCGATGAGTTAGGTAGGTGAAAAGATGGGGAGAATCATTTCAATTGCGAACCAAAAAGGAGGCGTCGGGAAAACGACGTCAGCTGTCAATTTAAGTGCATGTCTAGCACATGTTGGTAATCGTGTATTAATGGTTGATATTGATCCACAAGGAAATTCCACGAGTGGCGTGGGTGTTGATAAGGGAGATGTAGACCAGTGTATTTACAACGTTCTTGTAGAAGAATGTGGTGCTGAAGAAGTAATCGTCGAAACGTCTATGCCCAACCTTGATGTATTACCGTCGACGATCCAATTAGCTGGTGCGGAGATTGAACTTGTTCCGACCATTTCCAGGGAAGTTCGGTTAAAAAAAGCCTTGGAAGAAGTGTCTGAAAAATATGATTATATCGTCATTGATTGTCCGCCATCTTTAGGATTACTAACATTAAATTCTTTAACCGCATCACACTCCGTACTCATCCCTGTTCAATGTGAGTATTATGCTCTTGAAGGGTTGAGTCAATTACTCAATACAGTACGACTCGTACAAAAACATTTAAATCACGATTTAGTGATCGAAGGTGTTCTACTAACGATGCTCGATGCGCGGACAAACTTAGGTATTCAAGTGATTGATGAAGTGAAAAAATACTTCCGAGAGAAAGTCTTTCAAACTGTGATTCCACGAAATGTCCGATTAGGAGAGGCACCAAGTTATGGGGAACCAATTATAAAATATGACGCACGTTCTAAAGGTGCGCAAGTGTATGTAGACTTAGCGGAGGAGGTTGTTGCCAATGGCTAGAGGGTTAGGAAAAGGTATATCGGCATTCTTTCCTGACGCTGAAAGTGAGTCTGTACAAGATGAACAAATAAAAGAAGTCTCACTTAGTGAATTAAGACCGAATCCGTATCAACCACGAAAATCTTTTTCTGATGAATCAATCAATGAATTGAAAGAATCGATTCAACAACATGGGGTTTTACAACCACTGATTGTTCGCACGAGTATTAAAGGTTATGAAATTGTCGTTGGTGAACGGCGTTATCGTGCTGCAAAAGAGGCAAAATTGGAAACCATCCCTGTTGTTATCCGTGATTTAACGGACGATCAAATGATGGAAATGGCCTTGATTGAAAATATTCAGCGTGAGGACTTGAATCCATTAGAAGAGGCCAAAGCATATCAAAAGTTATTGGAACATGCACAAGTAACGCAAGAAGAGTTAGCGCGTAAACTTGGTAAAAGTCGACCGCATGTTGCTAACCACTTACGTTTGCTCCAACTTCCTGAATTAGCGCAATCGTACATTGCTGAAGGGAAATTATCGATGGGGCATGGTCGTGCATTATTGGGGTTAAAATCTCAAGATGCGTTAGCGCCACTCATTCAAAAAGTCATTAAAGAGCAGTGGAGTGTGCGTCAATTAGAAGAATGGATTCAACAAAAAAATGATCGTGTTTCACGTGAAACGAAAGAACGAGAGCCGAAATTAAGTCCATTTTTAAAAGAAAAAGAAGCGACGCTTCGAGATTATTTTGGGACAAGCGTTTCGATAAAACCAGGTAAGAAAAAAGGGAAAATCGAAATAGATTATTTTTCAGAAGATGATCTAGAAAGAGTATTGTCCCTTTTGCAACAACAGGAACAAGAATAACTTGATATTTTGACTCAATAGGGTCTGACATTCACATGAATCGTGCAAAATATTAATGTGAACGGTCTGACCCTTTCGTGTGCAAAAGGAAAGGAGAAAGATAGAAAGATGATATATTTTGATCAAGCTGCCTCTAGTTTTCCAAAACCAAAAGGTGTTACAGAAGCAATGGTAGAAGCGGTTGAATCATTTGCTGCCAACCCTGGAAGAGGGGGGCATCAGTTAGCGCAACGTGCTCACCAAGTTGTTTCTCACACAAGAAAACAATTAGCTTCATTCTTTTCGTTTAAACATCCTGAGCGTGTGTTGTTTTATCCAAACGCAACGTATGCAATTAATCAAGCGGTTAAAGGATTGCCTTTTCAAGAAGGCGACCATGTTGTTTCGACAGCGATGGAGCATAATTCTGTACGTCGTCCACTAGAGGAGCTTAAAGATTCCCATGGCATAGAAGTGACGTATATTCACCCAGACTACAACGGCAATGTAAGTGAGGAGAAGCTAGAAGAATCTTTTCTTCCTAATACAAAATTATTCATTGCTACACATGCGTCAAACGTGACAGGAGCCCTCTTACCCATTGAACGCCTCTGTGAGTACGCAAAACAACGCGGTATACTCACATGTGTAGATGCGTCACAAACGGCTGGAATTCGTCCAATTGACATGAGTGAACAAAACATTGATTTATTGGCATTTCCAGGACATAAAGGGTTATTAGGTCCTCAAGGGACAGGTGTTTTAATGGCACAGCAAGGTATTCAACTTACTCCCCTTATCCAAGGCGGAACAGGCAGTCAATCGGAATCCCGTTTACAACCAAGTAATTGGCCTGAAAGTATGGAAAGCGGTACATTAAATACACCGGGAATTGCAGGGTTATCGAAGGCTATAGAGCAATTAGAAAAGATTGGACTTGAAGAGGTTGCCAATCATGAGAAAAAGCTAGTGGATCGCTGTTTACAAGGGTTACAGGCGATAGAACATGTTCGTTATGTTGGCCCTGATCAAAGCAATGATAGGATCGGTGTCATCTCCTTTGAAATAGAAGGGGTCAATGTCCATGAAGTTGCGATGATTTTAGATGAACATTATCAAATTGCTGTGCGTGCTGGCTTACACTGTAGCCCTGCCGCTCATGAATGGTTAGAGACGATCGATACAGGACTGATTCGCGTCAGTGTAGGTCCTTATAATACAGAAGAAGAAGTAGATGATTTAATCAAAGCGATCGATGAAATTTGTCAAGGGTTGCTCGGTGTGTAAGAGGTGAAAATATGATTTTATTAGGAACGGTCGTAAACGGGCTAGCGATCATGATCGGGGCATTAATCGGATTACGAATCAAAGGGTTTTCTGAGTCGATGAAGGAAACGGTCATGAAAGCCATTTCCCTTGCAGTGATTATGTTAGGGTTGTCGATGGGATTAGAAAGTGAACAATTTTTATTTGTGATTATTAGTTTAGCTGTTGGTGGGGTCATAGGTGAGCGCTTAAACTTAGAAGGAAAACTTAACCACACAGGAAAGTGGTTGGAACAACGTTTAAATAATGAGCGCACTCAGAATCAAGGAGAAGAAAATGAAGATGGACCTTCTCTTGCGCAAGGGTTTGTCATAGCTACGCTTGTTTTTGTTGTTGGTGCAATGTCTGTGATTGGTGCGTTAGATAGTGGAGTAAGGCATGACCATTCGATTTTATATACCAAGTCATTGATCGACGGTTTCTCATCGATTGTATTTGCAACGACGTTAGGTTTTGGTGTATTTTTTGCTGCATTTCCAGTCCTTCTGTATCAAGGAAGTATCGCTATATTTGCTTCCTTTATTGTAGAGTGGTTGCCTACGGACATTCTTGACCAATTTATTATAGAAATGACGGCAGTAGGGGGCGTCATGATTATGGCGATTGGCTTTAATTTGCTTGGAATCACCAATATTCGCGTTGCCAACCTACTTCCAGGCCTCATCGTCGTCATTTTACTAGTGGTAGGACAAGTTTATTTCTTTTAATACCTGAAAAATATTGAAGAACCAGCGTACAAAAATGTTGATGGTTAGTTATCCGCCTTTTTGTAATGATAAATGTTTAAGTTTAATTTCAACGATTGAAAAGGCACTACTGACAACGTGAGCCATATCCATCACGATTGACAAACGAGTATTTTGAAGAACCATCATCTCCATATACCCGCCAACATTGACGATACCGGTTAAGTGAATGTCTCCGACAGCTGGTAAATCTTTTTTCATAGCTGCTCCCGGGTAGACCGGTCCTTGCGCCAACGTGATTGTGCCGACATTACTAGATATACCAAGACAGGCATCAATGCCAATAACAAAAGCATCAGGGTGCTCATTGGCAATGTATGTGAGCGTTTCTTGTAGATTTACAGCATGAACAGGTTCATTTAATGTTCCATAAACGAAAAAAGGTTCGTTTAACCGTTGTTTTAATTTTGATCCGATAATAGGCCCGAAACAATCACCTGTTGCACGGTCGCTACCGATGCAAACGATCACTATATCTTTACCTGTTGTTTCAGGGAAGAGATTTATCATTTGCTTAGCAATTTTACTGTCACTTAGTTCACTATCCGCAGCGATTCGAAACGTATTTTCACGATCTCTTTTAAAAAGTTCTTTAGGAAACATCATACAAGCCACCCTTTGTCCATAAGTATTAACAGTATAGGAAAACAGTGTTATTTCTATACATTTCCAACAATGAAAAGGGAAAAAGGTGAAGTGATCATGTGGCAGGCAGGGTTCAAGTGGATGTTTCTTATCATCGGAACAATGATCGGGGCTGGATATGCATCGGGGCGTGAGTTGTGGCAGTTTTTCGGGTCAGAAAGTACGCTTGCGATCATCTTGTTTGCAATTTTCTTTTTTGTATGTTGCTTTGTGATTATGTCCATTAGTTATGAAAAACAATCTCAGCATTATATTCCAATTTTACAAGCGTTGGTAGGGAAGCGATTGACAAGGTTTTATGATGGTATGATTTTTCTCTATTTATTTTCAATGTCCGTTATTATGATTGCTGGTGGTGGAGCAACGTTAGAAGTGATGTATGTACCGTATTGGTACGGTGTCATTTTGATGTCGGCACTTCTTGTTGTTTTATTTATTTGGGGGATTCGTGGAATGACGTCCATGAATGCATTGATCATCCCTCTACTTATTTTATTCCTTATAGGATCGCTTCTAGCATTCCAATGGATGAATGGTTTTCCGATTCAGTTTGATGTGATGAGGCAAAGTAATTGGCCGACGGCATTTACATTTACAGCTTTAAATATCTTACCGCTTATCGCCGTTTTATCTGCTGTAGGACAAAAAATCTCCCACCCTGGTGAGATATGGATAGCTAGCTTAGGTAGTGCTGGTATTTTGGGAAGCGTATCGTTACTATATAATGAATCATTACTACAAGTAGCTCATGAAGCAATGTTATATGAAATTCCATTGTTTGCGATTATTGCAAATTACCCTCATTTTATGGTTTTGATTATGTCTGGCTTACTTTGGGGAGCGATTTATACATCTGCAGCATCTGGTGTATTTGGCATTTGTACACGAATTCAACACCGTTTTCCCTTCCCATTATGGTTATTAGCGCTTATCGCTGTTTGTACAATGATCCCTCTTACGACATTTGGTTTTTCACAACTTGTTGCCGTGCTATATCCGTTATACGGAATTCTAAATTTATACATGTTAGCAGCGATTGTCCTTTACCCAATTTTAGAACGTTTTGAAAAGGTATAGATAAAGTTAAGCTTAAGATACGCGTGCAGAAGTGCCGTAATATATAGTATAATTGGCGTACAAGCATTTTCGAGTAATAAAGGGGTGTAAGACATGGCTGATCAAACGTTTGATTTATACGATATTGTTAAGATGAAAAAACAACATCCTTGTGGGGAAAATCGTTGGCAAATCATTCGTATGGGAATGGATATTCGAATTAAATGTCTCGGTTGCGAGCATAGTGTTTTAATGCCTCGGCGTGAGTTTGAAAAAAAAGTAAAGTCAGTAATAGAACGCCATGAGTCATCGTCCAACTCTTAATATTTTTCTACCTTCTTTCTTTAATAGTGAAGAAGGTTACGGAGGTTCTGTATGAACAGGAAACTGTATGCTTTGTTGCTTGCCATATTTGCAATCAATACTGTACGTTACCTGACATACGTTGTTGAAGATTCAGTTTCAATATATGTTCTATCCATGCTCGGTTTTAATATTTTAGGAACGATCATCTGTTCCATTCATATATTTTCTTCAGCACAAAAAAAGAACGTTTCATAGGCTTGGATTGTCCAAAAAGAAACGAAATCATCGCCGGTGAAAGGAAGTCAAGAAACAATACGGTTTCTTGTCTTTTTTTTCGTTTGTCTCTATAATTGAATAAGGTAATGAAGCAAATCAAATCGTTTCTAATGAAACATTGTGATAAAGGGGTATGACAAATGGCTTTAACAACAGGGATCGTCGGTTTACCGAACGTAGGAAAATCGACGCTTTTTAACGCAATTACACAAGCAGGTGCAGAATCGGCAAACTATCCGTTCTGTACCATTGACCCAAACGTTGGGATCGTAGAAGTTCCTGACTACCGTTTGACAAAATTAACAGAATTAGTAAAACCGAAAAAAACCGTACCGACAGCATTTGAGTTTACAGATATTGCCGGGATTGTAGAAGGAGCAAGTCGTGGTGAAGGCTTAGGAAACCAATTTCTTTCTCATATTCGCCAAGTGGACGCGATTTCCCATGTTGTACGTTGCTTTCAAGATGACGACATCACTCACGTATCAGGTAGTGTCGATCCAATTCGTGACATCGAAGTGATAAATTTAGAGTTAGTGTTAGCTGACCTCGAAACAGTTGAAAAGCGAATGGCTAAAGTTGAAAAGCAGGTAAAACAGAAAGATAAGGAAGCTATTGCTGAATATGATGTGCTTTCAAAAATCAAAGATTCCCTAGAAGAGGACAAGCCTGCGCGCAGCGTAGAACTATCAGATGAGGAAGAAAAAATTGCAAAAGGCTTACATTTACTAACGATGAAACCTGTGCTTTATGTTGCTAACGTAAGTGAAGGAGAATTGTTAGAAGCGGATGAAAACCCGAAAGTGCAAAAAGTAAAAGAATACGCTGCAAATGAAGGATCACAAGTGATTGTAGTCTGTGCCAAAATTGAGGCAGAGATTGCAGAACTTGAAGGTGATGAGAAACAAGAATTTTTAGATGAACTAGGAATAGCAGAATCTGGTCTTGATCAATTAATTAAAGCGGCATACCAATTGCTTGGTTTAGAGACGTACTTTACTGCCGGAGAGCAAGAAGTGCGCGCTTGGACGATTACAGAAGGGACGAAGGCGCCACAAGCAGCTGGTGTGATCCATTCTGATTTTGAGCGTGGATTCATTCGAGCTGAAGTTGTTTCTTATGAAGACCTTGCAACAGAAGGGTCTATGAGTGCGGCTAAAGAAAAAGGGAAAGTACGTTTAGAAGGGAAAGAGTACATCGTTAAAGATGGCGATGTTGTCCATTTCCGTTTTAATGTATAAGTAAATCTTGAAGGGGGAGGTAAGCATCAAGCGGTTAACTTGGCGGCTCCTCCTCTTTTGTCGCTTTTCATAAAAATCGGCTTGTATACATTAACGGCTTCTGCTATAATATGCAGATGCGAGCAATTAAGCATTGTTCCTTGCTCCTAGTAATAGGAGCCGTTAGACCAAAAGGAGGTGACGTAAGATGCGTAAATACGAAATCATGTACATTGTACGTCCAAATCTCGAGGAATCAGCAACTAAAGAGTTAATCGAGCGCTACAATCAAGTGCTTAAAGATAACGGTGCTGAAATCGAGAATGTCGACGAAAAAGGTAAACGTCGTTTAGCTTATGAAATCAATGACTATAAAGAAGGCTACTATGTTCTTCTTAACGTAAATGCAAACGCAGAAGCGATCAACGAGTTCGACCGTCGTGTTAAAATCAACGGCGATGTTCTTCGTACGATGGCTGTTCGAGATGATGAATAAACCCTTATTAAATTAAGGAGAAAATGGGGAGGAGTTACGATGATTAACCGTGTCGTGCTGGTTGGAAGGTTAACAAAAGATCCAGAATTGCGTTATACTGCCAATGGAATTGCGGTTACGAGTTTTACACTCGCAGTAAATCGTCCTTTTTCGAACCAACAAGGAAATCGAGAAGCCGATTTTATTAACTGTGTCGTATGGCGAAAGCAAGCCGAAAACGTGGCTAACTACCTTAAAAAAGGAAGTCAAGCTGGCGTGGACGGGCGTATGCAAACGCGTAGTTATGAAAATCAAGAAGGACGTCGCATTTTTGTAACAGAAGTTGTTGCCGAAAGCGTACAGTTTTTAGAACCGAAAAATGCCAGTGGTGGTGGCGGATTTGGCTCACAGGAATCGTACGGGAATCCAAGCCCTAGTCCGAACCCATATGAACCAGCAAACGACGGATTTCAGCGTAACCAAGGTCAAGCACCTGGATCAGGTGGTCAAAAAGGTCAGACTGATTTATCCGATGATCCATTCGCAAGCGATGGGAAGCCGATCGACATTTCCGATGACGATCTCCCATTCTAATTCAATAAAACATGCATGTGTTTCAAAATAACGATTCTAAAAGTAAAGGAGGGGTGGAAATGGCACGTCGTGGTCGACCAAAACGCCGTAAAGTGTGTTATTTTACGGTTAACAAGATTAACAAAATTGACTATAAAGACGTTGATCTCCTTAAGAAGTTCATTTCCGAGCGTGGAAAAATTCTTCCTCGCCGCGTAACAGGAACTTCCGCGAAGTACCAACGTCAATTGACTCGTGCAATTAAGCGCGCACGTCAAATGGCTTTATTGCCATATGTGACTGAATAGTAAATGAAAACTCTCAGTAGTGACGAAGCTACTGAGAGTTTTTTGTATCTCAAAGTATTTCTGAGTTCGATAAATGAAAACGCATTCGTTTCACGTGGAACAAATGAATGTTTTCCTAAAGTTTTAGAAGGGGTTAAAAAGAGGTTAAAAAGAGGGAAAATGTACATATGATGTTACTTTGTCTTTATGAAAGAAGACGTGCTACAATATAACTTGGGTATTTGAATTTCATTGACTAGAATAGAAAGTAGGGAAAAACATGCAACAAACGCGAACAGTGACAGAAGGTGCCATGATTCTGTCCATTTATATGGTCCTTTTGTTTATTTCATTTTGGGTTCCTTTTGTTGGCTCCCTTGTGTTATGGTTGTTGCCCATTCCTTTTATTTTATATGTTATGCGTCACGGTCTTAAACCTGGCGTTTTTGTATGGGTATCAAGTTTGTTTTTAACGTTGATGTTACTGACGCCAATGGCATTACCGCTTACGTTCACATTTGCAACAGGTGGGCTTGTAATTGGGGAAATGTTTCGGCGTAAAAAACAAGCCTTTGCTGTCTTGTTAGCAGGATCATTAACGTTCATTGCAACGTTACTTGTTAATTTTATTATTAGTATTGTTCTTTTGGATATCCATCCGATTGAAACGATGCAAGAAATGCTTTATGAATCCGTAGTAACAGCTGAGACGCTGTTAAGTTCAATTGGACAAAGTGAATCAGGTGACGTTCTTACTCAAATGGAAACGTTTATTGATCAATTGATGGTGATTACACCGTTTCTATTTATTGTGACGGGTATTGGTTATGCTTTATTCATACAATGGATTGCGTCAACCTTTTTACGTCGCTTGAAGTATGAAATATCGACCTTTCCACCACTTAGAGAATGGTCGTTTCCGAAATCGTTTATATGGTATTATTTGATCATGCTAATCTTGCTTATGATTGGTTTCGAACAAGGGGATACGATGTATACTGTGGTGATGAACCTTACGCCATTATTAGAAATGGCGATGATTATTCAAGGTTTTGCGTTTATTTTCTTCTATTTCTATAATAAAGGAGTTACGCGTGCGTTTCCGATTACGATTGTCATCGTGAGTCTTTTTATGCCGTTCCTCTTAAGTATCGTCCGAATTCTAGGTCTGATTGATTTAGGGTTCGACCTTCGAAAACGGATGAATTCAGGCAAATAGGAGTTGTTCGAGCTATGCCGAAAACGATATTGAGACGGTGGCACGGCTACCATCTCATCGCACTGTTTTCTTGGTCGATTGTCCTGTCACTTATCTTGTTATTTTATCAGTGGCAATTAGGCTCATTTAGCCTAGTTGTAGGTGTTGCGATTTTAGTTTTGATGCTGCGTGCTAAAAACAGCTTTGAAAATGAGATGACTGATTATATTTCTCGTTTAACTTATCGAATTAACAAAGTTGGCGAAGAAGCAGTCACTTCATTACCAATAGGAATCGTCACCTATAGTGAAACAGGTGTTATTCAATGGGTGAATCCTTATATGAATGAAGTCCTGGATCATACCTTAATTGGGGAGACGGTGGATGTGATTAGCGAATCATTACCAAAACGCCTCCGTGCTGAGCAAGATGAATTTGTGATAACAGTGAACGAACGTGCGTATCGCGTCGTTGTCAAACGTAACGAGCGCTTGTTGTATTTGTTCGATGTCACTGACGAACAAGAACTGAAACATCGATTTGAACAAGAAAAAACCGTTCTAGGAACGGTCTATTTAGATAATTACGAAGAAGTGACGCAAGGGATGGACGATCAATTACGGAGTAAATTGATGAGCCATGTCACTTCATCATTAAATCAATGGTCGCAAACATATGATATCTTTTTACGGCGTGCATCAGCGGATCGGTTCATTGCTGTATTAAATGAAGGGACGCTTGAACAGTTAGAAGAAGAACGCTTTACAATTCTCGATGAAGTCCGTGAAGTAACAGGGCAAGAGAATGTTTCACTCACGTTAAGTATTGGAATTGGAAGTGGTGAGCGTTCCTTGCGCGAGCTCGGTTCACTTGCACAGTCGAGCCTTGATTTAGCATTAGGGCGTGGGGGAGATCAAGTTGCGATCAAAGAACGAAACGGGCAAGTAAGATTCTACGGTGGAAAATCCAATGCTGTTGAGAAACGGACACGTGTACGTGCCCGTGTCATATCCCACGCGATGCGTGATTTTGTCGCAGAAAGCGATAAAGTACTCATCATGGGGCATAAAAACCCAGATATGGATGCGATCGGCTCCTCAATTGGCATGGCAAAGATTGCTGAAGTTAATGGCAAGGAAGGGCTCGTCGTCGTTAATCCAAATGACACAGAAAGCGTTAGTAATCTTCTAGAAGAGGTTCGTGAGCATGATCGTCTATGGTCACAATTTATTTCACCGGAAGAAGCACACGAAGAATTAACTGAAGATACATTACTTGTCGTTGTTGATACGCATAAACCATCGATGACGATCGACCCGGAGATATTAAAGAAAGTAAATCGTGTGATCGTTATTGACCATCACCGACGAGGTGAGGAATTTATTGAAAATGCTGTTCTTGTTTATATGGAACCATATGCATCTTCAACGGCAGAACTAGTAACAGAACTATTAGAGTATCAGCCGCACACACCAAGTCTTGATGTGTTAGAATCAACATCACTTTTAGCAGGTATTATTGTTGATACGAAAAGTTTCGCGATTAGAACAGGGTCTCGTACCTTCGACGCAGCTTCATTTTTGAAAACACAAGGAGCTGACACTACGCTCGTACAACAATTAATGAAAGAAGATATAAGTCAATATGTAAAGCGAGCAAAGCTCGTTGAAAGTGCTTCTGTATACCGAGGTAGTGTTGCAATTGCAAAAGGAGACCCAGCGGAAACTTACGGTCGTGTCCTTATTGCGCAAGCAGCTGATACACTGCTCACACTAAAAGATGTCGTCGCTTCATTTGTCATCTCTCATGTAGATGAAGAGCGCGTCAATGTTAGTGCAAGGTCCTTAGGTGATGTCAACGTACAAGTGATTATGGAAAAGCTTGACGGAGGTGGCCACTTAACGAATGCAGCGACTCAACTAGATGGTTATAGCATTGAAGAAGTTGAGGAGCTATTAAATGAAAAAATAGATGAATACTTTGAAGGAGGTCAATCGTCATGAAAGTCATTTTTTTAGCAGATGTTAAAGGTAAAGGAAAAAAAGGTGAAGTGAAAGATGTTTCTGAAGGATATGCTCGCAATTATTTATTGAAAAATAATCTAGCAAAAGAGGCGACAAAAGCTAACCTCAAAGCTTTAGAAAAACAACAAGAAAGCCAAAAACGTGAAGAAGAGAATAAATTACAAGAAGCAAAACAATTTAAAGAAAAGCTAGAAAACACCACGGTAGAATTGAGTGCAAAATCAGGAGACAAAGGACGTTTATTCGGTGCCGTGACGAATAAGCAGATTGCTGAACAGTTGAAAAAGATGGACTTAAAGATTGATAAAAGAAAAATTGAAATGAATGAGCCAATCAGAAACTTAGGCTATACGAATGTAACGGTAAAAGTTCACCCACAAGTGACAGCTACCTTAAAAGTACATGTGAAAGAAGCCTAAGGAAATTTGGCTTAATAGAAAGAGGGAGAAACAATGAGCGATTTGTTTGCAGATCGAACGCCTCCGCAAAATATTGAAGCGGAGCAAGCGGTTCTTGGTGCGATCTTTTTAGAAGGCGAAGCGCTAGTCACAGCTTCAGAACGTTTGGACCCAGATGACTTTTATCGCGCAGCCCATCAACGACTTTTTCAAGTTATGCTCACGTTAGGGGAAAAAGGCGAACCAGTTGACTTAGTGACAGTAACGAGTGAACTACAAGATAACAAGTGGTTAGAGGAAGTCGGTGGCGTTTCTTACTTGAGTGATCTTGCCAATGCCGTTCCTACTGCTGCAAACATCGATTATTATAGTCAAATTGTTGAAGAAAAATCGTTACTACGTCGCCTGATCCGTGTAGCAACGAATATCGCAGCTGAAGGGTATGCAGCTGAAGAAGAAGTCGAAAATATTCTCAATGATGCTGAGCGTACAGTACTTGAAATTGCGCAAAAAAAGAATACGAGTGCTTTCACATCCATTAAGGATGTACTCATCGAAGCCTATGATCAGATCGAGTTGTTACAAACGCAAACGGAGGATGTCACTGGTATTGCAACAGGCTTTACAGAACTTGATAATATTACAGCTGGCTTTCAACGCAGTGACTTGATTATTGTTGCTGCTAGACCTTCTGTAGGTAAGACAGCCTTTGCTTTAAATATCTCGCAAAATGTCGCTACTCGGTCTGGAGAAAACGTTGCGATCTTCAGTCTTGAGATGGGGGCTTCTCAATTAGTGATGCGTATGCTGTGTGCTGAAGGTAATATTGATGCACAAAGGTTAAGAACTGGACAGCTTGAAGAAGAAGACTGGGAAAAGTTAACGATGGCGATGGGTTCATTATCTAATGCGGGCATTTATATTGACGATACCCCAGGTGTAAAAGTCAATGATATTCGTGCCAAGTGTCGACGTCTAAAACAGGAAAAAGGACTTGGTATGATCATGATTGACTACTTACAACTTATTCAAGGGGATGGACGAAATGGCGAGAATCGTCAGCAAGAAGTCAGTGAAATTTCCCGAGAACTGAAAGGGATTGCCCGTGAACTAGATGTACCTGTGATTGCTTTATCCCAGCTTTCTCGTGGCGTTGAGTCACGCCAAGATAAACGACCAATGATGAGTGACCTGCGTGAATCAGGAAGTATTGAGCAGGATGCCGATATCGTCTCTTTCTTATATCGTGATGACTATTACGATCAAGAATCGGAGCAGAAAGATATTATCGAAATTATTATTGCTAAGCAACGTAATGGTCCTGTTGGAACTGTCGAACTAGCCTTTGTAAAAGAATATAATAAGTTTGTAAACTTGGAAAGGCGCTTTGATGAAGGGGACATGCCACCAGGTGCGTAAAGGTGACGATACTTGTTTTCGTCACCTTTTTTTAAATACGAATAACGTAGAGTTAACAATGAGTAACGTTCGTGTTTAATTGACTGTTATTCATGTAACTGGTAAAATCAAAGTGTGTTTAATAATGAATACGAACGAAATTAATTTTGCTTTTTTAAATATTCGTAACGGAGGTGCTGGCCGATGCCGTCGGTAGTCGTAGTAGGAACGCAATGGGGAGACGAAGGAAAAGGTAAAATTACTGATTACTTATCAGAACAAGCAGAAGTTGTTGCACGTTATCAAGGTGGAAACAATGCAGGACATACGATCGTATTTAATGGACAAACATTTAAACTCCATTTGATTCCATCAGGGATTTTTTATAATGATAAAATTTGCGTGATTGGAAATGGGATGGTGATCGATCCCAAGGCTCTTGTGCAAGAACTTGAATATTTACATGAACGTGGAATAGATACGAGTAATTTGCGAATTAGTAATCGCGCCCACGTTATTTTACCGTACCATCTTAAACTAGATGTGGTAGAAGAGGAGAGTAAAGGTGCGAATAAAATAGGTACGACGAAAAAAGGCATCGGTCCAGCCTATATGGATAAAGCTGCCCGCGTTGGTATTCGAATCGCAGACCTTTTAGATCGTTCTGCTTTTGATGAGAAGCTAACGTATAACTTACAAGAAAAAAATCGTTTATTAGAGAAAATGTATGAAGTAGAGGGCTTTAAGAAAGAGGATATTTTAGAAGAGTACTTTCAATATGGCCAAGAAATTGCTAAATACGTAACAGACACTTCTGTTGTGCTAAATGACGGCCTTGAACTAGGAAAACGTGTATTGTTTGAAGGCGCACAAGGCGTAATGTTAGATATTGACCAAGGAACATATCCATTTGTTACTTCATCAAACCCAATTGCGGGTGGTGTGGCAATTGGCTCTGGCGTTGGTCCATCAAAAATTGATCATGTCGTCGGTGTATCCAAAGCTTATACGACACGCGTTGGTGATGGTCCATTTCCAACAGAATTGACCGATGAAATAGGTGAACAGATTCGTGAAGTTGGGAAAGAGTACGGAACGACAACAGGACGTCCGCGCCGCGTTGGTTGGTTTGATAGTGTTGTTGTTCGCCATGCTCAGAGAGTTAGTGGAATCACAGACCTTTCATTAAACTCAATCGATGTATTAACGGGCATTGAAACACTCAAAATTTGTGTCGCATACAAATATAAAGGTGAAATCATTGAAGAGTTCCCAGCAAATTTAAATGTTTTAGCCGAATGTGAGCCTGTATATGAAGAACTTGCAGGATGGACAGAAGATATTACAGGGGCAAAATCTCTCCATGATTTACCGAAAAATGCACTTTATTATGTTGAAAGAATTTCGCAGTTAACAGGGATTCCACTAAGCGTGTTTTCAGTTGGACCTGACCGATCACAAACGAATCAAGTTCGAGGCGTATTTGCTTAATTTTAAAGTCCCGATTACCGGTTCAAGGTTGATCGGGACTTTTATTAACGATTCAGTCGCTTATCCCAACATGAAATTATATATTTCCAACGAATTTAGACTTGCGAAATCATAAAAAATTAGTTAAAGTAGTAAAAGACTTGTTGAGAGCAGAAAGCAAATAGCTGGTTGCTAAGAAAAAAATATATTTTTTTAAAAAAGCTATTGCATTTCAAAAATATAAGTGATATTATTATAAATGTCGCTGACAGGATAACTGCTCAGTCGCAAACACAAAATGAAATTGATTGAAATAGGCCCGTTGGTCAAGTGGTTAAGACACCGCCCTTTCACGGCGGTATCAGGGGTTCGAATCCCCTACGGGTCACCAACATCGCGGGGTGGAGCAGTCTGGTAGCTCGTCGGGCTCATAACCCGAAGGTCGGTGGTTCAAATCCATCCCCCGCAACCAAAATACCATCGCAACTTCGTCGAATAATCATCAAAGCAAGGTGGGATTGTGTACTTGAAAAAGTACAAATGGACAAGCACAAAACATATATTCCAATAATGGTCCCGTAGTGTAGCGGTCAACATGCCTGCCTGTCACGCAGGAGATCGCGGGTTCGAATCCCGTCGGGACCGCCATTTAGGCTCGATAGCTCAGTCGGTAGAGCAGTGGACTGAAAATCCTCGTGTCGGCGGTTCGATTCCGTCTCGAGCCACCACTTTTGCTGGCCTAGCTCAATTGGTAGAGCAACTGACTTGTAATCAGTAGGTTGGGGGTTCAAGTCCTCTGGCCAGCACCAGTTACATATTTATAAAACATCTACTTATCAGAGGATAAGTAGTTTTTTTTTGCTCATGTCTATCTTTAACATCAACAATACATTTATATTACAATTTCGTAATAATTGCTAAAAAATTGTCGGTTTGTGTTAAAATGCAATAGGTTAAAAACTAAAGTATTGTCTTGAATATATATTGAGTTGAAATCGTAGGAGGAGAACAATATGAAGGGGAAAATACGGTTGTCGTCTTTTTCGTCTTTCATTTATGATCGATGGAGAAAACAACAGCAAATGATTAAACACCAATGGAAAAATTATCATAAACGAATTGTTACAGGTACGCTTGCTTTTGCTGTTTCATTGGGTGTTTCTTCACTTTCAATGGCACAAGCAAGTGCACATATTAATTACTTTGAAGAATTAGAGAAAATCTATCATATTGAAGTAGATGACAAACGGATTGGTTCTGTCGATAACTATCAAATTGTCGAAGATAAAATGGACAAAGTGTTAAAAGAAAATGCTGACCAATTTGAAGGTAAAGAACTGTTAGTTGGGGAAAACATCTCTTATACTGTAGAGCGTGTATTTCAAAGTCGTGTAGATAATCAACAAACGATCGGTGAGTTAGAAGACTATCTTGAAGTTCATGTACCAAGTGAATACATAACTGTTGATGGTGAAACTGTTGGTCATATTGATGCTGATAAAGATGTTAAGGAAATTAGAAAGAGCTTGATTAAAGACTATTTAAGTGATGATGAATGGGAACAATGGCAAGAACGAGCTGGAGAAGCACTCGATGAAGAAGAAGTGATTGAAGACATTCAGTCTGGTGAAGAAGTATTAATTGACATTGAATTATCAGCAGACATCGAGAGTGAACAATCAAGTGCTCACCCTGATCAAATATTAAGTATTGATGAGGCAAAAGACGTAATTATTAACGGAACGTTAGAAGAAGATAAATATGAAGTTAGTGAAGGCGATGTGCTCGGGTCTATTGCATCTGATCATGACCTTTCTCTAAATGAATTGTTAGCGTTAAACGATGATATTGATGAAGATACTTTGCTACAATTGGGTGATGAACTTAGCGTCACTGTCTACGAACCACTGATTGATGTTGTTGTTGAACGTATAAAAAAAGAAGAACAAACGATTCGATATCAAGAAAGAACAGAGGAAGATGACGCTATTTGGCAAGGGGAATCAGAAGTTCGACAATCTGGTTCAGATGGGGAAAAATTGATCACCTCAGCAAATGTGTATGAAAATGGTCAATCTGTAGCAGAAGAAATTATTGAAGAGGAAGTTACTAAAGAAGCGAAAGATCGCATTGTTGTGCATGGAACAAAAACTTCTCCATCGAGAGGGACAGGGGATCTCGTTCGTCCAACTGTTGGAGGAACAATGACAAGTCCAATGGGCCCACGTTGGGGACGAATGCATAATGGCATTGATGTTGCTGGTGTATCGAACCGTGATATTTTAGCAGCAGACAATGGTGTCGTTTCTTCAGCGGGTAATGAAGGTGGTTATGGCAATACAGTTCGAATTAATCATAATAATGGTATGGAGACTGTATATGCTCATTTATCATCTATTGATGTAAGTGTCGGACAAACTGTAGGTCAAGGTCAGACGATTGGTACAATGGGGTCGACTGGTAGATCCACAGGCGTTCACTTACACTTTGAAGTTCATGAAAATGGACAAGTAAAAGACCCATTAAATTACGTGACTTATTAAATGATCAAGCTGATTCACTACAAAGCTGGTATCCTGTTAGAAAGGGAGAACGTAGAACGCAATGTTTTACGTTTTCTTTTATTGAGGACCGACTTTGTTATGGATCAGCTTCATTTGTATGATTGTAAGTTATATACAGGGGGTAGTTCCCATTTATGAAATAGAGACGATTTTGCTGATTATGATAGAATATAGGTAGAGATTTTTGATGAACTGCGCTGATTATGAATTGGAGGCTAGCTGATATGGATAAACAACGAATTTTAGTTGTCGATGATGAAGAGCCGATTGCAGATATTTTACAATTTAATTTAGAAAAGGAAGGGTTTGAAGTCACTTGTGCCTATGATGGTAATGAAGCTTTAGAAAAGGTACAAGACCCCGTTCCTGACCTTGTTCTTTTAGATATTATGTTGCCTTATAAAGATGGAATGGAAGTATGTAGGGAAATAAGAAAACAATTTGAAATCCCGATTATTATGCTGACAGCAAAAGACTCGGAGATTGATAAAGTACTCGGGTTAGAACTAGGTGCAGATGATTACGTTACAAAACCTTTTAGTACGCGCGAGTTATTAGCAAGAGTAAAAGCCAATTTACGTCGTAATCAAGTACAGTCTAAAGAAGCAGTATCGGAAACAAATGATATTCAAATTGGCGCGCTCACTATTCACCCGGATGCCTATCTAGTCACAAAGCGTGGGGAAGCAATTGAATTAACGCATCGTGAATTTGAATTGATTCATTACCTAGCTAAGCATATCGGACAAGTCATGACCCGTGAGCACTTACTACAAGCTGTTTGGGGATATGATTATTTTGGAGATGTGCGAACTGTTGACGTTACAGTAAGACGTCTACGAGAGAAGGTAGAAGACAACCCAAGTTACCCGAATTGGATTATTACTCGTCGTGGTGTTGGGTATTACATGCGTCAAGTTGAGCAGGAGTCTTAAAGGATGAAAAAAGTTCATTTTTTACAATCGATTCATGTAAAAATCGTCATTATTTACGTTTTGCTCATTCTTGTTGCGATGCAAGTTATCGGTGTTTATTTCACGAGACAGCTTGAAGATCAGCTCGTGACGAACTTTTTTGAAATGATCGATGATCGGGCAGATTTACTTTCCTATAATGTTGAGCAGGAAATGATTGCAGACCGCGATGACGATGACCCATCTTTACAAGCGTCGATTGACTCTTTGTTAAATGAGTTTTTTAATATTGAACAAGCAAAAGCGCAAGTCATTGATGAAAATAATGTGGTTGTTAGCACATCCGATTTTACAGAACGTCATATTGTCGGACAAAGAACAACCAATGTTTTAGTCAAACGAGCATTAGTTGGTACACCTGATGAAGATATTGTTCGTGAGCCACAAACGGGGCATCGAATGCGCGTACTAGCGACACCTGTTTCTTCTGAGGACCAGACGATAGGCGCGATTTACATCCAAGCATCAATGGAAGAAATATACGATGAAATGCAACAAATCAATCAAATATTAATGACTGGTACGATGATTGCTTTAGGTATTACTGCTCTCTTAGGGATTTTATTATCACGAACGATCACACGTCCGATTGTTGATATGAAAAGGCAAACCGTATCCTTAGGTGAAGGTGATTACTCACGAAACGTAACAGTATATGGGGCAGATGAAATCGGCCAACTTGCAACATCATTCAACGATTTAAGTGATAAACTTCAAGATGCTCAAGCAACAACAGAGGAAGAGCGTCGCAAATTAAGCTCTGTGCTCGCGAATATGACTGACGGGGTCATGGCAACAGACCGTGGGGGCCGTGTCATTTTAATGAACCGACGAGCAGAGGAAATTTTGAATACGACAAACGAAGAAGGCATCGAATATCCGATTACAGATCTCCTTCATATCGAAGGGGTCACCATTGAAGACATGTATCAAATGGACGAGCCTTTACTGCTCGACTTTAGCGGTATTGACCAGGAATTTGTTGTGGAAGCAAACATTTCTACAGTCACCCAAGAAAATGGAGAGAAAAACGGACTTATTGTTGTTTTACACGACGTCACTGAGCAAGAAAAGGTAGAACAAGAACGCCGTGAATTTGTTGCCAATGTCTCACATGAGCTGCGCACACCACTGACATCGATGAAAAGTTATTTAGAAGCACTGGATGACGGGGCGTTATATGATCCGGAAATTGCACCAAGGTTTCTGCATGTAACTCAAAATGAAACAGAACGAATGATCCGTCTCGTTAATGATTTATTGCAGCTATCGAAAATGGATAGTAAAGACTATCAAATTAACGAGAAGACGTTAGACCTTGTTACGTTTGCCAACCAAATTGTTGATCGGTTTGAAATGTCTACAAAACATGCATCGATCCAATTTAAGCGTAAATTTCCAAATAAACCTGTAAAAGTTCAAGCAGATCACGATAAGCTAACCCAAGTGTTTGATAACACGATCTCCAATGCGATTAAATACTCTCCAGAAGGAGGAGCGGTCGTTTGTACAATTAAACAAGAAGCACATCGCGTCGTTGTAAGTGTTCGTGATGAAGGTGTAGGAATCCCTAAAGAAAATATTCCGTATATTTTTGACCGCTTTTATCGTGTTGATAAAGCACGTGCACGAAGCTTAGGCGGTACAGGGTTAGGCTTAGCGATTGCCAAGGAAATTGTATTTGCTCACGGAGGATCAATTTGGGTAAGTAGTGATTGGGGGAAAGGTACAACAATGTTCTTTAGTCTCCCTTATGATGATGGGACGGTGGAGGAAGCATGATCGAACATATTAAAACGGTTTTACTAACTGTTCTCATTTTAACGAGCGTTTATTTAACTTGGCTGATTTGGACGTATCAACCTGAATACCGTCTTTTGGAACCTACAGAGTATATAGAAAGTACAGAAATCGGTGAAGAGAAAGAAGTGACGGATATTGTACGTCCTAGAGAAATTGTTTTTCACGATGGAGTCAGACATGAATGGCTCATTCCAGGTGAAGATCATGTATCGATGTTTCTCGCTGAGTTAACAGAACTTGAAATCGAACAGTTAGTCACATCATCTTCTACCGCTGTCTCAATGTCACAACAAATCGGTGGCTTCGAGTTTATTTATCCTGCACCAATATACAGTGAAGATATTGAACAATTATTTGATATATCAGAAGAAGAGATGTCTATTTCAAAGGTTGATCGGATTGTTTTATTTGTTAATGAACAAAACGAACAAGCTGACGTGTCTATTCAATTCATTTCGTATGATGAAAAATCAGTTGTACAAGGAAAAACCGATATGACTTTCGAAGATCTAGAAGCTTTAAGGGCCAATGTTGAGAATGTTACAGTCCCAGCAAAAGCAGAGGTTTTTAACGAAAATGAAGAATCTGATATTGAAGAAATAAGTTATTTTCCTAGTGAACCGTTAGAAATGAAACGTTATACGTTTATGTCTAACGTCATTCAAGTCAAAACGTTTAAAGAACTGATGTTCAGCGATCCTGAACATGTTCAGCATTATTTTCAGGGAAATAGTGAAGAGTCTTTTAGTGATGGTAATCGAATATTGAATATCGAAAATGGCGGAGACGTCATTAATTATGTCCATCCCGTACTCAGTGATCCAGAACCAACTGAAGGGGATGGGATGGTTCAAGAAAGTTTGGATTTTGTAAATAGTCACGGAGGTTGGACAGATACGTATTTATACGATGATTACAACGTGTCAACTTACCATGAAAATGTGACATTTCGACTCTCGATTTCAGGTACACCCGTTTTAGGTTCGAATATAGGGGATGACCGTTTGTACACGATGAACTTGCAAAAGACGAGTGGTCGAATTGAAGAGTACACGAGACCTTTATTTGAACTAGAAGATGACCCGTTCGAGTTTGAAGAGAGTATTTCGCTATCACCAGCGACTGAAATCTTGAAAAAGTTAGATAAAAGTGAAGAAGTCGATATCGATTCAGTTGACGATATCCAAATAGGTCAACATATGACAAAACAACAGTCATTTCTGATTTTTCAGCCGCAATGGTTTATGAAATATCATGGCTCATGGCAACCAATTCCTGATTTAGATGAGTCAGAGCAAGAAGTCGCTGGGGAGGTATCAGTACGTGGATTGGAGTAAAGCAAAGACAATCTTTATTGTCACCTTCTTATTCCTCAACGTCTTTTTGTTTTATCAATTGATGGATAGACAAGAAGAACGGGATATGAATGTTTTATCAGAAGCGACAATACATGAGCGGCTTGAAGAAATGAATATTGAAATCAACATTGATGATTCAGAAGGAGTGGAAAGTGGGACTCATTTAACAGGGTCAGTACGGTCTTTCGATGAACAACAAGCCGCCATTTTAGAAGAGCAAGAGATAGAGATCATCAACGATGTGATTTTATATTCAAGACTAGACGACCCTTATTTATTAACATCTTCGAACATGTCAGCAAGTGTAAGATCATTTTTAAATGAAAACGTCATTTATGGAAGTGAGTATGAGCTTTCAGAATACGATGAAGATGAACAGGTGATCCGCCTACATCAAACGTTTGAAGATATTAAAATTCAACATTTTGATGCGAATCGCTATCACCTCGAAATCCATATCAATGATGATATGGAAGTGGAAGCTTATTACCAGACAAATATGTCTCTTAATGAACACGGACGAGAACAAGAAGTTCTCACACCAGTCAAAGCGATCGAAAATCTATTTAATGAGCAATTAATTCCCGAAAACACAGCGATTAATGATGTTGAATTAGGGTACTATAGCTTGTTTGAACCGATTGATGATATACAAATTTTTGCTCCAATGTGGCGTGTGAACGTTAATGGTAAAAATTATTACGTCAATGCAATAGATGGGGCCATTCAAAATTAAAATATTTACGATAGAGAAAATACTTGAATACAGGAGTGTATAGTAGATGAGTCTTCGATTTAGTGTATTAGCTAGTGGGAGCACTGGTAATGCGATATATGTTGAGTCTGAAAAAAAACGGTTGCTCATAGACGCTGGCCTTAGTGGAAAAAAGATCGAAGCTTCATTGAAACAAATCGAAGTCGATCCGAAAACCTTAGATGCGTTACTGATTAGTCATGAACATAGCGATCATATTAAAGGGGCTGGCATTATGGCACGTCGCTATGCTTTACCGATTTACGCCAATGGCCCAACGTGGAAAGCAATGGAAGGTCACCTCGGTGACCTTTCTTCTGAGCAATGTTTTACGTTCAGTACGGAATCGACGATGACGATTGGTGATATAGATATAGAATCATTTGGTGTTTCCCATGATGCGGCAGAACCGATGTTTTTCAATGTCCACCATGAGGGACAAAAGCTTTCAGTAGTAACAGACCTTGGATATGTAAGCGAACGAATTAAAGGAACTGTCCGTGGAGCAGATACTTTCATATTCGAGGCAAATCACGATATGGAAATGTTGAGAATGGGGAAATACCCTTGGAATGTGAAAAGGCGTATTCTCGGTGATCTCGGTCATATTTCTAATGAGGACGCAGGCCTTGCCCTAGGAGATTTGATCGGTGAGAAAGAGACCAATGTTTATCTTGCTCACTTAAGCAAAGATAATAACATGAAAGATCTTGCTCATATGACCGTGAAGCAAACGATGGAAAGCTTAGGTTTTCTCGTTGGGGACGGTTTACATTTATATGATACAGACCCTGTTCAACCAACTGCGCTTGCGAGCGTGTAAGTAAAGCGGAAGCTGTTTAAAAATATGTTTCTATGGGTATATTTTATATGTATAGAAAATGGTCAAAAGTCATGAATTTTGCTAGACGGAAAACAAACCACTCCAATAAAATAGAATCACAGGTTAAGCGAATGTTAGGTTGGGTAAGGAGGTATATAAGCGATGGGTTACTATGATGATCATGTTGATCCTTCACGGCAGCGCGAATCAAAAGATTCGAAAAGAACAGGCATCTATGCATTGCTATCTGGTATCTTAGGTGCATTAATCGTTGTGTTTTCTCTTCCATTCCTTGCAAACAGTGGTCTTCTTCCTTACGAAATCCTTCCTCAAGGAGAACAAGAAGCATCCAACCAAGAAGAGGGCCTGTTCAATGAGGAGATTGCTGAAACCTCAAATCCAGCGGTTGGTGTTTCAGTGAGTTCAGAAGTTACCGAAGCGGTTGAACGTGTTTCAGATGCTGTCGTAGGTGTTGTGAATGTCCGAGCAGTCCCTGATAGTTTTTTTGGTCCAGGACAAGAAGGTGAAGGAACAGGATCTGGTGTTGTTTATAAAAAGCAAGGAGATTCAGCGTACATCGTTACAAATCAACACGTCATTCAAGGCGCTAGTGAAATTGATATTACATTAGGTGACGGTAATCGAATCCCTGCAGAACTTATAGGCGAAGATGAATTGACCGATTTAGCTGTGTTACAAGTAGAGGCAGATAAGGTTGATACGGTTGCAGACTTTGGTGATTCCGATAGCCTGCAAGTAGGTGAACCAGCTATTGCTATTGGGAACCCACTAGCATTTGAAGGGACCGTTACGCTCGGTATTATTAGTGCTTTAGAAAGAAGCATTCCGATTGATTTAAGTGGGAACGGTCAAGCAGATTGGAATTCTGAAGTGTTACAAACCGATGCAGCGATCAATCCAGGAAACAGCGGCGGTGCACTCGTCAATATTACTGGAGAAGTTGTCGGGATTAATTCAATGAAAATTGCTCAACAAGCTGTAGAAGGGATTGGTTTTGCGATTCCTACATCAGTTGCACTACCAGTCATTGAAGATTTGGAAAACTACGGTGAAGTGCAGCGCCCTCAGCTTGGCGTACTGATTCGATCACTCAATGAACTGCCAAGTTTCCATTGGCAAAGCACATTACAACTACCTGAAGATGTAGAAGGTGGCGTATATCTAGAAGGCGTCGAACCAAATTCACCAGCAGATCGCGCCGACTTAACTGAAGGTGATGTCATCGTTGAAATGAACGATATAGAAATTAGAGATACGCACGATTTACGTAAGTTTTTATATACGGAAGCAGTGATCGGAGATACGATAGACATTCATTATTACCGAAATGGCGAACAACAATCTACACAAGTAACTTTAGAACAAACGAGCATGTAAAAAAACAATTCATGAGGACCTTTACGAAATCGGTTGTATTTATCCACAAAGACAGGGATAATATATCCGAAAGAGTAAAGGTCTTTTTTTAATGGAATAGATATGATTTATCCACAGTGGAAAAATGGGTATGTTAAAATAAAGAAGGACAAGTTTGCAAAAAGAAGGGAGACATCAACGTGTATTATAGTTGTAAAGAACACGTAGAAGAAGCAATAGATGAAGTTGTAGACCGTTATGGAGTAGCGCCAAAGATTGAGGAATTATCGAACACAGATCATTTATCCACAACATGTTCGTTTTGCGAGGAAGCGGCTAATTATAAGGTGAGCAACGAAACCCACAATTAACATGTGTATATGTGGATAACTTATGTGGATAACTTGTGGAGAAAGGATTTTAGGTTGTGAATATCTCAATTGTTACGGTCGGAAAATTGAAGGAAAAATACTTAAAACAAGGGATTGCTGAGTATGAAAAACGATTGCAACCTTATGCGAAAGTTCAAATCGTAGAAGTAGCTGATGAGAAAGCGCCAGAGACGTTGAGTGAAACGGAAGAAAAGCAAGTGAAGGATAAAGAGGGCGAACGTATATTGGGGAAAATTTCAGCCGATACATATGTGATTGCATTAGCGATTGAAGGAAAAACGTATTCATCAGAAAAATTTGCTCAAAAACTAGATCAACTAGCTACGTACGGAAAAAGTAAAGTCGCATTTGTGATAGGCGGTTCTCTCGGTTTAAGTGAAGATGTGTTAAAGCGGGCAGACGAGCAGTTTTCCTTTTCACCGCTGACATTTCCACACCAACTTATGCGGTTGATGTTGCTGGAACAAGTTTATCGTGCGTTTCGGATCAATCGGGGGGAACCGTACCATAAATAGAGGCGCGTTGACCAGTCTGTAAGAGAGAGTGAATTGAGTGAATTTGGCTAGGGACCTGATTGGCAGCCAAGAACCAGTCCGAAAAAGGGGTGACTTCGGACAGAAAGCAGCGAGAAAGCTGATAAACTGTCCGAAACAAGGGTGACTTCGGACAGAAAGCAGCGAGAAAGCCGATAAACTGTCCGAAAGTGGATTGACTTCGGACAGAAAGCAGCGAGGAAGCCAAAAAACTGTCCGAAACAAGGGTGACTTCGGACAGAAAGCAGCGAGAAAGCCAAAAAACTGTCCGAAATAAGGGTGACTTCGGACAGAAAGCAGCGAGAAAGCCAAAAAACTGTCCGAAAAAGGATTGACTTCGGACAGAAAACAGCGAGAAAGCCAAAAAACTGTCCGAAAAAGGATTGACTTCGGACAGAAAGCAGCGAGAAAGCCGATAAACTGTCCGAAACAAGGGTGACTTCGGACAGAAATCGAAGAGAAAGCCAAAAAACTGTCCGAAAGTGGATTGACTTCGGACAGAAAGCAGCGAGGAAGCCAAAAAACTGTCCGAAAAAGGATTGACTTCGGACAGAAAGCAGCGAGAAAGCCGATAAACTGTCCGAAACAAGGTTGACTTCGGACAGAAAGCAGCGAGAAAGCCAAAAAACTGTCCGAAAAAGGATTGACTTCGGACAGAAAGCAGCGAGAAAGCCAAAAAACTGTCCGAAAAAGGATTGACTTCGGACAGAAAACAGCGAGAAAGCCAAAAAACTGTCCGAAAAAGGATTGACTTCGGACAGAAAGCAGCGAGAAAGCCGATAAACTGTCCGAAACAAGGGTGACTTCGGACAGAAATCGAAGAGAAAGCCAAAAAACTGTCCGAAATACATCTATATCACCGTAATGATATAGAAAGATTAAAGGTCAACCAATACATATGACGATTTTTATTGATAATAAGTATCACTTGTGTTTCCCATTTTAGTATAGTTTTTCTTTAAAACCCTACGAATCGTCTTTTCACTTAAACCCGTATTGCACCAATCATAAATGCCTTTTGTTGTAACTTTTCGTTCTGGAAACAGTAGTTGGAATTCATGGACATTACGCAAAATTGAAGTCCTTATTGTTTCATGTTCACCACAATTTCTACATACAAAGTGTTTAGTTTTCGTGGAAATAAGATAGGATTTACATTTAGTACAATAAATCCCTTTTTTCAGATCGTCATAATGATAGTTAGGTAGTACATTAAATGGGTTCTTTGGTTGATGTAAGGAAATGAGTTTTTGGGCAAATTCTTTGTCCTTAGCATTTAGCTGTGAGGGTGTACGATTTAAGTCATTTATAAAACGAGTTACTTGGGCTGGTAATATAATGGGCTGGTTCATAGGAGCTTGATATAGGGTGAATTCAGGGTTAATAAAAATAATAGAGGATTCAACGAGATAAGTATATTTGAGGTTTTGCAGCAATTGGGAGAAAAGATTTTCACTTCTTTTTAGTTGGTTAACGGGATTCTTATATTCCCGGTCACTGTTTACTGAATAAAGCTTGTCTGACTCTAGGTAACAGTCACCTTCATGGTTTTTTATATCAAGAAGATGAATAATTCCCTGTGAAATAATCAATGTATCAATTTGAAAATACGAGTTGTTCACTTCCAGTAGTAAGTCATTTAAAACAAATTTATCTTCTTGAAAACTTTCAGTAAGCTTATCAAATTTCACCTCACCATCATAGCCTTTTTCGAGATTTAAATAACGAAACTTTTCCTTTTCATTTAACCTCATACGCGTATTCAAATAACGCATAATCATTAATTCATGGGATTCAGATCGCCTTTTTAGTAACATAGGTCACTCCTTTCTTATCTCTAAACTTATTTTACAATAAATGACCATCATTTTTTCCGCGAAATATGAATAATATGTAAATTTGTTAACTAGATTTATTGAGGTAGACTGATGAACTTAGTTGAATGCTAAGTTCATTTTGTTTTATTGTATTGAATGTATGGAGCTAAGTTTCAATATTATCGATCTCCTTCTTTAATTTCACATTTGATTGTGCTTTGTCCTCACAAAAAGAATAGTAGTTCCTTAATAAATAACTCTATATTCGTCTAAAATCAACCATGTTATACTAGTTGGTATATAATAGTAAGGAGTACAAAAAATGGACATAGATGTACTTTTATTAAATATATTATTTATTCTTCTTCCACTGTTTTTAATTTATATGATTTTTTCACTTCTACCAACGATGGGTAGTACATATAAAAGAGGTATTATTACCGTATTTTCTTTATTTTCGATTATCATGTGTATGCAATATACCATCGAGTTGGCTGATGGATTTTATTTTGATTTACGGACAATACCATTTACAATTACAGTATTGTATGCAGGATATAAGGTTGGTTTTTGGGTGTTGCTAGGAACATTGCTATATCGTTTCTCCCTTGGAGGCGATGGCTTTGTTGTCTCCCTCATTTTATATACTGCTATTTTTATTATTGTGGCGATGATCTCCAGGAAATTTTATCAATACTCTTTAAAAGTTAAGTTATTGCTGCCTATTTTCATGATGGTTTTCTTTCATTTAATCATGTTATTTAATTATACCTTAAACCTTCAATTAGATTTCTTGCTTTCACTTTCTGAATGGGTGATGTTAGCTTCTATCGTTATATTAGGGATTTTATTTGTTACTCTGTTAATTGAATTTCTAATTAAAATTAGCCGGATACAAGAAGAACTGATTCAGACAGAAAAATTAAGAGTCACTAGTGAATTATCTGCGAGTATTTCACATGAAGTGAAAAATCCTTTAACAGTAGCGAGAGGTTTTGTTCAATTGTTAATGGAAGACAAAGTACCAGTAGAAAAGCAAAAAACATACTTTAGTATGGTGATACAAGAGTTAGATCGTGCTAATCATATACTGTCAGATTATTTAACGTTTTCAAAGCCAAAAATGGAACAGGTTGAGAAGCTCAATTTAACAACTGAATTAAAAAAAGTTATTGAATTAATCAGGCCCTTAGCCACGATGAAAGGGATTGAATTAAACGTATCAATTGAAGATACGGGATTTATAAATGGAGATAAAGTTAAATTCCACCAATGTATGCTAAACGTTTTAAAAAATAGTGTTGAAGCGATGGAACAAGGTGGATGGCTAGAAGTGAAAACAAAACGTCATAAAAATAAATGTGAAATAACCGTTAAAGATAATGGAATTGGAATGACCCCAGATGAAGTTAACCGCTTAGGAACCCCTTATTACTCAACAAAGGATCAAGGAACAGGACTTGGAATGATGGTTGCTTTTAGTATTATTAAAGCAATGGAGGGAACGATTTTAATTCATAGTGAGTATGGAAAAGGAACGGAAATGATTTTCACACTTCCTTTAACACATAAAGAAATACAAGAATCTAAATAAGTTATTTTACGGTGAAATTGTTATTGTGAACCCTAACAAAGGTGATACATATAGAGGTTAGTTGCAGAATGATGAATGAAAGGGTGATGATGATATGTCGACAAATTCCCCATTTAAAGTTGCCAGTATTCAGTTTAACCCTAAAATCAATCGTCGTAATACTAATATAAGTTCACTAATTAAGTTAATACAGGAAGCGGCCGAGAATGGTGCGAAACTGATTGTTACTCCTGAAATGGCGACAACAGGATATCACTATTTGGATCGTTCTACGATTTCTCCTTACGTTGATACAATCCCTGGTTTTACAACGGCGAAACTTTCGCAAATTGCAAAGGAATACCAAACTTATATTGTTATCGGCATGGCGGAGTATGATATGACAAGTGGCTTATATTATAATTCTGCAGCTTTAGTAGGTCCTGAAGGTTATATCGGAAAATATCGAAAAATTCACCAATGGGTCATTGAAAATTATTGGTCTTGCTGGGGCGACCTTGGTTGTTCGGTTTTTGAAACGGAACTTGGAAATATCTCAATGATTATTTGCCAGGATTCAACGTATTTCGAATCAGCTAGACTGGCTGCTGTCAATGGAGCAGATATTTTGTGCTTTCCGACAAACTCTTCTGGTTCCTCCATCTCCCTTTTACAACATTGGGCAGAAATAAATGGACTTTATGTCATTAGTGCCAATCGCTCAAATACGGAGGAAGATTTCCATATGGTCGGTTTGAGTGCTGTATGGTCCCCTAAAGGCGAGAAGCTTGCAGAGTCACCTTATTCTGATATCGAAGACGAGTCCAAAGATAACCCTCAAATCCTCTATGCAGAGGTGGATCCATCGCTATATGTCAATTCTGCAAAAGAAAGAATTCTTGAAAGACGTATAGAAACTTATAAAGAACTCATGTTGTTTTTAGGCCCATGGGATTACACAAAAAACACAACATCACGGCACATTCATGCAGCATCTATTCAGTATGAACCAATAATAGGAGATAAGGATGCAAACTTAAAAAAAGTAAAAGAATTAATCTATGATCAAGTTAAAGATGATATCAATCTTATTGTTTTACCTGAACTGACACTCGTTGGTCCTCTTGAAACATCGAAGCAGAATGATATCGCACCATATTCAGAAACGGATGACGGACCATCAGTATTCGAAATGAAGAAGCTTGCTGAAGAAATAAAGACTTACTTAGTATTTGGTTTCGTTGAAAAATCAGGAGTGAAATTTTATAACACAGCCGTTTTAATAAGCCCTGATGGTGAAGTTATTGGGAAACATCGGAAAATTCATTTAAATAATTGGGATGAATCTTGGGCTACACCAGGTTATCAAATTTCTGTTACACCAGTAGATGGATTTGGTAGAGTTGGTATGATGATCGGATATGACGCTACTTTCCCTGAGGTAGCAGGTGTATTGGCAGTAAAACGAGCAGACCTGATTTGTATACCTTCTAGCTGGAGCGGTGAATATGGTACGGACATTAGTATGAATCAAAAAATATTCCCTAAGCCTTATCCTAATGGTGCGATTACAACTTGGGATGCAGTGGCTAAAGGGTCACAATCATATACAATCGTAGCGAACTTTGTAGGAACAAAACGTCATTACAAAGGAAGAAGCGGCATTTATAACTTAGATCAAAACTATTTAAACGATCAAACAGTTATAGCTTCTGAAAATCAAGAAGAAGTTTTAATGAATGATTTTAAAACAATGAAAACAGATTGGTGGTTAGACCAAGAGCGTCTCATCTTAACTCGGCGAACGGATTATTATAAAACACTCGTTACAAGCTTTCCTCCTATCATTTAGTTTCTAAATAAAGAGAAGCTTCTAGTTTTCCGACTATGATGAATAAAAGGGCTATCGTTTAGCAGCGGTGGCTCTTAAATCTTAGAATCAACTCATAAAATCTTCGTATACGAGTACTTTTTTCTAGTTTTCTGAAATAAAGTAAGTTAAACTTAAATAAATCAGAAAATTCCACCAAATGAAACTCGCATATTAAATACTTCCTGACGCCCAGTTTGAACATGAATTTTGAGAAAGCGCACATATTTGAGCGATAAAATGGAAATACTTGTATTGGTTGAAAATTGTATAAAAACCTCTATGGAATATTTATTAAACAATTCATTCACAGTAAAAAGTGTTTCAATCTATGGAAAATTCTGATAAAATAAAGTTAGAATGTATGTTTATCAGAAAAGGTCTTGAACTACCTAGGATAATCAAAGTTAAACAGGCGTAGTTCTACACTTTTCTGAAAATATTATAAAATAAGGGCGGTAAAAATGAGTAAAAGAGCGAAAACAGATGTGATTTTAATTGGTGCTGGAATCATGAGTGCGACTTTAGGGACGCTATTGAAAGAATTAGTACCGGAATGGGAAGTTACAGTGTTTGAAAAGCTCGAAGATGCAGGGGAGGAAAGCTCCAACGAATGGAATAATGCAGGTACGGGACATGCGGCGCTTTGTGAACTGAACTACACCGCTGAAAAATCGGACGGTTCAGTAGATATAAGCAAAGCGGTAAAAATTAATGAACAATTTCAAGTGTCAATGCAGTTTTGGTCTTACCTAGTAAACAACAACCTAATACATAATCCAGAAAACTTTATTACTCGCGTTCCGCATATGAGTTTTGTTCAAGGGGAGCAAAATGTCCAATTTTTAAAGAATCGTTTTAAAGCGCTTACGAACAATCCATTGTTTCAAGAGATGGAGTTTTCCGATGATCCACAAAAGCTGATGGATTGGATTCCTCTTATTATGAAAGATCGCAAGTTGAATGAGCATATTGCAGCAACGAAAATGGATTTAGGGACAGATGTTAACTTTGGTTCATTGACGCGTATGTTGTTTGATCATTTGAAGACGAAAGGTGTCAATATCAATTACAACCATAGCGTAAATGACATCAAACGTACGAGCGATGGCTTGTGGGAATTAAAAGTGAAAGATCTTGAAAGCGGTCGCACGGAGAGTCGCCGTGCCAAATTCGTGTTTATAGGTGCTGGTGGGGGAAGCATACATTTATTACAAAAGTCAGGTATTCCTGAATCTAAAAATATTGGTGGGTTCCCTGTAAGCGGTTTATTTATGGCTTGTAAAAATCCTGAAGTGATTGAACAACACAATGCAAAAGTATACGGGAAAGCGAAAGTAGGAGCGCCTCCAATGTCCGTTCCACACCTTGATACAAGGAATATTGATAATGAACAGACATTGTTGTTTGGCCCATTTGCAGGCTTTACACCCAAGTTTTTGAAATATGGTTCAAATTTTGATTTATTAAATTCAGTAAAACCATATAATGTCTTAACGATGTTATCAGCAGGTGCAAAAGAGATGCCATTGACGAAATACTTAATCCAGCAGGTGATGTTGACGAAGGATCAGCGAATGGAAGAATTACGAGAATTCATCCCGAATGCTAAAGATGAGGATTGGAATTTAATTGTAGCAGGTCAACGTGTGCAAGTGATTAAAGATACTGAAGCTGGAGGTAAAGGAACACTTCAATTTGGCACAGAAGTGATTACTGATCAAGACGGTTCCATTGCAGCATTGTTAGGTGCGTCGCCAGGAGCATCTACGGCTGTTAACGTTATGCTTGATGTCATCAAGAGATGCTTTCCGGAATATTTGAAAGAGTGGGAACCAAAAATAAAAGAAATGATTCCTTCTTATGGTTTGTCCCTTATGGAAAACCCAGACTTATTGCGCGAAGTCCAAACTTCGACGACGCAAACGCTTGGTTTAGATGATCAAGAAAAAGAAGTTGATCGTTCAGATGCGAAAATATTTCAGGAAGCGTAAATGTCTATTGTAGCACATTTTATGCTTCTCTTTTTTTAAAAAAAAGTATGATTACATCGTCAAAAAGAGAAACATAACAAAGAAAGCCGCTATACTAACTTTAAGCTAGTATAGCGGCTTATGATTAATATTAATTGCGAATAAGATAATCGAATGCACCTAAGGAAGCTGTAGCACCAGATCCCATGGCAATAATGATCTGATTATATGGGTTATTTGTACAGTCACCTGCAGCAAACAATCCAGGTACGTTTGTAGCTCCGTGGCTATCAACGACGATTTCACCGAAGCGATTTCGTTCAACCGTTTCACCTAACCATTCAGTGTTTGGTACAAGCCCGATTTGGACGAATACACCTTGTAATTCAACATGGTGTTCTTTTTCAGTTTCACGGTCAATATAGCTAATGCCGTTGACATTGTCTGTACCAGTGATTTCTGTTGTTTGCGCGTTCTTGATGATGGTCACATTAGGAAGGCTATTTGCGCGTTCTTGTAGCACTTCATCAGCTTTTAGTTCTGGTGCAAATTCAAGAACTGTTACATGTTTCACAATACCAGCCAAGTCTATCGCAGCTTCAATACCAGAATTACCGCCACCGATCACTGCTACGTCTTTACCTTCGAATAATGGTCCGTCACAGTGAGGGCAGTATGCAACACCCGCGTTTTTGAATTCTTCCTCACCAGGTACACCAATGTTACGCCAACGAGCACCTGTTGAAAGGATGACACTTTTACTTTTTAGCACAGCGCCATTTTCAAGTTCAAGTTCGAAAAGGTCTTTCTTTTCGAGGTTACTTGCACGCTGTGATTTCATGAGATCAATATTATAGTCTTTTACGTGTTCTTCAAGACTTGCGACAAGCTTAGGTCCTTCTGTTTTCGGAACACTAATAAAGTTCTCGATACTTAATGTGTCTTCGACCTGACCACCGAAGCGTTCAGCAACGACACCAGTACGAATGCCTTTACGTGCAGCATAAATGGCAGCACTTGCTCCAGCAGGTCCACCACCTACAACAAGCACGTCGTAAGGGTCCTTTTCAGAGAGCTCGGAAGCATCTACACCTTGACCCATTTTGTTGAGAATCTCTTCGGTTGTGATGCGACCACCACTAAAGAATTCGCCATTTAGGTAAACCGCAGGTACGGCCATGACGTTGTTACGCTCTGCTTCCTCTTTATACGCTGCACCGTCAATCATCGTGTGCGTAATGTTAGGGTTAAGAACACTCATCATGTTTAATGCTTGCACAACGTCAGGACAGTTTTGACAACTTAAGCTGACGTATGTTTCAAAGTGGTATTCCCCATCGATATTTTTAATTTGATCGATGACTTCTTGGTCGGCCTTTGGCGCTCTACCACTTACTTGGAGTAGCGCAAGAACGAGAGAGGTGAATTCGTGACCTAACGGAATACCAGCAAATGTAACACCTGTATCCTCTCCAGGACGATTCACACTAAAGCTTGGTGTACGCTTCAATTGTGTGTTTTGAACGGAGATTTTTGATGACATGAGGGCTAGCTCTTCAACAAGAGCTAGCATGTCATTTGAAACTTTATCAGAACCTGCACTAACTTTTAGCAGGATCTCTCCTTCTAATAAATCAAGATATTGATTCAACTGTGATTTAATATTTTCGTCAAGTACCATTCTCAGCACTCCTTTGGATTAGAGATCCTTAGATCTTACCTACAAGGTCAAGGCTTGGCGTAAGTGTTTCGTCGCCTTCTTCCCATTTAGCTGGGCAAACTTCGCCTGGGTTGTTGCGAACGTATTGTGCTGCTTTAATTTTCTTAACAACAGTACTTGCATCACGGCCGATGCCTTCTGCGTTAATTTCTGCAGCTTGGATAACACCATCTGGGTCGATGATGAACGTACCGCGGTCAGCAAGACCTGCTTCTTCGTTTAGTACTTCGAAGTTACGAGAAAGTTGTTGAGAAGGGTCACCAATCATCGTATAAGTAATTTTTCCGATTGTTTCTGAGCTGTCGTGCCAACCTTTATGTGTGAAGTGAGTATCTGTTGAAGCGGAATACACTTCTACTCCCATGTCTTTTAAAGTTGCGTATTCGTTTTGAAGATCTTCAAGCTCAGTTGGGCAAACGAAAGTGAAGTCTGCAGGGTAGAAGCAAAGAACGCTCCATTGACCTTTAAAGGTTTCTTCGTTTACGTCGATGAAATCACCGTTTTTGAATGCTTTTGCGTTAAATGGTTGTACCTCTGTTCCGATAATTGACATAATCAATCATCCTCCTTAGTGTGATTTTTTTTAGGATTAATAAAAACTTGAGTAAAGAATTTATTTAATTGTAATAATTATAATTCGATACTCATTATCATATAGAATTGTTTTTTTGTCAAGAGAATAAACAATCTATTTGTTTTTTTCTTTTACAACAATACGTGGTGCACCAATGACCATTCACTGAAAGGTGGAATTTTAAGGTACACCCATATTATAGAGTATTACCATTTCATTTGAAATTTATATGCTCATAAATCTTTTCTCAATAAATAATCAAATTTATCAATTAGGAAAATGAAATTGTTTTAAAATGTATGTGAAATACCATGATCACTACGCGTAACCGTAAATCGTTTTATAGATCCAATTTAAAATGAAGATTATTAATAGGAAAAATATTATCGGGTTCATCGTAAAACTGTTATAATAGAAGATTAGAATGACAATTTTGATAAATAGACTTTGTAAAAGCATTGTAAATTCATAGAAGGGACATGTGGGTTGATAAAATGGAAGTAATCAAAAAACAAGAACCGAATCCTCAAAACCATTCCTTGAGAACAACAATGAGACAAATCGTAGAGCACGCATATTTTCAGTCATTGATTATAGGAATCATATTATTAAACGGACTTGTGATCGTTACTGAAACGTATTTGAGTGGAAATGAATTGCTATTAATGTTAGACCAAGTCATTGTATGGATTTTTGTATTAGAAATGGTCATAAAAATGCTGGGTCTTGGTTTTAAAGGGTATTTCTCTAAAGGATGGAATTGGTTCGATTTCTCGATTGTTGTAGGAAGTCTCGTGTTTTACGCAACGCCATTTGTAAGCGTTCTGAGGTTGATAAGGGTTTTACGCTTGATTAGAATGATTCCAGCTATACCTTCGCTTCGGAAAATCATCGATTCATTATTAAAGTCTTTACCAGCTTTAGGTGGCATTTTAGGGTTATCAATCTTGATCTTTTCGATTTATGCTATTATCGGAACAACTTTTTTTAGTGATGTCCTCCCTGATGAGTTTTTTGGTAGTTTCCATTCAGCGCTGTTTACTTTGATGCAAGTCGTAACGTTTGAATCGTGGGCAAGTCAGGTTGCCAGACCAATTATTAATGAGATTCCTTGGTCATGGTTCTACTTTATATCTTTTATTATCATTGGTGCGCTAGTGGTTTTAAATCTTGTTGTCGCAGTAATTATAGACTATTTAGGGCAAGAAGATGAAGGTCAACGAGATGAACAAATGAATCAATTATTTGAAGAAAATAAAGAGCTGAAAAAAGATATTCAAGAAGTTAAACAGTTATTAATGGAACGCAACGAAAATGAAAGCGTGAGAACAAATGAAGAAAGAGAAGTTCATCAAGAAAATGGATAATACTTAATGACCTTTGAGAAGCCAATCGCCATCAATGATGTTGTTGATTGGTTTTCTTATGTGAATCAATTTCATAATGAAGGGTTTTAACAAACATCACGAAGGTGAACGTCTGTTTTTTGAACGAGTGATTGAAACGTAAGGCGGCGACGCCCAAAGGATAAGCGCAGTCTGAAGATCCAATTCAGCGACGGTTTGTGGAGCTGAATTTAACTGAAGACAAGCCCTTGGGAAAGCGTCCGCATGCAGTGAAAATCACCATCCATGTTCGGAAATGATCTTTACATCATCATTTATGAAATTCATTTATGTAGAATAAGTCAGAATTTTTCGCTTTCGTTCATTATATCACAATCCTGTAAATTAAGCACAAAAAAAGCAGAATAATGATTAACGATATTGAGTATTGTAAAATGGGAATAAAAGGAGGAATTGTGATGCCAGAGAAAGAAGCATTACCACCCAAAACTTGTGAAATTGATCGTTTAATTACCAGGCCTGAGGATATTAAAAAGGTTTTAGAAGGACAAAAAAACGCAACTCGGCGTAATGGAAGGTATGCAGATGTCGGAGAAGTGATGGTCTTAGAGGGCCGTTCATTTAAAATTGAGGCTGTTTATAGGCAAACCTTAGGTGATCTCACCGATGAAATCGGTATGCAAGAAGGATATCAAAACTTGGAAGAATATAAACAGTCCATTTTATCGATTCATCCAGGAATGCCGTGGAAGCCAGAAATGAAAGTATGGGCCCATGAATTTAGTGAAGTAAACTAAACTAAATCTACCTTCATTACATTTGTACGCATAGGTGTCATCATTCATGTTGATGACATCTATGCGTATTTAGGTAGATGATTTCATCAGATTCGTGTAAGGTTATTTATTTGTGCTATGTTGCTTATTAGGTAACTTTTGATTTGCATGTTTATGGCCTTGTCGTTCTTTGTTTTTTTCATCTTTTGCTTGTCTTTTATGCAAATTTTCTACAAAATCATGTGTATTTTCCATTTCAAAACCTCCTCAGTGTACAGCCTTACTGTTACTTTAACCATTTAGAGGTCAGTACATGTATCCCTGTTAACATTAACATTCCTAAAGTTTTTGTAACTTTCACACCGATTCTGTCGAATGCGTATAAAGCCTTAAAATCAAGTGTTAAAATGGCAAAAAAAGGTCGAGGTACATCAACTTTAGTAGGAACATGGAGGTTATGATGAATACATTAATGCCATTAACAAGTTCATTGAAGGTTCATCCAGGTTCTCATATCTTATATTTTTATAATTCCCTTGAAGGATATATAGAAAATGCGGCATCATATATTTTGAAAGGCATCGAACAAGGACAGCATGTCATTTTTATTGATGATAAAAAAAGGTTCGAGTTGGTCATGGAAAAATTAAGATCTACTGATACGAGCAATGTTCATTATGTAGATGCCTATGAATTTTATGGAATGAATGATGAATTCTACTGTGACCGGGTTTTAGCTAATTTAAAAAAAGCAATTGAACCTTATTTAGAAAAAGATAGAATCATTCGAATTTGGGGACATGTTGATTGGAGAGATCAGGATCACGTCGTCAATAAGCTTCATACATACGAATGTAATTGTGACATTACAGTATCAGAGTTAGGCTTTACGACGGTGTGTGCTTATGATGGCGAAAAGGTACCTTCAAATATTTTGTTGGAGATGTCTAAGAGTCATGAATATTTGATGACAGATGATGAGCTTGTGCGCAGTAATTTATATAAGACGTCAAACGAACACAATCCAACGATATTCCCGTCATTGTCTGCGCAAATGAAGATAGAATCAGAGATGGATTTTTACAAGCAAAAATTGGATTTTGTTCATGTTGTTTCACATGAAGTACGTAACCCTTTAACCGTGATTAAATCATTTGCACAACTCCTCGAACTTCAAGAGGATGATGAGGATCGTCGGTTTAGGTTAGAACAAATTAAAAACTATGCGGCCGTGATTGATAATGAAATATCTCATATTATAAGTACAGAACAAATGCTATCGACAGATGCACTATGGCAAAAAAAGTTCATTATGGCAAAGCCGATCATCGATGAAGTTGTTGAAACGATGATGATTAAGGCACAAACACAAAACATTGCATTGAAAACGGATATTTGCCTTCATGGTAAAGAAATGATTTTAAGTAACTCAATGGGTTTTAAAATGATCCTTTCTAATTTACTCAGTAATGCCATTAAATACAGTTTAGAAGAAGATACAGTTTACTTTAGCGTACATTCAGATGATGAATCATTGGTTATAAAGGTTGAGGATGAAGGAGTAGGAATGTCTCAGAAGCAGTTAGAAAAGCTTTATAATAAATATGAAAAAATAAATCAAGAGCAAAGTGGACAAGGGATTGGACTTTTTATGGTGAAAAAGCTTGTCGATGATTTTCAAGGAACAATAGAGGTACAAAGTGAGCAAGGGGTCGGTACGACATTTACTGTTACAATTCCGTTCTGTTGCTAATATTAAAATGCCTAGCACGACTTATTTTCGTGCTAGGCATTTTCGGTGTTTCATCACTTAATAGATGATGAAATAGATGATGTGTTTGTGTCTCTAAGTATGAAACAACGTGAACGGTTCTATCAAACCATTTTAGCCGTTGGAACTTTTTAAGTCTTTTGTAAGTAAGCCTTCCTGGTCGCTTTCTCCAGCTTGCAACTTTTTAAATTCGAATTTAAGCAATACAGAAATGAGTAAGGCAAATGCCATTAACCCGGCGAATAAATAAAATACAGGAATGTAACTACCTGTTGTTGAGTGAATTTCCGATGCAATGATTGGTCCAAAAATACCACCGAGAGACCAAGTTGTTAAAAGATAACCATGAATCGAACCTAATGATTTTGTTCCGAACAAGTCGCTAGCTGCTGCTGGCAAGTTAGAGAACCCACCACCGTAACAACTAACAATAAGGAAAATGAACAACTGAAATATGATAACGTTTGCAATAAACGGCATAAACGCAAACGCAATGACTTGAATGATAAAGAAAGTCATAAAGATGGTTGTTCGACCTAAGTAGTCAGAAATAGCTGCCCAGCCAAGTCGACCACCACCGTTAAATAGACCCATAATACCGACCATTGTCGCTGCTCCTGCTGCTGTTAAGCCGACCAATTCTTGTCCCATTGGTGAGGCAACAGAAATAATCATGACACCAGCAGTTGTGTTGATAAGCATCATAGACCAAAGCATCCAAAAGCGCTTTGTTTTTACAGCTTCTTTTGCTGTTAGTTGAACGATGTCGCTGCTTGTTTCTTTTTTACTATCTTTAGACGTGTTCTTCGTATCTTCAGGTACCCAATCCTTTGGTGGTGGCGCAATATAAGACGCACCGCTAACCATTAAAATAAAGTAACTAGCTCCTAAAATAAAAAACGTTGAGGAGATTCCGACGACTCCTATAAGGTGTGCTGCAACTGGCGCTGTCAAAAGAGAACCGATACCAAATCCTAATACAGCCATTCCAGTTGCAAGCCCTCGCCTATTAGGAAACCATTTAACAAGTGTTGATACAGGAGAAATATAACCAATACCTAAACCAAGTCCGCTCAGTAAACCGTATGTTAATAAGAATAAAGGTAAGGATTCTAAAACAATCGCTAAACCAGAACCAGATTGTCCCAAACTGAACAATACAGCAGCAAGCAAAGCGGATCGCCTCGGACCTTGCTTTTCAACAAATGATCCAAAAAACGCAGCAGAGAAACCAGCAAGCCCCATCATGATTGTAAAGGCTATTGTTACTTGAGAAACAGCCCAGCCCATTTCATCACTGATAGGGTTTGTATACACACTGTAAGCATATCCGGCACCGATCGATAGATGGATGGCAATAGCCGAAAGGGCAATCAACCACCTATTTTTCTTAGTTTTCATCTTTTTTTAATTCCTCCCTCTTTTAGAATATTTGTAATATTATAAATTATATATACTATTTACCTTGTTGTATACCAGTTCTGCTAAATCCGTCAAAAAAATACATAATTTTTAGATAATATGTTATCAAAATGAAGCTGTTATTTAGAAAATAAGCTTGTTAACAGGCAGCTAACAAGCTTATTAATCACCTTATTAAAATATGATGTCTTTGTTTGAATGATCTTTGATACGATTAAATGTCGAAAAATCTTTGTGATTTAGTGTTCTACTACAGCAAAGGTTTTAATTTCCAAATTTGCGATGCGTATTCTTGGATTGTTCGATCACTAGAGAATTTTCCAGAGTAAGCGATATTTGCAACATTCATTTGTGTCCATTCACCGCGGTTGCGATAAGCTCGCTCGACAAGTTCATGGGTTTCAATATAAGCATCGAAATCTTTCAGCACGAAATATGGATCGTTATGATAAAGAAGGTTGTAATATAAATCTTTAAAAGCTCTTTCTTCTCTTCCAAACGTTCCATTGTGCATTTGGTCGAGGATGCGTTTAATGCGAGGGTCCGTATTGTAAAGGTCACGCGCCATGTACCCTCCATTGTTGTGATAGGCTTGCACTTCTTCGGCACGTAAACCGAAAATAAAGATATTTTCATCACCAACAAGATCGCGTATTTCAATATTAGCTCCGTCAAGTGTCCCGATCGTCACCGCACCGTTCATCATCATCTTCATGTTCCCAGTACCCGATGCTTCTTTTCCTGCTGTTGAAATTTGCTCACTAAGATCTGTTGCCGGAATAATTCGTTCAGCGACACTGACATTATAATTTTCCAGAAAGATGACCTTTAATTTGTCCCGAACGTCTGGATCGTTATTAATGATCGAGGCAACAACATTAATAAACTTAATGATTTCTTTTGCTAAGTAGTAGTTAGGTGCTGCTTTTGCGCCAAAAATAAACGTTCGTGGTGTAACATCGAGCTGAGGATTTTCTTTTAGTTCGTTGTATAAATGAAGAATGTGGAAAACATTTAAAAGTTGTCGCTTATATTCATGTAGTCGTTTTACATGAACATCGAATATTGAATTTTCGTCGACAGTCATGCCTGTTTCTTGATAGATATACTCGCTAAGTAGACGTTTGTTTTCTCTTTTTACTTCATCCATTTGCTGGAGAAATGGCGCATCATTAGCGTAACGTAGTAATTGAATGAGTGCTTGTGGTTCATGGATCCATTTGGGACCAATCGCATCGGTAATTAAAGAGCTTAAGGAAGGGTTAATTTGTAATAACCAACGCCTATGGGTGATCCCATTTGTTTTGTTATTAAAACGGTCAGGAAAAAGCGTGTAGAATGTTTTCATTTCTTGTTCTTTTAAAATATTCGTGTGTAGTCGGGCGACACCATTAACGCTGAAACTTCCCACAAGTGCAAGGTGAGCCATTTTTACTTGATCATCTGCAATAATCGCTAGTTCAGGAATTTTCTCGCGTAGTTCTGGATAGTCAAACCATAAGCTTTGACAGAAACGTTCATTAATTTCATCGATAATCATGTAAATCCGAGGTAACAATGACTCGAGCATCTCTTTTGGCCATGTTTCCAAAGCTTCTTGAAGCGTTGTATGATTCGTATAAGCAAAGGTTTGTGTCGTAATCTTCCATGCCTCATCCCAAGACAGTCTTTCTTGGTCCATGAGTAAGCGCATCAATTCGGGAATGGCTAAGCTAGGGTGTGTGTCATTGATTTGTATCGCGAAGGACTCATGAAATTCATTAAGCGTTCGTTGGCTGTTTTCTTTAAAGGAACGAAGCATGTTTTGTAAACTTGCCGAAACAAGGAAGTATTGTTGTTTTAACCTTAATCGTTTCCCTTCATATGAAGAATCATCTGGATAAAGGTAGCCCGATATTTGCGTAATGTCATGTTCGTGGCCGAGCTCATGATAATAGGCAACATCTTCGCAAGTCACTGGATCACCTAATGGAGAAGGCGTCTCTGCACTATAAAGGCGTAATGTATTAACAAATTCATTATCAAAACCAGTGATTGGAATGTCATAAGGAACGGCGAGGACTTCATCGGTATGTTCATAATCAAATTGAAGTTTGCCATCTTCGTGCGTGGAGGTGCGCACAGTTCCTCCAAAGTGTACGGACACCGCTTCTTCAAACTTGCGCTCTTCCCATGGATAACGTTGTTCAAGCCAGTAATCAGGCAGCTCGATTTGCTCACCTTGGATGATGCGTTGTTGAAACAAGCCGTAACGGTAGCGGATACCATAACCGCAAGCAGGATAACGAAGGGAGGCAAGAGAGTCGAGAAAGCAAGCAGCAAGTCGACCTAACCCTCCATTACCGAGTGCAGCATCTGGTTCTTGCATGAATACTTCTTCTGGTTCAAATCCGAGTTCCTGAATCGTTTCTTTCGCTATATTCAATACGCCCCGATTAATGAGATTGTTCTCTATAAGGCGCCCCACCAAAAATTCCATTGATAAATAACAAACTTTTTTTGCAGATTTGTTATTTGTTTCATTTTCGGTTTTTGACCAATCACCAATGAGGTCATTTTTAACAATTGAGGCAATAGCATAGTAAACATCGCTAGCGGTGCAATCATCAACGGTCGTCTGACATTCATTTTCTAACTTCTCTTTAGTCAGTTGAAAAAAAGTTTCAAAGTCGTTTCTCAACGGGCGTTCCTCCTTATGCTAATACAAGTTCGTACGATTCGGCGCGACAGAGAGATTTGTAAACGTCAACGTACGATTTTGCTGAAGTAAACCAGGTGAATGAATGGCCCGTTAGGTTGTCATAAAGTTTAGAAAATCGGTTGCAGTCATGATAGACATCAAATGAATAACGAAGAACATTTAATAAATCATGGGCGTTATAATTTGAAAAACAAAATCCATTTCCTGATCCGTCATACTCATTGAAAGGCTGGACAGTGTCTTTTAGACCACCTGTTTCTCTTACGATTGGGGCTGTTTTATATTGCAATGCGATAAGTTGAGCGAGCCCACAAGGCTCAAACTTTGAAGGCATAATGAAAAAGTCAGCAGCAGCATAAAGTTGTCTTGCAACCTGTTCATCAAACATGAGCTTTGTGACCATTTTAGTCGGATTTGCTTCAGCAATTTGTGTGAAATCATGTTCAAAGCGAGATTCCCCAGTTCCTAAGACAACGAGTTGAACATCTTGTTCTAAAAACTCTGAAGCAACGCGGGTGAGAAGGTGAAACCCTTTTTGTTCGGTTAATCGAGAGATTACGGCATAAAGTGGAACATCATCTCGAACAGGCAAACCGAATTTCTCTTGAATAAAGCGCTTGTTTGCTTGCTTCAAAGTTGGATGGTATTGAAAATGAGTATATAGCGCATCATCTGTAGCTGAATTGTAGCTCTCCGTGTCAATCCCATTTAAAATCCCACTTAAATCGTTCGCTCGTTCTAATAGAATAGGATCGAGTCCTTCCCCAAAGTATGATGTCTTAATCTCTTCGGCGTATGAAGGGCTTACAGTCGTAATGTGATCAGCATGAAACAAACCCGCTTTTAAACAATTGACCATGCCATCCCATTCAAAACCGCTAAAATGTTTAGGCGGAAGGTTGATCAAGTCAAAAAATGCATCGTGTTCCATCTTGCCTTGGAATTTTAAATTATGAATCGTCAACACCGTTTTAATTGAAGGTGCTGATTGGAACGTTTTTAAAAGTGCCACACTTAATGCTGCATGCCAGTCATGAGCATGCAGAACATCTGGTTGTTGATATAGGTGTGGAAGACATTCGAGAACGGCTTTATTAAAAAATACAAACCGTTCCCCATCATCCATATAGCCATAGATGCCGTCACGCCCAAAATAGAAGTCATTTTCAATAAAGTAAAAGCGAACGCCTTCGAAAACGTAAGTAAGCAAATTGGCTTGATGCTGACGCCAACCAAGAGACACTTCCACTGAAGCAATTGTTTGCATGTCTTTACGCCATGTTTCTTTGATGTCTCGATAAAGAGGGAGGATGACGGAGACTTCGGCGTCACCCGTTTCGTTAATGGCTTTCGGTAAGGACCCGATGACATCTGCAAGCCCCCCTGTTTTAATAAAAGGAGTGGCTTCCGATCCGACAAATAAGACGTTGTACATGCGTGTTCCTCCTCCTGTTTTAAACGAGTACTGATCGTTTTGCGACGGTGTATGGTTTATCCCAAGAACCGATAAACTGTTGGTTTGCTGAAACATGGACGTCTTTATCGAGGATGACATTTTCAAGTTTTGCGCCGCTTTCAATTTTACATCCTTGCATAATGATCGCGTTTTTTATATGTGTATCAGGGGCTACGTTTACACCACGAAAGATAATACTATTTTCAATTTTTCCTGCGATGATAGAGCCATTAGCAACAATTGAACCACTTACATCTGCTGTAGGCTCATATTTCGCTGGAGGTTCAGTACTATTCTTTGTACTTACAGGATTGCTGTGTAAACACATTTGCTCATACTTGGATGCACTTAATAAATTCATATTTTGTTTGTAAAAACTCTCCAGAGAGTCTATGAATGCAGAAATTCCTTGATAATGATATGTCTGAACATAAAGTTGATCGAGTTTTGCCTTAATGGCGTCGTTAAAAAAATGTTCTTTTCCTTGGGCAATGCATTCGTCTACGAGATCGATAAGTAGTTCCTTATGAAGAATGTAAACGTCAGTAAAAAGGTTCGTGTTATTAGGGTCATTTGTGAGTGAATGCACTCGCCCTTGCTCATCGGTTTCTGGTCTTAATCTTGTGATCTCGCCTTCAGTTTCAGGGTAAGCTTCGGTTGTAATTAAGGTAACGTCAGCTCCTGTTTCTAGGTGTTTGTCAAAGGCTTTTTTATACTGGGTATTTGCGATAAATTGACTTCCGCTTATAAGGACGTAATCGGGTTTAGAGCGATGAAAGTAATCACGATTATTGTGAAAATGGCGTAAATCTCCGCGTGAGATGTCAGTCGGATCATTCCAATCAGGCGGAAAGATGAAGAGGCCACCGTGGCGTCTTGCTAACCCCCAATGGCTTCCTGTACCTAAATGGTCCATTAAAGAGCGATACTTATGGTTGGCGAATATGGCCACTTCTTGAATCCCTGAACGCGTCATATTAGAAAGGACAAAATCAATCAAACGGTAACGACCGAAAAATGGAACAGCAGCAGGGCAGCGAAAGTATGTCAATTCGTGCAGGGCATCGCGTTCGTGTTCTAGGTTAATTAATCCCATCATTTGTTTTGATTTCATATTTGTTGATGATCCTCCTCTTATAAAGTAGTGTTAGCTAAAGACAAGGTTTGACATTGATTCCTGATCAATCACAAGTGGTTCGTCATTGGCAGATGTAATAATCTCTGTACCGTCTGGAATTGTTGTTCCTTCTTGAATAATGGCCCGATCGATGGTTACGTTCTCTCCGATTGTTACATTCGGATGAATAATCGAGTTTCGAACAATACTGTCGGTACCGACTTTTACATGGCTAAACAAGATTGACCGTTCCACCGTCCCCTTAACAAAGCACCCCGAGTTGATAATGGCATTACGTACTGTCGCCGTATCGGCAATAAATTGCGGTGGGTCATCTGAGTCATTAGAATACGTACGCCATTCTTTGTTATGAAGGGAGAGGCAAAAGTCTTCTTCTAATAGATCCATATTTGCTTCCCAGTAACTTTGGATTGTCCCGACATCTTTCCAATAACCATGAAAAGGGTAAGCATACATCGAGCAGTCGTTATTGAGCATTGCAGGGATGACGTCTTTCCCGAAATCGTGGCTCGATCGTTCAGTGTCGGCATCATCGATCAGGTATTGTTTGAGCACTGACCATTTGAAAACGTAAATACCCATAGATGCTAAGTTACTTTTGGGGGCAGCAGGTTTTTCATCAAATTCATAAATCGATAGATCTTCGTCCGTATTCAAAATCCCAAAACGTGAAGCCTCTTCCCAAGGGACTTCGATGACGGAAATCGTTGCGTCAGCCCCGCTTTCTATATGGTGTTCTAGTAACAGTTCATAGTTCATGTGGTAAATGTGATCTCCTGAAATGATCAGTACATTTTCAGGTTCATATTGTTCAATGTAATGAATGTTTTGATAAACGGAATCAGCCGTTCCTTCGTACCACTGTCCGCCGTTGCTGGCTGTAAATGGTGATAAAATAAACAGTCCACCTGATGGTTGATCGAGGTCCCAAGCCTTGCCAGCCCCGATATGTTTATTTAAAACCATTGGTGAATATTGCGTGAGGACACCAACAGTTTCAATCCGTGAATTAGCGCAGTTGCTGAGAGCAAAATCAATAATTCGATATTTGCCGCCAAATGGGACCGCCGGCTTAGCTAAGTTTTTTGTCAATGGGCCTAATCTTGTTCCTTTTCCACCTGCTAGAAGCATGGCGACACAATCTTTTTTCATCAATCATTTCCTCCTTTGTCTTCATCGACACGTTCAAAAATGGTGATACCAAACGGGGGAACTTTGATTTCAATATGTTGGTCATAACCGTTCCAATGCTCAGGGATTGTAAAATGTTCCGCATCGCTTATTTGGTCAGATCCGCCGAATTTTGCTGCGTCTGAGTTAAAGATTTGTTTGTAAGTTCCTGATTTTGGAACCCCCACTTTATATGCATATAAAACAAGAGGCGTGAAATGACAAACAATAATAAGTTCACGCTTTGTTTTTGGCGATACCCTTCGGAATGTGATGATACTTGCATCTTTGTTGTCCGGATCGATCCAATGAAAGCCATTTGTATCATGATCGCCTTCAAATAATTCAGGATGGTTTAAGTAAAAGTGATTGATCTCCTTAACATAATCAAACATTCCTCGGTGCAAAGGATAATCGAGTAGATGCCAATCGAGCTCTTCTTGATCCTTCCACTCCGCGTATTGCGCAAGTTCTCCACCCATAAAAAGTAATTTCTTCCCTGGATGTGTGAGCATGTAGCCGTATAAAAGCCGCCATTGCGCAAACTTTTGCCACTGATCACCAGGCATTTTATCGAGCATAGATTTTTTTCCGTGTACTACCTCGTCATGAGAGAGGGGTAACACAAAATTTTCACTTCCTGCATACATATGCGAAAACGTGAGCGCATTATGATGATATTTTCGAAAAACAGGATCTTTTTCCATATAATCAAGCATGTCATTCATCCAACCCATATCCCATTTGAAATTGAAACCGAGCCCGTCCATGTCCGTTGGTGCGGTTACGTTCGGCCAATCAGAACTATCTTCGGCCATCATGAGTACACCTGGTTCATAGGCAAAAACAACTTCATTTAATTTCTTCAAAAAGGCAAGTGCTTCTAAATTTTCCTCACCACCGAATGTATTTAAAAGGCGTTCTTCATTTTCATCACGATCAAAATTTAAATAAATCATACTAGCGACAGCGTCAACCCGTATGCCATCAAGGTGATATTCCTTTAACCAATACACCGCGTTTGAAATGAGAAAGCTTTGTACTTCTGGCTTTCCAAAATCGAAGCTAAGCGTTCCCCATGTCGGCTTATCCGCTTTTCGTAAATCTTTATATTCATAAAGTGCCTCACCATCGAACTCTCTTAAACCGTGATCATCGCGGCAAAAGTGCCCAGGCACCCAATCGAGGATGACGCCGATGTCGTGTTGATGGCATTGATCTACAAAAAACTTAAAATCGTCTGCACTTCCGTGTCTGCTTGTCGGTGCGTAGTAGCCAGTAATTTGATAACCCCATGACAAATCAAAGGGATGTTCACAGATTGGAAGCAATTCAATATGGGTATAGCCTAATTGCTTTACATATGGAATGAGTTCTTCAGCAAGTTCTCGGTATGTTAAAAGCGAACCATCCTGTTTTTTCTTCCAAGAGCCGAGATGTACTTCATAGATGAGGATAGGACTTGAATAAGGTTGGTCTGCTTTTTTATTTTCTTGCCATTTATGGTCATTCCAAATGTATGGCGAACATGGCGGTGTCAAGGAAGCGGTATTGGGTCGAACTTCTGCTTGAGAAGCATATGGATCTGCTTTTAGTTGCCAACTTCTATTTGGATGTTCAATTGCGTATTTATAACGCGTGTGCGCAGAAAGATTTGCGATGAAAAGAGACCAAAGTCCATTTTCACTTATCCGCTTCATCTCATCGTGATCTCCACACCAGTCATTAAAATCTCCGACTACTTGCACACGACTAGCGTGTGGAGCCCAAACCGTAAAACGATAGCCCGTTTCACCATTTTCTGCTGCAGGGTGAGCGCCTAAAAATTGATAGCTTTCGTAGTGCGTCCCTTGGTGAAAAAGATAAATGTCTTCATCCGTTAATGTTTGCAAAGTCGTGTTCACATCAACCCTCTCCTATCTTTTTTGCAAGACTTTGTTTTATAAGGTTGTCGTGTTTAGTTGCCATGAACAAAGTTCAAATGACAACAATCTAGACGAAAAAAGCCTTAGCAAATATAAAGTTTAAGGTGATCATTGATTGTGCGATGAATACCCTGTAAAGAAGATATGAAGCATGTTCAAAAAGAATGTCTAAAAATTCAATGACGTCTTTTGGCAAACAGAAAATAAGATATGAAATAGAAACAGAAAACAGCGTCAAGGAGGATGCAATGACACATGCAAATGCTTGGATGGAATCTGTAGAATGGATAAAAATCGAAGAGAATCAAATTGAAACATTAGCAAATACATTTGCTGAAAATGAAATCAAGATCTTTGATCACAAGAAAACGTATGAAGTAGCAGAATGGAAAAGAGACGAAAAATACGTTTGGATTCGAGGTGAAGAAGAATTTCCGTTACACGGTGAGCTTGTCGTAACCTTCAATCAAACGGAATTGCCTGTGTATTTCGGGGCAGTTGTCCGAAGTGAAGAATTTGAGAAGCACTTTTATGCCATTGATGAACGTCTCGGCGTTTGGACTAAAGGAAATGAAACGCACTTTTCCATTTGGGCACCTACAGCAAGGCAGGTCGTTTTGATCGTCGGTGATACAGATTACGCCCTTGATAAAAAGAAAAACGGGACTTGGTGGGTGAATGTTCCATACAACTGCCACGGGAAACCGTATCATTATGAAATAACGAGGAATGGGGAAACCGTTGAGGTCATTGACCCATATACTCCGTCATTAACCGCAAACAGTAAGCGGGGGGTGGTAATAGATTTTGCGCAAACGAAAGCGCCTTGTGATAAAAAACGCGCTGAAGCGGCGGTGAACAGTCGAGAAAATACAGTGATTTACGAACTTCACGTTCGTGATGCAACGTCGAATGCTGATAGCGGTGTTTTCCGAAATCGCGGCAAATTTCTAGGTCTTACAGATACGAATGCAAAGACACCAAATGGTTATACGTCAGGTCTTTCGTACTTTGCAGAATTAGGGGTAACTCATGTCCAACTGCTACCGATCAACGACTTTGGGCGCGTCGACGAATTAGATCACGAAAGTAATTATAATTGGGGTTATGATCCGTTATTTTTCCAGTCACCAGAAGGAAGTTATACGACCGACCCAACTGACCCAATTAGTCGTGTCACTGAATGTCAGGAAATGATCGATACCTTTCATAGAGAAGGATTGTCAGTGATCGTTGATGTCGTTTTTAATCACGTCTATATTTGGCAAACGTCATCGTTTGAAAAGACTGTCCCAGGTTATTATTTTCGTTACGGTCCTAACGGTGAGTTAAGTAACGGCACAGGTTGTGGAAATGATATCGCTAGTGAACGTCCAATGGTTCGAAAGTTTATTCTTGATACAGTCGATCACTGGTTGCGCCATTATAAAGTAGATGGGTTTCGTTTTGACTTAATGGGGATTTTAGATATTGAAACGATGCAACAAATAAAAAAACGATCTGATGAGGAAAACCTTCCAATGATTCTACTAGGTGAAGGTTGGGATATGCCGACAGCGCTAGATTCCAAGCAACAAGCGACGAGTTTCCATGCTCAAAAACTACCAGGCATTGCGTTTTTTAACGATTTGTTTCGCGATGCGACAAAAGGGTCTACTTTTGAAGAAGCGGCGCGTGGTTACTTTAACGGAGAGGGCGCAGGCAAAGAAACGATATACCATTTATTTACAGGGTCGATTCAACCGACACCTGGCATTTTACACTTTAACGACCCTCTTCAAAGTGTAAATTATATTGAATGCCATGATAATTTAACCTTATGGGATAAATTAGAGCGGTCGAATCCTGAAGAAGGCACTGAAGAAAAGCGGCGTATTCACCAACTAGCAACTTCTTTTACGATTTTAAGTCAAGGCATTCCGTTTTTACATGCAGGCCAAGAAATGTACAGAACGAAAAACGGGGACGCGAATAGTTACATCTCAGGTGATGCGGTCAATGCGCTAGATTGGAAGCAAAGGGAACATTATGACCAAGATATTTGTTTGGTGAGAGACTTATTGAAACTGCGAGACAACTACCCATTATTTAGAATGTCTTCACGTGAAGACATAGAATCCCGTATCCATGAGCTTTCATTGCCAGACCCAGTGTTTGGCGTTGTGCTTGTTGGAGAAAACGAAGACATCACGTGCTTGTGGAATCCAGGGTTCCAGCCAGTAGAAGTAGAACTCTCCCGCTTTGGGCGTTGGAAAGTTCAGGCGAGTAATGACGACAATATCCCTGATGAGATCCAAGGCGACTTAACATCGGTCCCACCCTTAACTTATATCGTTTGTATCAAAGATCGGAAAGTGTGAGTATGTAACAAAAAAAGTGGGCCTTGGATAATAAAAAGGGCTCACTTTTTTGAAGCATTGCTTCTATTAATTGATGACGATTTGCCTTAGCTGTATTGTTGTGATAGATTATTGAAAGAACGATATGACTAAAATGGTTTTTTAGTCACTAGAAGGAGAGAAACAAATTGACCAGTGATAAGCGGAAAAGCGTTATCGATGCAGCAGCAACATCTTTTGCGCACTTTGGATATAAAGCAACATCAATGGACCAAATTGCAAAGATCGCTAAGGTTGGAAAAGGAACGATTTACAATTATTTTTCTACAAAGGAAGAATTATTAAAAGAAATTATCCAAAACTTCGCCGCAGAAATGAGGCAAGTAGCTACTGATGCGATTACACCAGGGAATTCATTTGTATCTAATTTTAATGAGGCATTGCACGAAGTCGTAAAGTTCCGTGAACAACAAGAACTCACAATTAAACTTTCTCAAGAAGTTAAAGAGTTTGGCACTCCTGAAGCGGTTGAGGCACTTCAATCTTTAGAAAATGAAATCTGTGATTTTATTGAATCGAGAATTCTTTTAGCGATTGAACGAGGGGAACTAAGAGAATGCGATCCGAAAATTACTGCTTTTCTCATGTTCAAAATGTATATTAATCTCGTGAACGATTGGAAAGAGCGTCACGAGTCTTTACCTAAAGAGCAAATTGCCAGTTTAATCAATCTTTATTTTATCGAAGGGTTAGCTAACAATAATATGTAAAATGTTAGCTTTTCTTTTCGTTTGATGTGACCAAAAAACTATATTGGTCATATAGACATTTTTGTGCGAGCCTATACCTAGGAGGTAATGATGAGCAATATTTGGCGTATCTTTCAACAAGACTTACAAAATATAAAACGCGTTCCGCTCGTAGGGGTTTTATTAATTGGATTAGCGATTTTGCCTGCTTTATATGCGTGGTTTAACTTAAGTGCATCTTGGGATCCATACTCCAATACTGAAGGTGTTCGTGTAGCGATTGCCAACGAGGATGCAGGGGCAGAACTGAACGGTAACACATTAAATGTCGGGGGGGAATTGGAGGATAACTTAAAAAATGACGATAACCTCGGTTGGCAATTTGTTAGTAAAGAAGAGGCTGAACGAGGTGTCGAATATGGCGATTATTATGCGAGTATATATATCGGAGAATCTTTTTCCGAAGATATCACGAGTGTCGTCTCAGGAAGTCCAATTACAGCTGAAGTGCAGTACGAAGTAAATGAAAAAATTAATTCGATTGCGCCTAAAATGACGGAATCAGGTGCTTCAGCGATTACAGATCAAATCAATCAACAATTTGTTGAAGCAGCATCGAGTGCGATGTTTCAAGAGTTTGACCGACTTGGTATTCGTTTGGAAGAAGAACTACCGACGTTTCGCAGAACCAAAGAAATTGTTTATGAGTTGGAGGATCGTTTTCCTCAAATTCGTGATTTTGGTGACATAATTATTGAGATCGATGACAGTTGGGAAGAGATTGAAGAGAACGCAGAGCATATTATAGCACTTGAAGAAATGATCCCTGACATTTATGAAGGAACAAGTCGGATTTTAGCGTTAGAAGAGCGTATGCCGGAGATTGTGGCAGCAACTGAGCGAATACTTGACTTAGAAGAAGCATCGCCAGAAATTGAACAAGCTGTAGAAGAAATGATCGAGATGAGTGAACGCTTTCCAGAATTAACAGAAGTGGTTGAAGAATCACAAGAAGGTACGCAGACAGCGATTCTGAAGATTGAAGAGGCCAAATCATTGATTCCAGATGCTGAAAATCGCGTTCAAGTTGTAGAGGAATATATCGCGGATTTAAGGACATTTTTAGATGAAACAGAAGAGGGTATTGAGCCATTATTGTCTTCGTTAGCTTGGAATGTACAATTCGCTGAAGAAACGATTTCGACGATAGATGATGCCCTCGCCGAATTAGAAGATGAAGAGAATCTTCTACAAGCTGCTGATCGGCTTCAGCGTTTAAATGAAGATATTTCTACAGCGATTGCGCTTTTAAGTCTTTCACAGGATGTTTTTCAACAGTTAGATGAGCATGATGTCGATGAAACAGTGACGGATTTAGATGAGCAACTAAGTGAAAGTATCGTGTCCATTCAAGAATTGCAAAATGATTTAACCGAATTAGGCGATGAACTTCAAAATGGGAAAATACCTGAAGAAATGGATGAGCTCCAGGATCAACTTCAACAAGTAAGTAATGAAATCGACCAGATCTATACGTTTTTGCAGGAAAATGAAGAAGTGATTTTAATTTACCTGGCTAATTTAGAAGGTGAAAGTGAAACCATTTCTTCTTATATCGAGGAATTGGAAGAATCGCTCATTGAAGCGGAAGAAAACATGAATGATGATTTAAATGAACAGGTTGAGCAATTAAACGACACCCTCAATCAAATTGACCAAGAACTCTCAGACTTATATGAAAGTGTGGAAAATGAAGAGCAATGGAAGGGATATGTTCAATCGTTAGAAGAACATGGTGATACATTAGAGTCAGACATCGCTGCCGTAGATGATGTCATTGATCAGTATCGTCGTCTATACGAACTAACGGAAGATGAGCAAATTTCAGATTTGATTGACATGTGGGAAGGTGAAGGTACCCCGGAAGCTGCAGCATTAGAAAATGTTGAGCTGGAAGACGGTTTGGAAACTGAAGAAGTCATAGAAGAAGCATCGGATACTGGAGAGGTTATTGAGAACGGAGATGCTGTAGAAGAAGAGGACGCGGAAGAGACAGCTGAGAATGAGGACGGTAGAGAAGGAGACAGTGAAGAGACTGTTAAAAACGATGAAGACCAAGAAGACACAGGATCAGATGAACCAGTTGAAAACGGAGATGCCGAAGAAGAAAATGAGTATGATCCCAATTCCGACAAAGCGGTCAAAGACACGTTGTTGCAACTTCAACAGGATATCGATGAGCTTGTGAGTAAAGAAGAGCAAGATTCTGAAGAAATTAAGGGTGTCCAAAAGAACCAAAGCGAAGCTAAGGAAGCTGTCGCAGAATTTAGCAAGGAATCAGGTAATATAGACGGAGCCCTTGAGGGGACAGAAGATGTATTAGGCATCTTACTTCATATCTTGATCGATTCGCTTGGTTCTGTTCACCAGGCCATTGCTGAGCTCGATGAGTTACTCCAAGATGAGGAGACTTGGGAGCATGCGGGCGAACGACTGCAAGATGTAAGTCAGCAATTAGATGGACCACTATCCATGTTAGAAGACACTCAAGCACTGTTTGATGTCCTAGATGAAGTGACAGAAGACATTAACTTAGCAGAAATCGATGAGCAAATCGCTGATACGCTCTCTACATTAGAAACATTAGAAACATCGATCGATGAGTTAACAGAAGATCTTGAATCGGGAGAGGTCCCGGGAAGTGAGCAAATCAACTCATTCCGAAATGACTTAGAAACTGCGGGGCAACAAGCTCAGCAACTATATGGGTTTCTCGAATACGAAGCGGAAGAATTAATAGATGAAGTGTTTCTAGAAATTCGTGATGGTCTAGATTTAGCGGATGACACCTTAGAGGAAGCACATGAATATGTTGATGTGTTAGAAGAGGTGCTAATCTATGCTGAAGACATCGCAAGTACCGCAGACGAAACGTTGGATGATCTCGCTCAACAAATGCCTGAGTGGGAAGAGCAAGTTGAAGAGGTAGCAGAAAATATTGAGCAAGAATTACCAGTAGTGCTTAATGCACTTGAACAAATGGGGGATTTTATCCGCGGTGACTTTTCTAACCTTGAAGAAATGGTCTACCAAATGGCTGATGTCATTCGTGATGATCTCCCAGCTGTAGAAGAGGAATATCGAAAAATCGCAAATTTCTTGGAAGAAAATTTATCAGATATAGAACACGCATTTGCTGATTTATCAGATATTGCAAAGCAAAAACTGCCGAATCTTGAAGAGAACATTAGTACAGCAGCTGACCAAATTCGTGAAATAGAAGAAGATGACCAAATGAATGAATTAATATCTCTTCTACGGAATGACCTCGATGAAGAGAGTGACTTTTTCGCTCAACCAGTTCAATTGGATGAAACGAAATTGTTTCCGATACCGAATTACGGATCGGCAAATGCACCTTTCTATACAACACTGAGCTTATGGGTTGGTGCGCTCTTGTTATGTAACTTGATCAGTACGAAGCTTCAAGGCGATGATGCCCGTGAAGGATATTCTTTACGTGATATTTATTTCGGACGCATGATTTTGTTTTTAATTGTCGCGATTTTACAAGGATTGGTTGTAAGTATTGGAAACTTAACGTTATTAGGAGCGTATACCGCCCATCCAATATTATTTATTTTGTTCTCGGTGGTCATAGGTGTCATCTTCATGACAATGGTTTATACATTGACGTCAATACTCGGAAATATTGGGAAGGCCCTTGCTATCGTGATGCTGGTACTCCAATTATCTGGCGGAGGCGGCATGTTCCCGATTGAAGTCGCGCCTGAGTTTTTCCAAAACATGCATCCTTATTTACCGTTTACTTATGCAATTGATTTGTTTAGGGAAGCGGTAGGTGGAGTGATTCCGTCACTCGCTTGGAAGAGTTTATTGATGTTATTAGTGTTTTGGGTCATTTTTATTTTAATCGGCTTCATTTTAAAGCCGATCCTTGCAGCGAGAATAGAAGAGACGTACCAAAAATCAAAATCGAGTCGACTCGTCGAATGATAATAAAGCAATTATTGAAATAATGTTTTTTTATTTTCTCGCTTTCCTCTTCAATTGTCCGGATACTCTCTGTATTCGGACAGTTCGAGAGGGGGGTTGAATTGAACTAGTCCGAAAATGGCCTATGTTCGGACAGAACTAGGTATTATTCATCCAAACTTGTCCGAAAGACGCGAGAATTCGGACAGAACTAGGTTATTTTCATCCGAACTTGTCCGAAAGACGCGTATATTCGGACAGAATTAGGTATTATTCATCTGAACTTGTCCGAACTCGGCGTATATTCGGACAGTTCTACAGCTTATTCACCTCAAACTGTCCGAAATGTAACTGTAAACGTAGTGCCTCGACCTTTTTCACTTTTAACATCAATCATACCACCGTGCGCATCAACTAATGCTTTCACGATCGACATCCCGATACCTAGCCCACCAGTTTCCCGATTTCTCGATTTTTCGCCACGATAAAACCGTTCATAAATGAAAGTCAATTCTTCCTCATTCATCCCACGTCCAGTATCGGTGACGGAGAGGTGCGTCCCCTCCTCGTTTTGTTCCACGTGTAACGTCACGCTTCCACCGGGGTCTGTATATTTTAGTGCATTATTTAATAAGTTTGTCATGATTTGCATGAATCGATCACGATCAGCTGAAAAAAAGACATCTTCAGGCTCTTTAATAGATAACTGAACCCCTTTTTCCTGAAAAGTGGTGTAAAACTGATTATAAAGGGCGTGAAGAACTTTTTTTGCGTCTATTGATTCAAGATTTAGCTTGATTTGTGGGTTTTCCGCAGCGTGTAATTTTTCCATTTCATTGACGAGACGGACAAGACGCATCAATTCGTGGTGGCACTGATTTAACCGTTCTGGTGTAGGCTCAAATACGCCATCTTGAAAAGATTCTAGTTGACTTCGTAATGTTGCAAGCGGTGTTCTTAATTCATGAGCGAGGTCACTCGTAAACTGTTTTCGCAGCTTGTCACCTGTTTGTAAAGAATCAACCAAATCATTAAACCCCTCTGATAATTCTTCGAGCTCTTTGACGTGATGTTCAGTAGGGACGCGAACATTTAGTTCTTGCTGTTTTAAAGCGCTTGTGGCTTGACTCATTTGTTTTAGTCCGCTACTAAGCCTTTTTGAAAAAACAAAGCTCAATATAAATGAAAGAATCGTCATAATTAGGACAGCACCAATTAAATATTTGCTAAATTGTTTTAGAAATTCTACATCTGTACTCATAAATGTAGCAGGATAATGTGCAATTAACGTACCGACCTCTTCGCCGTTTACAGTTAATGGCATAGTCTTTTCATCAAACAAATCTGAATCAACATCTACCTGTTCACCTGAATTCCTCGATCGACCCATCATACGGTGGTTCATATGATTTCCTTGTTCAGTAGAGTCGACAATCATTTGTCCGTTTGCGTCAAATACTCGAAAAAAGAGTTGTTCATGAACAGCATAATGATTCAGCATCATTTGGATCGACTGACCACTCAATCGACCTTCTGATTGAAATTCAAATTTTAACTCTTGAGATATTTGTTCAATCTGCTCGTCACGGTTAGCGGTTAAGTAATCATTAAATGTTTCTTGAAACCCAAAAAAAATGGCAATACTAATAAGAAGAATACCGCCTAAGGAAAGAGCCAAAAAGAATGTCAGTAACTTACTGTGAAGTGTACGAAACATCACGCGTTCCTCCAAACTTATAACCCATTCCAAAGACAGTTAAAACGAACTGCGGCTGCTTTGTATCCTTTTCGATCTTTTTTCGTAAGTTTTTAATATGAACATCAATATTGCGTTCATATCCTTCATAAAAATGGTCTTCTTGAACTTTTTGCAATAAATCTGCCCGACTAAACACACGACCGGGATGTTTCGCGATTGCTTTCAAAATGTTAAATTCTATCGGTGTCATAGATAGAATGTTTCCTCGTGAACGTACTTCGCGTTTCGCAAAATCAATGGCCAATTCACCTTGATTAAACGAGTAAACATCAAGTTTGTTTAATGTTTGTGTACGGCGTAGAATCGCCTCCATACGAACAATCACTTCACGAGGGCTAAATGGCTTAGTGATGTAATCGTCTGCCCCGATGACAATCCCTTCAATACGATCTTCCTCAGCTGTTTTTGCTGTTAGCATCATGATCGGGATGTCCGATGTTTCGCGAATTTGTTTACAAATGTCCTCCCCTGGCATATCAGGAAGCATTAAATCAAGGATGATAAAATCCGGTTGGCTTTCTTTGATTCGCTGTAAGCCCTCAGCTCCATTCTCGCTATATTCAACAATGTAATTTGATTTTTCAAGATAAGCTTTCAATACTTCAATAATCATTGGTTCATCTTCAACAATAAAAACTTTTACAGCCATGAGTGAATCCACTCCATCATTTGTTTTCGACATTATATCATATGACCAATATACCAACTTACAGTCATGAAAAAACACACATTTTCTTCATATCTTCTTTATGAGTTCATTATATCTCATCGTTAAAATGAAGTTAGAACAACAAAAGGAGATGATCTTATGAAAAAAGCAATTGCCGGTTTATTATCTTTAGGACTAGTATTTACGATTGGTACGTCTGTATTTGCAAGTGATAGTGGTGAGGACTCATCTAATTTTGAAGACTTTAGGCCATTTATGGAGGAAATGCATCCAAACTGGTCTGAAGAAGATCTAGAAACGATGTATAATAATTGTCATGGAGAAGGTGAGCGTCCGCGACATGGCGGAGGTTTTGGACCGGGACAAGGAGAAGGACCAGGACAAGGGCCAGGCCAAGGAAAAGGACCTGGGGCAAAACAATTTTAACCTGTAAACAGGAGTTTTGATTTTAGCGGCTGTTCCTCTGAGGGTACAGCCTTTCCTTCTGTTCATGTGAAACAAAAAGAGGTGACCAATGATGATGAGCGGTACGTACGGTTTTGGAGGGATTTTTGGAATGTTTCTGCAAGTTGCATTCATTATCGCTGTGATATATTTCGTTATTTATCTTTTCAAAACGGTTTTACAACCGTCCCAAAAAAATGAAGCTAATGATCAGAAAGGTAAAGCGAGCTTGGAAATTTTAGAAGAGCGATTTGCTCGAGGAGAGATCGATGAAGAGGAATTTAAACAAAAGAAAAAGGTTTTAAGTGAATCCGTTTATAAAAGTTAAAGGGTCTGACCGTTACGATCAATGGTCAGGCCCTATTTACTTCTGGATCCTTACATGTTTGGTGAATCATGTTCTTGTAAAGCGGTTAATTGTACGTCAAATTCATGTTCAGGATTGTCTAAATCAAACACGCGTGCCGTTTTACTATGAGGATCGACATGTTGGATATAGATTCTTTTCCCTTGAAAAGTCACATTTTTTGTATCAGCTGATTGAGATATTTCCTCTGCACGCTCCTGGTTCATATGAAAAACTCCTTTCCACTATGGGCCAACTTCCACCAAACCAGTCAAGTCGACTTCTTGTGTATTGTCCATTTCATCTAGTGGGAAAATCGTGACGGTTTCATCATCTTCATTTACATCTTGAATGTAAACGGGAATCCCGTGATACTCGACATTAATCATAACAGGCGCATTGATAATTTCTTGAGCACGCTGTGTATTCATTGCCAAACCTCCTTTGCAATGTTCTTCATTTATTTTCTCGTGCTCTTACCGGTCTATACGCGGCGAAACTTACCAATGACATAACAAAAGGCAAATCGATCATGTCGGATCGTATTTGCCTCATGTTTATTTCACCTTTATTTGTTTATCTTCATCATCTTTATGTTGTTCGTAAAATGTTGCCATTGTGTCTAACGTATGAGCTAAATCAGGGCAAGAAATCCCGCTTCCTTGTAAATCTTGAATCGTTTGAGAACAATCAAATTGCGCTTTACATGAAAAATAAGCTAAAACTTCCTTTTCAATATTGAGCCATCTGCGAATGGATGAGAAAGACATAATTCCATTTACAGAAAAAACAGGGACGATCCCAAAAGGCTTCTTGCCAAGGTAGGATCTCATGAGCATGTGATAAACGTCTTTCATTTTATATGGTGATGGGTCGGTTAAATGGTACGTTTTAGAGATCGCGACATCCGCATGGATAAAAAAAGTGGTCGCATCAACTAAATAATCGACAGGAACAAAGTTCCCTTCTGCTCGCCCTAGACCGATATATGGTATGAAAGGGAGAGAGCGAAGCCGATCAAATACATTGAGCATAAAATACGGACCGTCAAACTTCGATGTTTCGCCTGTTTTAGAATCTCCTACGACAATGCCCGGACGAATAATCGTCGTAGGCAAATCAGTCATCACTTCCCGCACGCGCTTTTCCGCTTCAAATTTCGTCTCTTCATAATGATTTTTAAAACCTTGATGCTTATCTAACTCGTTTTCAAAGATACGCCCTTCCCGGTTACCAGAAACGAAAGCTGTACTAAAGTATATGTAGCGCTTTAGGTTCGGCAATGTTTTCGCCCATTCATTGACCTTCTCAGTACCGATAACGTTCACCCGATAAGCGAGTTCTTTAGAAACAGCTAAATCATAAATGGCAGCGAGATGGATAACATGGGTAACTGAACGTTGGATGTCTTGATTGATCGCAGCATCGATACCTAGGTTCGTTTCGGTGATATCACCATGAACGATCGAAAACCATTCACATGAATTGTGTTCTTCATTTGCAAGCTCATTCAGTTCTTTTTGAGCAAGTTCTGCTAGGTGAGGTTCAACTAGAAGCGTTACTCGATCAATATGTTTGTCGTTGCGCATCCACTTCTTCATTATTGCCCGTGCAATAAAGCCAGGAAAACCAGTCATGAAATAATGATCTCCCACGATCTCCTCCCCCTTTCACCTGTTCATTACATCCTACAATACATTTTTTCATCGCCATGAACAACTTTTTTTCAAACTGTGATTCAAATCCTCTTGTTTTTTTAAAAGATCCCGTAGACTTAACAGCAGTTGAGAACAACAATCAATTTCATTGAACGAATAGATAAGGGAGGATTTCTACATGAATCAAGAAGTAAAAATTGCCGAAGACGTATATTGGGTAGGGAAAAACGACAATCGTGAGGTGCCGTTTCACCGTCTTATTTTAGCAAAAGGGACGACGTACAATGCGTACCTATTGAAAACCGAAAAGCCAACGATCATCGATACGGTCGACTTTGCGTTTGGTCGTGAGTTCGTCGAAAATTTAAGCCAACAAATTGATCCAAAAACGATTCAATATATCGTTATTAACCATACTGAACCTGACCATTCTGGAGGACTTGCAGCTTTAGCAGCACGTGCACCTGAAGCAACGATCGTATGTACAGAACCTGCTGTTTATGAGCTAAAAGAAATGTATAAACTTCATCAGCGCAACTTCCTCGTTGTTCATGACGGCGATACGTTAGACATTGGCGGAAAAACATTGAAGTTTAAAGAAACACCGTATCTTCATACAAAAGAAACGATGATTACGTACAGCATTGAGGACAAAATTTTATTCCCATGTGACATCTTCAGTACGCACGTTGCAAATGAAGAGTTCTTTAATGATGAAGCGTCCATTGACATTACCGAGGACTTTATCACTTACTACAATCTGATCATCCACCCACACCGTCGATATGTGGCGACGCTGATGGATGCATTGGAAGAGTTAGATGTGCAAATGATCGCACCTTCTCACGGTTACATTTTGCGTGAAAACGTACAGAAGTACATTGATCTTTATGGAGAAATGAGCGCAAACACACAAGAAAATAAAAAAGCAACGATCATCTTTACAACCATTCGTAAGAACACACGTAAAGTGGCTGAATATCTAAAATCAACCTTAGAGAAAGACGGGATTGAAACGGAGATCTTCAATACTGATAAAGCTGACCACGACGAGGTTTTAGCAAGTGTTCAACAAGCGGATGCCGTATTTATCGGTAGTTCCACAAAGTATGCCGATATGATCGGAAATCTTGAAGATATTCTAAAAGCACTTACTGAGATGGACTTAGAAGGAAAAATTGCTGCTTCATTTGGTTCATATGGCTGGAGCGGTGAAGCAATCGAAGTCATTCAAGATTACCTATATGAAACGAATATGACTGTACAAAGCACGTCGCAAGTCATTAAGACAACAGGGATGACACACGTTGAGTTTCCAATCCGCGTACGCTTTTCCCTTGATGATGAGCAACGTGAAAAAGTTGACCATTCCGCTACATTTGTCGCTGAACAACTATTAAGCGTGTAAAGGTGGGTTTTTGATGCAAAGTTATGTCATTGTCGGGTCTGGCCCGGCAGCGGTGAATGCCGCAAAAGCTATTCGTGATGAAGATAAAAAAGGAATCATTCAAATATTTAGTGCTGAGCCGTCATTACCGTATAAACGAATCAAGCTGTCAAAAGCACTATACTCTGATTTAGCGAGCGAAAAAGTGTTGATTAAAAAGGAAAAATGGTATGCCAAAAACGAGATTCAAGTGCATACAAGCGTAAAAATTGAAGCGATCAATACAACAGAGCAATATGTGACGACTTCCGAAGGCGATGAAGTTAGTTACGATAAGCTATTGCTTTGTACAGGAGCAAACAACCGCCCCTTACCTGTAGATGGCGTTGATCTACCTGGGGTGTTTGCGATCCGTGATAAACAAGATGCTGAGGACTTTAAAGCATATATGGAAAACAAAACCGATGTCGTTGTTATCGGTGGGGGTATCCAAGGTTTAGAAACAGCATGGTCTTTGCAGCAAGAAGGAAAACGCGTAACGATCATTGAATTAGCACCGCGGCTTATGGCTCGTCAATTAGATGAGCAAACATCACAGCTTGTGAAAGAAAAAGTGGAAACGGCCGGTGTCAGTGTTTACGTCAATACGGCGATCGACCGAATCGTGGAAGAAAACGGAGAAGTGGCGGGTGTTCAAGTAAACGGTGGAGAGATCATCACCTGTGAAAGTGTCATTTACTCAATTGGTGTGATACCGAATATCCAATTACTAAAAGGGTCATCAATTAAGACGAACCGTGGTGTCGTCGTCAATGAACAAATGCAAACAAATGATCCAGATATCTTTGCAGCTGGTGACGTTGCAGAACTAAACAGTGTCGTAGATGGGTTATGGAACACAGCGATGGATGAAGGGAAAGTCGCAGGACAGTACATGGCCGGTAAACAAACAAATTATGAAAAGGCAACCATCATGACGATCTTCAATGCCTTTGATACAGAGTTATTCTCTATTGGTAATGTTGACGAGTCGCAAGTTGACAAGACGATCAAAGAAAACCGTGAAGACGGCACGTATACAACATTATTTATCAAAGACCAGTCGATTATTGGTGTCATCTCGCTTGAAGGCGTTGCCCAGTCTATGGTCTATAAATCAGCGATTGAACAAGAAGTGTCATTAGCAGACATCGATGTTACCACGGCAAACGTGCAAGAAGTAATGAATGCAGTGAAAGAAAAACAAAATCAACAAGTCGTTTCTATATAAATGAGGAGGAATCAATGATGAAAAAATATATTTGCAAACCATGTGGTTACATTTACGATCCAGCATTTGGAGACCCAGAAGAAGATATTGAACCAGGTACATCTTTTGAAGACTTGCCAGAAGACTGGGAATGCCCAGTTTGCGGTGAAGGAAAAGAAGAATTTGCTCCTGTAGATGAAGAGTAAGCGTAAATCGTTAAAAAAATATCTACTCCCGACAGAAAAGGCACTGATTATTTTGTGATCAGTGCTTTTTAAGTACCGCTTTTTATGTATTTGTACTTCAAATCATTAAGAATCTTTAAATACTTTTTTCGATCTAAAATCTCTAAAATATGTTTTGCTTTAATATATGCATCTGCAATTTCTTGATATTCTTTTTCTTGCTTTTCATAACATTGCCCTAAATAGTAATAAAAGTTACCCAGTAATGACATGCTTTCCTTTTGTTTTGACTCTCGGATTCCAGTTTGAATTGTCATTATGGATTCATCATATAAACCAAGATCGTATTGGGTTTTTGCTTTATTATAGAGCATCTTTACACGAAAAAGCTCAGGAGATAGCATTGAATGTTTCATCTCCAAATGATCTGTAGCATGTAATGCCTTTTCAAAGTACATTAAAGACATGTCGTAATTATTATTTTCCGCATGAATAAAGGCAATTGTATTTAATATTCTTAGAGACAATGAGTTCATTTTATTTATAATGGAATATTCCTCAGCAAGTAAAGATTTACATAAATCGATAGCTTTTTGATAACCAATAATATTTAACTTATAATCACTGAGATATTTAGCCCAAAACAAATAATGGAGATACCATGACACTTCTCCTGTTCCCTCTAATTCTTTAATTTCTTTATCTGCCAGTTCTTGGATTATTTTGTATTCCTGATTAGACAACGATCGTTCTATGGTATTGATTTCTCCCTTAACACGGGTAGGGTCAATACTTTCGTTTAAATAGAATAGGATATCATCTAGAGAATTACCCAACTTTAAAGAGAGAAAAAATAAATTTTCTAATGTAGGGGTAGTTTCACCTTTCTCTATTGAACTTAGCGCAGGTTGAGTACATATCCCTTCAGCTAACTCCGCTTGTGTCATCTTTAATTTTTTCCTTTGCATTGAAATCGCTTGACCAAGTTCCTTGATCCCCATATATGAACCCCTCCTGTTAAAAAGCGCTAAAATTTGATAAAAATATAAATCTATTTATATTTCATTCCATTTATTACATATTGTCACTAAAATTACATATAGGCAAGAACAGAAATCTAGGAGGTGATCAAATGAAGAAGACATTGTTTACAGTTTTAATTATTTCATTGATTGCAGTATCGAGTTATGGTGCTGTTGCTTCTGCTGATGAATCAGTTGAGCAGTATGATGATACCGTTGAAATTAATTCCGATTTTCCCTATGAAGGATAAAGGGATCAATTGTAAAAAGCACTTATTTAGCGATGTTCTATTGTAGACCTTTAAAGAACTCCAGATAACATAGAAAGTCCTATGTTGGTTGAAGATGTCCCCGAGTTAACAATAGAGGGTAATAAACTTGAAAAAGAAATAGCAGCTTTAAGGGAAATGGAAGAACCCCCCTTAGATAAGTTTGTAGAAATTGATGTATATAATCAAAGCTTAGAAAGCTATGATGAATTACAAGATAAACTATCTTACGTTTTTAACGTTAAAAATGTATCTAAAGAAGAAATCTCGGTTCAGTTCTTAATTAAAGCTCCTAGAGAATTAGAAAGTTACTATCTTAGTTCTACGGAAACTTCTCAACCCGTAATGGGAATAATAAACCCTGGACAATCTATTGAACACACTCAATTGGATATTGTAAAATCATATGATAGCCTTTCAGAAGAAGAAACTGAATTCATTAAAACAAATGGAATAATCTATTACATGTATTTTGAAATAAATGATGAAGCATATTTCTACGAACTAAAATTAGATGTTTATAAATAAACTTTATATTAATAAAGAATAACGAGGAGATTTTTCATGAGAAAAAATGTGATTTTTTACGGAACCCTTATGATTACTATTATTTTCTTTTATTTTATCACTCATCTAGTATTGGAATATATTCCTTTATTTTGGGCTTCCTACACATCAGGTCCGAGAATGTTTATTAACGGTTTATTAGTTTTTATGATGTTTGTAGTATCACTCATTATAGCTCAAAAGATTTCTGAATAGATTACAGGAGGCGGAGGGACCAGCCAATATTATTTTGCACTATACAGCTGTATTAAAATGAAAGTCCCGATACATAAGTCCCGAGTGATTTAATGATTAACATAAGCATTAGATAAAGTGATGATAATACATAAAAAGAACCAAAATATTAGATTTGAACTGTAACCTATAAAATGGACAGTTATAAAAGAGACCTATGCAGCTAGTAAATGACTTCGGTATTGAGCCGGGGTCATTTTCTTTAATCCCCACTGGTAACGATGACCATTATATTCTTCCCTGTAGTCATCTACTTCTTGTCTTAATTGTATAAAGTTCTGGCATGCTTTGTGATCGACCATATCTTTGAAATGTCCAAAGAATGATTCCATTGGTGAGTTATCCCAACAATTTCCCTTTCTTGACATAGACTGACATACCCCTAATTTTTTCACTCTGTTCTGGAACTCTGGATGAGTATAGTGAACCCGCCGTATATAGATATGATATCAGCAAAATTTGATAAATATATAAATCTATTTATATTTTGTTCCATTTATTACATATTGTCACTAAAATTACATATAGGCAAGAAAAGACAACAAGGGGATCAAATGAAGAAGACATTGTTTACAGTTTTAATGATTTCATTGATTGCAGTGTCGAGTTATGGTGCTGTTGCTTCTGCTGATGAATCAGTAGAAAAAACTGATAAAAATGCTGAAATTGAAATGGATTTACCTTATGAGGGATAATTCACCTTTTTATCAATCATAATAACTTTTAATGTAAATGAATCTAAAACATGAAAACATCAAAACTACTTTTATCAGCTTTAGTTCTATCTTCAACCGTAATAACTCCGATGACAGTTGGAGCTAGCAACTATGACCAACCTTCAAATGAAAAAAACGTTTCATACTTAGAAGTAGAGACATTTTGTTACATTTGCTGATGAACAGAACGAATTAGGTATTAAAGAAGTTGAGGGCTATAAGAAAAGGTTTTCTGTAAAAGTGATAAAGAAAAGGTTGAATGAATAAGTGAGGAAGAATTGAAGGAAATAAGGGGGGCGTATCAATAATATAAAATATACTACTCCTCAACATTATCATAATGGAAATAAAAATGAGGGGGGGGCGTCTATCTTATAAATATATAATGATCTGTGTTTAAACATGTTGTGTGTTGTCATGAATTGAATGAATTTTATAAATCTTAGCCCCTTGGACTCAAGGGTTCTAATATTGGAAGGAGTATATTAACATGAAAAAAGCATTTATTATAATGTCGGTGTCTCTTTTATTCGCAGGAGGGGCTATCTCCCCGGTCGCAGCATCTGAAAAAAATGACAAAACAATTGAAGAATTTAATAACAGTGATGAGGTAAAAAGTAATGATAATGATGAATTATCTTTTGATGATGGATCAACTATAGAGATTGAGGATGAAGGTGGCAAGTTTATTACTTCTCATTATGATTATAAGGGAGAACTCCTAGCCATGAGTACATTGGATAAAACTACTGATATACTTACAACAGAGTATGCTGATGGAGATGTAGAAGAATATCATTTAGAAGACTTAATTGAAGTCAATGAGGGTACAGCTAATGTTGAGGAAGAGTTTACCACTATGCAATACGGGACACATATTGACACTCATTACAGTAATGAGTGGGGAGAAACTGGATATCTTTATCTTGATGAAACTACATCTTATGGTACCTCTTATACATTCGCTTACCAAGCTGGGGATGCGTTAGTAACTATTGCAGGTGCTCTTGCTGGTTACAAAACAGGTGGTGCTTTACCTGCTGTCCTGGCTGCATTTGGAACTGAATTTGCTAATGATATAATTCTATCTCCATTTGAAGGGACAGTTAGAACTCGTGACCGTAACACGACATACAGTGTTACTTCTCAAGGCGAATTGGGTCTTGAAGTAGAACACGGCATAGTAGATACCGAGGCTGAAGATGATTTAGGTAATACATATTATGTTAACCCAACTGAGTATGGTGACGATTCCATGTCTAACCAAGAAATGCTCGACATGGGTATCTACAATGTAGTTATTGATAACCTATAAATAATTTAAAGCAATAAAGGTATCTATTTAATTGAAGAGTTTAAAAAGAACGAAAGCTGGAGGGAAAGGATTATTGCAGAAATGTGAATATTGTAACATGAGGTTTACATGGTACCGACTTTTTAAATCATTTTGGAATTGGTCAAACAAACCAATAATATGTAATAAGTGTGGCTCCAAGCACATACTAACAATTTCAGGTAGAATTATGTTTGTATGTATAACTGTCTTTCCATTATTAATTGTAAGTGTATACATCGCTCCGTTTAACAATATTTTATTAGATTTTGCAATAGGGGTGTAAGCGTCAAGTAAAAATGAACACTTTTTGCTAATTAATTCTGAACACTTTCTTCCTTAAAAATGGAAGTTCGATTCTTCATTCTGTAACTAT
>NZ_JACHHB010000015.1 GCF_014202575.1 Texcoconibacillus texcoconensis | reverse complement strand
GATAAAGTCCACCTCGAATTTGGTTTAGTGACCATCGCCCACAACTTCCTGAAACAGGCGGAGGTGGACCGCCTGTTTCGGAGACTAAACCATAATAAAAAGAGAACCAACCGTGAATTTTACCTATCACGGTTGGTTCTCTTTTTGTTTAAAGGGGGTTTTGGGACAACCCCTTTTTTAATAATAAACGACATAAAGGTATAGACCACTATAAGTCCGTATGTTATATTAGGTTCATAAGGAGAAAAGGAGAATGATTATGCCAGAATCGCTCATTTTTAAAAATGGTGAAGTCATTACTGAAGAAAAAACAATTGCTTGTGGTTACGTCCATGTACAAGCTGGTCAAATTGTTGCAGTCGGAGAAGGAGAACTAGAGAAAGTAGATCCTCATACAACTGTTGTTGAGCTTGAAAAAGGAGATAAGCTCGTCCCAGGTTTCATCGATATTCATATACATGGATCTGTTGGTTATGACGTGATGGATGGTAAAGATGATTCGGTTAAAAAAATCTCCAAATCATTACCATCTGAAGGGACGACATCTTTTTTACCGACGACAATTACGCAAAGTGTTGAAAATAAATACAAGGCATTGCAAACTGTTGCGCGCGTACACGAAGCACAAGTAGGTGACGGGGCAGAGATTGTTGGTATTCATTTAGAAGGTCCGTTTATTGCTGAGAAACGGGCAGGAGCACAGCCCAAAGAACATATACAAGCGCCGAATCTTGAACAATTTGAGCGATTTCAAGATGAAGCAAAGCAATTGATTCGTCTAGTAACGATGGCACCTGAAGAACCGGGCGGAGAGGAACTTGTGACGGCATTAAACCAAACGGGGGTTATTGCTTCAATTGGTCATTCCGATGCAACATCGGCAGAAGTTCAAAAAGCAAATGCGGCAGGAGCGACGCACGCGACACATTTATTTAATGGTATGAGAGGAATGCATCATAGAGAAGTAGGTACAGTGGGGGGGGTGTTTTTAAATCAAAACATCATCGCAGAACTCATTGTAGACGGTGTTCATATAAGTCCCGAAATGGTAGAGATTACGTATCATCAAAAAGGTGAAGACGGCATTGTTTTAATCACAGATTCTATTCGTGCTAAAGGGCTTGGCGATGGGGATTATGAACTCGGAGGCCAACCAGTGAAAGTTGAAAATCAACGAGCGTATTTGGCTGATGGGACGCTGGCAGGTAGTACGTTGCACATGATTGACGGAGTAAAAAATATGATCCAGTTTACTTCTTGTTCTTTAAAAGAAGCAGTGAAGATGGCCTCTTTAAATCCAGCAAAACAAATTGGTGTGGCTAATCGAAAAGGAAGTATTACTGCTGGTAAGGATGCCGACCTAGTTATTTTAAATGAATCTCTTGAAATAAAAGCAACATATATCAATGGTCATTTAGTTTATCGTCGATAGGAGGTAGGAGAATGAAAATAATGAAAGTGGATCATTATGAGGAAATGAGTCAAGAAGCTGCCAAGCTTGTAAAAGAGAAGATTAAAGCGAACCCAAAAGCGACACTAGGTCTTGCCACTGGTGGTACACCTGTTGGTATGTATGAGCAGTTAATTAAAGAGTACAAGGAAGGTTCATTGTCTTTTCGTCATGTGAAAACAATTAACCTTGATGAATATGTCGGTCTAACAGCGGGTGATGAAAATAGTTACCGTGCATATATGAATAATCTCTTTTTTAAACATATTGATATCCCTAATGAATCCACGTTTTTACCAAATGGTGATGCTGATGATTTACAGAAAGAATGTGAGTATTATGAGGAAACGATTAAATCGATAGGCGGTGTCGATTTACAAATTTTAGGAATAGGTGGCAATGGTCATATTGCTTTTAACGAGCCTGGGACACCTTTTACTTCGCGTACTCATGTCGTTAAACTTGCCTCGGCAACGAGAGAAGCGAATGCTCGTTATTTTGACGATGAAGAAGATGTACCTGAATATGCTGTAACGATGGGCATTGAAACGATTCTCGAAAGTAAAGAAATCGTTTTACTAGCATCTGGAGAAAACAAAGCTGAAGCCTTACGAGAATTAGTTGAAGGAGAAAAGGATGAAGCCAATCCTTCCACGGCTCTTCAGGGGCACCCTAACTTAACAATTATTGCAGATCGCCAAGCTTGTAAAAAGTTAGGGGAACAATCGTTTACAAAGGAGCAATGATAATGATTGATAAACAATCACCTATACCCATTTATTACCAGTTGGAAGAATGGGTCAAGCACAACATTGAACGTGGTGAATGGGAAGAAGGCATGATGATTCCTTCAGAACGAGAACTAGCAGAAAAGCATGAAGTGAGTCGTATGACGATAAGACAAGCTATTAATAATCTCGTTAATGCCGGGTATTTATCGCGTGAAAAAGGCAAAGGGACTTTTGTTGAGCCAAATAAAATTGAACAACCGTTACAGGGGTTGACGAGCTTTACTGAAGATATGGAAGCGCGTGGTATGAAACCAGGAGCGAGGCTTTTATCTATTGGGATCGTTTCAGCAACGGAGATGGTCGCAAATCGTTTGGATATTTCAGAGGGGAGTCAAGTGTTCGAGTTACGTCGTGTTCGTCTTGCCGATGATCAGCCGATGGCGTTGGAAGCAACATACTTGCCGGTTGAACTTGTCCCTGAGTTCAGTGAGACAATTGCTAATCACTCTCTGTACGATTATATAGAAAACGAGCTCGGTTTCGAAGTGGAAAAAGCAACACAGTCGATCGAAGCTTCGATTGTCAGCGATGAAGAACGTGATGTTTTAGGATTAGAATCGGGAGACCCAGTTCTTTTAATAGAACGTTGTACATCATTGAAAGATGGACGGCCATTAGAATTTGTGAAATCCGTCTACCGTGCAGACCGCTATAAGTTTTATATAGACATGAATCGGTAAAAGGCTGAGGGAAAATTTCAATCATACTAAGTTGGAGTACGAGGTAAACGCCATACGTATGCGAGAATGGCTGCGCCTCCAAGGAGGTAGATTTGAAAAGTGGGGAGAAATGAGCTGATCCTAGAGGGTCAGCTTATTTTCGTGGTGTTGGGAGGTGGTATCGTTTGAAGTTTATGAGTGAAAACGAGCAGTTTATGATGAAGGTAGGATTCATTACCCACCTCCCAGAAGCCAACATCTCTTATAATCCCGCAACCATGCTAACAATGAGTGTTAATAGTTACTATTATCTGACGCTAGCCGTGTGATGAAATATCCAGTAAAATAGAAAATAACGAAAACGTTCGTTCGCTTTATGAATTCAATGAAAGTTAAGGAGGGCAACAATATGCCAGTGACGTTTTACCTGGGACGGTCTGGAAGTGGGAAAACGACGACGATGCAAGAGACAATTGCTCATCGACTTCGTGAAAACCCTGAAGGAGCACCGATTATTTATCTTGTCCCAGAACAAATGACCTTTCAGTCGGAATATAAACTTGTCAAATTGCATGGAAACGGGATGGCTCGTGCGCAAGCGGTTAGTTTTTCTCGTTTAGCTTGGCGTATTTTACAAGAAGTAGGAGGTATGTCTCGTTACCACGTGCAACGTACAGGTGTTCAGATGTTGCTTCGTAAAATTATAGAGCAAGAAAAAAATGACCTCCGTGTTTTCGGTCAAGCGAGTGATAAATCAGGTTTTATCGATCAAGTAGAGCGGATGATGACGGAATTGAAGCGTTATGACGTTGTAGCGAGTGATTTAGAGAGCACGCGTTCAGCGTTAGAGGAGAAAGGTGAAGGTGACCCTAAATCTCGTAGACTAGCGGATAAATTACATGATGTCGCACTCGTTTATGAAAAAATGGAAACCTCGTTGGCGGAAACATATGTATCATCAGAAGACGCTTTGCCGTTATTAGCTGAGAAAATTACTTATTCAGAGGCCTTGAATGGTGCGGAAGTGTTTATCGATGGTTTCCACCGTTTTACTCCTCAAGAATTAACGGTTATTGAACAATTGTTGCGTAAAGCCGATCACGTTCATATCGCTTTGACTGTAGATGATGTATATGACGAACAGTCTCCTCATGAACTGGATACGTTTTTTATGACAGGAACGACATATCAACAACTTAAATATATTGCCAAAGAAAATGATATCGAGATTGAGGAGCCTGTATGGTTTACGGCAGGACAACGATTTTCAGCAAATGGATTGTCACACTTAGAAGCTTTTGGTGACACACGTCCTGCCTACACCTCAAATGATCGTGAAGGTGTTCACTTACTTGCAGCCGTGCACAGGCGTGCTGAAGTGGAAGGCATTTCCCGGGAAATTTGTCGTCTTGTACGCGAAGACGGGTACCGTTATCGAGACATTGCTGTTTTAGTTCGGAATGCGAACGATTACGCCGATTTAATGGAAACCATCTTTCGTGATCACAACATTCCTTTATTTATGGATGAAAAGCGCTCGATGCTCAATCATCCAGTCGTTGAATTTATTCGCTCTTGTATGGAAATTGTTTATGGGAATTGGCGGTACGAGTCAGTGTTTCGGTGTTTTAAGACGGACCTTTTATTTTCCCTTGAAGATGATCGAGAGAAATTACGTGAACAAGTCGATGAACTAGAGAATTACGTACTTGCATACGGAATTCAAGGGAAAAAATGGCACGAACAAAAACCTTGGACCTATCGGCGCCAGAGAACGATTGCTGATGGAGAACTCCCTAAAACAGAGGAAGATGAGGCGTTTGCCCAACGTTTAAATGAATTGCGTGAATTGTTGACCGCGCCGATTAGAAAGTTTGAACGTCAGGTAAAGTCAGCGAAGACGGTTCAAGACTATGCGAAAGCTGTTTATCTTTTATTGGAAGGTTTAGAGGTTCCTAAAAAACTTGAAAGAATGAGAGATGAAGCTGCCGAAAAAGGTGATCTCGGTCGATCACGCGAGCATGACCAAGTTTGGGATGCAGTTGTCGACTTACTTGATCAAGTGGTGGAAATGGCAGGAGAAGAAACGCTATCGTTTGAGCGTTTTCGACAAATGATCGACACCGGTTTAGAGGGAATGAAGTTTGCGATTGTTCCACCGGCGATGGACCAAGTAACAGTTGCAAGTATGGAGCGTTCTCGTTTATCGGATATTAAATGTACGTTTGTCATCGGGGCAAATGACGGTGTGATTCCTGCAAGACCTGAGGAGGATGGTTTATTTACGGATGATGAGCGCGAAAGTTTAGATAGTGATGGATCATGGCTTGCCCCAGGAAGCACAAGACAGTTGCTAGATGAATCGTTTTTGGTGTATTTAGCATTTGCGAGTCCATCTGATCGCCTTTATATCACGTATCCACTTGCTGATGAAGAAGGGAAGTCTTTACAGCCATCAATGTATGTAAAACGGATCCAAGATTTATTCCCGCAATTAACAGAAAATCTGCTTCTCCAAGATCCAAATGAGGTTGACGAGTATGAACAGTCGTTATTTTTAACATCTGAAGAAAAGGCGTTATCTAGCCTTGCCTATCAACTACAAATGTGGCAAAAAGGCTATCCGATTTCTTCGTTATGGTGGGGTGTTTATAATTGGTTTTTAGCTGATGAGCGGCGGAAACAGCTCGCTTCTCAAGTGCTCGGTAGTTTATTTTACCGTAATGAAACGAAAAGGTTGGACCCTTCCATAAGCCGATCATTGTACGGCGAGCACATTCGGACGAGTGTGTCACGTATGGAAACGTATCAAAGTTGTCCGTTTGCACAGTTTGCTTCCCACGGTTTGAAGCTAAAAGAACGTGATACGTATAAATTGGAAGCACCAGACATTGGTCAATTGTTTCACGCAGCTTTAAAGGAAATGGCTGATCACCTTCGAACAGAAGGGAAAGATTGGGCCCAGTTATCTAAAAAGGAATGTACTGAGCTTGCAGGGACGATTGTTGACCAACTAGCACCGAAGATTCAGCGTGAAATTTTGCTTAGTTCCAATCGCTATCATTATATTAAACAAAAGCTTGAAGATGTTGTTGCGCGTGCGTCTACGGTGTTACGTGAACAAGCGCAAGTATCTGGGTTTTCACCTGCGGGATTAGAAGTTGGTTTCGGTCCGAAAGAAGAGTTGCCGCCACTAACGTTTACACTGTCCAATGGTTGTACAATGTCACTTGTGGGTCGTATTGACCGTGTTGATCAGGCGACAAGTGATCAAGGTCTGCTATTAAGAATTATCGATTATAAATCAAGTGCTAAAGACATGAAGCTTCAAGAAGTTTATTACGGATTAGCTTTACAAATGCTCATTTATTTGGACGTTGTGATTTCGTTTTCGGAAGACTGGCTTGGGAAAGAAGCCTCTCCAGCTGGTGTATTGTATTTTCATGTTCATAACCCATTCGTACAAGCATCAGGGACGATGAATGCGGATGCGATTGAAAAAGAACTCATGAAGAAATTTAAGATGAAAGGCTTACTTGCTGCTGATACAGAGGCAGTTCAACTGATGGACCAAAGTTTGGAACAAGGTTTTTCACAAGTCATTCCTGCAGCATTAAAAAAAGATGGGAATTTGGATGGTCGTTCATCTGTCGTACAACCGGATGAGTTTTCCTTATTGCAAAAGTATTTGCGTAATCAAGTAAAGAAAACAGGTGAAGCCATTACAGATGGAGATGTTGAAATTTCACCTTATAAACTAAAGCAAAATACACCGTGTACGTATTGTTCGTTTAAGTCAGTCTGTCAGTTCGACGCAACGTTAGAAGGAAATGATTATCGCGTCATAGCAAAAGAAGATGATAAAGACATCTTAGAGAAGATTCGTCAGGAAGGGAGAGAGCTCGATGGAGATTCGTCCGAAACCGAGTGATGTGACATGGACAGACGAGCAGTGGCAAGCGATTGATGCGAAAGGAAGCAATGTGCTCGTCTCAGCTGCGGCAGGAAGTGGTAAAACAGCGGTGCTCGTTGAGAGAATTATTCGTCGCATTACTGATGAAGAGCCGCCTGTTGATGTCGATCGCCTCTTAATTGTGACGTTTACAAATGCGGCGGCTGCTGAAATGCGCCAGCGAATTGCAGGAGCATTAGAAAAGTCGTTAGCCAATGATCCTGCTTCGCTACATTTGCGCAGGCAGCTTTCGCTTTTAAATAAAGCTTCAATTTCAACATTGCACTCTTTTTGTATGAATGTGGTTCGTAGTTATTATTATATGCTCGATATAGATCCACAGTTTCGTATCGTTGATGAAACTGAGGGTGAGCTCATTCGTGAAGAAGTGCTAGAACATTTATTTGAAGAGGCCTATGGTAGCGGAGACGATGAATTATTTTTTGACCTCGTCGATCGCTATAGTGGTGACCGAAGCGATGAAGCGTTACGTAACCTTGTTTTTCGGTTGTACGACTTCTCCCGCTCTCACCCTAACCCGAAGCAATGGCTTGAAGAGATGGCAAGCCGTTACGAGATTGAAGATGATACGACGATTGATGGCTTGCCATGGAGCTTGGGATTGTTTCAAGATGTTCAGCGTCAGTTGCAGCAAGCAGTCAAATTAATAGAACAGGCGATGGAATTAACGAAGGTTCCAGGTGGCCCTGCTGCTTATTACGAAACGTTTGAGGAAGATCATCCCAATATACAAGCATTGTGCGAGCAAAAGTCTTGGCAAGGGTTATACGATGCCTTTCAATCTTTTAAGTTCCCGACCTTAAAGCAAGCGAGAGGCAAAGATATTGATAAAGGTTTAAAAGATGCAGCAAAAAATTTACGAGACGCGGCGAAAAAACAAGTGAATACGATCAAAGAAACGTATTTTCAGCGCGCTCCACAATCATTTGTTCGCGATTTACAAGATATGGCTCCTGGGATTAAGCGTCTTGTAAGGCTCGTGATGGAATTTTCGGAGCGTTATCAAATGGCGAAAAAAGAGAGAGCGCTCGTTGATTTTGCCGATTTAGAACATTTGTGCTTGGCGGTGCTTTGTGAAGGTTTTGACGAGAAAGGAACGCCGGTTGCTTCCGAACCAGCGCGAGAGTACCAACGTTATTTTGCTGAAGTACTCACCGATGAATATCAAGATACAAACCTTGTACAAGAAACGATTTTAAGGTTGTTATCAAATGGTTCAAATCGTTTCATGGTTGGAGACGTGAAGCAAAGTATTTATCGTTTCCGTTTAGCTGAACCTGGTTTATTTCTGCAAAAATATCAATCTTATGAGTCGATCAACAATATCGAAGAGAACGAAAGTGAAGGGTATCGAATCGATTTAGCGAAAAACTTCCGAAGCCGTGACATCATTTTAGATGCGACGAATTTTATCTTTCGTCAGCTTCTTGATCCTGCAGTTGGTGAAATGGATTATGACAAAGGAGCAGAATTGCACCTTGGAAATAAAGATTTTCCTGAAGATGACACGTTAACAGCTGAACTTGCGGTCATTAATAAAGGTGAACCGCTATCGCAAACAGAACCAGGTGATGAACCAGCGGAAATGGAAGAAGAACTAGAAACAGCGCAGTTGGAAGCGCGTTGGATCGTCCGTCGCATTAAGCAGATGATCGAAAATCAAGAACAAGTGTTGGATAAAGAAACAAAAAGAATGCGTCCAATCACATATCGAGATATCGTCGTATTAATGCGCTCGATGCCGTGGGCGCAAACGATGATGGAGGAATGTAAACAAGCGGGTGTACCTGTGTACGCTGATCTGAATACAGGGTATTTTGAAGCGATCGAAGTATCGGTGATGATTTCGCTGTTAAGTGTGATTGATAACCCGTATCAAGATATTCCCTTAGCTTCAGTTCTCCGTTCACCGATCGTTAGCTTAACGGAACAGGAAATGGCACACGTTCGTATTATCGAAAAGAACGGTAGCTATTATGAAGCGGTGAAAAAAACGATTGATGAGTCACCGGATGAGACTTTGAAACAAAAACTTTCTTTGTTTTATGAACGGCTGATGGACTGGCGAACACAAGCACGTGAAGGTGGGTTATCAGAGCTTATCTGGCGCTTGTATCAAGAGACAGGCTATTACGATTTTGTCGGAGGTATGTCTGGCGGTAAGCAGAGACAAGCCAATTTACGCGCGCTATATGACCGAGCACGATCATATGAAGCGACGTCGTTTAGAGGGGTATTCCGTTTTCTTCGGTTTGTTGAGCGGATGCGTGAACGAGGCGACGACCTTGGAACAGCGCGTGCGCTAGGAGAACAAGAAGATGTCGTTCGTTTTATGACGGTTCATAAAAGTAAAGGGCTTGAGTTTCCAGTTGTATTTTTAGCAGGGATGAACAAAGAGTTCAATAAACAAGACATTAGGAAGAACGTGTTACTACACAAAGAGTGGGGATTCGGTTCGAAAATGATCGACCCAGAAAATCGCGTCATATACCCAAGTCTACCGCAATTGGCGATCAAAAAACGGTTGGAAATGGAAAGTCTCGCAGAAGAAATGCGTGTTTTGTATGTTGCGATGACACGTGCGAAAGAAAGGTTGTTGTTTGTTGGCACCGTAAAAGATGCGGAAAAATCACTGGAAAACTGGCGTTTGGCTATTGAACATGAAGGTTGGGTGCTCCCAAATGGAGACCGGGCGAATGCGAAAAGTTTTCTCGATTGGCTCGGACCAGCTGTGATGCGCCACAAGGATAGTGTGAATTGGCAAGAGGGGATTTCTCCGCAGGATGACGTCGTTTATAATGATCCTTCTCGTTGGAATTTGTCGGTCATTGACCAAGATCAACTTCAGACGTATGTAAGTGAAGAAGAAGAGAAACGTCATGAACGAGAAGAGGCGGTGCGTTCCTTAGAACCGGTAAATGTCGAAGAAGATTGGGAGCAGTTTGTTGGCGGTAAGCTTGAACAAGTGTACGCTTATACATCTGCGACGGTTCATCGTTCTAAACAAACGGTGAGTGAACTAAAGCGACAAATGCATGATGAATACAGTGACCGTACGTTTCTTGGTTCGTTTCGAGCGCAAGATGCTGATCGACCAAGGTTTATGCAAGATGCGACATTGACAGCTTCAGAAATTGGAACAGCGATGCATACGGTGATGCAGCACATTCCTTTAACGAGAGAAAGTGTCAGAGTCGATCGCGTTCAATCCTTGATTGATGAACTTGTTAGAAAAGAAATTTTAACTGATGCAGAAGGACAAGCAATTGACGTTGATAAAATTGCACGCTTTTTCGAAACGCCACTAGGTGAACGTATGCTTCAAGCTAAATCTGTGCAACGAGAAGTACCATTTACGTATGGGGTCCCAGCATCAGAATCTTATGCAGATTGGGATGGACCAGAAGATGAAATGGTGCTCATTCAAGGAGTTGTTGATGTGATCTTAGAAGATGCCGACGGTGGACGAACAATGATCGACTTTAAAACGGATACGATTCAGGGGCGTTTTCCAGAAGGAATGCTGCAAGCTGAGCCTGTTATGAGAGATCGCTACAGCGTACAAATTGATGTTTATATGAAAGCCATTGAAGCGATTTGGCAAACATCGATCGATGAAGCATACTTATACTTCTTTGATGTAGCTGAATCGATCACAATGAAATGATGAAAGAGGAGGGCTGATGGTGAGATTACTTCATACCGCAGATTGGCATTTAGGTCGCACGTTAGAAGGTCGCGACCGTTTGCCAGAACATGAGGCATTTATTGATGAACTCGTGACGATTGCACGTGATGAAGACGTAGACGCGGTGTTAATTGCAGGTGATATTTACGACTCTGTCAACCCACCTGCTGCATCCGAAGCCTTATTTTACGAAAGCTTAGCTCGACTATCTGAGGGAGGTAAGCGTCCGATTGTGATTATAAGCGGGAACCATGATCACCCCGATCGTTTAGCAGCTGCGCAAAAATTAGCGGAAGCGCAAGAAATTACGATTGTCGGGACACCGAGTTTGACGCCCGTTCGTATTCCGATACGGGCGAAAGATACGGTGTTAAATGTGGCACCACTCGCTTATCCGTCTGAATCTCGTTTAAATGAGTGTCTTTCTGATCAAGGTGAAGAAGAGTTAATTTTAGAAGCGTATGACGAACGAGTCCGGCGCATGTTTCAGCAAATGTCTGCTTCGTTTTCAGAAAAAGAAGTGAACGTAGCGATGAGTCATTTGTTCGTTGCAGGTGGTAAAGCAACAGAATCAGAACGACCGATTGAAGTAGGGGGCACGTATACTGTACGCGCGACGAGCATGCCAGAAAATGTGCAGTATGTCGCGCTCGGCCACTTGCACCGTCCACAAGAAGTCAAGCATGCCCCAACGCCAACGCGCTACTCAGGATCACCGCTTGCATTTAGCTTTTCGGAGGCTGGTTATAGTAAATCTGTAACGATTGTCGATGTCGAACCAGGAAAACCTGCTGAAACGAAAGATATCCCTCTTTCAAGTGGGTTTCCACTGGTACGTTGGAAGGCAACAGACGGGTTACCACAAATTCATCAATGGATGGATGAAGGACGTGACAAACAAGCTTGGATCGATATCGAATTGCATACAGATCATTCACCATCGATGGAAGACATTCACCAACTTCGAAAAGCTTACCCTGGTATTGTCACGATTCGCCCTGTGTTCCCTGAAGATGAAACACGTGAAAAAGTCGTATCATCACGAGACGTACCAATCGATGAATTGTTTCGGCAGTTTTATTCCCGTCAAACAGGTGGCAGTAAACCGGAAGACGAACTCGTTGATCTCTTTCTCGACATTGTGAACGAAACTGAAACGGAGGAGGGGGATTAAATGCGTCCGATATCATTAACAGTCGGTGGACTACACAGTTTTCGTGAACGACAAACGGTCGACTTTACATCTCTTTGTGAAGGAGGCGTGTTCGGTATTTTCGGTCCGACAGGAAGTGGGAAATCATCGCTTCTTGATGCGATGACGCTCGCATTATACGGGAAAGTCGAGCGCGCACCGAACAACACACAAGGGATCTTAAACCACGCCGAAGACGCTCTTTACGTTTCGTTTACATTCGCGCTTGGCGATACAGAATATCAAGTGGAACGGTCGCTTAAGCGAACGAAAGAAGTGTCACTAAAAACCGCAACTTCTCGTTTAATCGATGTTACAGGCGAGAAAAACGTGCTTGCTGATAAAGCAGGTGATGTTAATCGCGCCGTCCAGGAATTACTCGGCTTATCCATTGAAGACTTCACGCGCGCTGTCGTATTACCACAAGGGAAATTCGCTGAGTTTTTGTCATTAAAAGGTTCAGACCGTCGTCAAATGCTCCAGCGTTTATTCCGTTTAGAGAGATATGGTGACGAACTCATTCAACGAGTAAAGCGCCGTCTACGCGATACGGATTCACGGAAAAAAGAAATTGAAGCGGAAATGAACGGACTAGGCGATGCATCAAAAGAAGCGGTTGAAGAAGCCGAAAAACGAGTCGTTGAGCTTGATGAAGCACGTGAAAAAGCACAACAAACGCTTGCCAACTATGAAAAGGACTATGATACGAAGAAAAACCTTTTTGATAAACAACAAGAATTATTGCAGGTGGAATCGCACTTACGTCAAATGGCGGAAAAAGAAAAAGAGGTTGAAAGATGGCAATGGGTTTTAGAAAAAGCAAAAAAAGCTCGCCATTTGCAACCATATGCTGAAGCGTACAAAAACGCCAAACAAGATGTCGAGAAGAAAACGGCTGAGCTTCAACAAGCATCCAAACAATACGAAGACACGAAAAAGAAAGAGGAAGAAGCGCGACTCGCCTTCGAAAAAACGGATAAGATTGCCCAAGAAGAGAAGCCGCAACTGGAACAAGAACAATCGAAATTACAAGAAGCAAAAAAAGCGAAAGAGCGCGAGCAGGTTGTGCGAGATGAGATCAATCAGCTCGACAAACAGCTGGATGATCACGAAAAGCAGCGGCAAACAATCGCCGAAAATCAAAACCTAGCCGAGCAGAAAAAGAAGAAATACACCGATAAACAGCAAGAGCTAAAAACAGAGTTACAAACTCTTGAGGCTCAACGTGAACAAGGAAAACAGGTTTACGAGGCTTATGATGAAAAACAAAAAATCGTTCGTGTCGAAGAACGAGTAAATGAACGAAAAAACGAATGTGAAAAATCCTCTGAAGCGTTAAAAGCCATCGAAGAAAAAGAAAACACGAAAAATGTAAACGTTGAGCAAGGGCAACAACAATTGCAGAAACGTTTACAAGCCGTTCACACATGGTATGAACGAGTTTGCGAAGAAGAGCGCCAGTTAGAGGAGATGCAAACGTATTTGCAAGATCGTATTGAAGCGGCTAGAGAGGCGCGTGAACAATCAACCCGTCTCGAATTGGCACGTCAACTTGCAGCACACTTAGAAACAGGAGATCCATGTCCCGTTTGTGGATCAACCGAACACCCGAATCCTGTATCTGAACATACTGAAGACAGTGATCAATCAGTAGAAAATCATCTCGATGAACGCAAAGTGCAACAATGGCAAGATCGCATCCAAAAAGGGAAAATGAACATTCAGCAACAACAATGGAAGTTGCAGCAATTATCTAATCAATTGACAGAAGTGTGCAATGATGAAGGATCGACTGTTCAATATGCAGCAACGGTAGAAGAGGAAAGTGAATCTATAGAGCCTTCGCTACCGAAAACGGAAGAAAAAGACCATTCCGAAGAAGCGTGGCAGAGATGGTTTGTGAAAGTGGATAAGGAAGCAGATGCGATCGAAGACTTGCATCGCATCGTTCAAAACGAGTTAAAAGCAATTCAAGAAGAGAAACAGGCGCTTTATCAAATCCAAATTGAGCGTCAATCATCTGCTAAAACGATCGATGAGCAACAACAACGCTATGATGAAGAAATGAACAACCTTCGTTTGTTAAAACAGTCGTGGCAAGAGCAATTTCCTTCATTTAAACTCGAGGCGATTGATGAGCAACGACAAGAGGTGAAAGCACGCGAAGAAGCGGTTCATAAACTTCGAGAACGCATCGAAAATAGCACCCCTTATATCGATGAACAAGATAAGGTGTTACGTGATCTGCAAGAACAAGAAAGCCAACTAAGGGTTGATATCGCAACGAAAAGTTCGGATCGGAAAGCAAAAGTTGCGCGCGCAGATGAATTGAAACAAGAATGGGAGGCGCTTGCTAAGGGAGCAGATGTCGATCAGCGCTTAATTGAAATTGAAAAGCGTCTCACGTTTATTGATGAACAATATATTGAAACGAAACGTGTTTATGATGAATTATTTAATACGTGGCAAGGTGTTCAACAACAATTTGCTCTTGCGAAGCAAGCAAATCATGAAGCCGACAAGCGCTTTCAAGAGGCTGAAAAACAATGGGAAGCGTATCGAGAAGATTCGCCGTTTGCGACAACCGAAGACCTCACTGAGTCGCTTCTGACAGGTACAGAGCATGAACAATATGAAAAAGCGATTGCTGAATATGCTGAAGAGAAAAACAGTTATATGAAAAAACAGCAAGAACTAAAGGACGTTGTAGCGGAGCAAAATGTATCAGAAGAAGAGATTGCCCAAATCAAGTATGTGATCGGTGAGCAAAAGCAAGCGGTCGAACAATTGCAAGAAGAGCGCGGCCGCGCGAAAGAAATTGCCAACGATCGCAAAGAAAAACACGACCGCTATAACGAATTGGAACAATCGAGAGAAGCGCTCGTGAAAGCATATGATCAGTATCAAAAGCTCGACCAAGTGTTTCGAGGAAAAGCATTTGTTGAATTTGTCGCTGAAGAACAGCTCATTTTTGTTGCAAGACAAGCATCTGAACGTTTACACGCATTAACAAGAGGTCGATATGCCATCGAGGTAGATTCAAATAGCGGCTTTATTATTCGTGATGACGCCAATGGTGGCGTACGACGTCCGGTTTCGACGCTCTCAGGTGGGGAAACATTCCTCACATCCCTTGCGTTAGCCCTTGCATTATCACAATCGATCCAGTTACAAGGTCAGTATCCGTTAGAATTTTTCTTCTTAGATGAAGGATTCGGTACGTTAGACCAGGAGCTTTTAGACACGGTCGTGACTGCGTTAGAAAAATTACAAACGAATCATTTATCCGTCGGCGTGATTAGTCACGTACCAGAACTAAAAGCTCGTCTTCCGAAAAAATGTATCGTCACACCACCGACACCAGGAGGCAACGGTAGCCGGATTACAATTGAATCGATGTAAGCAGATTAGATCCAGCTGTTTTCAGAAGTTAACAGTTTAAAGGAAAACTTATAATTAAAAGGCTTGCCGACAATGGTAAATGTTACAGCAAAGATGACAGAAATCACGTAAAAGATATACACCAAGGCAATTCCTAATAGAAACACAGCGCTAATTTCCGGTGGGATGATTTGAAATGTACCTAATCCCCATAGTACGACGATATAAAAAAGGATGCTCATTTGGAAATCAAGCGCTTTTCGACCACTTTCGTTGATTAACTGTGATTTGGATCGCATGATAAACCAAAATGCACCTGTCATCATAATTGTTAAAGGCGGGAAAGGGATGAGTGCAAAACTGTGACAAAGTGCAGCTAAGCTTTTTTCTAGATCGTTAGACATGTCTTTCACTCCTATTTGAGAATATCGAAAACGTTTTTATTCACAAGCACGGGTACCAGTACATTCACGTCTTTTAGGACAGTAAGCTGGTACCTTGCTTTCATTTTCGTTGATAAGATGGGTAGGGACGACCATCTCTTATTTTGTATACTAAGCACAGCATACCATGTTTAAACTTACATAAATATATTCGATTTCGTATAAAATACGAAAATCATGAGAAGTCCCCTATATAAAAGCGAACGGTTTTAGAGGTTCTAGGAATTATATAATGATCTAGATAGTAGAAAAGCATAAAAAGGAAGAGGTGCTATTTATGAAAACGTGGAAAGACCGTATAACCGTAGAACAAGCGATATCGACAAATGAAATGACACTTGTTCTTGTTAAATCAAAAACTTGTACTGTATGTGAACCAGTAGAACAAATGGTTGATCGATTAATAGAAAAAGATGCAGACGTCGAAATAGGAAAGGTCTATATGGATGAAGTCCCTGATTTAACAGGGCAGTGGCTTATTTTCTCAGTACCAACATTACTATTGTTTGTGAAAGGTGACGAACATAAACGTGTCTCCCGTTTTATTCGTGAAGAGGATATTAAAGATATGTTGACCTATGCAAAAGAACAATATAAAGGTGATTTAGAATAACAGTTTCTATTCATATTTTAAGCTTTAACGACGAAGTCCACTTCTCTCGTATCGATTAGAAAATCATCTGAATAGAGGTGTATGTGATGGAAAAGGCTGTTATCGACCGAGTCGTCGATGAACAATATGTCGTGCTTTTAGTTGGTGATGAACAGGAAGAATTGATTGTTTCAACAGAGGAGCTTCCACAAAACACAAAAGAAGGTGCTTTACTTTCGATCAAACGTGAAGGCAATCAGGTGAAAAATATCACCGTAAACGAGGAAGAAACAAAATCAGCTCGTGATCGCATCGCTAACAAAAAAGCTCAACTGCGTAAACGAAAGGGCAGTCAGTTTAAAAGGAAATAAATGTTACGTCATGACAGATGGGTTGTTGTAGGAAGTCCAACGAACACCCTATTGGAGGACTACATACTAGCTGATTTTCTACAAGGCGACAGTGGACAAGTGATTTTTGATCGCGTACCCTTTACTATAAAGGAAGATGAGAAAGTTGGGATCATATGACAACTTGCAACGGTATCTTTTTAAAAACAGAACAAAAAGAACGTCTTTTTGAGCAAGCGAAACAACACATTCATTCGTTTCAACAACGTGCTGATACATATGACGAAACAGGCAACTTCCCTTTTGAAAACTTTGAAGACTTACGCAAACAACAATGGCTCTCCTTTACTGTACCTAAAGAATATGGTGGTGAAGGTGCAACTTTGTCTGAGTTTGTACTTGTCCAAGAAACGATTGCCCAAGGGGATGCAGCAACAGCGCTATGCTTAGGGTGGCATAACGGGACGCTCATGCAATTGCGTGATACAAGAAAATGGCGACAAGAAACATTCGCTGATTTTTGTCATCAAGTTTCTTACAAACAAATACTTGTTAATAGCGCAGCAACCGAGCCAAATTCGGGTAGTCCAGCGCGCGGTGGAAAACCGCAAACAACAGCTACATACAATAACGGAAAATGGTATATTAATGGAACGAAATCGTTTGTTTCGTTGGCACCAGCTTTGGACTATGCCATCGTGACAGCAACGATTGAGGAAACTGGTGAGGTAGGTGAATTTCTACTTTCTTTAGATCAAGAAGGGGTTTATCGTGAAGAAACTTGGAATCCGATGAGTATGCGAGCGACAAGAAGTGATCACCTGATTCTCGAAGGTGTCACCGCAACAGATGAAGCGTTCGTTGCGAAAAAGGGTCAACAACCTAACGTTCCACAAGGATGGCTTTTACATATTCCCGCTTGTTACTTAGGGATCGCGATTGCTGCACGTAATGATGCTGTTCAATTTGCTGAGACATATCAACCAGCTAGTCTAAACACGCCAATCAAAGATGTAGAAGATGTTCGGCGAAGAATCGCGGAAATGGATGTTGAACTCATGAAAGCACGGCACATGATGTATCATATCGCTGAGCGCTGGGACGAGGATGAACAAATACGTGAGCAGTTAGCACCTGAGTTGGCAACAGTCAAAACCGTAGCGACGAATGCGGCCGTAGATGTTGTTGATCGAGCGATGCGTATTGTAGGTGCCCAAGGTTTATTAAAGTCACAACCATTTCAGCGTTATTATCGTGATGTTCGTGCAGGGTTGCATAACCCACCTGGAGATGATTTAACGTATCGCCAGTTAGCTAAGCGTGCTTTTGGGGAAGTGTAAGAAAATAGCTAAAATGAGTTGTGATATACAACTCATTTTTTATTCGATGACCATTGGACAATACGATATAATGTGAATCGATTGATCTAAAATGTTATTAATAACCGTCTATATTTTGAAAGGGGGGGAGCACTGTTGAGTAAACATCATCCAATCGAAGAACAAGACCCAAGGTTTAAAATAGCCAACCGAGAAGCGATTATTGGTGTTATTTTAGCAATCATTAATTTTATTTGGTGGTATGGATTCGCTTATGGGCTCGGATCAAAACCGGTTGAAGAGTATACGTACGTTTTCGGTTTACCTGCATGGTTTTTTTATAGCGCAGTTGTCGGTTTTCTTGTCATGCTAGTTCTTGTTATCGTTGTTGTCAAAACAGTATTTGTCGACGTATCCCTAGAAGATGAGGAAGAAAAGGGGGACATGAGATGATTGAGCCAGTATTTTTATCACTTGTCCTCTTTTTAATTTTGATTTTTATCGTTGGATTTTGGTCGGCCGGTAAATTGCGTAAGAAAAGCCGATTTTTACAAGAGTATTTTCTTGGTAGTAGAGAAATTGGTGGATTTATTTTAGCGATGACGATGGTTGCTACATATGGAAGCTCGAGTAGTTTCTTGAGTGGAGCTGGTGCTGCGTATAATGAAGGTCTCGGTTGGGCGTTATTAGCGATGACACAAGTAGCGACAGGTTATTTTGTACTTATGGTTCTCGGAAAGAAATTTGCCATCATGGCACGGAAATATGATGCGGTCACACTCGTTGATTTTTTAAGGCTACGTTATGGTAGTAAGGCAATTACATTAATTTCAGCATTTAGCATTGTCGTATTTATTTTTGCTGCAGTGACCGCACAATGGATTGGTGGAGCCCATTTAATTGCTTCGATTACCGATTTAAATTACACAAGCGCATTAACAATCTTTGCTGTTGTTGTGATCATTTATGTGATTATCGGTGGGTTTAGAGCTGTTGTATTAACAGATTCGATTCAAGGCGTCATAATGGTCGGAGGTACCTTGGTCATTTTAATCGGTACAATTATCGCAGGTGGTGGTGTCACACAAATTATGGGTGATTTGACTGCCGAGAATCCGAATCTTGTCACACCGTATGGCGCTGATGGATCGCTCACGGCCGCATATGTGTCTTCATTTTGGATTCTTGTTGGTGTCGGTGTCGTCGCGTTACCACAAGTCGCTGTACGTGCAATGTCTTACCGAAATTCACAAGCGATGCACCGTGGGATTATCGTCGGGACAGCTGTCGTCGGTTTTATTATGCTAGGGATTCATTTGGTCGGTGTTTTTGCTCGCCCTGTCTTACCAGGGGTTGAAGAGGTGGACCAAGTGATGCCGCTTATTGCCATGGAAGTATTACCCGCTTGGCTAGCGGGTGTCGTTTTAGCTGCGCCACTAGCGGCAATTATGTCAACAGTAGATTCACTTTTGTTATTAATCAGCTCGGCACTTGTCAAAGACGTGTACCTTAATTACATTCGCCCAGATGCTGAAGAACGAAAAGTGAAGCAAATGACGTATATCGTCACAAGTGTGCTCGGTGTGTTGGCTTTTGCTGCTGCACTCACGCCACCTGATTTGTTATTAGAATTGAACTTGTTTGCTTTTGGTGGTTTACAGTCTGCTTTTATATGGCCACTCATCTTCGGTTTGTATTGGCAGCATAGCAATAAGTATGGGGCATTATCAGCGATGATTGTAGGTGTCGGTTCTTACACGCTTATTCATAACGTTTGGCCTGAACCGTTCGGCCTTCATAGTGTTGTGTTACCGGTGGTGCTATCATTTTTCGCGTTTTTAGTCGCAAACCTTTTAACGCTGAAGCGCACGTAGAATTGTTTTTTAGTGAAAAAACCTCAGTTTGACTGGGGTTTTTAGTTTGCTTAAGGGAATAGTGCCCTAGGATGGGTAAACAGAAGAAGAACGGTCATCGAAGAAGTAGAATGTGCCCAAGAGAAGCGATATAACGATAAAACGGCCATCACATCATATGACCGTCAAAGTGTCTCAAAATGTATCGTGTGATTTCATCGATGTAATCATTGGTCGGGATGACAGGATTTGAACCTGCGACCCCAAGCACCCCATGCTTGTGCTCTACCAAGCTGAGCTACATCCCGTTCTATTTGTATTGTAAGAAGAATCATAAAAAATGTGAAGAGGGAATTTTCCTCTGCTTTTGAACTCCCCACACTTCATGCTCAGATAAGTTTTGAAGGAGGATCAACTAGAGCTGCTGCGTAACCATGGGATCAAACACGAATTCAAATGTCATCTTCTGAAATCCTCATTTCCATTTTACGACTTTTCGTTTTCATCCCCATCGCCTCGTAAAATTGGATGGCCTGATGATTAAATTCTTGAACAGATAATTCCAGTCGTTCGGCTCGCCATTTTTGTGCATAGTTACAAATCGATTGGAACAATTGCTCGCCAACGTGTTGGCCACGATAAGCTTCGTCTAAAATGAACTCTTGTATATAGACTGTTCTTTGGGCTTTAATTGATTCAAAGGAAGTAGGGTTATCTCGTTGTAAGAGCGCATAACCGATAACTTTTTGACGGTATGTTTCTTCGCAAACGAGTACGGTAGATCGGGTATGATTTAGCCATGATTGAAACATATCAAAGCTAAGTGGCTCTTCCATTTGAATATAAAGATCAGGGCGTTGTTCGACGTGTAAGGTATGGAGTTGAGCTTTTAAGGTTGCGATCATGTTATAATCATTGTAACAGGCTTCACGGATGTTTACTGTCATAAAGAGACTTCCTTTCACGTGTCTTTCTGATCTACGCAAGAGATATTAAATTCATTTCGTATCATATCGTTTTATGAATGAATGGACAAGTTATGTAAACGATCGATACAATGAAAAAAGGATGATATGATTTTTTCTTAGGAAAAGATAAGTTTAAGACTTGAGAAGAAAGAATAATAGACTTAAAATGGAAGAAGCATATAAAGGAATTAGTCATATTAAAGGTGGTAAACATGGAACTGACACATACACGCTTATTAGTTAATAAATTTCGCGAATGTTTTCGCTTTTACAGTGATATTTTAGGCTTTTCTGTTCGCTGGGGAGATGAACACGGTCTGTATGCTGATTTTCAAGCAGGAGGTAATTCGACACTTACGATATTCGATCGAAAACTGATGGCAGAAGTCGTCGGAACGAGTGAATTACCGCTTGATGCCGAAACGATGGATAAAGCAACATTAATTTTTAAAGTTGACTCTGTCGATCAATGGTACGAAAAGTTGTTAGCTCAAGAAGTTGAGTTTGCAACAGAACCAATGGATCGCCCAGCATGGGGGATTCGCTTCGCTCATTTTCGTGACCCAGAAGGAACGCTTATCGAAATATTTGAGCCGCTAGAAAATCAAGAATGAAAATGAATACAGGTAAAGGCAGGGAATGAGAGGTCATTGACTTCATTTCCCTGCTTTTTTGTATACGTTTTTTGTTTCCCTCCACCGCCTGGGCTTAATATTGTGGTCCTTCTCGATATGCTTCAATTAAATCTAAAAAATCAGCTATGTACTCACCAATGATTGGTAATGAAAGCGATTGACTGATGATAAAAAATAATAAAGCTAAAAAAATGGCAGTTCCAACTGTTAAACCAACACCACGGGCAACTCCAGCAATGAGGTTTATCCTAATGACTTCTCGTTTGCTAGAAAAGTGCATCGTAATGTCACGTAAATGTGATTTCGTCGTCGTTTCTTCTAATCGTTCAACGATCTTTTCTAATCGTTGGATATCATGACGATCTTCTTTAGAAGTTGAGTCGTGAGGATTTCGACGACCGGAGTCATCTTTGCCCATGTTAACACCCCTCCTTTGTATTTTCATTATATACCTAAGCGTTTCATTTCATTATAAGCGGATACTAATAGCGCTTCTCTAACTATAACATTATCACTCATTCATCACGAAATGATCATATATCATCGGTACAACTATAAACTTGTACTAGGACTTTTCTTAACGTAAATTTCTTAAGAAGTAGAAAACAGTCTTAAATGGGGGTTGAGTGTATGTCCTTTTATGAACAACTGGGTGCGCTAATTTTACGATTGGTTGTAGGGTTAATCTTCTTTGTTCATGGATTAGATAAGTTTTTGGGAGGATTTCCGCAAGTAACGGAGCGGTTTTCGGAACTGGGTTTACCTGAAGGTTTGGCGTATGGTGTGGCTATTTTAGAGTTAATCGGTGGTTTTGCTTTACTTATTGGGGTAGCAACGAGAGTTATGGCTGCTTTGTTTGCACTATTAATGGTTGGAGCGATTTTTATCGTGAAACTTGAGGCTGGATTTATCGGGGGATTCGAATTTGACCTTGCTTTACTTGCGATGACTGTTTACCTATTTTTAAATGGGAGTAAAAACTTTTCCTTGATATCAGTTACTGGTTTCTTCTCACGAAAAGTGAAGAGTGGCTAAAAAAATCAAAACTTTTCATCCCTGAATAGGGATGAAAAGAAAAATTTGTATATACTGGTTCTTTCTTGTATATACCGGATTCGTCAATGGTGATATGTTACTGTAGCCAATCTGTCATCCAATCAATACCGTGATAAGATGCATATGTCAAAATAACCGTCCAAAGTGTTAAGCTACCTGTCATCCAGAAAATGACGGCTGATCGATTTGCTTTTAACGAAAGGGCGATGATCGCAGCTAAGTGAATGCCTGTGATGGCGGGTCCGCTGATTGCTAAGCCGGGTAAACCGTATTTTTCAAAAATTGCTTTTGCCTTATCTCCTCGTGCTGTCGATTGATTTTGAACGACAGCTTCTCCACCGTCTACGCTAGACTGAACAGTTCGCTTCGCTGCTTTTTTTTGTTTCCTTTTTGTCATCCACCGTTGATACATACGGCTGTTTAATATTTTATTGATAAAATATACAATTAAAAATAAAGGCAAGAGGTTCCCTATTAACGAGACAATGGCAACACCAATTGGATGTAAGCCTAAGCCAATACCGATCGGAATGACAAATAGTATTTCTAGCCATGGCGTGGCGGCCATGACAAACACCGTGATATAGAGCCAAAGTGCTTCTACCATGATGTATCACCTACTTTTTTTTGATAAACCAACCCAATAAACGGACCAGACGGCTTCAATTTTTCGGTCGATTGCAGACTGGTCGTAATAAAACATATGAGCTGATAGCCCGTCAATTAAACAATAAAATCCATCGATACAAGTCTGAATATCCATATTCACGATTTCTTGTTTTTGAATGGCATTTTCGAAGACGGGGGCAAACAATTCATTCATTTTTTTCTCACACTCGAGAAAGCGTTCATGAGCTAGTTCTTTTAAATGTGAGGGAGGGAAAAGCATCATTCTCATGTACATTTTTCCTAGATGGTGTTCGGACATGAATGAACATGTACTTGTTAACGCAGCTTTCAGCTTTTGTTCGTTAGAGATGCGATCAGATGATGAGATCGCTTTTTTTAAATGATTGATAAAACCATCGTAAACGTCATCTACAATATTTAAAAAAAGGGCCTCTTTGCTTGGAAAATGATTATATAAAGATGGCTTTTTTATACCAACTTCATTAGCGATATCAGAAAGGCTTGTTTTTTCATATCCATGTTCGGAAAATAGACGGATGGCAACTTGTTTAATCTCTGTTTGTTTCATATTTTCAACCTCCATAGCTAAGTGAAAACTAACGGTCGTTAGTTTGTATGCAAAAAAATTCCCTCTCCTAATTAGTATGGACGAGCTAACTAACGGTCGTTAGTTTTTGTAGAATTTATTCTATTTGAGTTATTTCCAAATGTCAAGTAGCGTTGATCATGACAGCAATTAACTAGAATAGAAAGGGGAGAAGTAAATCATAAGAAAAAATGATTGCTTGCAAATTCTTTTCTCGTTTAGTAGACTATGAATCAACAAAATATTGTGTTTTGATAAAATTAAAATCAATATATGGTATAAAACTGCTACAAAGGTGTTGTTTAGACTTAAAAGGGAATTCGGTGAAAGTCCGAAACTGCCCCCGCAACTGTAAGTGCAGACGAAATGAGTTACGCCACTGTATAAATCACTCAAAGGGGTGTTTGTACGGGAAGGCTTCAGAGTAGGAGGAAGCATGAGTCAGGAGACCTGCCTGTTGTAGAAGTTTCAAAGTCTTCGGGGTGCGAGACGGTGAAACGACAGGCGGGTACTTATGTACATGTTGTAACCACCCTTTACTAGGTGTGTTTTTTCTATACATATCGTCGTGTCGTTGAACCTCTTTCCTTGAAGGGAAGGGGTTTTTTTGTGTCTCGATCCACTTTTGAAACGAAAAACAAAGGAGGTTCATAACGATGAAAATATTCATGCAACAATCAGTAGTAAACGGTTTACCCGAGCGCTTTCCTCATTTGCCGATAGCAGAGTGGCAGGACAAGCAGGAAGATAAAGAAGGGAAGCAAAAAGTTTTGACTGCCCTAGAAAACGTCTCGAGTGAAGAGCCAGATTGGACGTATGTCGCAGCAGCTTATCGATTATATGAGCTATACGAAACGGTAGCACAAAACCGTCAAACAGACGTCCAAGAAGTGTATCGGCATTTTTCTCATCATATTGAAAAGCGCGTTGCTGAAGGGATTTATGATCAAGCGCTACTCGACAAGTATAATCGTGCTGAACGTGAAGAGATAGGAAGCCTTATTGATCAAGAGAATGATTTATTATTCACATATATTGGCTTACATACATTGATAGACCGTTATTTAGCGAAATCTTATGACGGCAGTGTCGTTGAGCTTCCACAAGAACGGTGGCTTGTGATTGCGATGACGTTAATGCAAGATGAACAGCCAGAAAAACGATTAAGTCTTGTGAAGGAAGCGTATTGGGCGCTAGCCAATTTGTATATGACGGTAGCGACACCGACGCTTACAAATGCAGGAAAGGCAACAGGACAATTATCTAGTTGTTTTATCGATACGATAGATGATAGTCTTCGTGGGATTTTTGATAGTACGACAGATGCAGCAACGCTTAGCAAAAGTGGTGGTGGAATCGGGATTTATCTCGGGAAAATTCGCTCGCATGGATCTTCGATTCAAGGATATAAGGGGACATCCTCTGGTGTTCTTCCTTGGATGAAGCAATTGAACAATACAGCCGTTAGTGTCGATCAGTTAGGGCAAAGGCAAGGGGCGATTGCCGTTTACTTGGATGTTTGGCATCGAGATATTTTCTCGTTTCTTGATGCGAAGCTAAACAATGGAGATGAACGGAAGAGAACGCACGATATTTTTACAGGTGTATGTTTACCTGACCTTTTTATGGAAAAAGTTGAAGCTCGCGAAAACTGGTATTTGTTTGATCCCCATGAAGTTCGAGAAGTGATGGGCTTTTCTCTTGAAGATTTTTATGACGAGGAAAAAGGGGAAGGAACATTCCGAGATTTTTATGAGAAATGTGTTTATCATCCATCGTTAACAAAAGAAGAAGTGCCTGCAATCGAACTATTTAAACGGATCATGGTTTCACAACTCGAAACGGGAACACCGTACATGTTTTATCGTGATACAGCCAATCGTGAAAATCCAAATAAACATGCGGGCATGATTTACGGGTCAAATTTATGTACGGAAATTATGCAAAATATGAGCCCGACAACAGTGAAAGAAGAAGTAGTTGATGATGGTGAAATCATTGTCACGAAAACACCAGGTGATTATGTTGTCTGTAATCTAAGCTCAATAAATTTAGGAAAAGCTGTTCCCGAGGGCGTTTTACAACGACTGGTCAACATCCAGGTGCGGATGCTCGACAATGTGATTGATATTAATAACATTGAAGTCCTACAAGCAACAGTGACGAACAAGCGTTATCGTGCGGTTGGGCTTGGTACGTTTGGTTGGCATCACTTGCTTGCGAAAACGGGAATCATGTGGGAGTCGGATGAAGCCGTTCAGTTTACTGATGAGCTGTATGAAAAAATAGCCTACTACACAATTCAAGCGAGTGTCGAATTAGCGAAAGAAAAAGGGGCTTATCCGTTATTTAAGGGATCCGAATGGCAGACAGGTGCTTATTTTGAGCGTAAATCATACACGAGTGATAAATGGATCTCGTTGAAAAATTCTGTACAAGCCTATGGGATTAGAAACGGGTATTTAATGGCGGTTGCACCGAATGCATCAACATCCTTGATTGCCGGTTCAACAGCATCGGTCGACCCGATTTATAGAAAATGGTATGCCGAAGAAAAGAAAAACTTTCGTATTCCTGTTGCGGCCCCTGATTTAGACGCTACAACAACTTGGTACTACAAGTCAGCGCATACTATTGACCAACATTGGACGATTAAGCAAAACGAACGCAGACAAAAGCACATTGATCAGGGGATTAGTTTAAATCTGTATGTTGAAAACACGATTAAGGCGAAGGAATTGCTCGCTTTACATTTAGATGCATGGAGAAGCGGTTGTAAAACGACCTATTACTTGCGTTCCACTTCGAGTGAAATTGAAGACTGTGAAAGTTGCTCAAGCTAACATGTAGAAAGGATGATTGATCGTGACTTTGCAAGAACGAAAATTATATGATGTAAATGCACCCAATGCCTCAACCGGCATTATAGAAGGGGAGAGTTCCAATGTCTTAAATTGGGATGATGTTCGTTTTTCATGGGCGTATCCACTATACAAAAATATGCTTGCGAATTTCTGGACACCCTTTGAAATCAATATGACGAGTGACGTTCGGCAATACGAGACGCTAGCAGAACATGAACGAGAAGCTTATAACAAAATTATCGGGTTACTTGCCTTTTTAGATAGTATTCAAACTGATTATTCGATGCACGTCGCACGCTATCTTACAGATTCTAGTCTTGCTGCACTTATGAGTGTTTTATCATTTCAGGAAGTCGTTCATAACCAAAGTTATTCATATGTATTATCTAGTGTCACAACAAAGGCTAAGCAAGATGAAATCTTTGAATATTGGAAACATGATCCTGTTTTACGTGAGCGAAATGATTTTATTGCCGAAGGATACGAGAAGTTTGTGAAGAATCCGACGCCACAAACGTTTCTTGAATCGATCGTTTACGATGTCATTTTAGAAGGCCTTAACTTTTATTCAGGATTCGCGTTTTTCTACAATTTGGCCCGCAATCAAAAAATGGTCTCGACATCAACGATGATCAATTACATTAACCGTGATGAACAATTACACGTCTTTTTATTTGCGAATATTTTCAAAGAGTTAATGCGTGAATACCCTGAACTCGATACAGATGAAAATCATCGTTTTGTTCAAGAGACATTCGTTCGAGCGGCAGAGCTTGAGATTAACTGGGCTCATCATATTATTGGAGACCGCATCGAGGGGATCGATATGGAAGACCTTGAAGCATACATTAAATTTATGGCGAACAAACGGGTTAATGAATTAGGGGTAGCGCGTCCGTTTGAGGGGTATCGTCAAAATCCAATGCGCTGGATCAAAGTGTATGAAGATGTAAACAGCGGAAAAAGTGATTTTTTTGAACAGAAACCAAGGCAATATACGAAAGTATCCGATGATAACGGGTTTGATGAACTATAGTTGATTCTGAGGGGGACAATGAAAAGATGGGACAAGCTAGGGAGTTAATTAAGCAACTTGAGGGTGTCATTGCTGAAGAGGGAGAACTGCTGCAAGAAAATGCAAATGTTGATGGACAGTCACCACTCGGGAAGATGAACAAATTTGCTTCAGAAGCAAGTAAATGGTATACAGATGAGTATCTATTGAGTACAGATGTTCGAGAAGCTGTTCAAGGAAACGTGCTATACATTCACGATAAAGATTATTATCCGACAGGGACAACAACGTGTTGTCAAATTCCGCTTGGTTCGTTATTGGCGCTCGGATTTAACACTGGGCATGGATTTATACGAGAGCCACAAACGATTCAGTCAGCACTTGCTCAAGCTTCGATCATATTGCAAGCCAATCAGAACACCCAACATGGTGGACAAGCGTATGCGACCTTTGATTACGACTTAGCTCCATATGTTCGCAAGACATATGTTCGAAACGTCGAGAAGATGAGGCGTTTTGAAGTAGCCGAAGATAAAGTAGAAGAGTATGCGTGGAAAGAAACCGAGCGTGATGTATTTCAGGCGTGCGAAGCTTTTATCCATAATGCGAACAGTATGCATTCCCGTGGTGGGGGGCAAGTTCCGTTTGTTTCAATTAATTATGGTACTGATACGTCAAGAGAAGGGCGTCTTTTAATGTGGCAAATGTTACTTGCGACCCAACGTGGACTCGGGAATGGAGAAACGCCAATTTTTCCAATTCAAATTTTCAAAGTGAAAGAAGGCGTAAACGCAAATGAAGGTGATCCCAATTATGATTTATTTCAGTTGGCGATAGAAACGACAAGCGAGCGTCTGTTTCCCAATTTCAGCTTTCTTGACGCAACGTTTAATAAGGAATATGAAACAGGTGATCCGAAAAATGAAGTCGCGTATATGGGCTGTCGTACGCGTGTGATGGGAAACCGTCATGGAGAAGAAACGCCTGTTGGTCGTGGGAATTTATCTTTTTCTTCATTGAATCTTGTTCGTCTTGCATTACGAGCAGAAGGTGATGAGAAAAGTTTTTTTCAATTACTGGATGGTGCGATTGAAATCAGTAAAAAACAATTATTAGAAAGGCTAGATTACCAAGGTCAGCAGAAAGCAGGACAATTTGAATTTTTGTATCGTCAAGGTGTGTGGAAATACGGAAAGGCGTTGGGGGCAAACGACCGTTTGAAAGATGTATTGAAACAAGGGACGCTTAGTCTCGGGTTTATTGGATTAGCAGAAGCATTGACGGCTCTGTATGGCCAACATCATGGAGAATGTGAAAAGACGTGGGAGCGAGGTGTGGAGATTGTTCGTTATATGCGAGAAAAGATGGACCAAGCAGCAGATGATCATGATGTAAACTTCACATTGCTGGCGACGCCTGCAGAAGGTTTATCTGGTAAGTTTACGAAAATGGACCAAGATGAATTTGGTGTACATCAAGGTGTGACAGATAAAACGTATTACACGAACTCTTTTCACATTCCTGTTGGATTTTCGATCAAAGCTAGCGAGAAAATTCGTCGCGAAGCGCCGTTTCACGCTTTATGTAACGCAGGGCACATCACGTATATTGAACTAGATGGAAATGCGAAGGGAAATCCACAAGCGATTGAGCAAATTGTTCGCTTTATGAAGACTTCTGAAATTGGTTATGGGTCGATCAATCATCCTGTTGATCGTTGTAAAGAGTGTGGTTATCAAGGGATGTTAGATGATCATTGTCCTAACTGTGGTGAAGATGATGAATCTCGTTTTGAGCGGATCCGCCGTATTACAGGTTATCTCGTTGGTGATCTGAAACGTTGGAACGGTGCGAAGAAAGAAGAGGAAAAGGAACGGGTGAAACACCAATGAAGGTGTTATCGATCATAGACGATTCTATTGTTGATGGAGAGGGACTCCGAACGGTTATTTTTTTTGCTGGCTGCCCACACCGGTGTGTAGGTTGCCATAATCCAGAGAGTTGGTCAATTGAAAACGGCGAAGAAAGGTCGTTATCAGAAGTGATGAAAAGAGTTGCAGCTAATCCACTAAATGATGTCACCTTTTCTGGTGGCGAGCCGTTTTTGCAAGCAGAGGAAGCAGCTAAGCTTGCCGCAGAAGTAAAAGCCCTCGGTAAAGGGGTATGGGTGTACACAGGGTATACGCTAGAAGAACTTCGAAAATCTACGAATTCATTTGTGCATCGCTTGCTATTGTTAACAGATGTACTCGTTGACGGTCCTTTTATTGAAGCGGAGAAAGATTTGACCCTTTCATACCGTGGGAGCCGCAATCAAAGGGTGATTGAGGTAAATAAAAAAATGGTTGCTGAGTCGAAGAAAGAAGCTGTATTATAAGCAAAGCATACAGTGGGAGAAGAGCATGCGGTATGTTCTTCTCCCATTTCTATTTTGTGATTGACATGTACTGAAAGTTGATCTAGAATTAGGTGAAAATCGTAATCATTTCGATTTATTGCTTTTTAATCAAGCGAGAGGTGAATGTAAAATGAATGATCAACGAACGCCTGTAACAGTTCTAAGTGGTTTTCTTGGTGCAGGAAAAACAACGCTATTGCAACATGTCCTACATAACAAACAAGGATTAAAAGTTGCGGTCATTGTCAATGACATGAGTGAAATCAACATCGATGCAAACATGGTGAAAAATGAATCTACCTTATTAAGAACAGAAGAAAAGCTTGTTGAAATGACAAATGGTTGTATTTGTTGTACGTTGCGAGAAGATTTACTCGTGGAAATAAACCGTCTTGTCAGTGAAGGCGCGTTTGATTACATTTTGATTGAATCGACGGGTATTAGTGAACCGATGCCTGTAGCACAAACATTTACGTACTATGATGAAGAAACAGGTATTGATTTATCTAGTGTTTGTCGTTTAGATACGTTAGTGACAGTTGTTGATACCTATCGGTTTTGGCATGATTATGCGTCGGGAGAAACACTTGTTGATCGAGGGGAGTCAGCTGATGAAAGTGATGAAAGAGACGTTGTTGACTTGCTTGTTGATCAAGTAGAATGTTGTGATGTTCTCATCTTAAATAAAACCGATATGATAGAGGAAAAAGACGTAGACAAAATTGAACAATTATTACGCAAGCTCCAACCTGAGGCGAAGATGATTCGTACGTCTCATGGTCAAATCGATCCTTCTGAGATCATCAATACAGGACGGTTTGATTTTGAAAAGGTGAGCCAATCTCCAGGATGGATTAAGGAATTAAATGAGGAACATACGCCAGAAACTGAGGAATATGGTATCTCTTCATTTGTTTACCGTCGTAAACGTCCGTTTCACCCTGAACGTATTGCACAATTTTTTCATCAATGGCCAGAGGAAGTCGTAAGAGCAAAAGGGTTTATGTGGATTGCGACACGAAATGATTGGGTAACACTTGTTAGCCAAGCGGGCGCATCACTTACGTTGGAGACGGTCGGAAAATGGGTGGCTTCATTTTCGGAAGAAGAGCAACAAGAAGTATTTGCTGAAGATGGAGCAGCAATGGAGGCTTACTGGGATGAGGAATATGGCGATCGAATCAATGAGGTTGTTTTTATTGGTGTGAAACAAAATCAAGAAGAGATTGAAGCAGATTTAGACGAATGTTTATTAACGGACGATGAAATGGCACAAGATTGGTTTTCGTTTTCTGATCCTTTACCAGCTCATCCGCTGACCGAAGAAGTCAATTAGTAGAACACGTTGTAAGAAGAGAAGATAATTAGTGTATTTTCTCTTCTTTTTGAACAAAAAGATCACCGATAGATGTTGGGCTGGGAGCGCCAACCCACATATCGATGGTTTTCTCGACTGGATGTTGTCAGAACAAGGTCAGCGTATCATTGAAAAAACGGTCTATGTCCCTGTTCAAAATTATGAATAAACATCCCGAAATATGGAAAGGGAAACGATGACTTTACGCGTATGAGGTCATCGTTTTTTCGTGTGTAAAAAAAGATGGTTTTTCATAACAAAACTCGTTAGGATAGATGATGTATGTTTTTATCCGTAAGTAGATCTCGGTTGATAAATGAAGTTTAGGTTTTAAGGTAACATTCATAGAAACGTGTGCTCAGAAAGGGGGCAAACATCATGTATGAAACGAAAACGTGGCGCGAAAAAATACGCCTCCTTATGTTCGTGATGTGGCCGATTCTTATCACACAAGTCGGTCTTACTGCGATGAACTTCATCGATACAACCATGTCTGGACAAGCTGGTGCAGATGATCTTGCAGGCGTGGCGATTGGATCAAGTTTGTGGATGCCAGTTTTTACAGGGGTTACGGGTGTGTTACTAGCAATGACACCGATAATTTCGCAAAAAATTGGTGCCAAACGAGCGGAAGAAGTTCCGTTTTCAGTGATCCAAGGTGTCTACTTATCGATTGCGATTGCGGCGATTGTGATTATATTAGGTTATTTTGTGCTCGATCCGATCTTGCAGGCGATGTCTTTAGAGGATAGTGTTCGTCATGTTGCCAAACACTATTTAATCGGTCTTGCGTTAGGCATTGTGCCATTATTTGTGTACACAGTATTGCGCTGTTTTATTGATTCTCTTGGACAGACACGTGTCACAATGGTGATTACGCTCATGGCCCTACCTGTTAACTTTGTATTTAACTATGCATTGATTTTTGGTCGTTTCGGTTTTCCGGAATTAGGAGGGATAGGAGCAGGATATGCCTCTGCTGTGACGTACTGGGTCATTTTGTTTATTACGTATTATTACGTCGCCAATGTGCGACCGTTTTCTCCTTATCAAGTGTTTAAAAAGTTGTATCAAGTCTCTATATCCACTTGGAAGGAAATCCTTTTGTTAGGATTGCCGATTGGGATGACGATCTTTTTTGAAGCGAGTATTTTTTCGGCTGTCACTTTATTAATGAGTCAATTTACGACGGAAATTATTGCAGCTCACCAAGCAGCCCTCAACTTTTCATCATTGTTATACATGCTTCCGTTAAGTATCGCGATGGCGTTAACGATTGCGGTCGGTTTTGAAGTCGGGGCGAAAAGAATTTCTGATGCCAAAGCGTACGGAGCGATCGGCATGGTATTTGCTCTTATGCTGGCGCTCTTTGCTTGTGTCGTTATTTACGTGTTGAGAGAACCAGCAGGTCAACTATATACAAATGATCCAGAAGTTTTGGATTACATTAAGACATTCCTAATATTTGCGATCTTTTTCCAGTTTTCCGATGCATTAAATACGCCGATTCAAGGCGTGTTACGAGGCTATAAAGACGTCAATGTTCCGTTTGTAGCGGCTCTTGTATCGTTTTGGATTTTCGGGTTACCAGCTGGTTATTATTTTGCTAATTATACTTTCTTTGGCCCATATGGGTATTGGATTGGTTTGACGGTAGGTCTCACTGCATGTGCCCTCTTTCTTCTACGCCGTTTGTTTGTCGTGCAAAATCGTGAAGAGAGAAAGGTAGAACAAGAAACGTTGAAAGACAGCTGATATACGGTTTAACCGTATATGTTGAAGGGAATGAAAAGTGAAATGACGAAACGTCGCGAAAGGAGTAGGAAAATGGTCGATTCAATAAAGAACCTCGTCGAACGTCAACGAACGTTTTTTCATCAAGGTGAAACAAAGTCGGTAAAAAAACGAAAAATGCAACTGAAAGCGTTGCGTGAAACCATTGAAGCGCGTGAAGAGGAAATTATGGCTGCATTACATCAAGATCTTAATAAATCGCGTCCTGAAGCCTTCATGACAGAAATCGGTTTTTTGTACGCAGAAATTAAAGATGTCCTTAAACATCTTGATGAATGGACAGCGCCCGAAAAAGTAAAAACGCCCCTCAGCCATACTGGCTCAACGAGTTATATTTATCGTGAACCTTATGGGGTCACACTTGTTATCGCGCCGTGGAACTATCCATTTCAACTGGCGATCGCACCTTTGATCGGAGCGATTGCAGCGGGTAATACAGCCGTTGTGAAACCATCAGAATACACACCGAATACATCGCGCGTGATCAAATCTTTATTGGAAGATCTTTTCACTCCTGAATATGTTGCAGTCGTTGAAGGAGATGCCGACGTTGCTAAAAATTTGCTCAGTGAGCATTTTGACTATATCTTTTTCACAGGTAGTAGCGAAGTAGGGAAAAAAGTGATGAAAGCTGCTGCAGAGAACTTAACGCCTGTGACGCTAGAGTTAGGTGGAAAGAGTCCAGCGATTGTCATGAAAGATGCAAACGTCAAACTAGCAGCGAAACGAATCGTGTGGGGCAAATTTCTTAATGCAGGTCAAACGTGTGTTGCACCAGATTATGTTCTCGTTCATCGTAAACAGGAGCGGAAACTGCTCAAACACATGATCAAGTACATTAAAAAATATTACGGAGAAAAGGTAGAAAAAAATCCGGACTTCCCAAAAATTGTTCATGAACAGCATCACGATCGACTCACTTCACTGTTAGATGCTGAAAAAATCATCTACGGAGGTGGACATGACCGTTCTAAACGATTTATTGAACCAACGGTTATGGTTGACGTTCAATTGGATGATCCCGTCATGAAAGATGAAATCTTCGGGCCCATTTTGCCTGTAATTACATTTGACGACGAGGAAGAAGTATTAGATATCGTCCGTGAAAACCCAGATCCACTCGCCCTTTACTTATTTACTGAACGGGAAAAGCTACAGGAATACATTTTAGAAAACGTGCCATTTGGTGGCGGGTGTGTTAATGATACGGTTTATCACTTAGCTAATTCAGCCCTACCATTTGGGGGACGCGGTGCCAGTGGCGTCGGTGCATATCATGGTAAAGCAAGTTTTGATACATTTACCCATGAAAAAAGCGTCTTAAAACAGACAACGTCATTTGACGTTCCGCTGCGATACAAGCAGTCAGAAACATCCATTAAGGCAATGCGTAAACTATTTCAATAAGTAAGAACAAGAGGGCTGCTTGAAAGAATCGAACTTTGAAGCAGCCCTTTGTGTGTTAAAAGAAATCGTATAAATAAGGGCAGTTGTTAGGGATTACGTCTGAAAATGTATCGATATCTTTCTTATTTCCATTAATCATTTGTTGGTCATATAGGTGTAAAGGAGATTGTGCATTCATCAGCATTGCTGTTAAATACTTGATGTCAGTGTGGATTCCGCGTTTAGGCGGATGGGTGCAAGCGGCACCTTCACTTTTCGATTGTGCCCGTTGAACATCATTTTCTCCAGGTATGTCGCCCGTCTTGACGATAAACGTTCCCTCGTTCCATGAGCAAAAAGGATCACGAACGTGGAAAATGAGCGTGACTTTGTCTTGCGTCGCAAAAGGATACTGTTGTAAAAAGTTTTCAACGTCGACGATCCGTGCCATAAAGTAAGAAGTGATGTCACGTTTGATTTTCGGGTCAGGTAATGAGAAAGATAAATTTTCTTTTACTGGGGCGTTGATCGTTAATGTGTCGATCATCGAGTCGTGATTAGCAAGAAATGAAAAGAGCGCATTTCGTGCTTCAACATGGCTAGACACCCATTCATGCACTGTTAAATGCTGATCCTTTACTTTGTAGATGATGTATCCTTGTATCGTATCATTGTCATCATAATAGGCTGCTATTTGGCCTTTCTTTTTCTTCAGAACGGATCGGTCCCACCATTCATCATCCCGCTTTAATGTTCCATGGAAACGTGGCGCAACCTGCTCATAGATCGTTTTAATGTCTGAATCAACGCTTGATTTACGTTTGATTTGACCAGGGAAGGTTTTTCGTTCAGGTAATTGATCTCTTTTCAGCGTGATTGTTTCATATTCAGTGAATAATTCCCAACCGTATTTTCGGTAAAGAGGAATAGAAAACGGATAGAGAAACGACAAGCACTGCCCATTGCTACGCATCTCTTCTAAACTCTTCGACAGTAACTCTCGTACAAACCCACTACGACGATGCTCAGGCCATGTTGCGACACCAGAGACACCTCCCATGTTAAAAGATTTACCACCTACGTATGTAACTAACGGAATGACAGTTGTTTTCGAGACAACCTGTCCTTCTTCTTCAACGACCCACGTCCATTCGGGTTTCATTTGCTCACGTCGTTCGTTTCTGTCTTCATCGCTCAATTCGTATTGAAAGGCAAATTCGGAAAGGTCAATCAATACATCTTTGTCGTCTGCTCTACTTTTGCGAATGTTCATTTATGATCCTCCTTGGTGATTAAAAGGTTCATTCTTATATTCATAATAGTGAACTTTCTGAAAAATAAAAAGAATAAATGTAATGGGAGCGCTTTATAAAGAGACAAAAAATATTCAATATTTTGCAATTTAGGATTCGATTGTAAATGATATAATGAAAATTACAAAAGTAAGGGAGGGATCACCATGGAAAACGTCCAAAATAAAATTATATTTGACTGGATTGATTTTTCAACCGATACCGAAACATATTCCCGAGAAGCATTTGAAAATGCGGTAGGAGATCAGTTTGAAGCGATGATGTTTGATGACAATCACGAAATCCCATCTTTCATTTGGACCCTAAATTATGTATGTGTTCTTCAAAATAGTGCGCGAATGATTAATGATATTTCTATAAAAAAAGTTCCTAGAAACCCAGCATGTAAGTGATAGGTTTCATATTTTTTGAGTTATCATGCTCAGTATTTCACAACTTAATGACTTAATAACTTAAAAAAGTAAAAATATATGAGAATGAGTTCTCAAAATAAGGAGGAATTTTATATGGCGACAAAAGAAGAACAAGTGGAACAAAAACAAAGTGTGCAAACGATGATTGATCATTTAGCGACTAATGGAAAACAGGCATTGGAAGCGTTTCAAAGTTTTGATCAAGATACGATTAATCACATTGTAAAACAGATGGCTTTAGCAGGTTTGGATCAACACATGCCGTTAGCTAAATTTGCTGTAGAGGAAACAGGTCGTGGTGTATATGAGGATAAAATTATTAAAAACATTTTCGCGACTGAATATATTTACAACAGTATTAAACATGATCGTACAGTCGGTGTTATACACGAAGATGAACATGAAGGAATCGTAGAGATTGCAGAACCGGTCGGTGTGATTGCAGGTGTTACGCCTGTTACCAATCCTACGTCGACAACAATGTTTAAGGCATTAATTTCAATTAAGACACGTAACCCGATTATTTTTGCCTTTCATCCCGGTGCTCAGAAATCGAGTCGTGAAGCAGCAAAAGTTCTTTATGAGGCGGCACTCGAAGCAGGAGCACCTAAACATTGCATTCAATGGATTGAAACTCCTTCATTAGAAGCAACGCAGCAATTAATGGCTCACGAACAAGTGGCACTTATATTAGCAACAGGTGGATCAGGTATGGTGAAATCTGCTTATAGTCAAGGGAAGCCTGCCTTAGGTGTTGGTCCAGGTAATGTGCCTTGTTATATTGAAAAAACGGCCAAAGTAAAGCGGGCAGTAAACGACCTCATCCTTTCTAAAACTTTCGATAATGGCATGATTTGTGCCTCAGAGCAAGCGGTCATTATAGACGATGAAATCTACGATGATGTAAAAAATGAATTAAAAGCTAACCAATGTCATTTCCTTACTGATGCAGAGAGAAAGAAAGTAGAGTCGCTTGTTATTAATGAAAATGCTTGTGCGGTTAATGGTGAAATTGTCGGGAAATCCGCTTACGAAATCGCGCAAAAAGCAGGCGTCAATGTGCCTGAGGAAACGAAAATCTTGCTCGCGGAGTTACAAGGTGTAGGACCAGACAACCCGCTTTCACGAGAAAAATTGAGTCCAGTCCTTGCTTGTTATCGAGTTAAGACGACAGAGGAAGGGTTGAAAAGAACAGAAGAAATGTTGGCGTTTCATGGCATAGGCCATTCAGCTGTTATTCATTCAGAAGATGAAGACGTGATTCATCAATTTGCTATGCGTATGAAAGCAGGACGTTTGATTACGAATGCCCCTTCATCTCAAGGAGCTATTGGTGACATCTATAATGCCTATATGCCATCGCTAACTTTAGGGTGTGGCTCTTATGGACGAAATTCTGTATCGACAAACGTAACGGCTGTTCATTTATTCAATGTAAAAAAACTGGCGAGAAGGAATGTTAATATGCAATGGTTTAAAGTGCCACCTAAAGTTTACTTTGAAAAGAATGCTATACAGTACTTAGAAAAGATGCCAAATATTTCGAAGGCGATGATTGTTACGGATAAAGCAATGGTCGACCTTGGCTATGTTGACCGAATCCTCTACTACTTACAAAAACGTTCAGATAACGTTCGTTACGAAATTTTTTCTGATATTGAGCCGGACCCTTCAATTGAGACAGTGATGAAAGGGACGGAAATGATGAATAGTTTTGAGCCTGATGTGATCATCACCCTTGGCGGTGGATCACCGATGGATGCTGCTAAAGCCATGTGGCTTTTCCATGAATATCCTGACGTTGAATTTAAAGGGATTAAGCAGAAGTTTTTAGATATTAGAAAACGCGTATTCAAATTTCCAAAGCTAGGGAAAAAAGCGCAATTTGTAGCGATCCCAACAACTTCAGGGACGGGTTCTGAAGTGACGTCATTTTCAGTGATTACTGATAAAGAAGAAAACGTAAAATATCCATTAGCAGACTACGAATTGACACCTGATGTGGCGATTGTAGATCCACAATTTGTTATGACTGTTCCTAAACAAGTGACAGCAGATACAGGCATGGATGTTTTGACACATGCGATTGAAGCATATGTTTCAAACCTAGCGAACGATTATACCGACGGATTGGCGATGAAGGCAATAGAATTAGTGTTTGAATATTTACCGCGTGCTTATCATTATGGAGAAAAGGACGAGGTTGCCCGTGAGAAGGTGCACAATGCGTCTACGATTGCTGGAATGGCATTTGCGAATGCATTTTTAGGAATTAATCATAGCCTTGCGCATAAATTAGGGTCTGAATTTGAGATTGCCCATGGCCGTGCGAATACGATTCTTATGCCGCATGTGATTCGATACAATGCGAAAAAACCGACGAAGTTTGCAACTTTCCCGAAATATGAACATTTCATTGCTGATCAGCGTTATGCGGAAATTGCCCGCAAACTAGGGCTTCCTGCAAAAACGACAGAAGAAGGAGTGGAAAGCCTCGTCCAAGCAGTGATTAAACTGGCTCGTGAGCTAGATATTCCAATGAGCATTGCGGAAAATGGTGTGAAAAAGTCGGAATTTGAACAGGAAGTTGAAGATTTAGCTGATCGTGCATTTGAAGATCAATGTACAATATCTAATCCGAAACAGCCACTCGTAAAAGAGTTAGCTGAGATTTACCGTCAAGCTTATAAAGGTGTTTAACATGGTTGCGTACGTTAAACTGTAATTTTCATTAACATTTCATGTATAAAAAATAATATTAACGTCAATAATAAAATCGAAAGCATCCTTTAGACCTTTAATGTAAAAGTCGTTCGTATCCTAGAGAAGCTGATGACCAAAATAGGTGTTGTTCTTTGCACACGGAACAATCAACCTATACGGCATCAGCTTTTTTCATTTTGTACGTTGTAAATTGTTTGTATGACTGTTGGAGATGTTAGGTGGTTTCAGTCGTTGGATGAACGGGAACTTCAATGTGTTTTAAATGATGAACATCGAACAGGCCGATATCAGTTAATTTTAATGCAGGGATGACAGGTAAACACATAAATGACAGCGTTAAAAAGACATCAAAATCGTGTGAGTACGATTGTTTCTCTAAAGCTTTATGTACATATTTCAATTGTTTTGAAACATGATCAATGTTTTCGTGTGCCATCAGTCCTGCAATTGGAAGTGCGAGTGAAGCAACAATCTTTTGTTTTGAGACGATGACAAGTCCTCCTTGTATGTTTTTTAGGTGTTCAATGGCTGTGATCAAGTCCTCATCGGTACAGCCAGCGGCTACAATATTATGCGAGTCATGAGCAATACTTGTAGCAATTGCTCCTTCTTTTAATGGCAATTCTTTGATAATTCCTAGTCCGATATTATTTGTCTTGCCGTGACGCTCTAAGACGGCCATCTTATATAAACGTTGTTCAGGTGAAGGTGTGAACTCGTCGTTTTGTGTTGGGACTGTATCAATGACGTGCTTAGACACGATTGAATTTGGTTGTATTTCAATGATATTTGCTTTTGTTGTTCCGTCCATCGAAATCTTGAAGTCTTCTTTCGTATAGTTAGGTAGTTGAACTGTATCAGTGACCGTGTCAAGGAAGTCGTTTTCATCTTCTTGTTTCTGTAAGTCATGATGGACTCGCTCTCCGTTCACGAATACATCCCGAATTGAAAATGATGGTAAATCATCGACAAATAAAAATGTTGCTTCATAACCAGGGGCAATTGCACCTTTTTGTTTAAGTCCGTAACAAACGGCGGGGTTTAATGTCGCCATTTGTATGGCTAAAACTGGATCGAGTCCATATTCAATAGCAAGGCGAATGTGATGGTCGATGCTTCCTTCTTCCATTAGGGCAGTTAAGTGTTTGTCATCTGTACAGAATAGGAAACGATGAGCATTTCTTTCACGAACAAGTGGGATGAGTGATTGAAAATCTTTCGCTCCTGAACCTTGGCGAATCATAACATAGAGACCGCGTTGTAATCGTGCTTTAGCTTCTTCAAGTGTCGTTGACTCGTGGTCTGTTTTGATTCCTGCGGTAGCATAGACGTTAATATCTGTGTTAGAAAGCCCAGCACCGTGACCATCAATGTGTTTTTCTTTTGTGAGAGCGGATGAGATTTTTGCCATCATGTCCTCATTTTCAGTTTGAACAGAGGGGAAATCCATGACTTCAGCTAATCCAATCACTTGGTTGTGGGTATAATACTCTTCAAGGTCGCTTGCTGACAGTGTAGCTCCAGCGTGTTCAAATGGTGTGCTTGGGACACAGGAAGGAAGCAATGTTTTTAAGTCACAAGCGGTCTTTTCGGCTTCTTTTAACATAAAGTCTAGCCCTTTTTCACCTGTGACATTGGCAATTTCGTGTGGATCTGTTAAAGCTGTTGTCACTCCGTGTTGTAGTAACAAGTCTCCGAAGTGCTTAGGGGTTACCATCGAGGACTCAATGTGAACATGGCTATCAATCAGGCCTGGAACAACATATGCTCCCTTGGCATCAATTTCTTCATGACCATCGTAGCTACCTAAGCCACTGATCATACCATCAGTGATCGCAATATCCATTTCGACGATTTCTCCATTAAAAACATCAACTACGAGGCCATTTTTGATCACACAATCGGCTAGTTCTTGTTTAGAAGCTTGTTTAATTCCTTTTTGAGGACGATAAAAAAATGAATTCACGAGTTTCTCTCCTCTCATAATAAAAAACTCTGACTAAGAGCCAGAGTTCCCAAGAGAGATGAACGATATGTCATAAGACACAAAAGATATCACGCAAAAATTTTACGTGTCACCGTTTCGTACCGTTCTTTCTCTCGTAGTCAAATGATTTATGGTCATTTGGTAGAAACTTGCAGGCCCTATTCCTGCGATTATACGAGTGTAGATATTTTTTCCTAAAAATGTTTGAAGTGATTTTAATACGAATGGTTTGACGTGTCAATGGCTGAAGTAAAGGTGTGAATGTTTGCACATTTTTCATCTGAAAAGGAGTGACCTCATTTTATGGTACAAAATGATGAACAACAAACAAATGTTTATGATGTGATTGGTGTTGGAATTGGCCCGTTTAACTTAGGAATGGCAGCATTGGTTGAACCTGTCACAAACATGAAGTCGATTTTCTTTGATGAAAACGAAAGTTTTTGTTGGCATCCAGGTATGTTGATTGAAGAAGCTGACTTACAAGTCCCTTTCTTAGCTGATTTTGTAACATTTGCAGATCCGAGAAGCCCCTATTCTTTTATCAATTACTTACATATGCATCAGCGACTGTATCAATTTTATTTTTTTCAACGTTTTCACATTCCGCGAACAGAATATAATCATTATGCACAGTGGGTTGCTGAACAATTGCAGAACTGTCAGTTTGGAAAGAGAGTTGTGGATGTCGTGGATCACTCAAATGAACAATCCTCATATTATGAAGTGGTCGTTGAAGATACGAAAACTAAGTCAAAGGAGACTTGCCGGGCTAAACATTTGATTATAGGGACTGGAAGTACGCCGATGGTACCAGAACCTCTTAAAGATCATTTAGGAAACGGCGTTTTCCATTCAAGTCAATATCTTAATCAAATTGATGAAGGGGTAGTTGGTCAATCAGTACTCGTTGTTGGATCGGGACAAAGTGCGACCGAAATTGTCGTTGATTTATTAAAACGACAGGAGCAGCAATCCTTTCATATTTATTGGTATACCCGTTCGCCAGCATTTTTTCAACTAGAATCCGGAAAGCTAGGACAAGAAATATTTTCACCTGATTATATTGATTATTTTCATGCTCTGCCTTTTGAAAAAAGAAAACAAGAATTACCGAATTTACAACATCTTCGTAACGGTGTAGAGGAAGAGACATTACATGCGTTATATGATGAATTGTACCATCGATCTGTTGGTGGAAAGGATACACACGTTACGATCAGATCGACAATAGATGTAAAGGAAATATCATTTGTAGATGGGAAGTATCAGGTGGACTGCGAACAATGGCAACAAGAAAAGGAGTTCAATGTTTATGTTGATCGAGTCATTCTTGCAACCGGTTATCGACCACATATCCCAAATTGGATCGAACGTTTAAACGGAAAAATCAAATGGGAAGATGAGCATCGATTTGCTGTTAAACGGGATTACCGTTTAAGTTTTGAAGACGGCGTTGTCCACAATGTGTACATGTTAACGAATTTAGAGCATTCACATGGGCCGGGTGCGACCAATTTGTTACTCTCTGTACAGCGAAATATAACAATACTCAATCAAATTGTTGGGAGAGAAGTATATCCAGAAACGAGAGGTACTGTCTTTCAATCATTTGGTGCGACAACAGGTGATTAGTTGGTAAAAGAGAATGGCATAATGCTATTCTCTTGTTTTCGTTCAACTCGGATAAGGGAAAGGAGGCGAACAAAATGTGGTCACGTCTTAGACCGTGTTGTTCGCCTCGGATTCGGACATTGTGCAGCTAGATTTCCTCTTAAGAATTTCATGAAACAATTTCGATTCTTCCTAGAAATATATCGTGTCACACAAAATCAAATCATCATCGAATGTGTTGGTCGATAAGATAGTAATAGAATGCATCTTTTAGGAGGGGTTGAATTGAAACGTGGTTATGTGCACATTCTTGTAGCCTATGATGGGTCGAAAAATGCTCGACAAGCAGTAAAAAAAGCAGTGGGCGTCGCTCAGGAAGAAAAAGCAAAATTAACAGTCGCGAATGTAATGGATACTCGGAGAAAATATAAAGGGCGTTCAACTAAAAAGTCGAAAGATTTTAAGGGGAAAAATCGTAAAGAAATGCGCGAACATATTGAATATGTCTTGAAGCGTTATGATCTAACCGATGTTGAGTATGTAATCCGAATTGATGAAGGAAACCCAAAAACGAAAATTGCGCAAGATATTGCAAGGGAAGTTGATGCCGATTTAATTGTATGTGGAAAAACAGGATATGGAACGTTCGATCGATTAGTCATGGGTAGTATATCCCAACATATTGTTCGTCATGCTAAAGTGGATGTTCTCGTTGTGAAGTAATCATCTTCATCATTTTATTCATCTAGAAAAAAAGACGTCGACTTCAATTTTGTGGAAGAGATAAAAAACTAAAGCGCTATGCTATTTAGATGAACTCATACATCTTATTAATTAAATCGAAAATGGGACACTGGCGAATAACTCCGGTGTCCCACTACTTTTTAATATTAAATCCCTTTTCTTCATTTCTAACAGGAATATCGTTAACATTTATATGTTCAACTTTGGCGGCAATCGTTCCTTTTTTTACTTTTTCTAAAAAGGATTTGATGTTTTGGGGTCCCCCTTCGGCTTCAAGTTCCACAGTACCATCGGAACAGTTTCTAACCCAGCCAGTTAAGTGGTATTCTGTGGCAATTTGTTGTGTGAAAAATCTAAACCCTACCCCTTGTACACGACCAGATACGGTTGCATGTATACGCTTTAACAAATGACTCACTCCAATCTGTCAATTGAAAATATGTGTTTTACCATGGTCACTATTCCCATTTAAATAATAAATTAAACTTGTTACAGGAGAATGCGGTTAAAATGAAAGCTAAAAATGGCGGTGGGGGGTTTTAAGCAATTGAAAGAGGGAAAACAAAGTGGAAGTTCATTCAGGGAGAATTGGCATTGTAGAATAGAACAAAGAAATGATCTCATCTTTACTTAATAGATAAAAGGGTAGTTAAGGCGTTTTCATCGATATGATGGTTAGTATTCGGTCGACGATCGATTGAAAACGCCTTTGTGAATACATACTAATCTTGTTCAAATATGAACATAATCGCCACAATAAAGCGTTTACATTTTACGCGTGTTGAACATCTTCTACTACTTGACGATCTTCTAACTTTCTCTCGATCTCTTCAAGGGCATCTTTGTCTCTTAGTAAATTTTCTTTATTTTCGTTTACCAGTTCATCAAAACTTTTTTGAAACTTTTTACGCATTTCCGTCACCTCTTGTTTGTAATTTTAATTTTCTTACAATTCTCATTGTACTTGTTCACCGTAGTAAAGAGTAGGGGGTGTTTGTTACAATTTTTCGAACATTTATTAAATAATTATTTATCATAACTGACCATACACATGTAGCAAATGGTATTGAGAGGTGAGCGGATGTCAACATTTGAATCGCAAAATATATCTTATTACGACAAGGTTTTCTATTATCACCAAAGCCGTTTGCGGCATGCACTTAAAGAAATCGTCAAGTACGAAAGTTTTGATGAATTGATGTTCGACTATTTAAAGGTTATTTCAAAAGGACATCCATGGCGACAAGAGTGGCTTAATCACATGTTGAAAGATGAACGTAGACATTATAGTTGGTTAAAAGCTCATTATCAACATCTCACGGGTTATCCATTGCAAGTTGATGCACCAACGTTCTCTACACCTTCTTCAATTGAACAAGGATTAAAAGATATGCACTTTCGCAAAATAAAGATCATTCGTTGGTATACAATACTTTGGTATATGTATAATCCTTCAAACGAACGAGATACTTTACAGCTCTTTATATGGGATGAGCAAACTCATTTATCAATTATTTCAGGATTGATGTTTGATGTATTGTCAGAAGATAAATGATTCCCCTCTCCCCATCATTTATCCACATATTTATACACAGATAACCGAAAAACACCCTCTTTCACAAAGCTGTTCAAAAGAAGATATCCACAATATACACAGTGGTGTGGGTATCTTCTTTTATTTCATGAGGATATGAGTTCAATAACCTACATGAATTTCTCTTGTTTGTGTAATCATTTGGTTGTTTTTGCATTTTCTTGCTAAAATAAACGTACAATCGGCGATTGAGGAGGGATGAGGATGGATTCTGAGACTGGAAAAAAACGGAGTTGGGTGAAATCTGCAGCAATTGGGACCGTGATTATCGGTGGGATCACACTTGTTGCAAATAAGAACGCGCGTACGAAAGTTGTCGATACATCCAAACGTTATGTTGAGAAAACGAATGAACTTGTGACATTTGTTAGTGAAAACCGTGAACCATTTGTAGACCAAATCAGAACATCTGCACAAAAAATGACGGACGTGTTAGATGAGACAAGCGATGATGTTCGTCAACTTGCCGAAAGTGCACAACACTTAAAAAAGAACACGCAAGAGATTGTTGATACAGCTCGAGAAACCAAAGATGAATTTCAACGTCTTAGTGAACAATTAAAGAAGCCTTTGCAAGAAGCTACTGATGATGGAGAACCTGAAGGAACCGGAGAACATGAAAGAAATTCCACATAAAGAAGTTGAATAGTGACAAGGAAAGCGGACATGATAATAACCGAGAAAGACGTTTAAAAACGTTTTTCTCCACGATCATTTTCAACGCTGATTTCATAAACAATGGAAAAGAAACGACAATGAGCTTCTTCAAATGAGGTGTCACCGATGGACAACAAATTGGACGACATTGAAGGTACTGTATCGTAGAAGCAATTACTCAAGCACACCGAAGAAATGAGGTGTCTCTGGTAGAGTAAGATCGTTTCGACCCTAGAAGATTCACTGGTAAAGAAACGATAATATGCTTCAAATGAGGTGTCACCGATGGACAAATTGGCGACATTGAAGATGACTGTATCGTAGAAGCAATTACTCAAGCACACCGAAGAAATGAGGTGTCTCCGGCAGAGTAAGATCGTTTCGACCCCAGAAGATGCACTGGTAAAGAGACGATAGTATGCTTCAAATGAGGTGTCACCGATGGACAACAAATTGGACGACATTGAAGATGACTGTATCGTAGAAGCAATTACTCAAGCGCACCGAAGAAATGAGGTGTCTCCGGCAGAGTAAGATCGTTTCGACCCCAGAGGATGCACTGGTAAAGAGACGATAGTATGCTTCAAATGAGGTGTCGCCGATGGACAACGAATTGGACAACCTTGAAGATGACTGTATCGTAGAAGCCAATGCTCAGACACACCGAAGAAATGAGGTGTCTCCGAAAGAGTAAGATCGTTTCGACCCTAAAGTAATGGAGAAATCAGCGGAAAATGATGTAGGGTGACCACGATTCGTGGTCACTCCTTTTTATCCATTAAATATCGTTGTTTTGCTTAAATGACTTTCAATGAGGGGGAACACGTGTGAGTAATAATAAACAAAATCACAATGTAAAAAACAAAAATAAGCATAGACCTCACGGTAATCACAAGACATCAGGGAGTGCAAATAAGCAAAACAAACACCATTAATTTGTGAACATTATGTGACGATGCGCTACTTTATATAAACATGTCCTCTTTAAAGGTTTAAAAAGCAAGTACCAAGGTAAAAGGTTAACAAGGACCTTATAAAGGGGGCATGTTATATGGCATTAACGAACGATATCGAGAGATTGAGAAATATTCAATCAAGTGAAGGGAAGCATGTTTTAAGCATTTATCTGAATACGGACCCAAAAGGTCGCTCTCAGCAAAATGGTGAATGGAAGATCCGTTTCAAAAATGGACTTAAAAAAATTGCTGAATATTTGCGAGCGAGTGGGAACGAACAACAGCTCAATCAATTTCAGACTTTAAAATCAAAGGTAGAAAAAGAAATTCAAGACAATCAACGTTCGTTACAACGCAGTGTCGTGATATTTGCATCTGAAGCACACGACTTATGGTCCGTGTACTATTTACAAATGCCCGTTGAGACATCCTTTTATTGGGAAAGTCATCCTGTTATTGATCAACTTGAACAATTCCAGAAGCAATATCCGCAATCTGGCATTATTCTCACCCATATGGACGAGGTTAAAGTGATTGAAACTGGGCTTGGTGAAATCCAAGAAATGTGGAGCTACACATTTGATCCAGAAACTGAAAATTGGTCATTTTCACCTGGATTGTCAGCGTCTGAACGTGAAGCTTCGAGTGCAACGCACAAAGATGATTTCAAAAAACGTTTCGAAGAAAATATGCAACGTTGGTACCGAAATATGGCGGTAACCATCGATCAACTTTATAAAAAACGTAATTGGGAGCGAATGTATGTTGCAGGCGAGGCGAACATGGTAAGAACGATGGAAAACCATTTAAAAAAGGATGTTGACGGTAGGGTTGAAAAGAATATGAGCGCTTTAAAACCTGCGCAAATTTTGTCGGAAGTTTTTCAAAAATCAGGAATGTGATTACCTTGTGTTCCCAAAAATGTTATGTTATATTGAACGTATTCTCAGGAAAAACTAAGCCCTGAGAGAGCTGATTATCAAGAGATGGTTGAAAGGTAATGAAAATCGTTCCTCTTCTTGGAAGTGGATTCGAAATCGTTATCTTATCTTCCAAGAAGGGTACTAACTCCCCGTAATAGTCAACTTATTTTGAATATGTCGGGTGAGATGGAAACATCGAGAGAGGAAAGATTTTATCTTTCTTACGCGGATCTTCTCGAGTTCAAGTTTATGGATTTTCCCTTCGCCTTCGATTGAAAGAAAGCTCTACATGCAAACAACACATGATGTTGGTTGTGTTAAGTATTAGGAGGTTTTTAAAGATGGAAAACGGTAAAGTAAAATGGTTTAACAGTGAGAAAGGCTTCGGCTTCATTGAAGTTGAAGGCGCAGACGATGTTTTTGTTCACTTCTCAGCAATTAACGAAGAAGGATTCAAAACATTAGAAGAGGGACAAGAAGTAAGCTTCGAAATCGTTGAAGGTAACCGCGGACCACAAGCGTCTAACGTTAGCAAACTGTAAACGATAAATGAAACCAAACCAGAGTTGGTTGTTGCACCGCGTCGCAACCACACTCTGGTTTTTATTTTAAGGGAGATTGTTACTTAACAAGAAAGAAACTTCTAATTAGAATTTAATTTATTCTTGTTATCGTTTTATGGATATGGTATATTAAATATATTCTCAGGAAAAAATACACCTGAGAGGGCTGAAATCAATAGGTGGTAAAGATTTGTTCTTTGCCAAGAAGGGTAATTCCCTATATTTATCTTTAAGGTAAAATGGGGCTAGATTGAAACATCGAAAGAGGGAAGTCATCTTTCCGACGCGGATCTTTTCGAGATCGAGTTTACGGATTCCCCCTTCTCCTTTAATTGAAAGGAAGCTCTAACGCGTATTAGTCATATGCTAATGCGTCAAGTTTTAGGAGGTTTTTTAACATGGAAAACGGTAAAGTAAAATGGTTCAACAGTGAAAAAGGCTTTGGCTTCATCGAAGTTGAAGGTGCAGACGATGTATTTGTACACTTCTCCGCAATCAACGAAGAAGGGTTCAAAACATTAGAAGAGGGGCAAGAAGTAAGCTTCGAAATCGTTGAAGGTAACCGCGGACCACAAGCGTCTAACGTTAGCAAACTGTAAACGATAAATAAGTATTAAGGACCAGAGTAGGTTGCTGCGCCGCGCGCAACCATACTCTGGTTTTTTTGCTTTTTGCTGTTTAAGCGGATTTTGATTCTTTACCCTCTTCATTTTTTTGGCTATGTGTGAATATAAAATTTGCTATAAGTAAGACAAAAAGCATCATGCTAATCGAATAATAGACGCTTCCGGAACCGAACCAACTAATAAATATTCCACCGAGGTAAGGTCCTGTCATACTACCTAGTGCAAAAAGAACAGCAATCATAACGTTTCCTGTTGGGAGTAATGATGTTGGCAAAAGGTCGGCGAGGTAGGCGATACCAAGTGAAAATAAAGAACCGAGTAACATGCCGGCGATGATAAAACAACCAAGTAGTGCCCACATCGAAGTTTCTACAACACTCATTGATAAGAACGTGATCAAACCGAGGAAAATGATCCATCTCATGACACGTCCTCTATCTACTCGATCGCTTAACATACCAAGTGGAATTTGCGTAATCAAACTAGAGAACACGAAGCTCGATAACAATATAGAAGCCCAATCAAGATCAATACCATTTCTCATCGCATAAACGGGATAATTTCCGTTTAAGGATGCCTCGAGAAAACCGTACCCGAACCCTGGAAGTAAGGCAAACCAGGCCATTGATAGTACTTTTTTATATCTATCGAATGTATTTAGTTGAGAAGTGGTTTCGATATCATTTTCTGGCCATTCGTTACGTAAACCTAAAACTAATAACCATGAAAGAAGGCTTGCTCCTGCAGCTAAGACGAAAGGTAGTGCTTCGTGAATATGAAGTAATTGCGTCATAAGCGGTCCCATACCGAATCCTAAACCAAAGGCTAAGCCGTAAATGGCAAGGTTTCTGCCGCGTTTTTCTAGGCTACTCGTTGAACTAATCCATACTTGAGTAGAAAAGTGGATGAGGTTGTCGCCAATTCCTACAATCATCCTTAGCACAAACCAAAACCAAAATGCGTGCCACAATGGAAATAAGCTTAATGATAAAACGAGAAGTAGTAATCCAATAATAATCACAGGCTTATAACCGAAACGACGGACGGGTTTTTCAAGAAAAGGTGAGATTAATAAAATCCCGATGTACAAACCTGCAGCATTGAAGCCGTTAGCTGATGAAGAAATACCGAGATTTTCAAGCATGACAGCGAGCACAGGTAACAATGTCCCCTGTGAAAATCCAGCGATCATGACCATGACGACAAGAACCCAAGATCGATAGGTAGGATGGTTAACTGTTTTTTTATGATTTTTTTTCATGATGAATACTCCTGTGTGTAAAAGTGTGAATTTTCCTCCTACATTTTACTTTGTAGACGCTAAAATGCAAAGGCATTGATTTTTCTCACGTGACGTCACTCATTGAAAAAGGGTACAATAATAGAAGAAAAGCAAGAGGTTCTAGACAACAGAAAGGATGAATTTATATGCAATTTCAGTATACAGATGAAAATGTTTTTGAAACAGAATGTCAATTTGGAACGATGACGATTTCAGGTGATGAAAGTAAGGGGTTCCGTCCTTATGAACTGATGGTGTCGTCAATTGCGGTATGTAGTGGGAATGTTTTTAGAAAAGTGCTTGAAAAACAAAGGATGACTGTCCGTGATATCAAGGTCGATGCAGATATTAAGCGCGATCCTGAAGAGGCTAATCGAATTACACATATTCACCTTCACTATACATTGCATGGCGCGGGTTTTGTGGATAAAAAGGTTGAAAAAGCGATGCATTTAGCACAGAAAAATTGTCCGATGTCGCAATCGGTCAAGGATAGCATTGCGTTATCTGAAAGTTATACGATCGCTGAGAATCAAGAGTAGATCGGTGACGGGAGTCGTTGATGATGGCAACGAAACAGTATGATTTCACAGAAGGAAGTATCATGCGAAAGATGGTGTTCTATTCAGCGCCCATCTTCTTAACGAATCTGTTACAGACGTCGTACCAAATTATTGATAGCCTTTGGGTTGGAAATTTAATAGGCGATGATGCACTAGGTGCAACAGCGTTATCAGGAACCGTTGTATTTACGGTTCTTTCGTTTATTATAGGGATGAATGCAGCGACATTAACAGTTTTATCACAGCGAAGAGGTGCCAACGATGAAGAAGGATTGAAAAAATCCCTGAATGCCTTCGTCATCGTTCTTGGATCTTTAGCTTTGTTATTAGGGATCGTTGGCTTTACGTTTTCAGGAGCGATCCTCTCCTGGCTGGGAACACCGGAAAATATATTTCCACTTGCCGAACGTTATTTGCAAATAAACTTTCTCGGTATTTTATTTTTATTCGGCTACAACTTCATTTCGACCGTACTACGAGCTTTAGGAGATAGTAAGACACCGGTACGCTTTGTCTTGATCGCAGTTGTGTTAAATACCATTTTAGATCCAATATTTATTGCAGGTTTTGATTTAGGTATTGAGGGGGCGGCGTATGCAACCATCGGATCTCAAGGTGTAGCCTTTTTATATGGACTGTTCTACTCCATTTATAAAGCTGGTGTACCATTTGAGAAACCTCGTATGCCGGAAATGATGTATATGAAGACTGTATTTAAAACAGGTTTTCCTTCTGGATTGTCAATGGTCGTCATTTCTGGCGGGACTCTTGCCATCATGTCTGTTGTCACTAGTTTTGGTGATTCCGTTGTCGCAGGTTTCGGTGCTGCGCAACGCTTAGATAGTTTAATCATGCTGCCTGCGATGACATTAGGGACGGCTGTAAATAGTATGGCGGGGCAAAATATTGGTGCAGGTCAATGGGCGCGTGTGTCGTCTGTTGCGAAAAGCGGCTTATTACTGATTTTTATTGTCACTCTAAGCATAAGTGCGATCGTTTTTGTCACGGCGGAGCATTTGGTTGCATTGTTTGTCGGGGAAGAATCAACGGTTGCATTTGCAACGATGTACGTGCAAATGATTGCGTTTTTCTATCCGTTTTTAGGGATTAATTTTGTTCTCAATGGTGTCGTTCGTTCTTCTGGCGCTATGATGCAAGTGTTTGTACTTAACTTGATATCATTTTGGGTGCTTCGTTTTCCACTGACGTATCTGTTCGCGTCTTTTTATGGAGAAATGGGGATTCCAATTGGTATGGCTTTGAGTTTCATTTTAAGTAGTTTAATTGCCATCGGTTATTATTTATTTGGAAAATGGCGTGAAGTAAAAGTGATTGATGAAGGAGAAGCTGATTCAGGTGTAACATCATGAAAATGAGTTTGTTTCTGAGTAGGATGTGTATATAGTCTTACACGGAAAAAATTAGAAGCATCAATATGTGGGAAGGACCTGTTGTTTAAAAGCCTACGCATTCTGCGTAGGCTTTTATCATCATTATGCTTTGGTAGCGAGTTGTTTCAATTGTTGAAGTCCCACTAAATCATCTGGTTGCCAACCGATGATGGCAACATTTTCGGCAAATTCATTGTCAACACGGTGAATCCAAGGTTCCTCTGCTTGTGCGCGTCCTTTTAACACAGGGTCCTGCGTGTTTGTCTCGTAAAAGCTTTGGTTAATCACCCACCAACGAGGATGAATATTTGCTCTTTGTAAATCAACTTGTAATCGACTTGCTTCAAATACAGGTGTCGCTTCGGCCAATGTTACGAGAACGACTTGTGTTTGTTCAGGGTCCCGCAAGCGAGGGAGGAGGTTTTTCACCGCTTCAGATGATTCTCCCTTTGTCCGTTCCACTTCACGGTGATAAGACTCGGCTGCATCTAAGAGCAACAATGTATGGCCAGTCGGTGCTGTATCAATGACGACGAAAGCTCCCTTTGCTTGATCGACGACCTTTGCAAATGCTTGAAAGATAGCAATCTCTTCTGTACAAGGAGATTCGAGGTCCTCTTTTACATAAGCAAGTTCGTCTTCTGTAAGGTTATCATCTAAATTGTTTAATACGTCTTGTTTATAAGTCTCAACTTCAGCTTTCGGATCAATACGGCTCATGTGTAAGCTACCGGGAAGATCAGCATCACCAACGACTTGATCAAGGTGGGCGGCAGGGTCTGTTGTTGTTAAATGAACAGTGTGACCTTTTTCAGCTAAACCGACAGCAATGGCAGATGCTGCGGTTGTCTTACCGACGCCACCTTTTCCCATTGTCATAATCACACCTTCCTGCTTGTCGGCAAATTCATCAATAAGTGAAGGAAGTTTAGAGAAGTTGTCGTTTTTATTTGTACTTTTCTGATCTGATTGATGTGCAACCTCGTCTGTAAACAACTTTCTTAGTGCATCCATTCCGGTAAGGTTATACGGGACGAGTGGAAGATAATATGTTTGTACACTTTCGAAGAAGTCTGATACTAGACGCAGCGCTTCTTGTTGTTTTCTTTCATAGTTTAACGCAATCTCGTCATCGCCTTTGCGCTCAAAAACTCCATTTAAAACGAGTTGCTGATTTTTGATGCCGATTTCAGCTAATTCATCGGCTGCGCGTTTTGCCTCTTGTAAAGAAGAAACGTCAGGGCGACTAACGAGAATGAGTGAAGTTGAAGAAGGATCGGACAAGGCATCCACTGTTTTGGCGTAAAGATCTTTTTTCTCCTCAAGCCCAGATAATGGTCCGAGGCAAGAAGCGCCGTGGGTACTTTCATCAATAAAGTTGCTCCACGCACTTGGAAGCTGTAATAATCGAAGAGTGTGTCCAGTTGGCGCTGTATCAAAAATGATGTGATCGTAGTCTTGTACAGTCGTTTCATCAGTGAGCAAATTCGTGAACTCATCAAATGCCGCGATTTCAACCGTACAAGCACCGGAAAGTTGTTCTTCCATACTTTGTAAAGCAGCCTCTGGCAGGATTCCACGGTAAGGGCCAATCATTTTTTCACGGTAAGCGCGTGCTGCTTCTTCGGGATCGAGGTTAGCAGCGTCTAAATTGTCGATGCCTTCTACTGGTGTCGGTTGATTTTTTAATGAGACGCCGAAGACATCTTGTAAATTGGAAGCGGGGTCCGTACTAACGATCAACACACGTTTTCCCTGATTGGCTAAAGCTACAGCAGTCGCGCAAGCGGTCGATGTTTTTCCGACGCCACCTTTTCCGGTGAAGAAAAGGTGGCGTGTGTGACTAATGTGTTCTGGCTGAAGTCGTTCCATCGTCGATCATCCTTTTTATCCTATTCAGTAGACAGGTTAATCGTATTTTTCGGTACGCGTACTTCGATATCTTCTTCTTTAATCCCTAACCATTCTGCAAATTCTGCTTTTGTCGGGTAAGTTTTCGATTTGACGAGCTCCCCATTAACGACGGTGGCAGGAAGAGACTCAGGTCCTTCTTCAGTTAGAAGGTTTTGAACATCAGGTTGTTTCGAAAACGGTTCAGGTTCTTGAGCAAGGTTGTAGCGGCTCACGTCATGGCCTTGGTTAACAAGAATTGTCACTGTTCGAGAAATCCTTGTTAATTCAGGGTCTACATTCGGGCCGCAAATGCCTGTTGGACAACATAATGCCGGGTCGTAGATTTCTATTTTTCGACTCATCAACATCACTCCTTGTGTAAATTATTCTCCTGTCTCGCGGAAACGTTTGATTCGCTCAGCAATTTCGTTGCGAACACGTTGGAAGAAAGCCCATTTTTCTTCCTCAGTACCTTCAGCTTTAGCTGGATCATCAAAACCCCAGTGGTCTCGTTTTACGTGTGATGGGGTTGTTGGGCATTTGTCAGCGGCGTCTCCACATAATGTGACAACAAGGTCAGCTTGATTTAAAATGTCAGGATCTATGATGTCAGAGGTTTGTGTGGAAATATCGATCCCGACTTCCTTCATCGCTTTGACGGCATTAGGGTTTAGACCGTGCGCTTCAATCCCCGCACTGTACACATCCCATTCATCACCGAGGTATTTTTTTGCCCATCCTTCTGCCATTTGGCTTCTGCATGAGTTTCCTGTACACAAGAAATAAATAATTGGTTTGTTCATGATGTAAAAACTCCTTTAAATTAATGGTCATATTTTATCTTTAAGTGTTTTCGATTGGGAACCAATGTCTCGTTTGATTGGCGATTCTAACTAAAAATAGCATTAGTGGGACTTCGACTAGAACACCGACCACGGTTACAAGCGTTGCGCCTGAATGTAAGCCAAATAAAGCGATCGCAGCAGCGACAGCTAGCTCGAAGAAATTACTCGTACCAATCATAGCTGCAGGTGCGGCGACGCTATGTTCAATGCGCCACTTTTTCGCCCAGAAATAAGCGATGATAAAGATAAATAACGTTTGGATGATCAATGGAATCGCGATTAACACAATGTGAAACGGATTTTCGATGATCACTTCACCTTGGAATGAGAAAATAATGATTAATGTAAGTAATAAACCGATGACTGTGAATTTTCCGATCGCTTTTAAATAAACATTTTCGAACCATTGCAAACCTTTACGTTTAACAAGAATCACACGGGATATATACCCAGCAGCTAACGGAATAATAATGAATAAGACAATCGATAAGAAAATTGTGTCAAACGGAACAACGACATTGTTCATTCTTAATAACAACATGACAATCGGTCCGTAAGCAAAGATTAAGATTAAGTTATTAATGGAGACTTGAACGAGCGTATAGCCTGCATTTCCTTTCGTTAAGTAACTCCACACAAAAACCATCGCTGTACATGGAGCTGCCCCTAATAATACTGCCCCTGCGATATATTCTGTCGCTAAATCTCCTGGAATAAAGGGAGAAAAAATATATCGGAAGAAAAGCCAAGCAAAGAAAAACATTGTGAAAGGCTTAATCAACCAGTTGACGACGAGGGTGACGATTAGCCCCTTCGGTTTCCGACCAGCATTTACGATGCTGGAAAAATCGATTTGTGCCATCATAGGATAAATCATTAACCAAATCAAAATGGCAACAGGGATGGATACTTGTGCATATTCGAATTGACTCAACGTATCTGGAATAACTGGGAAAAATTGTCCGACAGCTACACCAATAATAATACATAGAGCAACCCATACAGATAAGTACCTTTCGAAAAAGCTCATAAGTTATCTTACCTTCTTTCTTCGTTTGTTTCACATAATCACATCATTATATAAGTGTATGATTATATATTGATCATAACAATACAGGTAGTCAGTTTGCAACAGAAACAAGTGAAGTCATAAATTCTCCGAAATGCCAAATCTTGTTTTTAAGTGTATTGGATAGATGCCCTTTGCTTTGAAATACTAACAGATACAGACTTTTTTATAGGAGGCAAAGGCATGAATATAAAAAGATGGATATGGGTTCTCATTTTACTCATTTTTATTGCACCATTATCGGTAAATGCAGAGGAAAATGAGGAAGGGGAATCCTCGAATTATGAAATTCCAGATTCAGCGGTCGATATTTCTAAAGCAAATACGTATCCGAATCCAACTGAAAATTTACCACGTTTAGAGCCTGGGGAGTTGGCAACAGAGTTGTTAGAGACGACAGATGTTGAGATTGAAAACCCTGAGCTCATTAAAATGTTCAATGAATCTTCAATCAGAGGGTCAAAACTGGCGGTTGGTTATAATGCATCAGTATACTTGGGAGAATGGCCACTAACTTATCAGTCCGACGAAACGACAATCAATTGGGACTATAAAAAGGTGAATACAAACTTCGTCGATAACCGAGGAAAGAACGAACCTAAACACCTATCATATCAACAAGAACAACAAAAGAAGGTTTCTGGTGGTTTAACGTCAGATATTCAAAATGCAGATACAGTAAAGAAAATGATGAGATTAGATGCTGAAGAAAAGACGAAATTACCATTAAGTTTTTCGACAGTTATCGGTAATCGAACGAAAGAGGAACGTTCATATAATGTTCCAGCAAAAAATGTTGGTTATTTGTATGCGTATGTTCCAGCTGTTAATGAAAAAGGTACGGTCACATTCGGAGAAGTGTATTTGCGTATGAAAGGTGATGAGTCTTGGATCGAAGTGAAGAATGTGACTGAACAAGGGACAAGTGCATGGATTCCGCTCCGAGACTATCTAAACTTTAGTTTTTATTCAGGGAAAGAACCGAAGTGAGGACTTTCTTGCGTTAATGTGAGAAAGGGTAGGTGCTACCGAAGTAGCACCTACCCGTCAACACTTTAAAGCGTGAAACCAACTGACTTTTTTCCGTTCATTTCGTTATTTTCGTGCTTCGTGCTAAAAAGTCGACGTTCTGATAATAGGCTTGCTTCACTAATACGTTAGGACCGAGGCACTCTACAGCTGGGCAATGACAAGACACATGTTTTGCAGCATCGCTTTCGTGCCAGCGTTTATACGCTTCGTTTAACGTAGTCGTTTGAACGTTCCCGAGCGCAGGTGCATCAGCAAAGTCACTGACGATGATTTCACCGTTAAAGATGTTGACATTTAGCCGTGCATTCCCGTCCGGATCATTACGAATCGAAAGGTTAGGTTCGTTGTACATCCGCTTGAGCAGGCCTAAGTCTTCTTCGTTATCATTACAAGGGTAAAATGGCAACGTTCCGAACAACATCCACACGTTAGGGTCACGTTCGTCTAACAAATGGTGTATACCATTTCGAATGTTTTCAAGCGAAGCGACTTCCAGTGCGCTTCCAAAATCGCTAGGGTACATTGGGTGAATTTCGTGACGATCGCAACCCATTTTAACAACTTGTTCGTGAATGGCTGCAATATGCGGAAGTGTTCGTTTGTTCAACATCGTTTCCGCAGAAACAAGCACGTCGGCATCATTCATAAGACGCGTGTTTTCAAACATGCGATGGTACAACTTGTTTCGTTGTTCAATGCTTGGTTTGTTTTCCATATGCGCAAATCCGATCTCTTGAAAGTCTTCAATGCTACCGTAATTATGAGAAATGTGCAATACATCTAAATATGGTAAGATCGGTTCGTACCGCTTAAATGGAAGGGTTAAATTTGAATTCAGTTGCGTCCGAACCCCACGTTCAGCTGCGTATTTTAATAATGGAAGCACGTATTCGTTCACTGATGTTTTAGAAAGCATCGGTTCTCCACCCGTGATACTAAGGGCGCGTAAATGTTCGACTTCGTCTAAGCGTTGCAGTAATAATTCGATCGGGAGCGCTTCTGGATCTTCTGTTTGTAATGTATAACCGACGGCGCAGTGTTCACAGCGCATATTACAAAGTGTTGTCGTTGTAAATTCTACATTTGTGAGTCTATTCTCACCAAACTTGGTTACGTCGTTGTACGCTTCCCACGGGTCATTACTAGGATGCATTGGTTCTTGGGTAAGCAAAAAAACCACTCCTCTATAAGGGGTATTCTGTTTATCAACTGTATTTACAATTGTGATGATTGAAATAGATTTGGTACAATAATGATCGTATCACAAATGAGAAAGGGGAGCACCCATGAGAGGACCTACAGATGGTCGAAAAGCCAAAATGGATGTTTTATATCAAAGAATGGATCAATTAATGAGTACATTAGAAGAAATGGACCCTGAAAAAGCAGGGGTTGAGGATATTGATCGTTTGATTGATATGCTTGATGATTTGGAGAAAAAGTGTCAACAGTTGCGTCAACAGCAAGGGGAGGCGTAGTCGATGCTCGTTTACCTTATTCGCCACGGTCAGTCTGAGGCCAATGTGAAAGGTGTCATTCAAGGCCATCAAGATTTTCCGCTTACGGAGTTAGGTGAACAGCAAGCGTCTCTCGTTGCTGATGCAATGAAGGACGTTTCCTTAGACGCGATATATGCAAGTGACTTAATGAGGGCTTATCACACGGCACGAGAAGTTGAAAACGAGCAACAAGCAAGTTTATCTGCATGGGAATTAATTCGTGAAGTGGGGTTAGGCCCTCTAGAAGGGAAAACGAGAGCAGAAATGCTCGATGAATATCCAGACTTGCACGTACGGTCTTTACTAACCTCGGGCATTGATGGAACGGAATCAATTGAAGATATTACGTTTCGTTGTCAAAACGTTTTAAATGCTCTTCTCAAACAACATAAAGACGATACAGTAGCACTCGTTTCGCACGGTGGATTTATTAGTATTTTTCTACTTTATCTGATTGCAGGCGAGCAGTGGCATCAGTTAAAGCGACCTTTCATTATTGGAAATACAGGAATATCAAAGGTCGAAATGAATGATGAAGGTTTTACGTCTGTACATTTCGTTAACCGTACCGATCATTTAGAGAGAGGGACGAACCTTACATCTTCTACGGTTGTGTATTAAACATTCCATACTTAACAAGAGTTGTAAGGCCGCAAAGTGAGAGAACAATCTTTGCGGTCTTTCTTTTTTAATCTGAAAGGTCGAAATTTTTTGAACAAAAGCGCTTCCATTCGTTGTATAATAGAAACGTGATCTGAATTTTTTGGAAGGGGTTGTTGACCATGGACGCATTTAAACAAAGTATGTACGATCTCATCGTTGAAACGTCGACGAATTTACCCCATGATGTGCGCAGAGCGATCAAGAAAGCAAAACATGCAGAAAACGAAGGGACAAGAGCAGCCCTGTCGTTGTCGACGATTACTCAAAATATCGATATGGCTGATGAACACGTATTACCGATCTGTCAGGATACAGGGCTATTAACGTTTGAAGTGAAAGTCCCGGTAGGTACGAATCAGCTTGAGTTAGAAAAAGATATTGAAGAAGCGATTCGTCAGGCGACAAAAGATGGGAAGTTACGTCCAAATTCCGTTGACTCACTAACAGGTGAAAACAGTGGTGATAACATCGGGCCTGGAACACCAATCATCCACTTTCACCAATGGGAAGAAGATTATATCGATGTCCGCTTAATCATTAAAGGTGGAGGATGTGAAAATAAAAACATCCAGTACAGTTTGCCGACAGAGCTTGATGGTTTAGGAAGAGCCGGTCGTGATTTAGATGGAATTAGAAAGTGTATCCTTCATTCTGTTTATCAAGCACAGGGACAAGGGTGTAGCGCAGGCTTCATCGGTGTTGGAATCGGCGGTGACCGAATTTCAAGCTATCAGCTTGCAAAAGATCAACTTTTTCGTCATTCAGACGATCAAAATGACAACGAGAAGCTTGCTGAGTTAGAAGATTACATTATGGATAAAGCAAATACATTAGGAATCGGAACGATGGGCTTTGGCGGTGAAGCGACATTACTCGGTTGTAAAATTGGTGCAATGAACCGTATTCCAGCGAGCTTCTTTGTATCGGTGGCTTATAATTGCTGGGCGTTCCGTCGTTTAGGTGTTGAGATCAACCCTGAAAGCGGAGAAGTGACGAATTGGTTATATCAAGACGGTGAAAAAATTCGATTTACTGATTCTGAAGTTGCCGCAACAAGCGAAAAGAAACAGGAAGAAGAGGAAGAGCGTCGTGAAGTTGTACTTGAAGCACCTGTAACAGAAGAGCAAATCCGTTCTTTAAAAGTCGGTGATGTTGTCATCATTAATGGTATGATTCATACAGGACGTGACGCGATCCATCATCACTTAATGGAAAATGATGCGCCGATTGACCTGGATGGTCAAATCATATATCACTGCGGACCTGTCATGTTAAAAGATGGCGATGGAAATTGGCAAGTTAAAGCAGCTGGTCCGACGACGAGTATTCGTGAAGAACCGTTCCAAGGCGATATTATGAAGAAGTTTGGTATTCGTGCTGTCATTGGAAAAGGTGGCATGGGTGAGAAAACGTTACAAGCCTTGCAAGAACACGGTGGTGTATATTTGAACGCAATCGGTGGTGCTGCACAATATTATGCGGATTGTATCGAAGGTGTCGAAGGCGTCGACTTGATGGAGTTTGGTATTCCAGAAGCGATGTGGCATTTGAAAGTGAATGGTTTTGCAGCGATTGTCACAATGGATGCACATGGAAACAGTTTGCACAAGCAAGTTGATCAAACGTCCAAAGAACAATTATCACAATTTGAAGAGCGTGTGTTTTCATAATTAAAAATTGGAGGCTGTGAAGGGAATGAACCTTCCAGCCTTTTTTGTGTCAAAGAGAATTTGAACTTTGGGAAAGTAAAATAAATATTTTTTGCGAATGATAAATGATGACTGTAGGATATTAGGACAAATTAGCAGTTTGAGAAATGGGGGGATACGATGGACTTTTATAACCATGAAGTTATTCGGACAAATAGTGGGGAGAAACTCGTTATTCTATATATCGATCCTTCCTCATTTCAAACTGAATTTGCTCATGAATACTTGGATGACCGAGAGGGGATGCCCAACGTTATTCAAGAAAAAGCTTATCATTATGTACGCAAACACCTCCCACACCTAAGAGGAAATACGATTAAAGTGATGATGGGTTCTTTGCTCATTGCGAATATTTTGGGATCAACACTTTCACCGAGCACCACTTTTGCTGAAGAATACGGAGAAGATCAATCTACAGAGCATGTTGAGGCGAATAGCTTACTAGAAGATATTTGGGATACAGTAACCGATGATATAGACGATGGTGACGACAGTGAGCAACTTAATGAATCCGATTCTCAAGAACATTTGAATGAGGAAACGACCCCAAGTCATGAAAGTGATGAAGTGTTACCGCCAGGTCATCACGATGAGGGTGTACTACCTCCAGGTCATGAAGATGAAGATGAAGGTGAAGATGAATTACCCCCGGGACATGAGGACGAAGGTGTGTTACCCCCAGGTCATCAGGATGAAGATTTTTCACTGCCAGAGGAAGTAGAAGAAAATCATCCGTTTTATATGGGGAAATTGGAAATCGGTGAATTCAATAGCATCGTTTTAAATGGAGAAGTTCAACATATAAAAGCAAATATCAACGCCATTCCTATCGAAAACCCATCGATTGAAGATGGCTGGAGTGTCATGATCAAAGCTCCTCCACTAACAAATGAAAATGGACATCAGTTGCCTCAAGGTTCATTGAAGATACAGAAACCAAACTTATCTAACCAAAGTTCAGACGCTTCTATAGAAGGGGTGTCTGTTAGCGGTGGGGAAATTGATACGTCTAGAGGCCTCAAAGTTGCTAGTGCTAATCACGGCAGAGGAGTTGGTTCTTATCTTGTTTCATTTCCGCATGATGCGTTGAACCTAACGCTAGAACCAAAGAACATCTATGCTGGGACATATTCAACAACGATTACAGCCGAAATCGCCATTGGACCTTGAAAGTAAAAAGCCCCTCTTTAGTTAGACGGTGGAGAAAAGAAACTCAAACCGCTACCTGACTGAAAAAATGACCTCGAAGATGAATGGACGATATGTAAAAGGAAACAATAACATTACCGTTTAAATAAAGGGGTCGATAAAGGTATGAGTAGGAAAGTATTCGCCTTTCTATGTAGTTTCGTATTCATATTGATGTTCTTTCATTCCAGCGTTGCCCATGGTGAATACAGTAATGAACTTCATCGTTGGAACTTCAAGCCTTCGAAGAACAATGAACCAGCAACGACAGAGCCTCACTATGAAGCGTTACTTCATGATTATGGTGGTTTTTATATCGGGAATACAGATGAAAAGGAGCTTTATTTAACATTTGATAATGGTTATGAAAATGGAGTTACAGCCGATGTGTTAGACGTATTAAAGGAAAAAGAAGTGCCTGCTGCTTTTTTTGTAACAGGTCATTTTTTGGCTGAAGAGCAAGAATTAATACATCGTATGGTTGATGAGGGGCACATTGTAGGAAACCATTCATATCATCACCCTAACCTTGTCAACGTCAGTGATGAAAGAATTGAGCGGGAATTGGAATCTCTTCGAAAACTGTTTGAGGAAGTAACAGGAATTGAAGAAATGAATTACTTACGTCCGCCTCAAGGGACGTTTAGTGAGAGAACTTTAGCATTAACACAAGAAATGGGGTATACAAATGTATTTTGGTCGTTTGCTTATGTCGATTGGTTCGTAGATCGCCAAAAAGGTTGGAAACATGCTTATGATTCCATTATGAAACGGGTTCATCCAGGTGCCGTTCTTTTACTTCACTCTGTATCTACAGATAATGCAGAGGCATTACCTAAAGTCATCGATGATTTACACGATGAAGGCTATACGTTTAAAACGTTAGATGAGTTATCTTTACAAAAACAAAAAATCCCCGTCACTAACGAGGAAAGAAGGTAATTACTATAAGGTCTGATCAGGTCGAAGCCACTTTATGTCAACGAAAAGAGGTGACTTAAGATCAGACCTTTCATGTATTAGGTAAGTATTTTTAGTTATTAAGTGAAATTTCACCTAAACTTTTCGCAATTGTCTCTAGTGTTTTGAAGTCGGTCACGTCAAAGGCAATCGCTTCACGACTGCGAACAACTAATACACCGATTTCGTTTTCAGTTCCGTCTTCAATTGTAAATTTCAATTCAGCATTTGATGTCCATTCGAGGTTGTTCTCCTCGTCTGAAGATGCAATACATTCTGCAGATTGATCTTGGTCGAAAAGAAAAATTCCTGCCCAATCAATATGTGGTACTTGATTAACGAGGCTGTTAACAGAAGTCTCGGCGATTTCTTGGAATTGTTTTTTCTTGTAAACATCAGCCATAATTTGTAATGAAGCAATATCGGTTGCAATAGACAACATAAATCTCTCCCTCTTATTAAGCTCATCATTATTCTAACAAACTTTTTTTTGAAAAGGCGTGGCAAGTTTAGGAAATGTTCGTCTCATGTTATAATGCGTCTGAATATATGAGTGAAGTGAGGCGAATTTTCATGGATATCGTAAAGGAAATCAAAGGGCCTTATGATTTTGATCAAGGGCTAAAAAGACTTACGATCGATCCGATACAAAATGTAGATATTAACAATCGATCCATTAAAGTTCCCTTATTTATTGAAAATACCCCTGTGGTGGCCAATGTAACAGCATTAGGAACGATAGAGAACCCGAAGTTTCATATACAAGCTAATACTTCAATGGTCGATGAACAAAAACTTCTCCGGCGAATAGAGGAAGTATTCCACTGGAACATTCCTTTTCGAAAAATGAATGATCATTTTTCGGAAAAAGACATTGCTTCCCTCTTTTCTGCATTTCGAGGCACTCCGCTCATCCTTGATTTTCAACGTTATGGTAGTCTTATGAAGGCGATTATTCATCAACAATTAAATATGACGTTTGCTTACCGGTTGACAGAGCGGTTTGTGAAAACCTTTGGAGATCATGTAGAGGGTGTATGGTTTTATCCAAAGCCTGAGGTTGTCAGTGAACTTCCATACAGTGCGTTGACAGAATTACAATTTAGTCATCGTAAAGCAGAATATGTCATCGACACATCAAGAAAAATTGTTGATGGACAATTAGATCTTGAAAAGTTAACTGAGGAAGATGATGAAACGGTTATGGAGACGTTAAAGAAAGTACGTGGAATTGGGCGTTGGACGGCAGAGAATTTTCTTATGTTTGCGCTAGGCCGTCTTGATCATTTGCCCGTTCAAGATATCGGTGTTCAAAACGGACTTAAGCACTTCTTCGAATTCGATGAAAAACCGAAAATGGAATGGATCGAAGAGCGTGGCAAAGCTTGGGCACCGTATCGAACCTATGCAACACTTTACATTTGGGAAAGTATTGAAAATCCTGTTCATGTGGAGTGAATCGTATGCAGGAAGGCTTTCGTCTTTCTAAAACTATTCACTCCTTTTTTGATGTTTTGATTATTTTCATTCATTTTCTGTTGTTCTACTAAAATGTTTCTTTAAAATATTTATGATTTTTAAAAACCCCCCTCAAAATTCGATTTGTTTTCGTATAGATGGGTGAAGTGAAAAATCCATAGCAGATTGAAAGAGGGGACAAAGTTGCGCTAATGGTTAGAAAAGGTTACTGATGTTAGTTCGTTACTTAATCTATGAATTTACTTATTTTGTAATTGGTAAGTGAGGTGTAAGGATATGCGGTTCAAGTCGTTGCTTATGGTTTTGTTGATACTTACTTTTGTTGGCTTATACGGCTGTTCTCAAGATGATGTAACGAAAAGTGAGCATGCAGAAAATGAAACGAAGAGTAGTGAACAAGAGTTAGCGACGCAAGAAATCCTATATGAAAATACAGAATGGGATATAAAGGTCTACGAAACCTCTGACTGGATGTTGGATAAAGAAGTGACAGGTGAATCGTTTAACGTCACGTTTGAAAAGGATCTCTTGAAAGCGATTGTTACTATCATACCGAATGAGAAGTCCTTTGATGAAATCAAACAGGAATTACAAGTTGGCGCAGGCAATGTCAGTATTGAAGAAGAAAAAGAAGATTTCTTAGCTTTTAAAAATGAACGTAAAGAAACGATTCGGACAGATATTTATCTGAAACAAGAAGGAGACTATACAGGGATCATCTCGTTTATGACTCCTGAAAGTGATTGGGAAATAAACCAAGAAAAAATAGAAACATTCAAAGGAAACATTGACTTATTTTAAAAACGTCAACAATTATATTTCAAAAAAGAGAGGCGAAAACTAATGAAAAAAATTATAACAGGCATCATTTTTAGTACAGTGTTAATAGCAGGAACTGTAAGTGCTGAAGAAGATAAGCAAGATTATGTAAGCGTCGAGTCTGACCTTTATGAGACAGTCCGTTTAATTGAAGACACGGAATACGAATACACAAATGAATCTGGAGAAAAGGCGTTAATTCAAGATGAATATGCAGAAAAGCGTTTGGTAGAGGTTGATGAATCTCTAGAAAACGGTGATGAAGAAACAACTGAAAAATTAGTAGATGACTATAACGAACATATCGAAGAAGTCGAAAGAAACCTTGAAGAAGCAAAAGAGACGGGCGATGACATTTCTGAAGTTGAGACGACGATTTCTGAAAAAACAGAGAAGCGAAGCGAAAACCTTCTTGCTTTATTAGAACGTGAAGATCTACCAGAACAAGCAAAGGCGGGGGTTTCTAAGGCAATAGAAAATAAAGCAAATGCAATGGAGCGTCGCCTAGAAGCAAGAGAACGAGCAGAAGAAAGGCCAAATAGAGAAAAAGAACGAGCAGAAGAAAGATCAAATAGAGAAAGAGAACGAGCGGAAGAAAGATCAAATAGAGAAGAAGAACGAGCAGAAGAAAGATCAAATAGAGAAGAAGAACGAGCAGAAGAAAGATCAAATAGAGAAAGAGAACGAGCAGAAGAAAGGTCAAATAGAGAAAGACAGCGAGCAGAAGAAAGATCAAATAGAGAAAGAGAACGAGCGGAAGAAAGATCAAATAGAGAAAGAGAACGAGCAGAAGAAAGGTCAAATAGAGAAAGACAGCGAGCAGAAGAATCAAATGAAGTAAGGGAGCAAGAAGAAGTGGAACAAATCGAACCTGGAAACAGAAGTGAAGGTAGAGGAAACCAAGAGAAAAATGGAGCCCCTCAAAACGCAGGAAGACAATAAGTATAAAATAAATCCTCCCGTATTTCGGGAGGATTTATCCTTATATTGGCGCCTTTACTCTAACGAAAAAATGAATTAGCCTAGGATCATAACATGGTGAGCAGGTGTCGGACTTTATGATGAAATTTGATCTTGAAGCATCGCTAAAAGAAAGCAACAAAGGGAATGAGATAGCCCGTGAAAGAATTATCCAACATTATAAACCTTATATCCTCAATATAGTCGGTCACTTGTGTCGAAACTATAAAACATGGAGTGATGAAGAAGCCAGCATAGGCTTGATTGCTTTTAATCGCGCAATCGATACGTTTAACCCTGATGGGGGGAGAACGTTTCTAAACTATGCGTACCTTCTTATCGAAAGAGACTTGATTGATTATTTTAGAAAAGTAGCCCGTGAGCATTGTCTTTCAATTGAAAGAGATGATGATGATGATGAACCTGCAAACTTTGAATCGAAAGCTGCTATAAGCTTATATAAACAAAACGAACAATCGTTTGAACTCGTTGATGAAATTTTGGAGTTATCCGAGGTTTTAAAACAATTTAACGTTTCGTTTGAGGAATTAGAACAACATTCTCCAAAACACCGCGATACAAGAGAATCACTCTTTCAAATCGCCACGCAATTTGTTGAGGATAATGAATGTGTCGGTCAATTGATGAAAAAGAAACGATTACCCATATCTCTATTCTCTAAGAAAACCGGTTATCGTAAAAAAACACTTGAACGCCACCGGAAATATGTCATAACCTTAATTGTTCTTAAGTTAAATCCTCATTGGGTATACCTTTCTCAATATATTCAAGAAAAAAGCCTCGGGAAAGAGGGGAAGTCATGAACAAAGAAACGGTCAATGGTACTGTCGTTAAAGTAACAGAACAACATGTTGTTCTCTTGTGTGAAGATGGAACGTTTAAAAATGTTCCTCGTAAGAAAGAAGGAGTCCCTGTTTTAGGGCAGAAATATATCTCTACTGTAAAAAAACGATTTAGATTTAATCAATTATTTAAATATGCCTCGGTGGCTTCTGCTTTGCTTCTCTTCTTTGTCGTGTATAGTTTTTTTCTAACGGTAGAAAGAAGCAGTGCTTACATTGTCGCCATCGATATGAACCCAAATATAGAAATAAGCTTAGATGAAGACTTCAATGTCCTTGAGGTAGTTGGGGGAAATGAAGATGGTAAGAAAATTGCAAGCGGGATTGATTCGACTAGTGGTCACTTTAGCAAGGTGACTGAGAAGTTTATTGATGAGGCGATTCAAACCGGTTATATAAAAAAACAAGAAGATGTACAAATTGCGACAGCTGTAATCTCATTAAAATCGAATCTAGAGGTTGTGAACACAGATTTTGAAGAGATATTAAAAAATTCATTAAAAGCGCGCGAATTGACTGGAGAGATATCAGTTACACAGGCAAGCAAGGAGCAGTATGACCAAGCAAAAGGTGCTCGCTTATCAATCAATAAGTACCAATTATACGAAGAGCTCCATGATAGAGGCGTAATATCATCTCCTGATAAAATCAAAGATAAAACCTATGAACAGTTATCACAAATGAAAAAAGATTGGGTAGATCAGGGTAAAGGTGCAACGCCTAATGAACGTGATATTCCTAGTGAGTCAACAAGTGACCCAGGACAACAGGGGAGAGATGAAGTTCCGTCTCAAGGGGATATGGAAATGGAAGAAAACTCTTCACCTACACGAGCAGAAGAAAATAGAGAGAGAACTCGACCGTCCAACGAAAAAGACATAACAAATCATCCATCTAAAGAAGCAAGGGAACAAAATAATCCTGAGAAGAACGAAAGCTCAGGATCGCATGACGGAAAAGAGGGAACAAATCAATCAGTTCCACAGGTTGATAATGACCTTCCACCTAATCAATCTCAGGGTGAGAATAAGTCTAATAGAGAGAAGGAAGGTCAAGGAAATCAATCACAGGAAGAACGTCGTCAAGGTAAGGAACAAAAAGAGAAAAGAGGTTCTTCAAATGGAGGAGAACAAAATAATAGGCCTTAGCTTGTCTATATCCGTTAAATCATATAAGGTCAAATGTCATTTTGATATGAGTTCATAAGTTTACATCATATCCCCAGAGGGAATAATCAATTACTTGAAGAAGACAATAAACGACAGATATGATTTATCACTTTAAAACAAAAGAAGAAAAGGGGATACGGATGACGAAGGAAACAGGATGGAATTTAGACAATAGTTATGCCAATTTATCGGAGACGTTTTTTTCAAAGATAGAACCAAGCCCTGTAAACGCACCGGAGTTCGTCATTTTTAATGAGCCTTTAGCCAAATCCTTAGGTTTGAATATTGAAGAGCTAGAAAATGATGAGGGTTTAGCGACACTTGCTGGAAACAGTGTGCCCGAAGGTTCAGATCCTATTGCTCAAGCTTATGCTGGACATCAATTCGGACATTTTACGATGTTAGGGGACGGACGAGCATTAATGCTTGGGGAGCAAATTACCCCTGAAGGTGAGAGAGTCGATATTCAACTTAAAGGTTCAGGGAGAACGCCATATTCCCGTGGGGGAGACGGGCGAGCGGTGCTTGGGCCGATGCTCCGTGAATATATCATGAGTGAAGCCATGTATGCGTTAGGGATTCCAACGAACCGGAGTCTATCTGTGGTCACAACTGGAGAGGATGTCATTCGTGAAACCAATCTACCTGGTGCTGTGCTCACGCGAACAGCCTCTAGTCACCTACGTGTTGGAACCTTTCAATACGCGGCAAGGTGGGGGACAGTTGATGAACTAAAAGAGCTCGCAGATTACACAATTGAACGACATTTTCCTGATATCAAAAAGGCTCAACATCCATATCTGGCCCTTCTACAAGAAGTCATCAAACGTCAGGCGAAGATGATAGCCAAATGGCAACATGTTGGCTTTATTCATGGTGTCATGAACACAGACAACATGACGATCAGTGGAGAAACGATTGATTATGGACCTTGTGCTTTTATGGATACTTATGATCCTAAAACAGTATTCAGTTCGATCGACAGGGAAGGTCGTTACGCATACGAAAATCAGCCACCTATTGCAGGATGGAATCTCGCGCGATTTGCTGAGTCGTTATTGCCATTAATACATGAAGATATAGATGAGGCAGTTAAAATAGCGCAAGATGAAATTTCAAAATTCACTCCCTTGTATAAAGAACAGTGGTTCAGTGGCATGAGGGCAAAACTAGGCCTATTTAACGAAGAAGCTAACGACGAATCATTGATTGACCGTCTGCTCGGTATGATGCAGAAATCTAATGCAGACTACACGAATACGTTCCGTTTATTAACGATGGAGAACCCTTCGGAAACGGACTTATATGGCAAAGAAGGTTTTGATGAATGGTATGACGAGTGGCAGAAAAGGTTAAATGAACAAGAGCAATCTAAAGAAGACGCGCACGAATTAATGCGTAATAACAACCCAGCAGTCATTCCACGTAATCACCGTGTAGAAGAAGCATTACAAGCAGCTGTAGAAGAAGAGGACTATAGCGTGATGGAGCATCTGTTGGATGTTCTCTCTAACCCTTATGCATACTCGCCTGAACAAGAGGAATATTGCACATTGCCAGAAAATACAGGTGTTCCTTATCGGACCTATTGTGGGACGTGAGAAAGGATATTAGGAGTTATTCTTAAATTAATCTTTAAAAAGTGGCATGTTAATGGTTTATCGATAACATGTCACTTTTGTTGTTCCAAAATTAACTGATTTACTCGTAACATTTTGACCCTCCATCTTTCCTTTTGTCTAAAGCCATGCTACATTTTCTAAAGGTGAATTGCTGAATAACCTCATAATATTTCAGTAGACATCTAGTGAGCTGTATTCTACATTCCTATGACATAAGCGCCTTGGTGGAAACGGCTTATTCCTAAAACGAAAGAATTGTCATTTTTATATCACAAAACTTCTAGTTTAATGATTTATAATGGCACTAGAAGTTTTTACGTATTTTTGTGAAATATATAACGAATGTTAAGGGGAGGATCAAGTTTTGAGTAACCATCATATATTTGAAAATGGAAAAATAGGTGAAGTTACGATAAAGAATAGAGTTGTGATGCCAGCAATGGGAACAAATTTGGCTTCTTCTGAAGGCGAAGTCACTGACCAGCAAATCGCTTATTATGAAGAAAGGGCTAAAGGTGGTACGGGATTAATCACTATTGAAGTCACGGCAATAGAAGCTGAATTAGGAAAGGCAACCGTCAACCAGTTAAGGATTGATGATGATCGTTTTGTATCAGGTTTTAGTCGTTTAGCCAAGGCTGTCCATAAACATGATGGCAAAATTTTTGTACAGCTTCATCATGCAGGAAGAGAATCGTATTCAATGCTGACAGGTGGTAAGCAAATTGTCGCGCCAAGTCCTATCACTTGTGAAGCAGTCGGTGAGGTGCCAAGAGAATTAACAACAGAAGAAGTTAAGGACCTTGTGAATAAATTTATTATCGGTGCAGTAAGGTGTAAAAGAGCAGGGATTGATGGCGTAGAACTTCATGGAGCGCACGGCTACTTGATTAACCAATTTTTAAGCCCACATACAAACCAACGGACAGATGAATATGGCGGAAGCTTTGAAAACAGAATGAGATTTTTAAAAGACATTGTCATGGGCATAAAGGAACAATGCGGAAATGATTTTCCTGTAATGGTGCGGCTCAGTGTTGATGAGTTTGAAGAAGGTGGAATGGATGTTTCTTTAAGCAAAAAGGTAAGCCGCTATTTAGAAGAAATAGGGGTCGATGCCCTTCACGCTAGTGCAGGTAACTATAATTCCATTGATAAAGTCGTCGAGTCACCGCTATTCGAACAAGGGTGGAGAGTTTACCTTGCAGAAGAAATCAAAAAAGAAGTGAATATTCCAGTGATTGCCGTCGGTTCGATCAGAGAGCCACAATTTGTCAACTCGATATTAGCTGATGGAAAAGCAGATTTTGTTGCAATGGGGCGTTCTCATATCGCAGACCCAGAATGGACGCGCAAAGCAATGGAAGGCAGAGATGAAGAAATAAGAAAATGTATTTCTTGTTTACATTGTACAAAGTCGTCAAATCCTCACGTTAGTTGCTCAATTAACGTAAGAGCAGGTCGAGAACGAGAGTTTCAAGAAATAACTCCTATTGAAGAAAAACGGCACGTTGTCATCGTTGGTGGTGGCCCTGGTGGGATGGAAGCAGCCAGAGTGCTATCATTAAAAGGCTATGATGTGACGTTATTTGAAAAAGACGATAAACTAGGCGGGCAGTTGAATCTTGTTTCTGACCCTGTCCATAAACAGAAAACCGATTGGTTTATTGCTTACTTGAGCAATGAAATGGAGCGTCTTCAAGTTGATGTACGTTTAAATACAGAAGCTTCCACTGATATGATTGAATCTTTCCAGCCTTACGCTGTTATTTTAGCTACAGGTGGTGAAATAAATATTCCAAATATCGAAGGAACTCAGCTTCCGAATGTTTGTCACTATATGGATTATAAAACGGGGCAAAAAACGTTCGATAACAAACATGTTGCCGTCTTAGGTAGTGGGTTGATTTGTCACAGTGTCGTCCGTCATTTGAAAGAAGAAGGTAATGATGTAACTTTGATCGAATTACCGACGAAATCAAGCCGCCGAATTGATGACTCTACAAGATTAAGACTGTTGAACCGTTTGAAAAATATGAATGCAAACATTGTCACAAATCAAAAAGTAAGTGAAATTCACCCGAATGCGGTTCAGACAGAAGATCGAACAACAGGGGAAAAAGCGGAATTCGAAATTGATGATGTGATCATTGCTATGGGTGTCAAGCCTTATAATCCATTAGAAGAACCTTTAAGAAAGATGTTAGATAATGTTTTTGTTATCGGCGATGCAGCTGATTCGTATTTCTTAGGTGGAGCTGTAGGAGATGGATTTGAAAAGGCGTTTGATATTGAGTCACTCGTGGATAAAAAAGAAGAAGCATTAGAAATTCAATAAACTTATCCGACTAATTGCGTTGCAATTTGAAGAGAACTTGCTGAACAACATTAAAATGACTAGCAGTAGATAAGTTTTGCGAAGAGAGGATACTACTAAAAGTATCCTCTTTTTATGAGGATTTTTTGTGGTATGTAAAAGGACAAATCATCTTTTTATATCGTTTTTTTTTTAATACAATGATCAATGATGAAATTTTTATGTGTTCATGTTAGGCTATTTAAGTATCATGAAATGAATAATGTAAGTTTAAGAGCATAAGAGCAGTTAATTTGGTATAACGTCAAATAAAAGGGAATAACAACATAAGTAAGGAGTAATCCATCGTATGAAAAGTTTGTTTGTTTTAATGATTTCTTTATTTACAATTTTGAGTGCTTGTTCTAATGATTTATCGGACGTAGAAGAAAACGAGCAACAAGATCTGTCAGGGGAGAGCGATTCTGAAGAAGAGAAAGTGGATGAAGAGGAAGATCAAGAAGCCTCTGCACCGATAAATGGTGATGAAGAAAAAAGTGATGATACAGATCGGAAACATGACATATCCTTACCAGATGAAGTCGTAAATATCGATTCTCAAGGGGAGGATGTAGAGACGATTCAAGAAGCGCTTCAATTGATTGGTTATGACTTTCCAGATGAGGGGACGGCAATTACCGAAACGTCACAAGCGATTATTCATTTTCAAGAGCTTCATGAAGAGCTTGATAATGATGGCGTGTATGGCCCAGATACTGGTGAATTGTTGAATGATTATGTCGTATCAGGTGAAGTAATAGATACAGAAGGGTATAGCGAAATAGAATTACCAGGTTTTGGAAATGATTATCCGCCACAAGGTAAACCTGTCGAAGATCCTGATGATATCTTAGTGCTTGTTAATAAAGAAAATTATTTACCTGCAGGGTATACACCGGCTGACTTAGTGGAGCCAGATGTGCCGTTTCCTTTCGAAGAAGATTTGCCCCAACGGTTAATGAGAGCGGAAGCAGCAGATGCACTAGAGTCACTTTTTGAGTCATCACAAAGTGAAGGACTAGAATTATTTGCTCAATCGGGGTTCCGTTCTGCTGAGCGTCAAGAAGCGATTTTTGCATCGAACGTTGACCAAGACGGCCTAGAGCAAGCAAATGAATATAGTGCACGAGCGGGTGAAAGTGAGCATCAAACAGGTTTGGCAATGGATGTTACAAGCCAAGAAGTTAACTTTCGATTGAATACTGATTTTGCTGATACTGCAGAAGGTCAGTGGCTAGATGAACATGCAGCCGAGTATGGGTTTATTATACGATACCAGAAAGGAAAGGAAGATATTACTGGCTATCAGTATGAACCATGGCACATTCGCTATGTAGGTAAAGAGGCAGCGAAAGAAATAACTGAGAACAATTTGACATTAGAAGAGTACTTGGAAGAATAATTCACTTAAATATCAGGCTTCAATCAACCCCCACTTAACATTGTTTAAGTGGGGGTTTGTTTATGGAAATGGCGTTGTTAAATTTTGTGAACTTGTGTTTGGACAATGTATGCGATTTTTCGTTAAACTAAGGTTAGCGGAATTGTCGAAATTTCGAGACAAGCTTAAGAAATTCGAATTTTAAGCCGTAGTTAGAAAGGGGGAAAAGGATCTTTTCCTAGTTTCTTAATAAAAGGTGAAGGGGGATACAAACAGTGGAGAACTTGACAGTAACTTCATTATTGAATGTAATTGGGGAACTATTTTCTGATGAAATTTCTATTGCTGTTTCAAATACAGAAGAATTCATTTATTACCGTCCTAGCAAACGAATCAATTTGAAAATTAAGCCCGGTGACTCAATAAAAGAGGGGACAATTTCCTATAAAGCGTTAGTGACTAGACAAAAAGTGTCAGAATTCAATGACCGAGAAGTGTTTGGGGTTCCTTATCACGGGATGGCTGTACCCTTCTATGAGAACAATGAAATCCGCGGTTGCGTGACGGCTATTTATCCAGCTCTCACAGAGGGAAAATCAGTCATTACCATTAAAACACAAGATGGCTGGAAACCGATCCCCTTTCAAGATGTGGTGTATGTTGAAGTGAAAGATCGAAAGACATACGTATACTCATATGAGTATTCAGGTGTACATAAATACTCTCTTCAAGAATTTGAATATATTTTACCGAGAGATTATTTTGTCCGTTGTCACCGTTCATTTATTGTCAATGTTCAGTACATAAAAGAAATTTATCCAGACACACACTCTACATTTGTACTAGAAATGAAAAACGGTGTACAAATACCTGTAAGCCAATTATATTCAAGTTACTTTCGAAAGTTACTAGGTTTCTAAATGAAAATGTATATTTTCTTGTCTTAATGGGCTATTTTTCTGTTTTGTTTGAAAATTCTCTTTTTTACAACTAATTCCCCTTTAATCGATATTAATACGTTAGAATAATATGTAAAAGTACGAAAGAGGGGTTGAGAGTATGCAAAATCACTATGATAGGCTTAAAAATGACGAGTTAAAAGAACGAGTCGTGACACCAGAGGTAGCAGCATCATGGATTGAAGACGGTATGACCCTAGGACTAAGTGGGTTTACTCGTGCTGGTGACGCAAAAGCGGTACCACTATCCCTTGTAAAACGTGCAGAAAATGAATCATTTAAAGTTAACCTGTTTACAGGTGCATCATTAGGTTTTGATATTGATAAATTATTTGCAGAAGCTGGGATCCTTAATAAGCGACTTCCTTTCCAAGCAGATCCAACGATGAGAAAGAAAATAAATCAAGGTGAACATCTGTTTGTCGACCATCACCTTTCACACACATCTGAGTTGATAAGATCAAATGTTCTCGAGAAGGTTGATTACGCGATTTTGGAAGCGGTTTCTGTAGATGAGGATGGTATGATTATTCCGACAACTTCTACTGGTAACAACCTTGCTTTTGCTACCCATGCAGAAAATATCATCGTTGAAATTAATACGGCTCAAACGGCTTTACTAGAAGGGGTCCATGATCTGTATGATCCAGGTCAGCAAGGAGAAAGAGATCCGATTCCTTTGAGAAATGTAGAGGACCGAATCGGAACAAAAGGCATTAAAGTTGACCCAGATAAAATTAAAGGGATTGTTTTTACAGAGCTAGAAGATTCTCCGTCTACAATTGTTCCGCCTGACGAGGAAACAAAGCAAATGGCAGATCACTTATTGTCATTTTTACGCGCTGAAATTGAAGCAGGTAGATTGACAGAAAAATTAGCACCATTACAGTCAGGGATCGGATCGATTGCTAATGCAGTTCTACATGGCATGGTAGATTCTGAGTTTAAAGATTTAAAAGTTTATTCAGAAGTACTACAAGATGCTGTGTTTGATTTGATTGATGCTGGAAAAGTAGATATCGCGTCCTGTTGCTCTGTGACATTATCGGAAGAGAAAATGAAACAAGTTTTCGGGAACTTTGAAAAATACCGTGATAAATTAGTGTTGCGACCACAAGAAATTTCTAACCATCCAGAAGTGATTCGCCGTCTCGGTCCTATTTCAATCAATACGGCGTTAGAGTTCGATATTTATGGAAACGTTAACTCAACCCACGTGTCCGGAACGAAAATGATGAATGGTATTGGAGGATCTGGTGATTTTGCTAGAAATGCACGTCTTGCAATTTTTGTTACGAAATCAATAGCAAAAGACGGAGATATTTCAAGTGTTGTCCCATATGTTACTCATACTGACCATACTGAACACGATGTGGATGTTGTTGTCACAGAAAATGGTTATGCTGACCTTCGTGGCTTAGCACCAAAAGAGCGTGTAGGAAAAATTATTGATAACTGTGCACATCCAATGTACCGCAAACAATTATGGGATTATTACAATGAAGCATTATCTCGCGGAGGTCATACGCCGCATGTCATTGAAAAAGCCTTCTCGTGGCATGAAAACTTTGCGAAAAATGGAACGATGAAATTAGAAACGGCAGAAAAAGGTGTATAAAGCAAAATCTCACCTTTAATAACGCTCCCCCCTTTTCATTCGTGATAAGGGGGGTTTCTAGGTATAAACATATTTGAACTAGTATATGTTGGTTGTGTTTTGTGCTCACAAAACTTAACACCATTTTCTTCTTTATAAAAGGTTGTTGCTTTTTAAAGAATGAGTTCACTGTAGAAAATCGTACCCAAGCAACGACGACCACACGATGTTTGAACTGAATTGAAGCTGGTCAGGTGAGTGCTGCTCGTGTCTTGCGGTCGCGGACGGACATATGTTCCGTTAATCGTCACTTTTGCATGCATTAAAGGGGGATTTTTACAATTAGCGGAACTCATGTCCGGAGCGTACGAAACATTGGATGTAATCGTATTTAACCCATCTGAGTCGACACCTTTCGCTTCTTTGAGTTTTATCATAAACAACAAAGTTTTCGAAAAGAGCCTTTTTAAGGACAAGATTCCTTGGACAAGCACTTTTTAAGACATATACTTAAACGTATTTTACAATATAACCGTAATAATAAATCTGGAGGTAGGAAAAATGAAGAAAAAGCACAAAATATGGGGAATTGGTGTATTGGCAGCATTAGCGCTAACCGTTTCTGCTTGCGGAGCTGAAGAAAACAATTCCCAAGCTGAAATGGAACAAAGACCGTTAGACGTTGAAGTTTTATTACCTGAGGATGTAGACCCAGAGCAAGAAGAAACAATAGCAACACATGTTACCCAAGAAGATGAAGATGTTGAAGATGCAAATGAAGTCGAATTCGAAATATGGGTAGATGGAGAAAAGTCAGGAAGTGATTTTATAGAAGCGGAACATACAGGTGATGGTGTATATGAAATCACTTATACTTTTCCTGAAGATGGACTTTACCATGTGCAACCCCATGTTACTGCAAGAGGGATGCACTCAATGCCAGTAGCAGAACTGGAAGTTGGTGATGTTGTTGAGCGTGAGGAGGAGTCGTAAATTCATTGATTGAGGTTAAGAGTCCTCAAAGTGAATAATCAAAAACTTTTTTTAAAGGCTACTTATAGGTAGCCCTTTTTTTATGCAAAATAAAAAAGGTTAGTAATCAAGGTTCATGAGCTGGTCATAACAAAAACAAGTATTTATCCATTGACCCGCTTGTATATACAAGCTTATAATTAAAGCAGTTCTCAGTCTTACTTAGAGGTGGACGGTGTAACGCCCTTAACAAGGGAACAGTGAAAACATAGGAGGTACTTAGATGACTTGGAACGAATGGTGGAGAAAATCTGTCGTTTATCAAATTTATCCGAAAAGTTTTAACGATACATCAGGAAATGGTGTTGGTGACATTCAGGGTGTCATTGAAAAGCTTGATTACTTAAAAAAGCTAGGCATCGATATCGTTTGGTTAACACCGGTATACGAGTCGCCACAAAATGACAACGGTTACGATATTAGCGATTACTACAGCATTCATGAGCCATACGGAACGATGGAAGACGTCGATCGTTTATTAGAAGAAGCGCATAAACGTGATTTGAAAATTATGTTTGATATTGTTGTGAACCATACATCTACAGAACATGCTTGGTTTAAAGATGCCCTAGGCAATCCGAATAGTGAATATCGTGATTTCTACATTTGGAAAGACCCTGTTGATGGTAAGGAGCCTAATAATTGGCAGTCTAAGTTTGGCGGCACGGCTTGGGAGTTTGACGAAGAAAGTGGGCAGTATTATTTACACTTGTTTGACGTCACACAAGCTGATTTAAATTGGGAAAACGAACAAGTACGAAAAAACGTATATGAAATGATGCACTACTGGTTTGAAAAAGGTGTAGACGGTTTTCGGTTAGATGTTATTAATTTAATCTCTAAAGATCAAGATTTTCCTAACGATGATGGTTCGGTTGCACCAGGAGATGGTCGTAAGTTTTACACAGATGGCCCACGTGTGCATGAATTTATGCAAGAAATGAATAGAGAAGTGTTTTCGCATTATGATATTGTCACTGTCGGTGAGATGAGTTCCACGACAATTGATGACTGTATTAAGTATACAAATCCAGAACGAAAAGAATTGAGTATGACTTTTAACTTCCATCATTTGAAAGTCGATTACCCTAACGGTGAAAAATGGTCTGTGGCCCCTTTTGATTTTCATGCATTAAAGAGAATCTTGTCTGAATGGCAAGTGGAAATGAATAAAGGTGGCGGTTGGAATGCACTATTTTGGTGTAATCATGATCAGCCGCGTGTCGTTTCTCGCTATGGAGATGATGAAAAATACCATAATGAGTCAGCGAAAATGCTAGCGACAACTGCACATATGATGCAAGGAACACCTTACATTTACCAAGGTGAAGAATTTGGTATGACTGATCCGAAATTTTCATCTATCAACGATTACCGTGACGTTGAGACACTCAATATTTACGAAATGAAAAAAGATGACATGCCTGAAGATGAATTGATGCACATCATCGGCCGTAAATCACGTGATAATTCGCGCACACCAGTCCAATGGACAAGTGAAAAACATGGTGGTTTCACGACAGCAGAACCATGGATTCCAGTGGCGTCCAATTATGAATCGATCAATGCTGAAAAAGCATTAGAGGATGAGAACTCGATTTTTTATCACTATCAAAAACTGATTGAATTGAGAAAGACATATGACATTATTACTTACGGCGATTATCAATTGTTAGATGAAGGACATGATTCTGTTTTTGCTTATGTTCGTACGTGGAAAGATGAGCAGCTCCTCGTTGTGAATAATTTCTATGGTGAAGAAACAACTTTTACGTGCTCAGATCACGTTGATTTCGAGGGGAAAAATGCTGAATGTTTAATTAGCAATTACGATGATGAGCCATCAAATTTAAAAGAAATGACACTTCGTCCATACGAGTCAGTGGTTTATCATTTGACAAAAGCATGATAAACTTATATCGGTGATGGCCGATGAAAAACAAATATATTCACATCTATCGTGATATTGTTGAAAAAATTCGAAACAAAACGATTAAACCACAGTCAACACTCCCGTCAGAACATGAACTGATGGAAGTATATGAAACATCGCGTGAAACAATTCGAAAGGCATTAAATGTCCTAGCGCAAAACGGTTTTATTCAAAAAGTTCAAGGCAAAGGTTCGATCGTTTTAGATTCTGATAAAATTGATTTTCCTGTATCAGGACTCGTCACATTTAAAGAGTTGGCGAAAAATATGGGACAAACTTATCGAACGATTGTACAGTTTCTTGATGTTACTCATCCCAGTGATGAATTGATGAGCAAATTAGACTTAGAACCAAGTGATGAGGTTTGGCGCGTCTTCCGAATTAGAGAAATTGATGATGAAAAAGTTATCCTTGATAAAGACTTTATTAAACGCGATTATGTAGAAACGCTGACAAGAGAGGTTTGCGAAAACTCAATATACGAATATATTGAAAATGAGCTTGGGATGTTGATTAGCTTTGCGAAAAAGGAAATCATCGTTGAGGAACCTAGTGAAGAAGATCGCGAGCATCTAGACCTTGAAGGTTTTTCGAACATTGTCGTAGTGAAAAATTTCGTCTATTTAGAGGATGCGAGTTTGTTTCAATATACGGAATCAAGGCACCGTCCAGACAAGTTTCGATTTGTAGACTTTGCCCGCCGTATGAAGTAAGGAATACCCAACTAAAAAAATTGCAAAAAAATAAGGCGTCCTGATTCAAGCAAACTTGGTTTGTTGAATAGGGACGCCTTTTTTATTAAAGGTTAGCCCGTTTTTTGTTCTTTTAATGATGAAATAATCGCAAGTTTTAACTTCTGATCTGTTACGATGAATTTTAGCCACTCTTTTGGTGAGTGCTCCGTTTCTCTCTTCACTCGTTTGAAGAGGGTTTTCATCATGTTTTTCAAATGATCACTAAAGTGCGTTGAGTCAATATGTTGGGCCCTAGCTAATACCGATTCAATGAGTTCACGATCATCAGTTAAATCAACAATGTTGATCATATTGTACATTAATTGTTCTAACGTATCTGTATGATTATATTTCAAGTAATATTGACTAATCGTCGTGAATAGATCACGGTGTTTTGGAAGCATACTTGCTATTCGTGGGACGAATATGTCATAACGGTGGTTACATAAAAATTGAAAGGATTTTGTAGGATTTGCTTGTTGAAGTGCATCTTCTAGTGTTGTAAGTATGAGGGAGTCTTCATAAGAACCTTCCATGTTTTGGAGAGTTAACAGGCGAGAAGGCCATTGATTTTTTATGTCTTGTAAATGTTCATCAACGAGATGTTTTTTTATATGTTCATTTTTCATCTTCGCTTTTGATTCAGGTTTTAGAGCATCTTTTAAATCGTCTTGGGTAATTCGGAATTGTTTCTTTCGTTCGATGATTGATTTGTAACGATCGAGTGACTGAGCAGCCAAATCTGTCGTTTTGTTAGAAAGGTAAAAAGATTCGAGAAAATCTCCTTCGTGATTTAACGTGGCAAAAATTTCGGGTGATTCTTGTTTGCACAGTAGGACGTGAGTTTTTAGTTTTTGGTGGTCTTCGTAACGAATAATGTACTCATTCGTTTTGTCTCCTTCAAGAGATACGCGATGTCCTAAAAATGACGGTGGCAATGAAAGCACAGCTCAATCACCTTACCTTTCTTAAAATAAGCAATCCTTTTAAGGGATCGTGATTCATGGTGATCTGTTGGTGAACACCCGACCTTAGAAGCTACAGTAAAATAAGGCGAAAAAGTTGTAGAATTGTATTAACTTCAATATCGAAGTGCTTAAGTTAACGGGGAGGATGTTCAAATGTGAATATCACCATATTTTGATTGATAGAATTTGTCCCTAAACACTATCATAACGTGGATTTATGGAAATGTATAGCAAATTTACGATATTGTCGGAATTTTACTTTAATTATAAAAGGGCCAGATGAATGACCTGACCCTTTTATGGCGTATTAAGTGTCTTTCTTTTCAACGCGACGGTTTGCTTCGCGCGCTCTTTGTTGTGCTTCGTGATCTTCGTGGTCTGCAAGTTCTTCAGAAAATTCAATGTCTTCTCCTGGCTCATTGGAACGGTTAGTTGATCGATTTTCTTGGTCATGATGTTTGTTATTAGCCATGACAAACCTCCTCAGTGATTACTTGTTTCTTTTTTCGTTTAATACGCGATCAGCAGCGGCAAACTCTGAGCTGTACTCAACTTCTTGAGCCTTTTTTAAAGCTCTCTTGTTCTGGTCAATTCTACGCTTCTTTTTGTCTTTCATCCTAATCACCCCATTTATTCATCTAGCTTTAGTATGGATAAATGGGCCATAAAACATACATGAACTGGTAAGTGAAAAACCGCCCGATCTGTGGTGGCCGATCGAGCGGTTTGTAGTATTAGTATGCTGCCATTGTTTAAAGAAGATTTTTAAGAGCTGGCTGTAAATCAGTAAATTGAAACGTGTATCCGTCATTCATCGCTTTTTCCGGAAGTACTCTTTGTCCATCTAAGACGAGGGTGCTCATTTCTCCAAGCGCAGCTTTTAAAAGTGGTTCAGGGACTGGGAACCAATTTGGGCGTTTTAATACAGAGGCTAAGTTTTGAGTGAATGTCTCCATCTTTACAGGATTTGGTGCAGTTACATTCAAGGGACCTTGAACAGATGAATGGTTGATTGCAAATTGAATCATCTTGACAACATCATTGATGTGAACCCATGACATCCATTGTTTCCCCGTCCCTAAACGACCACCTGCAAATAATTGAAAGGGCAAGAGCATTTTACTGAGTGCGCCTTCATCTTTGTCTAAAACGATCCCGAGTCGAGCATATACGACGCGGACATGTTCTGTAGCTTTAGAAGCTTCCGTTTCCCACTTTGAGACAACGTGAGCCAAAAAATCATCGCCAGGATTTGTTGTTTCTTCAGTGAATGTTTCATTAAAAGAAGTGCCGTAAAAACCAATCGCTGATGCGTTAACAAGTACATCAGGTTTTGATTCCAATTTATCAATAAGTAAACAAATGGCTCTTGTCGATTCGGTTCGACTAGTGAGAATTCGTTGTTTTTGCTTTGTTGTCCAACGTTTTTCATTTAAGGATTCCCCAGCAAGATTGACAATTGCAGTAGGATTTTTTATTTCTTTTTCTGGCGAAGCTTGTTCATGTAGCCATTCAACGTATGTAACCCCTTCTTGTTCCTGTTTTCCCTGTTTGTTTCTCGTTAAAATATAAACATGCTCACCATTAGCGAGCAATTCGTTCGTTAAGGCAGCACCAATAAAGCCACTTCCCCCAGCAATAACGATACTCATAAGTGTCCCTCCTTATCTCCATAGAAGCTATTAAGAGTAATTCCTTTAAACATCCTGCATTAAACTTACTGTTTGATATGGTACGATATTGATTGAGGTGAAATAAGGTGAAGATCGCAAAAATTACGACGCAAAAAAAGCGTAAAGATCGTTTTAATGTTTACATTGACCGTGGTAAAGGTGAAGAATATGCATTCAGTGTTAGTGAAGATGTCCTCGTTTCTGAATCGATCTTAAAAGGGATGGAGTTAACAGAGGAAGCAGTTGAAAGGATTCAAGAGAAAGAAGCTGTTAACAAAGGGTACCAATCCGTTTTGAATTATTTATCATATCGAATGCGAACGGAAAAAGAGATTATCGATTATTTACATAAAAAAGAAGTGCCGGAAGAAAATGTTCCTCGAATTGCCGATAAATTAAAACAACAAGGTCTCATTGATGATCAATCTTTTAGTGAATCGTACATTCGTACAAAAAAAAATGAACAATTGAAAGGTCCAATGCTATTAAAACAAGAGCTTGAACGAAAAGGGGTTGACCAACACATCATCGAACAAGCTTTAACGATCTATTCACAAGAAGAACAATTTGATAAAGCCACGCAATTGGCAAATAAAAAAAGTCAGGCACGTAAAAATGAACCGTTAAAATCGCGACAACAAAAGCTCATCCAACATTTAATCCAACGAGGTTTCTCACAGCATATGAGTGTTGAAGTCGTACGAGACCTTGATTGGGAGCACGATGATCAATTAGAGTGGCAAGCAATCGAAAAGTATGGCTTAAAGGCGTTGAGGAAGTACCGTCAATTCACAGGTTGGGAATTAGAACAGAAGGTAAAACAAACGCTTGTACAACGAGGTTTTTCGTTTGATTTGATCCAACAATGGTTAGATGAGCAGGAAATAGAGAAGTAAACTGCTATAAAAGGTCGTGTTTATTCCTCTTTTTAGTCAATGAGTATAAAACATGTTTTCGGTCATAATAAACATGTTATCTCAATACATACTTAGATGATGATGGAGGGGTATAGGTGACGACTTTTATAGCACTAACACCAATCATTGCAGTTATGGTTTTCCTCGTTATTTTACGGATGCCAGCGATGAAGGCGATGCCAATTAGCCTTTTAGCAACGGCCTTTTTAGCATATTTATATTGGCAAGTTCCGATTATTCATATTACGGCTTCAATGATTGAAGGGGTAATCGTAGGCATATCGATCCTTTACATTGTATTTGGGGCAATTTTACTCTTGAATACTTTAAAAATTAGCGGAGCTATTGATACGATTCGGAATAGCTTTATGAAAGTCAGTGGTGACCGTCGTGTTCAAGCGATTATTATCGCGTGGAGTTTTGGCTCATTCATTGAAGGTGCAGCAGGATTTGGAACCCCAGCGGCAATTGCTGCACCACTTCTTGTAGCTCTTGGTTTCCCGGCTTTGGCAGCAGTTTCTCTTGCGTTAATTGCTAACAGTAGTCCCGCATCATTTGGTGCTGTTGGAACGCCAGTTATTGTTGGCTTTGGAGAAGGGTTAGTCGAAGGGGCACATGTTTTTCCGCCTGTTGACCCTTTTATGACAGATGCTGGTGGAATGACAAGCTACTTGCGTTTAATTTCTGCGCAAATTATGCAAGTAGATATTTTTGTAGGTACGCTCATTCCGTTAGTCATTGTTATGATTTTGACGCGTTTTTTTGGTGAGAATCGTTCTTGGAAAGAAGGCTTGCAACTATGGCGTTTTGCTTTATTTGCAGGGCTTAGCTTCACGGTACCAGCTTTTATTATTGCCTCAACCTTAGGTCCTGAATTTCCATCTATTTTTGGGGGTTTGATTGGCCTTCTTCTCGTTGTTACTGCAGCGAATAAAGGTTTTTTACTCCCTGAACAAGAATGGCAGTTCCCAGATCGGAAGGATTGGTTGCAAACATGGGTAAGTGAAGAGTTATCTATTAACGATGAAGATGAAGACAGAAAAGGGAAGAACCTGTCACTGGTTAAGGCATGGATTCCTTATATACTCGTAGGTGTCATCCTTGTTATTACGAGGCTTGAACAGTTACCGTTTCGTGATCCATTAGCAAATGTCACAATTGGTTGGGAAAACATTTTAGGGACAACGGTCAGTGAAGAACTACAACCCTTGTATTTACCGGGGTTTGTTTTTATCGTCGTTGTCGTCGCTACGATTTTTATTCACCAATTGAACGGTTCGGAAGTAAAGGAAGCCTTCTCCACTTCAGGGTTGGCGATCATTGGAAGTGCTGTTACTTTATTAACTGCAGTACCAATGGTACGAATATTCATTAACTCTGGTCAAAACAATGCTGGTTTTCAAAGTATGCCTATGGAATTAGCGGATACGATGTCCTCTGCTATAGGAGGATTCTGGCCACTATTTGCACCACTTATTGGTATGTTAGGGACATTCATTTCGGGTAGTACGACATTTAGTAACATGATGTTTGCGATTTTTCAATTTAGTGTTGGTGATCAAATTGATACGGACCCAACATTAATTTTGAGCCTTCAGGCGATGGGCTCAAACTCAGGAAATGTGGTGAGTGTTTTAAATGTTGTTGCTGCTGCTTCCGTTGTCGGTCTTGTCGGTAAAGAAGGCGTGATAATCCGGATGGTACTAATCGGTGCTTTGTATTTTGCTATCCTTTCGGGCTTAATTGGTTTTATTTACGCGTTAATCTAAGGTTGTAAAAGAATTGCAGGCTTTTCCCTTTCTAGTGTTTGAAGTGTTAAAATGGAAAGGGAAATGCCTATTTTTTTGTATTTCAATTTCTTTTTAGCTAGCAAAACAGGAAAAGAGAAAAGAAAGGGGTATAAGGGGATGGAGAAACGTTATAGTGATATGACAGTCGAAGAATTGCAACAAGAGATTTCTACGTTAACAGAGAAAGCGCAAAAAGCTGAACAAATGGGGATCGTCAATGAGTACGCTGTTCATATGAGGAAAATCGCTGTTGCTAAATCATATATGTTAGATCCTAACCAATTCAAATCGGGTGAAACCTATACGTTAGCAGAAGAAAATGATACGTTTACCATCTCTTACATGAATGGTGTTTTTGCGTGGGGGTATCGAAATGATGACTCATCTCTAGAAGCTGTACCGATTTCTGTTTTACATTAATCGTAAAAGGGATCTGCCCCAAATGAGGCAGACCCTTCATTTTTCTCAATAGTTAACAACGTTTTTTTACATCTTGTTTTAAGACGATGGTATGACGACTCATTCTTGACTCACCGTTAATTTGGTGAGCAGCATGCTTAGGGTTTGCTGTTGGTGATTGAAATGGATCGCGACTCCCTTTTGTTGTTGCAGGGTGTTTACTCAATTAAAGCCACCTCCAGGATTATTGGTGAGGATCGGGACGCTCTTTACCTGCTTGTCTCATTCTTTCCTGTGGTCGGTCTTTGATTTGTCCATTTACTCTTTGTGAAGAGTTATCTCCTGCTGCATGGTGTTCGTGTTCAATCGCCATATTTTCTGGGAAATCTTTCGCCTTGTTTCTCATCGGTGGAACCTCCTTATCGGTGGTGCATGATTAGTATATGTGCTTGTCTTGATCAGATGTGCGACAAATCCTGTCAAGAGGAGTGAAGAATAATGGAAAAGGTATTTGATCGGCTCGCCAACGAATTGTTGGAAGTAAATGGAAGCTTAACGTACTTACAAGCGCGTACGTGGGTGGAAATGTTTTGGGAGGATTTCCAAGCTACGTATGCAAAAGCAGGCCGTTCATTTCAGGGGAATGAAACGGGCGAGAAAATTGTTAGTATGTGGATTAAACAACACGGTCCGCACTTGAATGAAAAATTACTTGAAAGTCCAAAGTATCAAAAAAAGCTGAAAACGCGTCGTTACCACTAATAATATTTATTACGATGGTATTACTGAACGGCCGCCTGCTCTAATTTTCTTTGTAATGTTTCTTTATTGTACACCCATCCTGTGTAGGAACTAATTGGTGTATACGATTCGTCTAACTGAACGATCGCAACAAATGGATAATGTCCTTTACTTCGATAGCGTAAATCAGTAAATTTCACGGTATAACCGTGTTCTTCAGTAAATAACTCCCAACGATACGTGGGTGAAAAGGACAAGAATGCAGATAAATTGTCATCGTATAGCGCAGCGTTGATAATTGGGTGATCAGGAATAGGATCAAACGAATACGTTTCAAAATACTTAATTTGCTTATGTCTTACTTCTGTGACATACATATACTCTTTGGTACGAATGACAACGTGCCATAAATTCCACTTAAATGTGGGCGATATAAAAATATGTGTAGCGTCAGGATGCTGCTGCTTCAAAAGGTTATAAACAGCTCGATTTTCCTTGTAGCGCCATATATAGTAACCAGTTAGGACAATGTAAAGGGTTAAGAATGTATAGCCAGGGTCCGACCCGAAACGCCATAAAATGATCGCTACGATGTGGGCAAAAAATATGAAAGCATCAAAAATATTGATAACGCCGAGAGCGATCCATTTTTTTCGAAACGGAGAAAGAGCTTGAGTACCATACGCGTTAAAAATATCGACGAAAACGTGAAAGAAAACGGCAAAAAACGACCATCCCCAAATCGTAAGCCAAGGTAATGATGGGTTGAATGCGAGGAGGGCTAAAGTGATTGCCGTTGGCCATAAAAAAAGTGCAGGGACCGAATGAGTCGGACCACGGTGATTTCGAATGTATGGGGCATTGCCCTTTAATTTTAAAACGGTGTCAAAATCTGGAGCCTGTGAGCCTACGATCGTGGCAATCATAACAGATTGAGCAAGTGCAGAGTTACCGGATATGTTAGGATCTAATGTTGCCAACCCGCCAACAGCGATTCCCATAACAACGTGAGTGCCCGTGTCCATTTTCATCCCTCCTTAATGGCTCTGCTAATTCGTTCGTTTCTATATAAACAATAACATGATATCTTTAATAATTGGACTTATTAATTAGCTATACCCATCATGGAATGTTTTCAAAAGGAGATTTTTGTAAATGGCGTCAATTCATGTTTTTATTGAATATAAAGTGAAATTGTCCTCAAAAAAATTGTATGAAGTGAAAATGAAGGACGTTCTTGAAAACCTCCCAGATTATGAAGTTGAAGATATAGAATGGTTTGAGGCAGCTGACCAAGAAGGATTATATGTAGAAATGTTTAAAGTACCGACGATGTCGCATTACTATGCTTTAAAAGAACGCAGAAAATCGCCGTCTCACGCTATTTTTGGTCAATTAGATCAAGTGGTTGATGGAGGGGTAGAAAAGTTACATTGTTGGGCGTTTGTGGCAAAGATATAAAGTATTGGTGATTGATTTACGAGGTGAACAACATGAACAAACAAAATGAAAAAATATTTGATGCTCAAGGGTTTCAACGTCAACTTCTTGAGTGGTATCAAGGGCAAAAGCGTGAACTCCCTTGGAGGATTGATGGTGATCCTTATAAAGTATGGGTTTCGGAAATTATGTTACAACAAACCCGTGTAGACACTGTGATTCCATACTTTTGTCATTTTATGGAACAGTTTCCGACTGTACAAGATCTTGCATATGCGGAAGAAGAAAAGGTTTTAAAAGCTTGGGAAGGTTTAGGATATTACTCTAGGGCGAGAAACCTTCACCAGGCTGCAAAAGAGGTAACCGAAATGTACGGTGGAAAAGTACCGGATACAAAGGTGGGTGTCTCAAACTTAAAAGGGGTTGGCCCTTACACAGCAGGTGCAATATTAAGTATTGCATATGGGATGAGCGAGCCAGCTGTGGATGGGAATGTCATGCGTGTTCTCTCGCGTATTTTTGCGATCGATGATGACATTGGACGAGCGAAAACGAGAAAACGATTCGAAGCGATTGTTCGTGAAATTATTGCTCATGATAATCCCTCAGACTTTAACCAAGGGATGATGGAGTTAGGTGCATTGATCTGTACGCCTACTTCACCGTCTTGTTTATTGTGTCCAGTTCGTGACCATTGTCAAGCATATGAAAAAGGAATTGAAACACACTTACCTGTTAAGGCAAAAAAGAAAAAGCCGAAAACATTACAAATGGTCGCAGCTGTGATAAGCGACGAAAATGGACGATTTTTAATCAATCAGCGCTCAGATAACGGTTTATTAGCGAAGCTATGGGAATTTCCGAATTGCGAAGATGCTAGCGAAGATTTTTCAACGATCAGATCGTATATACGTGATCAATTTCATTTAGATGTCACTATAAAAAATCAGATGACAGAAGTCCATCACGTTTTCACGCATCTTATATGGGATATTCGTGTTGTAGAAATGAAAGTGACAGCAAACTTCCGTGATGAAGGTGAGCCACAAGGGATTTGGATTGATGCTGATCGTTTCAGTAAATACCCTTTCCCTGTTTCACACCAAAAAATTATAGATCAAATCATCCAATAAGAAGGAGGAGAGGTTATGGATTTACAATTAAAAGACCGAACTGTGCTTGTAACAGGAGGTTCAAAAGGGATAGGAAAGGGCATTGCCGCTCGCTTTCTTGAGGAAGGAGCGAAAGTAGCAGTTGTCGCAAGTGGTAAAGAATCGTTACAGCAAGTGAGACAAGACCTTCCAGATGTTGTCACATTACAAGGCGATCTAACCGATGAAAAGGAAAGGGAACGTATTTTCAATGAGTTTATCGATACCTTTGGAAAGATTGATGTTTTAGTAAATAATGTCGGTGGTTCAAATGGCGGGAAAACAATGGAAACCCCTCTATCAGCTTTTGAAGACGCGATGCATTTGAATTACTATTCAGCCGTTGACTTTAGCCAAAGAGCGGTGAAAAAGATGAAAGAGCGGCAATCAGGGTCGATCGTCAATATTTCTTCGATTTTTGGCCGAGAGTCAGGTGGGAAACCGACGTACAATGCTTCTAAGGCGGCGATGATTAGCTTTACGAAATCGTTGGCAAATGAAGTGATTAAAGATGGTATTCGTGTAAATGGTGTTGCACCAGGGTCGATCCTCCACCCAACAGGAAACTGGCAAAAGCGATTGGATGAGGATCCTGAAAAGATCAACGCGTTTGTTGAACAAGAAATTCCATCTCAGCGCTTTGGGACTGTTGAAGAGGTTGCTGATGTCGTATTGTTTTTGGCTTCAAAAAAAGCTTCATGGGTTGTAGGTGCGACCATCAATGTTGATGGAGGACAATCGCGTGCCAATTTTTAAAAAACAGTTAATTCGTTAAGCGAAATATGTTATTATGAGACAAATATGTTAGGGGGGATAAATAATATGTTTGATTTTGACAGTTTACATACACCTTATGCTGCTCAACGGATGACTACTTATGCCAATAATGGCATGGTTGCAACGTCACAACCGTTAGCTTCTCAAGCAGGGTTAGACATTTTAAAGCGTGGCGGCAATGCGATTGATGCGGCAATTGCTACTGCTGCTTGTTTAACAGTCGTGGAACCAACGTCTAATGGTATTGGAGGTGACGCGTTTGCACTTGTTTGGACAAATGGGGAACTGCATGGGTTAAATGCAAGTGGTCCGTCGCCAGCTTCGGTTTCGATTGATGATGTGAAAGCGTTAGGTCATGAGGAAATACCTAAGTATGGTTTCACCCCCGTTACAGTACCAGGAGCACCTTCAGCATGGGTTGAACTTTCTGAAAAATTCGGAAAATTACCACTATCAGATGTTTTAGCACCAGCGATACGTTATGCAGAAGAAGGCTTTCCGCTCTCACCAGTACTGTCTTTTTATTGGGGACGAGCTTATCAACAATTTAAAAATGTACTACAAGGGGACGAATTCAAATATTGGTTCGACACGTTTGCACCTAATGGGCGTGCACCAGTAGCAGGGGAACAATGGAAATCACCTGATCATGCATCAACCCTTCGTTTGATTGCGGAAACGAAAGGCGAAGCTTTTTATCGCGGTGAATTGGCTGAAAAAATTGATGCTTTTTCTCGTGAGTACAATGGCTTTTTACGTAAAGAAGATTTAGCTCATTACAAGCCAGAATGGGTAGAACCAATATCCGTGAATTATAAAGGTTATGATGTTTGGGAAATCCCACCGAATGGACAAGGCCTTGTTGCTTTACAAGCATTAAAGATGCTGAGAAATGATGAATTTACTTCAAGAGATTGCCCAGAGACGTTACATAAGCAAATCGAAGCAATGAAATTGGCATTTGCAGATGGTGAGCGTTACATTACAGAAAATAAACATATGTCTGTATCAGTTGCTGACCTTTTAAGTGATCAGTATACAGAACAACGTCGTGCGTTAATTACAGATGAAGCACGTGAACCTGAAGTTGGTGAACCGAGAGGAAGTGGTACTGTATACCTTGCCACGGCTGATAGCGAAGGAAATATGGTATCATTTATCCAAAGTAATTACATGGGATTTGGCTCTGGGCTCGTTGTACCAGGAACAGGGGTCTCTTTACAGAATCGAGGTCATAATTTCAGTTTAGACCCTGAGCATGATAACGCGCTTGCTCCAAATAAGAAAACGTATCATACAATCATCCCTGGCTTTTTAACGCAAGATGATAAAGCCGTTGGGCCATTTGGCGTTATGGGCGGATTTATGCAACCGCAAGGACATATGCAAGTGATCATGAATACGATCGATTTCGGATTAAATCCACAGGCAGCTTTAGATGCACCTCGTTGGCAGTGGGTGAAAAATAAACAAATAGAACTGGAGCACCATTTCCTTCAAAACACTGCACAAGTATTAGCGAGAAAAGGACATGACGTGAAAATCCCTCCATTTTCTGGTGGATTTGGTCGAGGTCAAATCATCTGGAAAGATCAAGAGTCGGGTGTATTGGCTGGAGGAACAGAATCACGTACAGATGGTTCTGTAGCAGGGTGGTAAATATAAGTCTTGCCAGCCTGAGTTTTGAAAAGGAACGAATGTAAGGAAGGGATGTTTTTGAAACAGAGGCAATTATTTTGGGCTTTTTTTCGGGTCGGCATGCTAGGGTATGGAGGTGGCCCGGCATCAATCCCACTGATTCATAAAGAAGCAGTTGATACGTATAAATGGATGAATGATGACGAATTCTCAGATATTCTAGCAATTGGAAATACTCTTCCCGGGCCGATTGCGACAAAGCTTGCAGGTTATATTGGATATCATGTCGGAGGGGGAATCGGCATGCTGAATGCACTATTTGCGACAGTCATGCCGACCATTTTTCTAATGATTATTTTTCTTACGACTTTATCTTCATTTAGAGACCAACCGTGGGTACAAGGAATGACAAATGCCGTTGTCCCTGTCGTTGGTGTTATGATGGCGGTACTTACGTGGCAATTCTTCAAAAAATCAAAAGATGGGCTAGGGTTAGGTGGAAGTTTGAGCTTAGTTGTTGTATCTATTGCTATTATCGTTGTTCTTGATTTGCACCCAGCCTTAGTTATTGTCGCTCTCTTATTGTTTGCTCTCACACGTAAAGAACAGGGACAATCTGCTACCCCTAAAGGAGGAAAAACATGATTTATTGGGAAATCTTCCTTGCGTTTTTCATCCCAGGTATTCTCGGTTATGGGGGTGGCCCTGCTTCGATTCCTTTAATTGAACATGAGGTCGTAGAACGTTATGAGTGGCTAACTGTAGAAGAATTCGGAGAAGTTTTAGCGCTCGGAAATGCTTTACCTGGTCCGATCGCAACAAAAATGGCTGGCTACATTGGCTTTGAGCAAGCTGGGATATTAGGGGCGTCTGTCGGGGTGTTTGCAACAGTTGCTCCTTCACTTATTTTAATGATTGTGTTATTACGTTTATTATACGCATTTAGACAGTCGACAAAAGTGAAATGGATGACGATGATTGTTAGACCAACGATCGCTGTATTATTAGGGGTTCTTGCCTTTCAATTTTTTGAGACGTCTTGGTCAGCAAATGGAACTTTACAAACCGGCGTTTTGATTATTGTTAGTTATTTCTTATTAGAGCGTTTTAAAGTTCATCCAGCGATTGTCATTGTCGCTTCGCTTCTTTATGGCGCGATCTTTCTAGCACCGTCTTAACTCGTTTATATGAAAAAGAGAGAGTTTTATTAAGCACTCTCTCTTTTTTTAGGTGTGCCCGGCATGTCTGACAGCTAGGTGGTGAAAGTCCACTACAGGCTTGGCAGTGGGAACTGTTAGCGAATGGCAAGGGTGTCC
>NZ_JACHHB010000014.1 GCF_014202575.1 Texcoconibacillus texcoconensis | reverse complement strand
AAAAACATCACTCAACTTATTGAACCGCCGTATACGAGATCCGTACGTACGGTGGTGTGAGAGGACGGAGGGGCGAACCCTCCTCCTACTCGATTGTTTAATATTTCTTCTATTAGCTAATAATAGAGTTCATAGAAAAGGAATTTTCAGTTCTAAAGCCTACTAAATCACATATGATTCTACTATGATTCCAAAGGTTTGAATCATTGTATGGGATACATTTGCTATTTTGTTTCATATTACTGTTCCAACATTGAATAAGCTAGAACATAACCGATGAAGGGATCAAACCTGATGACCTCAAGGAGGCCAAATGATGAAAAAAGCCGTTTTATCGTCCGTCGCATTAGCAGGTGTTATTCTCTTTATTCCTTCAATTCTCGTAACTGTATTTTCCGATGACGAGGAAATGTTTGTTACGCCAGAAGCGACCGTCCAATCATCAGAAGCCGTCAATGGTAAAGTTGAAAAGCTCGAATTAGAAGAATACACCGAAGATGGAATGACTGTTTCTGTCTACCGCTCACAAACAGAAGGTATTGATGAAGTGCCACTCGAATCATACATCGTTGGCGTTGTCGCCTCAGAAATGCCTGCTAGCTTTGAAATGGAAGCACTAAAAGCCCAAGCATTAACAGCGCGTACATACATATATGAACAACTGCTCAACTCAGGAGATATTCACTTACCTAACGGAGCAGATGTCACTGATACAGTAACCCATCAAGTTTATAAAAGTAAAGAAGAATTAAAAGAAGAATGGGAAGATGATTACAACTGGAAAATCGCCCGTATAAAACAAGCCGTTTTTGAAACTGGAGGAGAAGTCATCACTTACGAAGGAGAACCGATCACAGCATCCTTTTTCTCTACAAGTAATGGATACACAGAAAACGCCCATGAATATTGGGAAAATGAAATTCCGTACCTACAAACAGTAGAAAGCCCTTGGGATACTGAATCACCGCGATTTGAAAACGAACAAACCATCCACCGCACCGAAATAGAAGAAGCGCTTGGTGTGCGCCTCCCCGAAGGCAACACGATAGGAGAAATTCGCTCACAAACATCAGGTGAACGAGTCGATGAAGTCGTTATCAGCGGCCAAACATTCTCCGGAAGAGACGTTCGCGAAGCATTAGAGTTAGATTCCAGTGACTTCACCTGGGTTCGAGATGGTGACGAAATCACAATCACAACAAAAGGATGGGGCCACGGCGTCGGAATGAGCCAATACGGAGCCGATGGTATGGCAAAAGAAGGTCACTCATATCAAGACATCATCCACTACTACTATGAAGGTGTCGACATTAAAGAACCAGAAGAAAGCTACGCATTACTCGATGAATAATGATTTCCTAGGGTATCGCTTACCGTAAGCGAGCCCTTTTTATGCTTTAAAAAAACGTACAGATTGTCCATTTTTACATCACTCTAATCCAAGTAATGGTGATTGTGCGTGGTCATGCACAAAAATATTCTTACGATGCACAAAACTTGTTGGTTTTTGCGCAAAACGAATCATTTCAAGCGCAAAAAACGAGCCACTATGCACAAAACGGAATATTTTAACAGCCCCCATCCTTAAAAGCTGACTCCGCCAATGGAAAATCACCCCTATTTTCTATCAAAGAATTTTCAAAATAATGTATAAGGTTTCCAACATTTGATCAGACTTGTTGCTGAGGTGATGATCAAATGAGAGAAGAACAATCTAAGTTCGAAACTTTAAAGGCGAATCTCAAACGCCTAATGAAGAAGAAGTGGGCTTTGCCTGCAGTCTACCTAAGTTTAGCTGCACTCGTCATTACTGCATTCATTTGGATGGCAGGCGACGGAGATCAACTCACTGAAGAGGACCCTCAAGAATCAGAATTTGATATAGAAGGTCCAATCGATGGGGTTGATGATCCAGATGCCGATGATGCCGAACAAGATGCATTGACAGCCGCGGTGCAAGATGAAGTCTTCAAGATGCCAGTACTAGATGAACATAGTATTGACATCGTCGGTACTTTCTTCGACTATGAAGCTTCAGAAGATGAACAAAAAGATTCACTCGTTCGTTACAACAACTACTATTACCAAAACCAAGGTATTGACTTATCTTCAGAAGACAACGAATCATTTGACGTTGTGTCTGCGATGAGTGGGAATGTTGTAAAGGCAGAAGAAGATGATCTGTTTGGAAAAGTTGTTGAAATCCAACATGACGATGAAGTAAAAACCGTCTATCAAAGTTTAGCAGACCTTCAAGTTGAAAAAGGAGATACCGTAGAACAAGGTGACATGATTGCAAGCGCTGGCGAAAATCTATTTAATAGTGACGCAGGTGTTCATGCACACTTTGAAATCCGCCGTAATGGTGTAGCGGTTGACCCTTATGAGTACTTTGACGAGCCTCTAGCAGCACTTCCAGAGGTAGAAGAAGAGTCTAGTTTGCTAGAACAAGATTTACCATCTTTACCTGAAGAAGAAACAGATATGCCAGAAGAAAATTTTGACGAAGAATTGGATGAGCTTCATGACCGTTTAGATGAACCAAATGGTGAAGAAGAAGACGATGAGTTAGAAGGCGAAGAATCAGACGATGATGAAGAAGAGGAAGACGGAGAAGAAAGCGACGAATAATTCGCGCACATTTTGACTTCCTCACGCGTTCAGTCAGTTTTAGTTAAGTTTTTTCACTGTCAAAACAACCGAAACATAAACGATAAGATGATAAGCCGAAAACCAAACAAGGATCCCCTCCCCTTGTTATTCCCCCTTCATAAAACCGGCGCCAGCTTCTCAATGAGGAGCTTGGCGTCGGTTCGTTTTTATTTTAACCATTGATTTTCCAAAGCAAATCGACAAAGCCTAACCGAAACAAACACGCTCCCTCTCCCTAATAAAGACAACTTAAGCGAAGGCGATGACAAACTTTCATAAGAAACCACCCAACGCTCTCAAGACTTTATTATGCATAACCCTGACTGTCCGCTAATAAGCTTTAACAAATCCGGATCACTAAAGAAGGGAAGTTCAGGGAGAACGCGAGTGTTGACAGTCAACCTGCATGACAAAATAGACCGCATCGACAACACCCTAGTCAGTCATCTATAAAAGGTGCGCTGTCTTTCTCCGTCTTTTTGAACCCGAAATATTTAGGGAGGCGAGAGATGTGCACGATTACATCAAAGAAAGAACCATCAAGATTGGCAGGTACATCGTAGAGACGAAGAAAACAGTCCGCACGATCGCAAAAGAGTTCGGGGTTTCTAAGAGTACGGTTCATAAAGATTTAACAGAACGGCTTCCAGATATTAATCCAGAATTATCGAAAGAAGTCAAACAAGTGCTCGACTACCATAAGTCGATTCGTCATCTACGTGGAGGAGAAGCAACGAAAGTAAAGTACACTGGCGATCAAGATGAATCAGAAGACCCAGTTAAATCGAAAGTGTAGCCAACAAATGATCAACCATTTCATTTCTCGGTGAACGAAGACAAAAAGACATATACCACTGCATGAGCTAATGAATAGTATGTATCAAGAAAATGAAATGAAAAATTCTCAAAAAAGCGAATCCGCTTCCATACATGTGATAAAATGGTACATTAGATGTAGACCATATACACGATGATCCAAACAATCAAGAGATGCAGCACGAAATAAAGATAAATGAAGCAAAAATCACATTAGGAGGACCCAATTATGTTTGGAAGGGATATCGGAATCGACCTAGGAACTGCGAACGTTCTCATCCATGTAAAAGGACAGGGAGTGGTATTAAACCAACCTTCCGTCGTTGCAATCGACACGAACACAAAAAAGGTCATGGCCGTCGGCGACGAGGCATTTCGGATGGTTGGTCGAACCCCTGGAAATATCGTGGCTATACGCCCTATGCAGGATGGCGTGATCGCGGACTTTGACATGACAGAAGCCATGCTAAGGCACTTCTTAAGTCAAATTAATGTAAAAGGATTGCTAGCAAAGCCGAGAATTTTAATTTGCTGTCCGACAAACATTACATCTGTCGAACAAAAAGCGATTCGTGAAGCGGTTGAAAAAAGTGGAGGTAAGCAAGTGTTTTTAGAAGAAGAACCGAAAGTAGCTGCGGTTGGTACAGGAATGGATATTTACCAACCTTGTGGAAACATGGTCATTGATATCGGCGGTGGAACGACCGATGTCGCCGTCATATCCATGGGCGATATCGTCACCGCCTCCTCAATTAAAATTGCAGGAGACCTCTTTAACCAAGAAATATTAAATTACATAAAAAAACAGTACAAGCTATTGGTTGGGGAACGTACGGCGGAAGAAGTAAAAATAAATATCGGCACTGTTTTTGAAGGTTCAAAATATGAGGAAATGGATATTCGTGGCCGTGACTTAGTCAATGGACTCCCCCGAACAATTACGATCACGTCAGAAGAAGTCCGAAAAGCGTTGGAAGAAGCGATGTACCAAATTGTGCAGACATCGAAAAACGTCCTCGAAAAAACACCACCTGAACTTTCTGCGGACATCATTGACCGCGGTGTGATCTTAACCGGTGGCGGTGCTTATATTGACGGTATGGACCAATTATTTACAGAGGAACTAAAAGTTCCCGTTTTTCTCGCTGAAAACCCAATGGAGAGCGTCGTATCAGGCACAGGAAAATTACTTCAAAGTCTCGATAACATCTCCAAAAAAAAGCTAAAACTTTAAGCAACTAATACCGATATAAATAGAAAAGCGGAAGGTGCCTGAATATCGGCGACAATGGTTTATCTGCGACGAGCAAACGAAGTGGCGCAGGAGCAAGCGCTGGAGGAACTTTGCAAGAAGACGCTTTTCGTCTTCTGAAAAGTTCTGAAGCGACCTCGAGCCGATGGCACCTGTAGCTGGACAAAAGCGGAAACGCCTTGGGCACGAGCGACACAGTGTCTCTTTCTCTCCGCAAGCGGACACTCATTCCGTTATCATGTCAAAAAACACGATTTATCAAGATCTAGCGGACATCAGTTCCGCTATTGACCAAACGAACACCAAAAAAAACAGTAAAATCACGCAATAACGGAATATATGTCCGTCCAACCGCTAAAAATGGCGCATTTCAACAAAATAACGGACTCAATGTCCGCCTAACGCGCCTCAATACAAATAAATCAGCAAAGAACTTAACCAACTCCCTGTCCATGAGCACAGCGAGCAAATATCCACGAGGTGAATAAAATGTTACGTGGTTACAACGCAGCAGCTGCCGGTATGATCGCACAGCAGCGAAACCAAGAAATGCTAACAAACAACTTATCAAACGCCAATACACCAGGTTATAAAGCCGACCGCGCTTCCATGCGCGCATTCCCAAACATGGTCCTACAAGCCATGGGTACTGATCACGCCCAACGTTACGGAACAAACGAAATCGGCGAAATCAGCACAGGCGTATACATGCAAGAAGCCACCCCAAACTTCAGGCAAGGTGACATCGAAGAAACAGGAAACAACACCGACCTCGCCCTCTTACAAGGCGAAATGCCAGAAGACGAGGAAACAGGAGAACAAGGGGCCCTATTCTATAACGTCCAAAACGAAGACGGTGACTTACGCTACACCCGAAACAGCAACTTCACCGTTGATGGCGCAGGCTTCCTAACAACCGGTCAAGGATACTACATCCTAGATGACGCAGGAGACACAATCAACGTCGGTGACGAAGCATTCAACGTCACAAGAGACGGCGAAATCCTCACCGAAGACGGCGCACCCATCGCCCAACTAGAAGTCTCCCACGTCCCAGACCCAGCCCAACTCGTCAAAGAAGGAGACGGACTGCATAACTACGAAGGCGACGGAGACATCGTAAGCGCCATCGGAGACGACGCACTCCCTTACCAAATCCAACAAGGATTTATCGAAGGATCAAACGTCGACCTCCAACAAACAATGACCAACATGATGCAAGGCTTCAGAAACTTCGAAGCCAACCAACGCGCCCTACAAATGTACGACCAAAGCATGGAACGCGCCGTTAACGACATCGGCCGCATCACGTAATAAAAAAGCACAAGGCACAAGAATGGACAAGCCCATGACTCTCACGGAAAACGTACAGTCACCGTACAGTTACACAGCTTTCCACCCAGTGCCCTCAAAGGAAAGCCAGATCAACAAGAACCGCGCACCTTTCCGAACAACAAAAAGAACGTTTGTAAAGCCAGGAGGAAACAGCCGTGAACCAATCGATGATCAACTCAGCAGTATCGCTTGGACAACTGCAACATCAACTCGATACAACGGGAAATAACATTGCCAATTCAGGTACAACAGGTTTCAAACGAAGCGAAGTCACGTTTCGTGACCTACTTACCCAACAAGTAAACAACCAAAGCGCCGATGAATACGAAGTCGGCCGCCAAACGCCAAATGGCATCCGCGTCGGATCCGGTTCCGCCGTTGATCAAATCAACAAGCAAATGGAACAAGGATCCATACAACAAACTGACCGCGAATTGGATATTGCTTTAACGGAAGAAGGACACTTTTTCGAATTAGCCCCTGACGAAGACGGTGAACGTCGATTCACCCGCGATGGTGCATTTTATTTTAGCCCTAACCCTGATAACGAAGACGAATCCTTCATCGTCAATCAAAACGGAGAATACGTGGAATCTGTAGAAGGTGGCCCGATTGCTGTTCCGAATAATTACGAAGAATTTTCAATCTCTAGTAATGGAACAATCGAAGTGACCGTAGCAGATGAAGATGGCGAGACAGAAGCCGAAGATCTCGGTCAGCTGCAACTCGTCGAAATCACCCGTCCTGAACTATTAGAAGCAAATAGCGAAAATGTGCTCCAATTTGCCGATTTGGACGAGCTAGAACTGGGCATAGGAGATGTGCTTGAAGAAGCAGCAGGAACGGACATTTTCCAACAAGGGGCCTTAGAAATGTCTAATGTGGATCTTGGAAAAGAAATGACGGATATGCTCAACGCACAGCGCGCATACCAATTCAATTCCCGAGCTCTTGAAATGACCGATGAAATGCAGGGACTTGTCAACAACCTTCGTTAAAGCTAAAATGGCGGTAAACGCTACCCAAACGAAGAGGAGAACGTCATGAGTAAAGATGAACAAAACGAGCCGCGCTCAAGGCGCGAACGCAAAAAAGTAGAGCGCGAACAAGGCAAAGATAGAAAACGCCAATCTACATCAACAAACACAGAAGAGAATGCAAAAATAGAAGATAAAAAGAAACCTCGTATTCGAATGGTTCCGATATGGCTACGCATTGTCATCATTGTTGGTTTGGCGTTTGTGGGTTTAATTTTTGGTGCAATGTTCGGATATGGTATTCTAGGCGGTGAAAACCCAATAGAAGCCTTAAACCCCGATACGTGGAGACACATTTATGACATCATTTATGACGGCATAGACTAACTAGACAATATGAAATGATGGCTCATGAACGAAGCGATGCTAAACGAAACAGCGCTTCGTTTTGTTTTACGTTTACCGATTCGCCAACCAATAAACAAATCAAAAAGGAGTGCATACAACGATGTTAGATACCGAACAAATTCAAGCAATCATCCCCCACCGCTATCCGTTTTTACTCGTCGATAAAATCGTCGATGTCGAAGAAGGAAAGCACGCTGCTGGGATAAAAAACGTCACCGCAAACGAAGAATACTTTAACGGTCACTTCCCATCCTACTCAGTCATGCCTGGTGTACTGATTATCGAAGCACTAGCTCAAGTCGGTGCGGTTGCCATCTTGAAAAAAGAAGAAAACCAAGGAAAACTTGCATTTTTTGCAGGTATCGATAACTGCCGCTTTAAAGGACAAGTTCGCCCAGGCGATCAACTTCATTTAGAAGTCGAGTTAACCCGTCTGCGTGGAAAAATAGGCAAAGGGCAAGCCAAAGCGTCCGTTGACGGCGAAGTTGTCGCAGAAGCAGAGCTCATGTTTGCGTTAGGAGATAAAGAATAATCTTGAACTAGACATACGTGAAGATGTAAAAGAACACTTTCGTCATTCGAAAGTGTTTTTTTTACATCCTAATATTGACGCAATTGTTCAAATTCATTTTTAAATACTAAACTTTTTGCTATAATTAAAGCGTATACATACAAATACCAACTTTTTCACATTAACGTATTAATAAATATAGAATGTAGGGGGAGACGATGAAAAAAAATCTCCGTAAAAACATCCTGAACCTTATTAATGAAAAAGATAATATCTATCAAATGTTACATAACATGAACGATGGTCTCATCGTGACGGATGGAAAAGAACGAATCATTGCCATTAACCCTGCTTTCGAAAGGATTACAGGTTATTCGTCGGAAGAGGTTCAGTACTTCACACCGAGGATTTTACAGTCTGGTTTGACCCCATCAACTGTCTATCAAGATATGTGGCAAACGCTTAAGGAAAAGGGAACATGGACCGGCGAACTCGTGAACCGCCGTAAAAACGGCGATATATATCATTCGTTTATGACGATGACGCGCATTGAAAACGTCAACGAAAATGAAATCTTTTATATCGGAATCGTCCGCGACATTACCGAACGCAAAAAAATCGAACAAACCGCTAATGAACTTACGCATTACGACGAATTAACAAGACTACCAAATCGCCGCCACTTTGAAATGATTGCGACAAATGAAAGCGAAGAAGCAAAAAAACAAAATCGTCCAATCGCCCTTTTATTTCTAAACATCGATAGTTTTAAAGTCATTAATGACAGTATCGGTCATCACCACGGGGACGTTCTCCTCCAGATCGTTGCGCAAAAACTTCAAGAAATAGTCGGTGATGACGGGGTTATTGCTCGCTTTTCAGGCGACGAATTTTTAATTCTACTAACGAATATTCATAAAAAAGAAGATATCACACCCCGGATTGACCAAATACACGCAGAAATTAGCGAAGGACCGATAAACATCGCGAACCAATCCGTACATGTGAAATTCAACATCGGCATCAGCATCTACCCGTATCACGCAATCGAAGTGAAAACGCTCATGAAGCACGCGCACATCGCTCTGTCCCATGCAAAATCGGATAATCAAAACGACTACCGATATTTCGATCAAATCATGAGCGGTGACGCATACGAACAATTTACCATCGCCAACGAGTTGCACGATGCAATAGAAAATGATGAGTTAATCCCTTTCTATCAAATAAAATATGATATCAAAAACAACAAAACATATGGCGTCGAAGCCCTTGTTCGCTGGGAGCACCCAAAGCGCGGCATGCTCTCGCCGAAAGACTTCATCTCAATTGCCGAAGCAACCGGACTCATCGCCGACATTGATAGTATGGTTCTAAAAAAAGCCTTACACCAAGCTCAAACATGGCGGCAAACAATCGCACCCGATTTACATGTCTCTGTCAATATCTCACAACAACAATTCGAACAAAAACAATTTACAAACACTATTACCCAAGCACTGAATGAGACAGGGATCGACCCATCCGCCGTCATACTTGAAGTCACCGAATCAGTCGCATTAACACACGTAAACGACGCCGACGAAAAACTCCAACAATTAAGACAACTCGGCGTCAACATTGCCATCGACGACTTCGGTACAGGCTACTCATCCCTGCACCAAATCAAATCACTACCGATCGACATGATCAAAATCGACCGCTCATTCATCAAAGAAAGCAACGGCCAAGACCAAGACGCCGCAATCGTACGTACAATTATCGCACTTGCCAACAACTTAGGCTGTCAAGTGACATGCGAAGGCATTGAGGAGAACGAGCAGTTGACGTTCATTAAAAACGAACGCTGTGATTATGCGCAAGGTTACCTGTTCAACCGTCCCCAACCTGCCAACGATGTCACAAAGCTGCTCACTAGTTGATGTTGAACAAATCCGAAAAAAAAATCTCGCACCGCTCTTCTAAAAAAGAGGGGTGTTTTTTGTTTACAAATTCGACATACAACGATGCACCAAGTCCCAGAAAAAATTTGGTACAATTAAACATGAATGGGATTATACAGAGAAACGTGGGTGGAAGTGATGTCGAACGGAGCAAAGTGTCGAATGAAAGAGAATTTTATGAAGTTTGCGTCATATAAAGAAAATGTATGGAAGCTCATGGAGGATATGAATGACGCGTTTATGATTGCAGATGAACAGCAGCGGATTCTCGTCGTTAATTCAGCTTTTGAGGAAATAACCGGTTATCAATTTGAAGAAGTTGAAGAAAAGACGCCTCGTATTCTTAAGTCAGGGATGACACCAAAGCACGTCTATGATGAGATGTGGCAAAGTTTAAGGGAGAAAGGGACTTGGACAGGGGAGTTAATCAACCGACGTAAAAATGCTGATATTTACTATTCTTTCATGACGATTACCCGAATCGATATGCACGATTGCAAAGGTTGCTTTTATATTGCAATCATCCGTGATGTGACAGAACGAAAAAAGTTTGAAAATAAAGTAACTCGACTCGCCTATTATGATTCTTTAACGGAGTTGCCGAAACGTGAAAAATTTGAAGAGTTCCTGAACATAGAAATCGCTAAAAAACAAGAACAAAACGGAAATATGGCGTTGTTATTTCTAGACATTAACCGTTTTAAGTTAATTAACGATAGCCTCGGTCACCATCGTGGTGATGTAATCATTCAGTTGCTCGCTAAGAGACTTTGTGAAGCACTGGGCGAAGAGGCAATAATCGGGCGCTTTGGCGGAGACGAATTTTTAATCTTGATTAAAGATCTCGATCGTCATATTGAGGAATATGTGCAAACGATTTTTGATGCCATCAGCAAATACCCTGTTAATATTGACGATCAATGGATTTATTTAAATGTAAGTATGGGGATTAGCTTATTCCCGGATCACACAACGGACGGACAAGCGTTGATTAAATATGCTGATATCGCGTTGACATACGCCAAAGACGATCAACAAAATCGCCATGAATATTATCGTGATACGATGCGTGATGGAACATACCATGAGTTTGTTTTGGGAAATGAATTGCGTCGCGCATTAAAAAACGAAGAATTTCAAGTCTATTATCAATTGCAATGCGATGTAAAAAGTGGCGAACCATATGGGGTCGAAGCACTCGTACGTTGGAGCCACCCTGAAAAAGGAAATGTTCCACCAGGTGAGTTCCTTAGCACTGCCGAAGCAGTCGGGGTCATAGCAGATATTGACGAGTATGTGTTGCAAAAATCGCTGCAGCAAGTCCAACAGTGGCGCGAAGATGGACACGGCCATTTACAACTTTCCGTTAATGTTTCACAACAACAGTTTGAACGCTACAACTTTATGGAAATCGTCGCCGACGCACTTGAGAAATCAAGAATCGACCCAACATATGTCACATTAGAAATCACAGAAACAACGATGCTCACACAAGTCCACTATGCTACAGAAAAATTAGAGGCATTGAAAGAACTCGGCGTCAACATTGCTATCGATGACTTCGGCACAGGCTACTCATCCTTACGCCAACTACAATTATTGCCGATCGACATATTAAAAATCGATCGCTCTTTTGTCAAAGACAGCGACGGACAAGACCATGATGCTTCCATGGTGCGAACGATTATCAATCTAGCAAACAACCTTGATTGCCAAGTCATTTGTGAAGGCGTTGAAACAAACGAGCAGCTGACGTTCATTAAAAACGAAAACTGTGATTATGCGCAAGGCTACCTTTTTAACCGGCCCCAACCTGCCAACGATGTCACAAAGCGGCTCACTGAGTGATGTTGAACAAATCCGAATAAAAATTTCCGCACCGCTCTTCTAAAAAAAGAGGGGTGTTTTCTTGTCGGGATAACCGTCCTTTATGCCTAATTGGCGATGTGAGTGTGGCGCGTAAGTCATGGATAATGTCAAAGAAACATCTACAAATGTATGACGATGTGAGAAAGCGTCAAAAGTTCGTGGATAGGATTGAGACGTTAAAAGGTTGCTTGTAGAATTGCAATTGTTGATTCGGGAGAGGCCGTATCGATATACAAAAAACTTCTTAACAAAGAAGGAGGAACATGAAATGAAGAAAAAACTACTGTTAAGCCTTTTAGCAGGAACACTATCATTAGGCGTTCTCGCTGCATGTGGCGATGAAGTCGATGATGTTGATGGTGGAGAGCCAATAGAACAACAGAGCGAAGACCTCGACTTAAATGGTGACGAAGGCGATAGCCTAGATGAAGGGTTTGAAGAAGACGGTCTTGAAGAGGAAGACGGTCTTGCGGAAGATGAAGATTTTGAAGACGGTGAATTCGAAGACGACTATGAAGAAGGCGCAGAAATCGAAGTGCCTATTGAAGATGAGTTAGACGAAGATGAAGAAATGGAGATTGAATTTTAAGCAACACGCAGCTGCTAATACAAAATCACTCATATAGTGAGCGCCTGATAGCACAATACCCCCCCTTTTTTTTAAATAAAAGAAGGCTGGCTCATGCGAATGTTTTTCGCATACGAGTCAGCTTTTGTTATAGAGAAAGCGAACATTTCGTTAGAAAATATTGCATGATTGTCTGGGGAGTGAATATGTTTTTTTTAGAGTGATTAATTAGCTAGTGAAAAGTCCAACATGATTTATCACGTTTTCAAAACAATGTCAGTTGCTCGAAAAATCACATTGGAAATTTGAGAAAATATTAAATAACTGTGAAAAAATGTGAAACCATCTCTAAAGATGTTTAATTCCATTGTTGTCACGAAAATCCCTTGTTAGAATCAAAATTAATGGAGCGAAACTTTCCTTAAAGTCCATTTCTTAAAATTCGGTCAAGGCTGTACAACGATGGTTCACATTGAAAAAATAAACGATGACTGAAGGAGGCCGATGAACAATGAAAAAGAAACTTTTAATGAGCTTATTAGCAGGTGTATTCACAGTAGGTGTACTAGGCGCATGTGGTGGAGACATTGAAGAAGATCCAGGTCTAGATGAAGCCCCAGAAATGGAAGAGGATGTAGACGAAGACCTTTAAGTTTAATTTAGATTTTTCACAACATGTTATTGTCATAAAAAAAGAAGACAATCAATTCAAATTTCTCGAGGAGGATGATCGACAATGAAAAAGAAACTATTAATGAGCATTTTAGCAGGTGTATTCACGGTAGGCGTACTAGGCGCATGTGGCGGAGACATTGAAGAAGAGCCAGGTCTAGATGAAGAGACTGAAGTAGAAGAGGAATTAGACCTTTAAGTTTTTTGCTTTAAAGGGTAAGGATAAGGGATTAGCGTATCATGAGAAACATAAACATCACGCTATCCACACATATGAAGAAATCACACACCAAGGGGCAAGATTTATAGTAAACGGCCCCACCCCCCTTTTTATCACATAAGAAAAACCAAGCTGTCCACTAAGGGCAGCTTTTTTCAATGGGAAGTCACAGATATAAGCACTAACGCTTTAATACTTTAACACAATGCACGGTAGGTGCTACCAAAGTAGCACCTACCGTTTAGCGTGCTAAAGCAAAAGGGCGCTCGGGAACCGTGAAACAAAGGACCAGTCCAGGAAAACGGCCTAAAAAGGGGGCAGATGCTTGTGTTCTTCTCAAAAAAGAGCTTTACCCCAGTAAAGAGTAGGTGCTACCAGCGTAGCACCTACCCTTCATCATACTAAAGCACCTACCTACCGACAAACAAATCCGCCTGCTTCCGCATCAAAATCCTATTTCTGTAAAACATAAATTAGGGATACATATCGAGCAGATGAAGTAGAGGTGACAAAGACGATGAATGAACGAATTCCGCACGATAAAACGTTAGATAACAGCGTGAACTTACTGGAGGAAGGCTACTTATTTATCAAAAATCGGACTGAGCGCTATCAATCCGACCTATTTATCGCCCGCGTCCTTGGAAAAAAAGTCATATGTATGTCAGGAAAAGAAGCGGCAAAAATGTTCTACGACACGGAAAAATTCCAGCGTAACGGCGCTGTTCCAAAGCGAATCCAAAAATCACTATTCGGCGAAAACGCGATTCAAACGTTAGACGGGCCCGAGCACATCGACCGCAAGCGCCTGTTCATGTCGTTAATGGCCGCATCGAACAAACAAAAAAGCGTCGCTGAGCTCGTCACAGACGAATGGACCAAAGCCGCCAAAAAATGGGCGAAAGAAGAAGAAATTGTCCTCTTTGACGAAGCGAAAGACGTACTCTGCCGCGCAGCTTGCAAATGGGCTGGCGTGCCACTCGAAGAATCCGAAGTTAGCGAACGAGCAAATGACTTTAGCGACATGGTCGACGCATTTGGCGCAGTCGGCCCCCGTCACAGAAAAGGTAGACGCGCCCGAAAGCGAGCCGAAGCCTGGATCACAGAGGTGATTGAAGACGTACGATCCGGAAAACGGCAAGCCAAAGAAGGGTCACCACTCTACGAAATGGCCCAGTACAAAGATGAAGATGGCAACGAATTATCCGCACAAATGGCAGCGATCGAACTCATCAACGTCGTCAGACCCATCGTAGCCATCGCCATCTACATCACCTTTGAAGCGGTGGCGCTAGCCCAACATCGACCATGCCGAGAAGAACTACAATCGGGCGACCCGAAATACTTAGAAATGTTCGTCCAAGAAGTGCGCCGCTATTACCCTTTTACGCCACTTCTCGGGGCCCAAGTGAAAACAGGCTTCATATGGAATGACGTCAAATTTAAACAAGGCATGCTCGTTTTTCTCGACGTATACGGGACCAATCACGACCCGAACCTGTGGGACAACCCAGAACAATTCCGCCCACACCGCTTCGACACACGAAAAGAAAGCTTATACGACTTCATTCCCCAAGGCGGCGGCGATCCTAAAAAAGGCCATCGCTGCCCAGGCGAAGGCATCACCATCGAAGTCATGAAAGCAAGCGCCGACTTCCTAGCCAACAAAATCACATACGACATCCCCGAACAAGACATGAGCTACAGCCTAGCAAAAATGCCTACCCTCCCAAAAAGCGGCTTCATCATGCAAAACCCCCAACCGCTTGATTAACGGGGAAGCACAGGGACGGTTCTCGTTAGCAAAATCTGTAATGAAAATGTAATCAAAAGCACAGAAAAAAGAGAGCTCTCAATTGTGAGAGCTCTTAAAAACTTAGTGAACATATTCCCGTGATCAGATCGCCTCACCTGAAGGAAAAATTAGTTCACCTGAAGGAAAAATCAGTTTACCTGAAGGAAAAAGCAGTTTACCTGAAGGAAAAAGCAGTTTACCTGAAGGAAAAGCCGCCTCACCTGAAGGAAAAAGCAGTTTACCTGAAGGAAAAAGCAGTTCACCTGAAGGAAAAACTGCTTCACCTGAAGGAAAAATCGCCTCACCTGAAGGAAAAATCGCCTCACCTGAAGGAAAAACTGCTTCACCTGAAGGAAAAATCAGTTTACCTGAAGGAAAAAGCAGTTTACCTGAAGGAAAAACTGCCTCACCTGAAGGAAAAACTGCTTCACCTGAAGGAAAAAGCAGTTTACCTGAAGGAAAAACTGCCTCACCTGAAGGAAAAACTGCTCCACCTGAAGGAAAAACTGCTTCACCTGAAGGAAAAATCAGTTTACCTGAAGGAAAAATCAGTTTACCTGAAGGAAAAATCAGTTCACCTGAAGGAAAAACCGCCTCACCTGAAGGAAAAATCGCCTCACCTGAAGGAAAAACTGCTTCACCTGAAGGAAAAATCGCCTCACCTGAAGGAAAAATCGCCTCACCTGAAGGAAAACTGCCTCACCTGAAGGAAAAATCGCCTCACCTGAAGGAAAAACTGCTTCACCTGAAGGAAAAACCGCCTCACCTGAAGGAAAAATCGCCTCACCTGAAGGAAAACCACTTCACCTGAAGGAAAAACTGCTTCACCTGAAGGAAAAATCGCCTCACCTGAAGGAAAACCCGCTTCACCTGAACGAAAACCACGCCACTCAAACGTACCTCCAACTAAATCCACCTATAAAATCCCTGAAAATGAACAAACTAACCACAAAACAACGTAAAAGGTGGAATCAACAATGATCCTGCGCTTCGGCTACGTCTCCACAGCGTTAGCACTGTGGGAAGCAACACCATCACGCACATTAACCTACACAAATTGGAGCAAACTCGACAAGACAACGCGCACCGAAAAACTGCACGCCGCAACAGAAGAAAACTTGAATAACACGCTCCGCGCGCTGCATTACAACATCGCTCACGGGATCCATCTATATCGAATGTCATCAGCGCTCGTTCCACTCGCCACACATCCAGAAGTAAAGTGGGATTACATCACACCTTTTCGTCACTTGTTCCAAGAAATCGGCGAACTTGTTAAGCGGCACAACCTACGCGTCAGCTTTCATCCGGACCAATTCACATTGTTCACAAGTCCAAAACCGCACGTTACCGACAACTCGCTGACCAATATGGCTTACCATTACGATATGCTCGAAGCGATGGACCTTCACAAATCGGCCATCATCAACATTCACATCGGCGGCGCTTACGGAAACAAACAGGAGACGCTCATCCGTTTCAACGATAATATCAGCAAACTTGACCCAACGATCCGCCAACAGATGACCCTTGAAAACGACGATAAAACGTACACAGCAGACGAAACGCTTCACGCGTGCGAGCGTCACAACATCCCGTTCGTTTTTGACTACCATCATCACCAAGCCAACCTAGGAACCACCAACCTCGAAGATCTCCTCCCACGCATTTTCGCCACTTGGGAACACACCAATCAACGCCCAAAATTTCACCTATCCTCCCCAAAGTCAAAAAACGAATACAGAGCCCATGCCCAATACATCGACCAAGACTTCGCCCAGCCATTCATCAAAACCTTGAAAACGTACGGACAATCCGCTGACATCATGATCGAAGCCAAGGCGAAAGACCTAGCCGCCCTCAAATTTGTCGAAGACCTATCCAAAACCCGCGGCTACAAACGAATTGACGGCGCAACAATTAAAATGTAGCGGCATCTTTGGCAAGCACAAGGGAGGAGAAGCACAGGCGCGGTTCGAGACCGGTGAAAAAGTCAATTTTCAATTGAGAAATTGCACATCGAACACAATGTGTGCGGATTTTTAGGTCGATCAACTACTAAATGATGTACCACAGAATTTTATTAATACATTTTCACTGACCCCGCGCGGTTCTCGCGCTTCCTATAGGTCCCTCACCATCAAAAAATAAATAGACGAACAAAATAAAATCCCGCGAATGGCTAGTCGCGGGAGAATCGATTAAGAAGGGCCGATTCCAAGTGTGACAGAAATCGTCGAAGTATAAGTCCCAGAACGAACGTCAGCTGGATTTAATGTTAGTTCTAGAGGATCGTCGCCAAATGACACGACATATGATCCCATGCCCCCACCTCGTTCAGCACTGACGATATTTAAACCTGTATCCGTATCAATCGCCCCAGAGTTCCTTGATATAGTATCCAACTCTGAAGAGTGAGGGTCGTCATAATTGACAGTTGGTTCCACGACTCTGAGAGACCCTTGAGGAAGTGTTTCGTTTTCGCCTCCGTCTCCAACTAAGGTAAACGGTGTAGCTTTCATATTTACAGTCCATCCATTTCCTGTACCAGTAGGGTCGACGACAGGGAATGATTCAAGGTCTGCATGAGTCATTTGTTGTTTACCTTCCAAGACCACAGTTGTAAAATCTCCGACAATCAGATCACCTAGCTCATATTCGCCACCTTGGACTTCCGCTGTGGTTTCTGTATCATTCGTCGGTTCCTCAGCACCAACGACTAAAGGTGTTGCCACAATAGAAGAAACTAACAATGTCCCAACCATTACTTTAATTCCTTTGACCCTTAAATCCGGTAACTTTTCTTTTACATATCGAATCGCCCGATTATCAATGGATGATTTAGGATCACCATTACTAGGTTCCCCTAATTCAGCAGAAAACTCTTCTAATCCTTGTCGAGGGTCTAAATATAGAATGACATAATTTTGTCCACTATTATCCTTCTTCACTTCATGGTGCTTAAATGTTGTCATCTCTATTGACTCCTTTCTTTTTCTCACACGTATTGTGTTGAAAAACATAATTTTTCATTCACCGGCCATACTGAATAGCGAAGTAGAAAGGAGTTTTACGATGAGCATTCTGAAATACATAACAACATTTTTCATTCTGATCACAACTGTTTCATCCACCGTTCAAGCACAAGATGTAAGCCAAGTTCCGTTTACAGTCGACCCCCACTTACCAAATAATCAAGTCGACAATGTTGGTGGATATTTTAGCCTAGAAGTAGAGCCAGAACATGAACAAGAACTAGAAGTCACGATCAACAACAGATTAACAGATGACCTTACCGTTACCATGGAGCCAGTCAATGCTTACACCCATCCCTCAGGCGGTATAATTTACAGTGAAGACGCCTCTGAAAATGCATTTTTGTTAGATGATGACTTTGCAATTGCGTCAAACATGTCTGTTGAAGAAGGAAGTGTTACGATCCCGGCAGAGTCGAGCGTTGATGTATCAATTGACCTGACCGTACCTGATGTGGAAGCAGAAAACCTACTAGGTGGAATTTTATTTACCTCAGAAGGAATTGCCGGAGAAGAAGTTGAGACAGAAGGTGAAGAGTCCAATTTCGTCGTAGAAACAGAAGTTGCCATCGCAATGGCTGTTCAATTAAACCTCCCATTTGAAACAGAACAAAATTTTTCCTTTGGCGAAGCGGGCTTTTTGCCCAATAACGCACAAATCTATTTAGAAATGACAAACGAAGCACCCTTTATCCAAAATAACGTTTCAGGAGAATATGAAGTTTATGATGATGCAGACGACATGCTTATGGAAGGTGAATTCGGCTCATTCAACATGGCACCCATGTCCCAAATGACCTTCCCGTTTCGTTGGGATCACCCAACACTCGACCCAGGCACCTACACCGTCGCAGTAGACACAGACATCAACGGCCAACAAATCACAGAAGAACGAACCTTCACCATCGAAGAACAACAAGTCGAAGAATACGTCGAACGAAACATGCCCGAAGTGGCCACCCAAACGAATGACCAACCATGGCTCTGGGTCTTCCTCGGATCACTAGGAGGCGCTCTTATCATAGGAACCGTTATGTTCTTGGTCTTTAGAAGAAAATAGGAAAACAAACTACGACACGACAACATAGGGTAATATTACCAATGGATAGCATGAACATCTTCAGATAAAATTCACCTATGGGAATAAAAGGTAGGTGTAAACATGAAAAAAAGCCTTATATTTTGTATGACGTTGATTGTTTTTACATTTCCACAATCACTAAACGCCGAACAAAGTAACGACCAAACCAAGGTTACGATTGAATCAGGGCCGTTGAGCATTTCACCCGCTGAAAATGAAATCGTATTCGACGTCAACGAAGACGAAGAAGAGGTTACTGATAGCGTCGGTGAAATCACCGTCGTCGATGCAACAGGATCATGGGAAGGGTGGAATGTCACTGTCCAAGCAAGCCAACTAAAAGAAGAGGGAAATCCCGAAGAAACCTTGCCACCCGGATCCCTGCATCTAACACACGCCGAAGCTACTATTAAAGAGGAGGCAGGCGCCGGACAAAGACCTTCATGGACGATCGACCATCCAACGGCCATCGACCAAGAACCCGTCAAAATCCTCGCCGCCGAACCAAACCGCGGCATGGGTACATATCACATTCAATTTAGTGACGAATCACTGATCTTAGACCTTCCAGAAGATGAAGAGTTCAATGACCAGACAACATACCAAAGCACCATGACATGGACCATTAACAAAGGACCATAGGAAGCACACGCGCGACCCTCGTGCTCGTGCTTCCAACCCAATATCAATCCATCCCCTCACCAATCCGCCCCATCATCACATCCAACCACTGCTTCGCAAACGCATCCGCCGCCTTCTCCTGCGGAATCCGCCGATACCGCTTCTTCTCAACAACCGAATACCCCCGATCCATCCACGCCTCATACCGATCATAAAAATACGCCCCCTGATCCAAATACGCATACAACCGATCCCGCATCGACCGCCCAGAACACCCCAAATTCGCATGCACAAAATGCCCAACCTCATGCAAAACAATAAACGCCGCATACTCAAAACAAGCAACATCACTTCTCTTCAAATCCAACATGTACTCACCATTCTTATAATCCTCCGCAATAGACATCACATTCAAATAAACAACCACCTCACAATCATCATCCCCCTGACCATCCTCCTCCAAAGCCAACTCCGCCGGAAAATTTATCGGCTCATCCGAAATATAAAACGTCACATCCCGCACCAAATTGCAAAAAACCGACCCCCGCAACCAATCAATCACCCCACGAACCCCATCAAGCACCGCCACCATATGCCCCTTCTCAATCCCAAACCGCTCATAAATAAACCGCGAACGCCCATCCATAAACAGCAAATCCTCCACAATCTGCAGAACGAGCACCCCCCTCGTTCCTACATAACTATGACAAAACCCCAACCCCTATGTAATAGAACGTACAATTTTCACCACACAACAAAGCTCTCCATTTTCCTCCGACCCCAACATCACTCTCCAGCTCACCCCAGTCCCCGAAGCGCCCAAACACAAAAAAAGCGCCGTCAGAACGGCGCTTCTACTCGAATGCGGACAACGCATCCGATACAAACTCAATCATCAGGTCCCCCATCAATCGCTGCGACCTCATTGCCCTCATCATCAACCTGAAAACTCACACCAGAATACGACCAACCCTTCTCCTCCAAAAACTGAACAAACCCATCCAAAAACTCATTGTACGCCACATCCGCATCACCCTCCGAAGCAACCTCACCATGTAAACGAACACGAACTCGACTCATATTAACCCTCCTCACAATGATCTAGTAAAAGTATGAACAACTTCCAGATGATATATGAAACAAAAACGACCACCTGAAGGAAAAATCAGTTCACCTGACCGAAAAATGAGCTCACCTGAAGGAAAAACAGTCTCACCTGAAGGAAAAATCGCTCCACCTGAAGGAAAAATGAGCTCACCTGAAGGAAAAATGAGTTCACCTGAAGGAAAAACCAGTTCACCTGAAGGAAAAAGCAGTTTACCTGAAGGAAAAAGCAGTTTACCTGAAGGAAAAATCAGTTTACCTGAAGGAAAAACCGCTCCACCTGAAGGAAAACCAGTTCACCTGAAGGAAAAACCAGTTTACCTGAAGGAAAAACCAGTTTACCTGAAGGAAAAACCAGTTTACCTGAAGGAAAAACCGTCTCACCTGAAGGAAAAATCGCTCCACCTGAAGGAAAAATCCGCTTACCTGAAGGAAAAATCGCTCCACCTGAAGGAAAAAGCAGCTCACCTGAAGGAAAAATCCGCTTACCTGAAGGAAAAACTGATTCACCTGAAGGAAAAAACGTCTCACCTGAAGGAAAAACTGCTCCACCTGAAGGAAAAATCCGCTTACCTGAAGGAAAAATCCGCTTACCTGAAGGAAAAATGAGCTCACCTGAAGGAAAAACCGTCTCACCTGAAAGGAAAAATCGCTCCACCTGAAGGAAAAATCAGCTCACCTGAAGGAAAAATCCGCTTACCTGAAGGAAAAATCCGCTTACCTGACCGAAAAATCCGCTCACCTGAAGGAAAACCAGTCTCACCTGAAGGAAAAACCGCCTTACCTGACCGAAAAACGAATTCACCTCATCAAAAATCCCTCCACCATACCCCTAACTCTTAAGCCAAACAACTGCAACCACGCCACCGCTCCTGCAAAACCACATTCAGATAGTTAATAATTCAAAAAGTTCCACATTACACAAGTCATAAACTTGTAATCTAATAGTAATCTGAAAATTAGACACCTTGTGATATAATACGACATGTACATTACATATAGGGGGAAGGGGTACCATCACAAAACCATCCGTTACAACTCAGATAAGACCCCTCACCTCCGCCAAACAAAACAATCAATCAAACAAACAATTTACATAAACAGGGAGTGTACGAGAATGCAAAAATTTGTCCGAAGATTCATAGTCGCAGGTGCACTAGGATTTGCTCTTTTTACGTTTCAACCGAACCTAGCATCCGCAGATGATGTGACCGTAAATAGCGGTGACACACTCTGGGGTATTTCTCAAGATTACAACATCGACGTGTCTGACCTGAAGTCATTGAACAATTTATCAAGCACGAACATCCAGCCAGGACAAACATTAATCACGAGCGAAACATCCGAAACGGCTGAAATTCTCGCAGAGTCCGAGCAAGCTTCTTATACGGTTCAATCAGGAGATACCTTGTGGGGGATTAGCCAAAAACATCAAATGAGCGTTGATGAGATCAAATCGATGAACGACCTTTCAGGCAATTCTATTCAAATCGGACAAACATTATCAATAACTCAATCAAGCTCACGCGATGCAGATATAAATACCAATCAAGACACAGGCTTTGTTGATTCCCTCATATCCGAAGCAAAATCACATTTAGGAACACCTTATGTATGGGGGAGCATGAGTCCGGGAGCCTTTGACAGCAGCGGATTCATCGTTTACACCTTTCAACAAAACGGCGTTTCACTAGAAAGAACGCACACAGATTATTATCATCAAGGAGAGACCGTCAACCACCGCCAAATCGGCGACGTCGTATTCTTTGAAACTTATAAAAACGGCCCATCACACGCAGGAATCTACCTTGGAAATAATGAATTTATCCATAGCAGCTCGTCACAAGGCGTAATCATTACAAAAATGGACAACCCTTACTGGGAACCAAGATACATAGGCACAAAAAGATTTCGTTAAAAATGAGGATGTTGAGACCACTCAACATCCTTTTTTACCCCAAGGCGGAGTCATCCCCCACAAAACTAATCAATCAACCAAACAAACTTACCTTTCCGCGTTTTATGAACCTTCCCACGATCAATCAGCTCATTTAACTCATCAACCTCATGAACAATCGTCTCAACCCGCCTCACCATATGCCGCTTCCACACTTCCTTTTCCACCTCACGTTTTAACAAACGAACCGCATAATCCACCTTTTCCCGATACCCAAGCCCAGCAGGCGCCCTAGCAAAAAGTGAATCACCACAATAAGTCATATCAACAATCCGAATATCCCGCCCATTCTCATCAAAAAAATCGATTGCCACATGATGTTGAAGATACAGCGTCCCTATCTCATACGTCCAAATTTGCCGATCCTTCGTTCGCAAAACCCCCTCAACATCACTCACCCTCTCAAACGACACATACTTCTCAATATAATCCGCCTGCCGATCATTCCGCCGCTCCTCAGCAACCGACCGAATCGCATAATAAATCAAGGATTTCCTTCCAAACAACCCCCCTTTTTATTAACATTAAAGCTTTCGTTCACATCTCCAGTACAACAAGTGGAGGCAGCCTCCACAAAATAGGAGTCGTTCAATCACCAGTCTCCTCAACGTTTCTAGACCTTCCACCTGACACCAGAAAATGTCCATCCACTACGCATCTTAAAATGGATTTTTCGGCACATTAGATGCTTCATCCAAGCTTGTAACCTCTTAAAGATCGCTCATTGAAATTTCACAGGGGATTCGCTTTTCGGAACCATAATCTTCTCTTGCCATTTTTGATAAACGTAAAGCAACATCGCAATAAAGATAAACGTATAAAAAACATCCCAATTTGTATAATTGACTAACTCATAAAGACCTAGGCTTTGTATCCAATTGTTCAAAGGAAAAGCAAAAATCAAATCCATGACCACATTTGCAAGCATAAATAGCCAAAAGTTCCAACCTGTTAAATGAAAAATCCATATCGTTCCAATTAAAAACGCACCGAATACAAAGGGCACATATGTAATAATTTGCGGAAAGAGCGTTTCTTTCACAACCCACCACTCATATGTATAAGCAAGCTCATTTTGAATACTAACGAGCAGCGAACCGAAAATCGCAACTGGCATATAGCGCCGAATCACATCACCATTCAGTAACAAGAGAGAAAGCCAAGGAATGATGAAGGACCCCCACAAAACAACCACGTTAAACATTAAATTTCCTCCTGAATTCATGGTGTAACGATATTGTCTCTTTCTAAAAAAATTTTTATTCAAAAAAGAGAAGCCGATACGCACACCTGAAGGAAAAATCGCCTCACCTGACCGAAAAATCAGTTCACCTGAAGGAAAAATCAGTTCACCTGAAGGAAAAACCGCTTCACCTGAAGGAAAAAGTAGTTCACCTGAAGGAAAAATTGGTCCACCTGAAGGAAAAACCGCTTCACCTGAAGGAAAAATCAGTTCACCTGAAGGAAAAATTCGTCCACCTGAAGGAAAAATTGGTCCACCTGAAGGAAAAACCAGTTCACCTGAAGGAAAAACCGCTTCACCTGAAGGAAAAAGTAGTTCACCTGAAGGAAAAATCAGCTCACCTGAAGGAAAAATCAGTTTACCTGAAGGAAAAATTCGTCCACCTGAAGGAAAAACCATCTCACCTGACCGAAAAACCAACTCCTCCTAAACGAAAAACCAATTCCCAACCTTAATACCTCAAATGAAACTCCGCGACCGCGGAGTTTACCATTTAATTAAACGAACAAACAAAAAAGCGCCGGCACAAATCGGCGCTCACAACTTACAACTCACATATACACGATCCTTATCTCTTCAACCCGCGCCGAAGTAACCGCATCAATTCTCGCGTTAATCTTCTACTAATCATTCTTTTTATCATTCTTTGCATCATGCGCTGACTCACCTTTCTCATCACTCTGCTTGCGATCTGTCCCGCGGCAGTTCACATCATCCGCCGAAGCATCCGCAGTCGAGTCAGAGCCCTCCTGACGTTTCAAAGCATCCGCCAATTCAGTCGAGGCAGCAATCTCCTGACCCTTCGAATCATCCTGCACCGCACCAGCAGCATCACCCTGACCATTCGCATCACTCACGGATTCATGCGCGGACGCCGTCTCAGCCTCAGCCTCATCACTAGAACCTTTCCGCCCATCATCACGCTCACCATCATCATCATCCGATAATGGCACGTCCAACTCAACATTCAACTGCTCACCTAAGTCATCACGCAAATCCTCATACACTTTTTCCTTAAACTGATCGTACACTTCCTCACGAATGTCACCATAGACATCTTCCTTGAATTCATCATACACTTCCTCTTTCAACTCACTATAGACGCCTTCCTTAAACTGATCGTACACTTCCTCTTTGATCTCCGCGTAGACATCCTCTTTAAACTCATCATAAACTTCTTCCTTCAAATCCTCATACACATCTTCTTTCACTTGCTCATACACTTCATCCTTGATGTCCTCATACACTTCCTCACGAACATCATCATACACACGATCCTTCATCTGATCGTACATCTCATCATGAACTTCCTGCTTCACTTCTTTTTTACGACGACGGAAGCGGAACTTTTGCTCCTTCTTCATATCCCCCGTCATCATAATAAACAACGACGCCACCATCACAATCATAATCACCGCAAACGGCAAAGCCGCCACAATCGACGCCGTCTGCAAACCTTCCAAACCACCACTGACTAACAACACACTCGCCGTACCAGCAATCAAGAACCCCCAAATCACCTTAATATGAAGCTTAGGATCAAGACAACCATTACTAGACAGCGTCGCCAGCACATAAGAAGCAGAATCGGCAGACGTAATAAAAAAGATTAAAATTAAAATCAGCGCCAACACACTCGTAATCGCCGCCAAAGGCAACTCACCTAACGTCACAAACAACGCAACCTCAACATTATTCATCACAAGGTCACCAAGGTAGTCATTACCACCCATAATCATATCCAAAGCCGTACCGCCAAACGCCGTAAACCAAATCACCGCAAGCAAAGACGGCACAATCAACACACCCGCCACAAACTCACGAATCGTACGGCCACGCGAAATCCGCGCAATAAACATCCCGACAAACGGCGCCCAAGAAATATGCCAAGCCCAGAAGAAAATCGTGTACATCCCGAGCCAATCACCATCACCAAACGGATCCAAATCAAGACTCATCTGCGTGACGTTCGCAATATAATGACCAATCGTCGTCACGATATTCTCCGCAATAAACAACGTCGGCCCAACAATAATCATAAACCCAAACAAAATCGCCGCAATCGTTAAATTAATCGTACTCAAATACTTAATCCCTTTATCCACACCCGTAGCCGCAGAAAAAATAAACAACACCGTGACCACACCAATCACAACCATTTGCGTGATCACATTGTTAGGAATAAAACCAGTCAGGTGAGACAAACCTCCCGAAATCTGCATCGCACTCAAACCAAACGTCGTCGCCACACCCGTCGACGTCGCAAGCACCGCCAACGTATCAATCCCCTTACCAAGCGGCCCATGCACCTTCCGACCAAGCAACGGCTGAAACGCCGAACTAATCAACGCCGGCTGATCCTTCCGATACTGCACATACGCAAGCGTCAACGCCACAACCGAAAAAATCGCCCACGGATGCAACGCCCAGTGGAACACACCATACAACAAACCACCACGCGCACGCACCGCCTCAGACTCACCAGCAAAATCAGGATGCGGATCCAAAAAATACAACGCAGGCTCCGCCACACCCCAAAACACAAAACCAACACCAATCCCCGCAGAGAAAAGCATCCCTAACCAAGCATAAAAACCATACTCCGGCTCCTCATTCGCCTTCCCCAACCGCAGACGCCCATACGGACTCAACGCCAAAAACAACACAAACACAATAAACGAAGCCGTCACCAACATATAAAACCAACCAAAATTATCAAGCGTCGCCCCAAGCGCCGAATCCGAAACCACCTCCAACGACCCCGGACTCACAGCACCCCACAAAACAAACAACGCCACCAAAAACGCCGAAACATAAAACACCACACCCGACGGCTTCGTCTCATAACGATACTTCCCATTGCCACCATCACCCAATGGAAACGTCCTCCTCTATTATGTAAAATCTTTTTTATAGAAACATGTAAGTATTCGTTCCCACTACATCACACGCCCTTCACGATCACCCCTCACACCATTTTACTATTCGAATAAAAACCTTTTCCATTACTTTACACACAAATTAAAACGCTGTCTAAGTAAAATATTTTTACACCATAACACTTTCAAACTTTTCTGACAATAGATGATTTGAGGAAGCACGGGAAGCACGGGGACGGTTCTCGCGCTTCCTAATAAGAATTAATTTCTTATAATAATGTATGTTAGATACACCGTATAAGAAAGAAACAAAGCCCAACCCTCAAGCTTCGCCACACGGCACCCAGTCCGTGAAAAGATAAATAGCACAACGGTCAGAGCAATCATATAACCAATATCAAGGAAAATTTTTGAATTCACAATGAGCGGCGTAATCATCGATGTAATCCCTAAAACAACCAAAATATTAAAAATCGAACTCCCAACAATATTACCAAGCGCAATTTCACTCTGCTTTTTCAACGCCGCCGTTACAGCAATCATCAACTCAGGCAACGACCCACCAATCGCCACAATCGTCAAACCAACCAACGTCTCACTCATCCCAAACCGAATCGCAATCTCCGTACTACTCTCGACAACTAAAAAACCACCCAACACAATCGCCGCCAAACCACCAACCGTAAGCAAAATGTTTTTACCCCAAGTCGTTGCCTCCGGCTCAATCTCAGGCTCATCGATCTCATCCCGACTATTTCTCGCCGCCTCAATCACGTAATAAAGAAAGATCGAGAAAAATAACAAAAGAATAATTCCATCCCCAGGCGTCAACAAATTCTCAGCATCCTGATGGAAAAACTGATCGTTTATCAAAACGAGCAACGCCAGCGACGCCAAAAACGTAAACGGAATCTCCTTTCTAATCGTCGAACTCTCCACCTGCAACGGAAAAATCGCCGCCGTCACACCAACAACGAGCGCCATATTCAAAATATTACTCCCAACAACATTCCCAAGCGTCATCTCCACATTGCCTTCCAACGCAGCAATAATACTCACCGTCGCCTCAGGCGCCCCCGTTCCAAAAGCAACAATCGTCAACCCAACTAGAAGCGGCGATATCTTCAACAACTTCGCAACATTCGCCGACCCATCAACAAAATAATCCGCACCCTTCATCAACAACCCAAACCCAAGAATCAAAAGTACATAAACCATCATTAAACACCCCGACTAAAATGAAATAAAATCAATATCATTCGATAAGGTGCACAAAACAACAACAAACTATGTCAACCAGACATGAATAGAGAAAAAGAACGAACCTGAAGGAAAAATGAGTTTACCTGAAGGAAAAAATAGTTCACCTGAAGGAAAAATCGTCTCACCTGACCGAAAAAACAGTTCACCTGAAGGAAAAATCGTCTCACCTGAAGGAAAAACCAGTTCACCTGAAGGAAAAATCGTCTCACCTGAAGGAAAAACCAGTTCACCTGAAGGAAAAATCGTCTCACCTGAAGGAAAAACTGTCTCACCTGAAGGAAAAAGTAGCTCACCTGAAGGAAAAAGTAGCTCACCTGAAGGAAAAAGTAGTTCACCTGACGGAAAAATCAGTTCACCTGAAGGAAAAGCCGTCTCACCTGACGGAAAAGCCGTCTCACCTGACGGAAAAACCGTCTCACCTGAAGGAAAAAGTAGTTCACCTGAAGGAAAAACCGATTCACCTGAAGGAAAAAACAGTCCACCTGATCGAAAAAATGATTCACCTGAAGGAAAAAACGTCTCACCTGAAGGAAAAACATCTTCACCTCATCGAAAAATCGCTCCACCTGACCCAAAAATCATCTCAACACACCGAAAAACCACCCCACCAAAAAAGAAACGCCGCATCCGCGCCGTTCCGATTAACTCAAACCCTCAACCCCAAACCCCAAACCGTCACAAATTGTTCACAAGGAATCCCCAAGGTCAAAACGAATATAAACAGTACCCCCAATAGACTCCACCAACCAAAACCTCAAACGAAAGGAGCCACCCAAAAATGATCGTTCTCCAACGCCAAATCCCACACCCAAACCGCGTCCTCGAAACATTGACACGCCGCCTCCCAGAAAACCACCCCGATTACAAACGCATCCACGACGATTACCAACGACGCACCTCCGGATACCGCGGCGAACAATCCATGGACTACTACCTACGCTTCCTCCAACCCCAAGATTGCAGCATCCTCCACGGTCTCACCCTCCGATACAACGGAAACAAATTTCAAATCGACACACTGATCCTCTTCCCAAAATTCGCCCTCATCATCGAAATCAAAAACTGGACCGGGAAACTGCAAGTCACCGAAACAGGCGATTTCCTCCGCACCGACCTACCATCAGAAAAACTGCTCCAAGACCCGATCCAACAAGCCAAGCACCAACAATGGCAACTGCAAGCCTGGCTCAAACAACGCGGCCACGCACTCACCGCCGTCGACCACCTCGTCGTGCTCACACACCAAAACGCAATCATCTCCAACGCCAGCGTCCTGCACCCAAAAATCATCCGCCACACCCACTTCATCGACACCATCCATCAACTCATCGCCGCCCACGCCAACAACCAACCCCAACCCAACACCATCGCCACCCACCTAAAAAACGAACACCTCACACCAACATACAACACCAACAACCTCCACACATATGACATCCAACCACCCGACATCATCACCGGCGTCCACTGCCCAGCCTGCAGCACCACCGCCATGCGCAAACCCAACAAACACTGGATCTGCCCCCACTGCCGCCAACACTCCCGCACCGCCCACATCCAAGCCATCCAAGACTACACCCTGATCCACGGCCGCATCACCACCTCAAGACAAATCAAAGACTTCTTGAGAATAAAACACACTCAGCACGCTCGCAGAATCATGCGTTCTTTGGGGGCACACAAACAAGGCACCACCAAAGGAGCAACATACGACCTCCTCACATCGCCAATCCTCCAACAATATTTGCTACATTAAAATAGGAAGAGACCAATGCAGAATCCCCGCCACCGCGGGGGTTTTATTATGTAAGTGAAAGACGGAGAACCAGTTCACCTGAAGGAAAAATCGCTCCACCTGAAGGAAAAAACAGTTCACCTGAACGAAAAAACAGTCTACCTGAAGGAAAAAATGATTCACCTGAAGGAAAAAACGATTCACCTGACGGAAAAACCGGTTCACCTGAAGGAAAAAACAGTTCACCTGAACGAAAAAACAGTCTACCTGACGGAAAAACCGTCTCACCTGACGGAAAAACGTTCACCTGAAGGAAAAATCGCTCTACCTGAAGGAAAAACCGGTTCACCTGAAGGAAAAAACAGTTCACCTGAACGAAAAAACAGTCTACCTGACGGAAAAACCGTCTCACCTGAAGGAAAAAATGATTCACCTGACGGAAAAACCGTCTCACCTGAAGGAAAAAATGACTCACCTGACGGAAAAACCGGTTCACCTGAAGGAAAAATCAGTTCACCTGAAGGAAAAAGTAGTTCACCTGAACGAAAAATTGGTTCACCTGAACGAAAAAAGTGGTTACCTGACGGAAAAACCAGTTCACCTGAAGGAAAAATCGACTCACCTGAAGGAAAAACCGTCTCACCTGAACGAAAAAACGGTTCACCTGAAGGAAACCGTCTCAGCTGAACAAAAAAATCACTCCACCTCACCGAAAAACCGCCCACCCCCATCCACTCACTCCACTCAAACAAAAAAAACGCCGCATCCGCGACGTCCTTCATTCAAATTGCTTCAATTCATCCTCAATTTTCGACGCAATCGCCTCAAAACTATCCTCAACCGTCTTACCGAACACACGCTCACCATTCACAAGCGCATACGGTCGCATCCTGCACAGTCCACACAAATTCAAACACTCATACTGCATCACCGCAACTTCAGGAAACCGCTCTTCCAACCGCTCCTCGAGCTCCACCGCGGCCATCGCATTATTCTCACAAATTTCAACGATCACCATACCCATGCCCATGCCCATACAAATCATCCTTACATCAGTTTACCTATCCACTATTTTCGCATAACTCATCATTCATTATTCAAATACTAAACCGAACGGACAGACGTTCCGTTATATGTATAAAAAAGCCTTTTTTTGAGCATGATGCGGACATACATTCCGCTATTTGCTAAAATTCCCCCTAAAAAGACCCTCAAATTACCGAATAGCGGAACTCATGTCCGCTTCCCCTTAAAAAATCCCCATTTTTCACAAAATAACGGAACACATGTCCGAAGTACCCACACCAAGCCGCACCCCGACAAACCTCACCTTCCTGCCCGTAACGAGGTTGTGACAATCATGTCACCCTGTTACATACTTGTAACTTAAACGTAATCGGACAATCCCTCATATTATGATAGGATATCCATAGTGAAGATAGGGAACACGCTATGACTAAAAGATCAACAATACCGAACATCACATAAATCACAACCTAATCACAATCTATCAACCAAAATCTACCATTCTACCAAGCGATCACAACCAAACAATCCATCAATCCCAACACCCAACCCAGTCAGACCCTACTCACGAAAACCAACAAAGAGGTGACACACCATGAAAAAGTGGGTACTCAGCATCGTCGGCGCAGCCATCCTCGCCCCACAACTAACAACACACGCAGCCGCCGTAGACCAAACCGACATCGTCAACTACAGCCAAAACTACATAGGCACCCCATACCAAATGGGCGCATCAACAAACACAACATCCGCCTTTGACTGCTCAAGCTACCTCCAACACATATACAGCAGCATCGGCATCGACCTGCCACGCACAACAATCGAACAAGCCAACGTCGGCGAACACGTTAGCCGCGCCGACCTACAAAAAGGCGACATCATCGTATTCGCAGGCACATACAGACCCGGCATCTCACACACCGGCATGTACATCGGCGGCAACCAATTCATCAGCGCAAAATCAAGCACAGGCGTGTCCATCGCATCACTCGACAACCCATACTGGGGACCAAAATACCACTCAACACGCCGCGTCATCAACGAACCAACACAAAAAGAAATCGCAATCCGCGAATCATACATTTACATCGACGTCCCAAATGACCACTGGGCACAAAACGCAATCGAAAACTTAAGCAACCAAGAAATCATCCTAGGCAAAACAGACGGCACATTCGCCCCAAGAGACGCTATTACAAGAGAACAAGCAGCCATGATGATCGACCGGTACTTCGATCTTGAAGGATCACCACACCAGCCTTACAGTGACGTCGACACCGATCGTTCAGGCGCATCAGCCATTGCAGCTGTTACAGAATCCGGCATCATGCAAGGGTATAAAGACGAAACCTTCAGACCCGAAGAAGACATCAACCGCGAAGAAATCGCCGCGATCCTATACCGCGCGATGCCCGAACTAGAAATCGACGAAACCATCGACATGAGCGAATCATTCTCAGACCTCGACGAAGACCAATGGTCCATCGACGAAATCAACACGGTCTCACAAAATGAAATCATCCTCGGCTACCAGAACGGAACATTCGGCCCAGCAGACGACACGACACGCGCCCAGTTCGCAACCATGCTCGACCGCGCCTCCAAAATCGAATAAACCCAAAAAAGACCCGGCCACAAAGCCGGGTCTTTAACGCATCACCCTCTTCGAGACTCGCCTTCAAAAACCATTCAAAAAACACAAAAAAAAAGACCGCACCAATCTGCAGCCTCAAAACTAACGAAAATGACTCACCTTATCCAAAGACTCCTGAGACAAAATCAAATAACGCGCACCACGCTCCGCATCACCCATCTCCATAAAACGAAGCCCAATCACACGCGCATAAACACCCACATTATAATAATCCAACTTCTCCTCAAAATACGGAATCACCACATCCGCCACAAAATCAACAAACACCTCTTCATCCCCCGCAATCAGGTAATCATATGACTTGATGTGCAAATAATAAGGATACAACACATCATGCTCACCCAACTCCGCATACAACTGCAAACCAACATCAACCCACGGCCGCATCTTCGCAAACTCCTCCTGCCGCCGCAACAACGACAAAATCGAATATACCGACACCAACCGATCCTGCTTCCGCTTAAAATGAAACGCCTTCATATAATAACGAACCGCCTCATCATCATTGAACATCTTCTCATACAACTCACCCAAATTATTAAAAACACGACCCAACAAATCACGATCACAAAGCCACTCACCAGACGAACGCGCCCAATCAAACGCCCGATGCGCATCCAAAAACCGATTCAACCGCTTATACACCAACCCAAGCAAAACATACGAATCCGCAACACGCCTCCAAACCTGCGCACGCCGAAACAACTCAACAGCCACCTCACCACACTCCACACACCGCACCAAATCATGATTCCGCATCCCCGTCACACCAACAGAATAATTCAAATCCCCCTTCTCAACCCCCGAGGATAAGAAAAGATGGCTAACGTCTTGCGCACGTAGGAATCCGTCATAACTAAGCGTGAAGTTATTCGATAACTGGTAGCCAAGAGCCCTATACTTATAAAAATAATAAACCGCTTCCACATCCACATTCGACCGAAATTCGTCCGCTCCCACGCCCGTTGCCTCGTGCAACCTGTAGACCGTAGGGTATACCTCCCCCTGTTGCGTAGCAGCTTCCCCAAACACATCGACCTCGCGGTCGCTTAAAATCGCCATTGCCCGATCCGTCTCTTTAAGCATCAATAAATAACGCGCCTCAATCAAATCAGCAATCAACAATAACCGCTCATCATCAATGTCATCTTTCATAGATGCCACCTCATCATAAAGCCGCTTTGCCTCATCATCATCACGTGAACTAATCATATCCCGCCACATCCCGAGCATGAGCGCAAACTGCCCAAGCCGCCATGTGTACTCATCAATCTGAGATGAAGTTTGTAACAACCATTTTCCATATATGTAAACATCAGGTCGTTTTGTCCCTTCACTTAACGCATGGGCATCTTCCGAGGAACAAAAATCCTTGACCAAATCATAAACGTCTTTTTGATAACCTTGATCGCTCCACTTTAAAACCATCCAATCCCCCTCATACGTGAATGTACCGCTACTTACAATATCTGTACGAATCTATCAAGTCAAGGAAACCACCAGTAAAATCCGCTAAAATATTACGACAAAATCATACATAGATTGAGCTGAAGACCCGTTATTCCCTAATTAAATAGGAAAATATAAAAAATGATCGAAACGTATCATAGGATTTTATTCATTATATGGTAAACTATGAAAGGTAGAGAAAAATTTTAGCATTCGGAGGCGAACTATGAAGAAATTTGCAAGCGTTTCGTTGTCAGTCCCCTTAGCTTTGAGTCTCGTTTTTAACATCAATACAGAAACCGTTCATGCAGATTCGACGTTTCCAGATATAGATATAGATGAAGTAGATACACTTGTAGAAGATGAGATCGTCTCTGGCTATCCAGATGGTTACTTTTATCCCCGTGATGAAGTGACCCGCGCGGAAGCAGCTGTCATGATCGGACGAGCACACGACGTTGATGGAGAAGAGCGAGATACGTCATTTCCAGACGTAAGTGAAAGTCATTATGCATCCGGTTACATCGCATCGATTGCTGAGATGGATATTATCCAAGGGCACACAAATGGAAGCTTTGCCCCCAATGACTCACTGACGCGTGGAGATATGGCGGAGATTTTAAACGATGCCTTTGATTATGAACAAACGCAAGAACTTTCATTTAATGATGTTCATGAAGACGACTATTTTTCCGATGCGGTAGATGTTATCGCTGGAAGTGGTATTACAATCGGTTATCCAGACGGGACGTACCGTCCTGAGCGCTCGATTACGCGCGAAGAATTTTCATTATTCGTTGCGCGTACGTTGTATCCAGAGTACCGTGCGGAATATATCTCTGATTCAGGAAGTAACGATGATGAAAATGAAGAAGAGGAAAGTAAAGAGGAAGAAGAGAAGAATGAAGAAGTTAACGAAGACGTGATCGCAGAAGGAACCGTCGTCCGTGCTAGCGTCTTAAACGTCCGCCCAGACCCGTCGACAAATCATACGCCAGTGGGGCAAATCAATACCCATGATCGCGTTGATATCCACGACACTGAAGACGGTTGGGCACAGATTCGTATCGATGACATCGAAGGCTACATATCAAAACAATACGTAACCGTCCACGACCCAGCCCTATCAGGTGACGAACTCGACGGTACTTCGATCGTCGTTGATGCAGGTCATGGGGGAAGAGACCCTGGCGCAATCGCTAACGGACTTGAAGAAAAAGAGATTGCTCTTGATGTGAGTCTCAGACTCGAAGCACAACTGGCGTACGCAGGGGCCGATGTGATCATGACCCGTACAAGTGACACGTACCCGAGCCTCGATGACCGCGTAGAGCTCACGAATCATAACAATGCGGATTCGTTTGTCAGTGTGCACGCCAATGCAGCTGGAAACCCAGATGCTAACGGCACGGAGACATACTGGAATGCAACATATGCAAGTAGTGGCAGTAAACAATTAGCAACCGATGTGCAAACAGAGTTACTAGCTAAACTCGGTACAAATGACCGCGGAGTTAAAGAAGGGAACTTCAAAGTCATTCGTGAAACGACGATGCCAAGTATCCTCGTTGAGCTCGGATTCATGACAAGCCCTAGTGACGCTGAACTCATGAAGACCCGCGACTTCCGTGAAAATTCAGCCCAAGCGATGCTCGATGGGTTCATCAATTACCACAATTAATGAAGGGTTATTACGTATAAATTGTTGCTACCTGAACCGCAGTTGAAATACACTTCGCTTTCCGCGGGCGACCAGTGAGCCTCCTTGAACTTCACTACTGTTTTGTTCTGCGGGGTCTCACTTCCCGCAGGAGTCTTCGTGTATTTCAACTGCTGGTCTTACTAAAATCTTCTTGATTTCTATATTAAAAGCAACGATATTAAAGGAAGATTTTTTCAAAAACTATGGTTTACAATGGAATGGAGTTAGCGATTGCCTTTTTAAATGAATCGCTGTAATATTTAAATCGTAGCTTAAATAGAACTTGTAGCCTTAAAAAAGCTCCTCCAATGTGGAGGAGCTTTTATGCAACCTTAAGGAGGGAAAAATTTGCAGAAACCACCTGATCGTTCCTACATATTGATCGCTTTTATTTTTATTGCACTAATAATACCAACTTTGTTCGTAAGCGCAGACGATACAGAGACGGATCGTTTTCTCGTCATGTTTCATGAAGAGCCAGACGAAACGATATTTCATGAGCTGGATGCGGTTGTTCACAGCGAATTATCTTCCATTAATACACTCGTCGTTTCGATGACAGCATCCGCAGCCGATCAAGTCGCGCAAATAGACGATGTGACGACTGTAGAGCGTGATGAGTCGCTAAAAGTATCGGAAAATTGGTCGGATTGGGGTGTTGAGCGCATCCAAGCCCACCACGCTTGGGAACACGATCTACGAGGAGAGGGGATCGACGTCGCGGTCATTGATACAGGCATCAGCACCGAACACCCTGATATCGATATCGAAAAGGGCATCTCCGTAGTCGACTATACCGAAGATTATAATGATGACCACGGTCACGGCTCCCATGTCGCGGGGGTCATTGCAGGAAACAGGGGAGAAGGGATGCGCGGCATCGCCCCGGAAGCGAGCATCTACGCAATCAAAGCATTGGATGATGACGGAGATGGATTTTACTCGCACATTATTGAAGGCATCGAATGGGCTGTTGAGCAAGAAGTCGACGTCATCAATTTAAGTGTTGGAGGCAATATGACCTCAAATAGTTTTCAAGCTGCCATCGAAGCAGCAGCTGAAGAAGGATCACTCCTCGTCGCAGCAGGCGGAAATGACGGCCACGAGACAGCGCTCGGCGACACGGTTGAGTACCCAGCCGCTTATGAAGATGTGATCGCAGTGGCGAGTATCGGACAAACGAGCGAACGCTCACCGTTTTCGGCCCACGGCCCAGAAATTGAAGTCGCCGCTCCCGGAGAGCACATTCATAGCATCGACAAAGGCACCGGTTACAAAACGACGAGCGGGACCTCACTCGCAGCACCCCACGTCACAGGCATGCTTGCGATTTTACAAGAAGCGCACCCGTTAAAAGAACGCGACGAGATTCGCGCCTTACTACATGACTACGCCGTGCACCCAGACGGAGATACGCGCGATGATGAACTCGGTTATGGGGTGATCGAATTCCCTGAAACAATCGAACTCGGCGCCCAACCACTAGTGAAAGTAGAAAATGTCACAGTGACGGTCGACACCAACCCTTCTGGAGAAGAAAACAAATCTGATGGGGAAACTGAGGATGGAAAAACCAACAAATATGAGGTGACAATCGAGTGGGACGACCCGAACGATAACGAGGTTGCTGGTTATTACATCTATCGTGATGGAGAGGAGGTCGCTAATATTAAAGACCCATCCTATAGCGAACGCGTCGAATCTGGTACCTACCAATACGAAGTCGCTGCCTATTCTGATAAAGACGTTGTCTCAGAAAAGGTATTAGCAGAAGAAGAAGCGATCGTCTATGACTATGCCAACGGAGAACATATCGCAAAACAATTTATCGACGTCGACCTCGATGATTGGTATGTCTCTGAACTCGCACCACTCGTTGATGCGGGCACGATTACAGGTTATGAAGATGAAACGTTTCGTCCACATGAATCGATGACGAGAGCGGAAGCAGCCGTCACCCTTATGCGCGACAAGCACGGAGACATTGACCCACGTGCGACATCTTTTGACGATGTCGCAGACACGCATTACGCATCAGGCTGGATTGAAGCGGCTTTCGATGAAGAAGTCATTACAGGCTACGAAGATGAAACGTTTCGACCTGATGAAGAGATTCGTCGTGGTGAATTCGCTGTACTATTAATGAGGTTTTTCGAACTAGAAGAGGTAACCTCAGCTGAACAACACTCCTTTACAGATGTCGACGGCGATGAATTTTACGCCGGTGCAGTCGCTATGCTCACAGCTTACGGTTATGCGGAAGGGTACGAAGATGACACGTATCGTCCCGAACGCTCAGTGAGTAGAAGTGAATTGAGTGCCTTATTTTCTCGTATGACGAGTGAAAAAACTGAATAACGGACATAAAAAAACCCCGCATTGCCCTCGAGCCATGCGGGGTTAAAAACATCAGTGGTAAATGTAACCAAAAAACAATATATAATATGTAGAAACTCGTAATTCTACTATTTATTCATTAGAAGTATCGAGATTCCAAGCTTCATAGATTAACGAAACAAACTCTGCACGTGTCACGTCTTCTTCTGGTTTAAATGTTTGATCTACATAACCAGAGATGATGCCAGCTTCAGCTGCGCGTTGAATTGCATCATAGGAATCAGCATCTTCGTTAAGGTCAGTAAACGTCACTTCACTCTCGACTTCAGGAAGGTCGAAAGCGTTGTCGATCGCCATCGCTGTTTCTTCACGAGTTAGAAGTTCTAATGGCTGGAAATTTTCTTCTGATACTTCAAGAATACTCGCTTCCGTTACAGTAGCAATCTGATCAAAAGCCCAGTAATCTTCGTCAAGGTCACTGTAAGATAGCTCGTCCACATCTACGTCGTCAAGCTCGAGCGCTTTGTCAAATATCGTAGCCGCTTGGTCGCGTGAGATGTTTTCGTCTGGGAGGAAAAAGCTATCCGACGTTCCTTGGATGATCCCTTCTTGACTCAATTCATAAATTTTTTCTTGGGCCCAATGGTCCTCGTCGATGTCGTGGTACTCACCTGTCGGAAGGTCAGCAAGAACTTCTGGTTCTTCCTCTTCTTCCACTTCCACTTCCACTTCCTCAACGAAGCGCTTAGCCCCTATGTAGCGTTGGTTATAATACGATTCATTTAAATTATTAATCGTAATCCCATTTGAAGAAGAGGCATGAATAAATTCATTTCCGCCTACATATATTCCTGAGTGGGATGGACCTGGTTTGTATGTTTCAAAAAAGACGATGTCTCCAATTTCTAGTGAATCACGATTTACGGTTTCACCATAGTTATATTGGGTGGATGTTGTTCTTGGTATGGTGATTCCTTCTTGTTGGAAGGTGTAGTAAAGAAACCCTGAACAATCAAAGCCACTAGGTGAAGTACCTCCGAACGAATAGGGGGTACCAATGTGTGTTTTTGCTTCATCGATAATGACACTGATGTCTTCAACTTCATGGGAAGCACTGAAACCTTCTTCAGGAAATGTCGTCAAAAGAAGGGCAGACACCATAAGCCCTGTTGCAGCCTTTTTCACAATATCCCCACTTTCTTATGTAGAATTGTCGAAATTTAAGCGTTTTCTATTTTTCTATGTATAAATGATCGAAACAGTTTTCCTTGAATAGTTTACCATAGAGAGGACGTGATTGAGATTACAAATGTGTAACAGAAGTTATCATTTATTAACAAGACGAAAGTACTATGAATCTTTCAGTTAAGAAACCGATATTAGTAGTGCAGGTAAAACAACGAGGAAGTAGCGTTTGCCATCACTGTCAGTTCAAGTCATAAAGAATGAAAAGTGATTTAATTTTTTTACAACAGCACTTTGAAAACAATGACGATTAATGTAGAATGGCAAATAACTAGTTTCCAATATCATGAACCAGGACAGTTGATTTCCTCAACTAGTAAAAGAAGGGTGCGTTGTTACACTTCAGGTTGACAATACATTTTGAGGAAATTATACTAATCTTGCAGGTGATTATTGGACTGTAATAGTTTTAGCATTATTTTGACTGAAATCTCTCAGTCTAGTAATGCTGAAAATAGAATATCGTACGTAAAAGAACGTACATACCTAAAAGGAGGAAATGGTTACATGGCTTATCAACCAAAATCTTATCGTAAGTTTTTGGCTACTTCTGTCGCAACGGCATTGGTAGCAACAACAGGTGCTGGTGCAGTGACTGCAGCAGATGCACAAATTTCTGACGTTCAAGTAAGCGACTGGTTCGCGGATAGTGTAAACTACACAGCAGAAAAAGGAATTATTGAAGGTTACGAAGACGGAACATTCCGTCCAGATGAGCAACTTACTCGTGCGCAAGCGGCTTCAATGATCGCTGGTGCATTCAACTTAGACATTCAAGAAGACGCAGATGCAGACTTCTCTGACGTTGACGACGAGTGGTTTGCTGCAGAAGTTGCAGCAGTCGCTGAAGCTGGATATATCCAAGGTTACGAAGACGGAACATTCCGTCCAGATAACAACATCACTCGTGCTGAGCTTGCTGACATCGTTGTCGCAGCATACGAGCTTGAGGAAAACGAAGCTGCAATTCTAGACCTAAACGACGTTGACGGTCACTGGGGAGAGGCAGCAGTTAAAGCACTAGCTTCCCTAGGTATTGTTCAAGGTTATGGCGATGGAGAATTTAAACCAGACGCTGAAGTAAACCGCGCTGAAGCAGCTACATTCTTCCACAGAACAGAAGCTCCAGAAGAGCGCCTTGATGTAGAAGTAGACGTTTTAGAAGTTGCGGAAGTAAGTGCGACTAACCTTAAAGAAATTGACATCTACTTCAACCAAGATGTTGAAGATGTTGAAGATATCGAAGACGAGATCGAGCTTCTTGATGAAGATGGAAGTGAATTAGACCTTGACGACGATGTTGATCCTGTCGTTGACGGTAATCATGTTCGCTTGACGCTTGATGATGCAAAAGAGAACCAAGATCAAGTAACAGTTAAAGTTTCTGATGAGGTTCTTGAAGAAGAGTATGAAACGACGATCGAGTTATTCGATACAACTGTTCCAACAGCTGAAGAAGTTGAAGTTACTGGAACAAACGAAATCGAAGTTGTATTTAGTGAGCCAATCGATGTTGATAATAGTGACGAAGGCGATGCATTCACTGTTGAAACTAACAATGGCACAACACTTATCATCGATAGCGTGAGCTTTGATGATAGTGAACGTGTAGCAACGATCGAACTTCTTTCTTCACTTGAAGATGGTGAATATGAAGTAAGTGTAGAACGAGGGGAACTAGTTGACTATGCAGGCCTTAACGTTCCATCTACAACATTTGACCTTGATGTAACAATTGATGAGAACCCTCCTGTGATTGAAGAAGCTTATGCTGAAAATCAACAGTATGTAGTTGTTCAATTCAACGAAAACATCAGTTTTGAAGATTCTAGTGAGGAAGAGATTGAGACTGGTGATGCAGACGCTAGTATTCTAGATAAAATCTACCACACTAATAGTTCAAACACAGCAGATAAAGTAGAAATTGATGGTTCAGAACTTCATGTATGGTTTGATGCTGACCACACTCTTCCATCAGGTTCCGCAAACCTAACAATTGAAGAAGAGGTTCTAGAGGACAACTGGGGTAACGTTCAAGAAGATGAACTTACAACTAGCTTTGAAGTAACTGTTGATGAAGATGCGCCAACAATTGCTTCTGTTGAACAAGAGGAAGATTCTCAGGACAGCTTCAAAGTTGAATTTGATAAAGATCTAGCTGATTCAGGAGATGAAGCTGGAGACAACCGTAGTAACTACTCTTTAGTGGATGAAGATGGAGACGATGTATCTATCAACAGTGTTGATTTCTACGTTGATGATGATGGAGATACACATTATGACACAGTTGTTGTTACGGTCGATAATGATGCATATGGTGACCATGTCCTCACTGTAGAAGATGTAGAAGACACTCTTGGTAACGAGCTTGACGAAGAGGACTTTACATTTGAAATGCAAGATGTGACAGCTCCAGATGCAAGCAACTTTGACGTTAAGTACTATCAAGATGGAGACGACGTAACAATTGTCGTTGAATTTGATGACAACGAAATGGCAACTACTGGTGATTACTCAGTAGCTGACTTGTCTAAGTACTCTACTGATAACACATCCTTTGATGAGCTTGACACAGCTGAAATCAGTGTTGCTGATGACCTTAAATCAGTAGAAATCACATTTGATAACGCTGAAGAAGAGCTTGCCCTAATTGGTGACCTTACAGGTGCTCGTGTAGCTGATGCTAATGGTAACCGTACAGATGATCTTTACTGGACTGAAAACTTAGGTAGTGACCAATCAGGTACTCCATTTGGAATCGATCAAAACGATGATGGCGACGACCTAATGACTGCCCTAGATCGTAATACGATTGAACTTCAATTTGAAGACGATATCGATGAATTTGACGTTGAGGAGTTCACTCTACAACAGGATAGTTCCCCTTATGATGAACTAAAAATCAATAGCGTTTCAACTACATCAAGTAACACTGTTGAGTTGACAATTGAAGAAGACCTTGATACAAACGGTCAGTATAAGGGAGAAGATGTAGAAGTTATTGCTGATGGTTCCGGTGATACTGTGAACCGCTTTGGTCAACCACTTCAATTTACAGAAACAGGTTTAATTAACGAAATCGCTCCTGAAATTGATAATGTTCAACTTACTGAAGCTGATGAAGTTACTGTAAACTTTAGTGAAGAGATGAACGGTACTCGCATTGATGATCGTACATTCTCTGTTGAAGGTGCAGAGGTTGACAGTGTTGACCATGCAACTGATGGAACAAAAGCAGTAGTACTAGAGCTTGATGAAGAACTTTCACTTGATGAAGCGCCAGAGGTAACTGTTGAGCGTCCTGAAGATCTTGAAGATACAGCTGGTAACGTAATCGAAGAAACAGAAATCGATGAAGATGACGCTTCTGTTGCAGATGACTTGATTGTTGGATCATTTGATATTAATGACATCCCTACGATCGGTCAAGATGACAATCTTGTTGCTCAACTACAAAATGTAGAAGATGCAGATGGTGTTGCTTTCGATGGTGAAGTTGATGTAGAAGGTGTAATTGTTGATTCTGAGGGTAATGAAATTGACTCACAAACCGTTACACATGACTTTGATGTTGATTCAAATGTTGAGTTTGATGACATTGATACTGAAATTGAAGCTGCAAGTGACTATGAATTAGTCATTACTATCCAAGATGAAACAGAAGATGATACATTTGAAATTGAGCAAGTTGTTTCAACATTAACATTTGATGAAAATAGTGTGGATATCACTAACGGTGATCAAGATGTGGAATTTGAATTAACATTGTTGGACGCTGCTGGTGATGCTATTGAAGAATCAAATGTAATTGATGTTCCGGATTTTGAAGACGAGGGTGAAATTGATTCTCTAGGTGGAGACAATAATGGCTCAGTTTCTACTGACTCCGAGGGTGTAGCAACTATTTCACTTACAGGACTTGATACGAATGCAGCAACGGAAGAAACAGTAGAGGTCACTTTTACTACTACTGATGTTAATGGTCATGGAACTACGGATATTGAATTAGACTTTGTTGTTGAAGACGATGAATTTAAGGGCGTATCTGTAGCTGAATAATTAAGAAGTAAGGGGACGCTTCTCCTGCTTCCTAATAAGAGAGCTATCGCATAATGCGGTAGCTCTTTTTATATGTGTGCCCGGCATGTCTAACAGCTAGGTGATGAAAGTCCACTTCAGGCTTGGCAGTGGGGACTGTTAGCGTTGAAACACGGGAACGAACCAAAATTGTAACGTTTTATTGTTTGTATTGACCGTTCTCTTCTTGATGTGTTTCTATATAATTATAAAAATTTTAGGATAAGGGTGATTGCTGTGAGAAGCAAAGGGACGGTTCGTGTTGGCTAGATCTGTAATGGAACTGTAATAAAACCTAGATGCAAGGCTAAGAACTTCGTTATTATGGCATGTATAGGGAGATGAAGAGGGCTATCGCTTCACGGGCGGTGGCTCTTTTTGTATTTTCTTATGAATGTTCGAAAAATTTATATTAAAGGTATATCTCAATAGATGAAATATTTCACAATATAATGTTGATAGGGGCAGTTCAAATAGAGAAAGTAAACAATACACCTACTTTTATGTGATGTTGTTAAATGATATTGGACAGCTCTTGCCTACCGTGTTTTCCTCGACGGTTCACCGAAATGAACTATTTCTAACAATCACTTCCCTTTTTATAAACACCTAACATTCGATAATGAAAGCCCTTCTTGAAGAATTGAACCTCTTAGCAAATTTCCCTCAAGCTGTATTGCTCACCCCACATGTTAATCATAAATAAACCATCCAGCGTCGATAACATCACGAATACGCCTGTTTGTTTCTGAAAATTCATAAATACAAAGAAAACAAATCGATATTGGAGGAGTCGAACATGTCGTCAAAAGTAACGAGCATTGGATAAAAAGGGTTGTAAGGGTATTGTGTTCAAGTGGAAGTACATGTCATGGAAGGGCTTGAGTCGATTGTGATCGTTGGACTGCCTGATGTTTCGGTGAAAGAATCCAAGGAGAGAGTGTCTACGACATTACATAGCATGGGCTTTCCATTGGTTGATATTAAAGTGGTGATTAACTTATCGCGGGCAGACCAGAAGAAAAATGGGCCGTTTTTTGACTTAGCAATTGTGCTGGGTGTTTTAAAGAGTGGTGACTTTTTAAAAGAGAACAAGAAGCATAGGGACGGTTCCAGTTAGCCAGAATTGAAATGAAAATGTAATATTTCAGAGAGGTTAATGAAGAGGAATCGAAACCTGCTGGTTTCCAAGAGAGGGGCTATCGCATAACGCGGTAGCTCTTTCTTCGGGAAAGCAGGGGGACGTATCCACTTAGCTAATTTTGTAATGAAAGTATAATAAAATTTGTATGAGAAAGGGAGTTGTCACTTTAGGTGGTGGCTCTTTTTTTTGTGTTTTCTTATGAATGTTCAAAAAATTATTGTTAAAGTACTGTTCAACTGGTGAAATATTTCACATTTTGTTGTAGGGGAATCAGGGGGACGTATCCAGTTTGCCAATTTTGTAATGAAAGTGTAATAAAAATTGTATGTGGAAGGGAGCTATCGCTTTAGGTGGTGGCTCTTTTTGTATTTTCTTTTGAATGTTTGAAAAAATGTTGCAAAGGTAATGTTTTATAGGTGAAATATTTCACATTTTGTTGTATGATAAAGGAAGTTCAAATAAACATGTATATTTCTATGTGATGTAGTCCTACATTTTTGGACGACTCTACCTTCTCCGTGTCATCCTCGACGATTTACCTGAAATGAACGACCGCTAACAATGACTTCCCTTTTTTAAATACCTAAATTTATACTCACATCATTTCCTGATTGATTGTAGCTTTTCGTCGTCTAACCTCAAGTTGTATTGCTTACCCCAAGTGTCATTCACACATCATCAATCTACGTCAGTAACATCGCGAATACTCCCTTTTGTTATCACAAAATCAAATGGATATATTGGAGGAATCGAATATGTCGTCAAAAGTAACGAGCATTGGTTTAAAAGGTTTGCAAGGGTATGTTGTTCAAGCGGAAGTACAAGTCATGGATGGGCTTGAGTCGATTGTGATCGTTGGTCTACCTGATGCTTCGGTGAAAGAATCGAAGGAACGGGTGTCTGCGACGTTACATAGTATGGGGTTTCCATTGGTTGATATGAAAGTGGTGATTAACTTATCGCCGGCGGAGCAGAAGAAAAACGGGCCGCTTTTTGACTTAGCGATTGCGCTGGGTGTTTTAAAGAGTGGTGATTTTCTAAAAGAGAACATTCCTGACGATGCTGCTTTCATTGGCGCATTATCGTTAGATGGGTCGGTGCTCCCTGTCGAAGGGATGATCGCTGCTGTTCTTGCGGCGAAGAAATTAAATCTGAAGAGGCTTTTCCTTCCCTTTGATCCGACGCTTCCTAAAATTGAAATGGATGATTTGGAACTGATCTACATTCAATCCCTTCAAGATGTCATCGATATTTTTTCCGGACAGCCGCCCCTCTCGTTTGATCAGCCTGAAGCAGTAAAAGACGAAGAGCAAGTCGTAGACAAGGACTTTCAACAAGTGATTGGTCATGACTTTGCAAAATGGGCGCTTGAAATTGCGGCGGCAGGTGAACATTATGTGTTAATGGATGGTCCGCCTGGTTGTGGGAAAAGTTTATTGGCAGAAACGTTTCCTTCCATTTTACCGTCACTTTCAAAAGAAGCCCAACTTGAAAAAATGAGTCTTTATCAATTAGCTGGGGCTGATGACTCGTCCCTATCTATGCCTCCCTACCGCCATCCCCATCACTCCGCGTCTGCTGTCTCACTTATCGGTGGGGGGACAAACCCGAAACCAGGTGAAGTGTCGCTCGCTCATCGTGGTGTCCTCTTCTTAGATGAACTTGCTGAATTCTCCAAGAAAACGTTAGATATGTTAAGGCAACCGTTAGAAAATGAACAAGTGACGATTAGTCGCGTTCATTCCACAGTAACTTACCCCGCAAAATTTATTTTTCTCGCTGCGATGAACCCTTGCCCATGCGGATACTTCGGTTCCAAGACCCAATACTGTACGTGTTCCAAAAAGCAAATCCAAACGTATCAAAATCGTGTCTCCGGGCCTGTTTTAGATCGAATTGACATTTTATTATCGTTAAAATCTGTTCACCTTAAAGGGCATGATTTTCAAGGGATTGAATCGTCTGAAGTGATCAAACAACGTGTGCAAATCGCACGGGAGCGGCAATATCAACGGTACGGTGAAAAGGTTTGTAACGGGAGCGTTCCGTATGAACATTTGCTGAAAATGTCTCCATTAACGGGCGAACAGCAACAGCTTATCCAGCGTCTCTCGGTTCGAGAGGCCCTTAGCAATCGTGTGCAAATCAAAATGATCCGCTTAGCTAGAACGATTGCTGATGTAAAGGGTGAAAATGAAATATCAGATGAAAGTTTGTTAGAAGCGATGACGTTAAGAAAGCTGAGTCGTCCGACGTTGGATACGAAATTGTTAACAGGTGAAAAGAGAACCATTGATGACTATATAAAGCGGTGATTGTGATGGGTCGTAAACCAAGGAGCAAGAGTGCATACGGAATCTATCATATCATGTGGAGAGGTGCGAACGGGCAAGAAATTTTCCATGACGATGAAGATCGGATGAGATTTCTTGGTACGTTTTTGAAGTGCAAAATCCAAGCGGAAATGACCGTATATGCTTGGTGTTTGATGAGTAATCATGTTCATCTCTTAGTAAGAGAAGGAAATGAGGACATTTCGCTTACAATGAAGCGAATCGGTGTTAGTTTCGCTTTGTATTATAATTGGAAATATCGCACGCAAGGTCATCTTTTTCAAGATCGATTTAAGAGTGAGAATGTTGAGTCGAGGCGGTATTTTCTGACGGTTGTGAGGTATATTCATCAGAATCCGGTGAAAGCAGGTATGGTTAATCAAGTTGATCAGTGGCCGTGGAGTAGTTGTCTTGGATATTATAATGAAGAAGTGTATCCAGAGCGGTTATTAGATACAGGGTTGGCTTTAAAGATGTTTTCTACTGATCTAGCAACCGCGCGAGCAACGTTTAAGGTATTTAATGAACGGAAAACTTCCGATCAATGTCTTGACGAGACAGCTTATCGGCGAAGGTTGTCAGATGAAGAAGCGCGAGTTGAAATCAAGAAGGTGCTTGGTTCGATTGAGATTCCGCAAGTGAAAAGTTTGCCAAAGGTAAGTAGAAATCATTTATTGAGAAAAGTCAAAGCCATTGAAGGCATCTCGCAACGCCAAGCAGCAAGGATATTAGGCGTTTCGCCTAACTTTGTTTATAAGGCGTGAGGCAGCACGGGGACGGCAGCAGGGGAAGCACGGGGACGTATTTAGTTTGCCAAATTTGTAATGAAAGTGTAACAAAGCGTGAAGGCGGCAAGGTAATAAAGGTGGAAAGGATATTCCTGAGAAACCTTAACAGTTACCATGATTATAGATTGTTAGAATCTGATTGTATCGCTCTGGTAAGTGTGTGGAGAATGGTTCTAGAAATCGTTAAAAGAAAAAACAAAAAAGTAACCGCCTACCCCTCGAACAAAGGATAGTAGGTGGTTACTTTTTTAGTGATAACAACTTCATGCGACATATTGTTGCTCCGTTCTAATATTGTTATACATGAATGATAGGGAAAAGCTTTTGCCGTCCTTTTAGGGGTACCGCGATGCTTCGCGTAATTTCTTTCTAAAATATATGGTGATAAGTGTATCAGTAGCATGTTCCTTATGGTGTTTGTTGCACTCGCTAAAGCGATTTGAAACGATGAAACAAGACGATGCCATTGGTACTGACAGTATTTTAGGTTATGGAAGGTGAAAAATGTCGTGAAATACCCCCTCCCCTGGAACCAAGCCCTTCTCGCGATTGCAGAGGGAGTCTTCAGTCGGAGGGGATAAAACAAACTACAGATAAGATATCAATGTTCGAGTTTTTGATTTAGCTAAAATATTTGTTTGCCCCTTTGAGCGCATCATCAAGGAGAAATGATTACATTATGATTACAAATTTGGCAAAGAAGGTCCGTCCCCGTGCTTCTCTCGTGCTTCTGATTACAAATTTGGCAAAGAAGGTCCGTCCCCGTGCTTCTCACTGATTCATACTTTATCTTGGCCAGTACCCCAATCGTATGTTTGTTTGTGAATGTCAAAAAGCATGTGCGTTTCCAATGACGCGATCCCATCGATATCGCTAATATCTTGTCTTATAATTTGGAAGAGACTCATGTTATTCGTTGTGATGACTTGAATAAATAAATCATACCCGCCTGAAGCTCCAGCGATAAATCGTACTTCCGGAATCTTTCGTAGTGCTTCTACGATGTCATCATATTTGGGTAGGTCAATTTTTACGCCGATGAAAGCGACTGTCTCCATCCCTGTTAGGAAAGGGTTCACAACGCCGACTACTTTAATGAAGTTGTTATCTGTTAATCGTTGAACTCGATTTCGGATCGTACTCGCGGTTGTGTCGAGCTGTTCCGATAGCTCAGTATACGAAATGCGACCATCTTTTTGTAAAATCTCAACAATTTGTCGATCTAATTGATCAATAGAAAAGTCTTCATTCATTTTATCAAACAAGTGCCAACCCACCTTTACTGTTTTTTTGAATTTAGGTTGACTATATCATATTCAAAAAAATAGATATCTAGCCATTTAATGATTTTTGTTTTTGATTTGCTAATTGTTTCAATGATTCGATGTTTTCCCAAGACATTTCGCGCTCTTGGTTTTCAAGTTCAACAATGAGGTCAAGTGTCTTTTTCGTTAGACTCATATCAATGTTAAGGTCTTGGCCACGTTCGATGACAGGGGAGAGGTGAAATGGAACCTCTGTTTTCCTTTTCCGGACAGCGAGGTCTCGCCAAATGCCAGACTTCACTTTTTTGTAAGAACGGAGTCTAGCGACGAGCTTATCAAAGTGCTCGTTGATTGTATCCCAATCTCTTTCTTTGTTTTTTTGGTAAATGATGTTTGGTTCCCAATTATCAAAGCTCATCGGTTGAATGCCGTTTTGATCAGCTACTTTTAGCACTTCTGTAGCTAACTCGACAAACATTTTCCGGTTATCAGTTGGATTAATCACTTCAGCCATTTTTTCATCGACAGTTGCTGTTGCTGTTAAAATCGCCCCGAATGCAAGTTTACTCCATAGATAACCGTAAATATTGTCCGTTGCCTTTGCATCTCCCCATGCCTTGAATTTTTCTTCAAGAGCGAGTAAGCGAGGGGATAATTCTCCGCTAAGCTCTCCGATGAACAGTGAACCGACGCCTCCGTATTGAATCAGTCCTGGTTCTAAATAGTCTGCAAAAAGATTAACAAAACTTCCGATCGTTCGATCTTGACCGATGATGGAGGAGATAATATTTTCTGTTAATCCGTTTTGCATAGAGATGACGACGGAATCTTTCTGAAGAAGGTCTTTGATATCATTGACTGCTTCCGAAGTGTGTTGTGCTTTTACAGCGAGTACAACAACATCAAGCGGTTCTTTGCTTTTCTTTAGGTCATTCATCGTTTTCGCCTTTACTTCTTTTGTTGTCCATGACTCCTCTTGGGTTTGAATATTGAGACCGTTCTTTTGTATTTCATTGATATGTTCTTCATTGACGTCAACTAAGGTAACATCTTCCCCTGCTTTGGCGAGGTAAGCACCTACAACACCGCCAATTGCGCCTGCTCCAATAAAAGTGAATTTCATTTTTTCCCCTCCAATTTTCAGTAGCTGAAATTAATATCCAATATCGTAAACACCAGGCAAGTTGAACGTTAGACCTAATTTTTCCGCTGCTTCCTTTGGCCAATAAGGGTAACGTAAAAGTCCTCGACCGATGGCTACCATATCTGCTTGCTCTTGTTCGATCACTTGTTGTGCAACTTCAGCATCTTCAAGAGATCCAACACTAATAACAGGAATATCAAATTCTTGTTTGATCGCTTCTGCATACTTTACTTGAAACCCAGCAAATATTTCAGGCGGCCTTTGCGGAGAGTTCCCACCGGTACTCACATCAAAGGCATCGACGCCTGCCTCAATAAATGCAGGAATCATTTGTTTGATATGATGGAAATCATAGGCCCCGTCCCCGTATTCAATTGCTGAAATTCTTAAAATTAAAGGCATATCATCAGGCATATTATTTCGGACTTCTTTAATGACTTCTAAAGGGAAGCGGTCATATTCGCTATATTCATCTTCTCTTTTATTACAAGAAGGAGAGATAAATTGATGTAATAGATATCCGTGTGCCCCGTGCAGTTCGATCATGTCAAATCCTGCTTTGACAGCTAGTTCTGTACTTTTACCGAATTGTCTTACAATATCTTTTATTTCTTGAGTCTCTAAGCTCCTAGGAGAGGGGGAGTCATCAGAAAATGGCATTTCACTTGGCGCGACGACGTCACCGGATGCAATTTTCGATTTTCTCCCAGCATGAGCGATTTGAACCGCTACTTTAGAACCGTAGGACTTACATGCATCAATGATTTTTTTGTAGCTCTCAAGCTGACTTTCTTCCCACAACCCAAGGCAATTCTCCGTGATTCTTCCTCTTGCTTCGATATTTGTCATCTCAAGGCAGATAAGCCCAACACCGCCAATAGCTCGACTTGTTAAATGTATGTAGTGCCAATCATTTGGCATTCCGTCATTATTCTTCACTTGATACTGACACATAGGGGAAAGCATGATGCGATTAGGGATGTCTACACCTTTTAGTTGAATAGGTGAAAATAAGTTCGTCATTCTATCTACTCCTTTTTCAATGTTTCATAAAATCGGTTGATTTCTTGGTTAGCTTGATTCAATTGAAAAGATAATTCATTGATTTTTCTACGAATCTTCGTTTTGATAAAAAATGCTGCCTCATCTTGTGGAGATACTTTTTGTAATGCATCAATATCTAGTAAGGCTGGTACCCTTGGTAGTTGAAATAAGGTATCAAATTGAAAAGGGTTGTCTGCTACATAGTTAAAAGGAACGAAGTAGCGTGAGAGTTTCATGGTTAGATGGTTGAATGTCTGTAATTGCGCTTCTGTTAATGGTTCATTCTTTAGTATGTTGATCGATTCTACCCGTTGTATCAGAGAGTCGACACGTTGTTGGAGTTCTTCTAACGTCATTTCGCCTTGAAGTTTTCCTTCCCATTCTTGAAGGCCATTTTTGATATCTTCTAGAGCAGCGATATGATTAATCGGCAATAGATCTTTACAGGCGAGCTCTAAAATTGAAAGAAGGTAAACTTGGCAATCTCTTAGTAGGAATTCAGGGTTGATTTTATCGGTCGTATCTTCTGTTGTATGCCACCACCAACCAAATCCTGAAGACTTACCAGATTGTCCGAATAACTCTTGGTGAGCGTTAGCGGCCGTTCCGTCTAACGGTGGTTGCTCTGAAAGCCCCATGAATAGGGAAGGGACCCCGGTTCCCCAAAATGACTGGTCTCCTGCCTTACCGTAACGCTTTCCTTCAAAATCCTGCTCCGTAACTTCATAAACCGCTTTTTGGGCGATGTTTTTCGTTTCTGCCATGCAATTGCCTTGAGATAATACTGTCGCACCGTTCCCCCCGACAGAGTCAATATTGACGTGGGCGACACAATGATCATAAAGTTCCTGCCAGTGCGTGTCACAGTATAAGGCTGACCCTGCATAACGACCGTGAGAATGGCCAGACCAAAAGGCCAGCCGGACATTTCGTTTAAGTAAATGTTTGTTTTTTGCAAGCACTCTTGCGACTTCAAGCATTGTTGCGTTCGCTGTACCATTATCCATTGCCCCATAATGCCAGGAGTCAACATGTCCACTAAATAAGATAAAGGAATCCTCTTCTTGATCAGATTGAATGTCAACGGTTAGCGTAGGGATCTTGCGAATGCCTGTATCTACTGAAGTAGATAATGTACATGAAGAGCCTTGCTGTGCCTGTTCCTTCAGTTTCTCTCCAGAAGGTGCGGTGACTGAAATGACAGGAATCTTAGGTAATTTTTCTACGTTCTCTGGTGTTGGTGTACCCCATACTGGGGAGACAATCATTTCATATGTGTATTCTGTATTGATAAAAATTGCTGCCTGAAAGCCAGTTTTTTCGATTTGGTAAACGATACCAGGCGTGGCAAGCCCCTCAATAAGCGCAACCTTTGTACCATCTATATCAGAAAGATGATGAAGATCGTCTTTAGAAATGAATAACATGTCCCCTGTTAACTCTGTGGCAGAAGCAGCCATAGAATGTGTGATACATTCAAATTGCTCATTATTAACAGTTAAACTAGCTTCTTTAGGGATGCTGATGAAGGCATCATCATAAGTAAGTTTCGGACTTAATTGGTAACTTTCTAATAGATCTTTTATATATTTAAAGGCGTTTTCTTCATCTTGGGATCCAGAAAGCCTAACGTATTGTGCGATCTGCTTCGTGTAGTCTATGAGATGATCTTGGCTTAACTCTTCTATCATATCTTGTTTTTCTGTTGACGTGATTGAAGTAGTCACAAAGTGTCCCCCTTGCTTCGTTTTTGTCAGAATCTTTTAACTAATAAATTAATCCATTTTTTTAAAAAAGTCAAAAATAAATGCTTATTTTTAAAGAAAAAGCAATTTAGACGTGTTGCAAATAAAAATTTTGATAAAATAGAGTGATTTTTTTATAAAATTAAAAATTATTTATTTACAATTGAGAAGAGTAAGGATATAATACAAAACTATAAATTGTGTATTTAGAATTATTTGAATATTTGGAGGGGTGCACTGATGTTAGGTTGGACATGGGGGGCTTGGTTTGTCGTAGTTGTGATTCCTACGATTTTAACGCTGATTCCGATTGTATACTATTTGTTAGAAGTAAGGGCAGCAAAGAAAGATGACCAATATTATAAGAACTATGAAGAGGAATTGAGGGATGCTAAATGAATCTAGCACTTATTATTCCAATTATTGTTTATTTCATTTTAATGATCGGTGTTGGAATATACTCTTTTAAATTCACAAAATCAAAAGAAGGCTTTCACCTGGCTGGGAGAAATTTAGGAAGCTGGGTTTCTGCTATTAGTTATGCATTCTCAGGTATGAGCGCTTGGGTACTAATCGGTTACGTGGGAATGGTTTATTCCTTAGGACCTTCAGTATTTTACATATTGATCGGTTTTAATTTAGGTTTTCTTTTTGCTTATATGGTGATTGCCAAGCGTGTGAGAAACTATTCTCAATTACTAGGAGCTGTCACGTATACTGATTATTTTGTTAAACGAATGAGAGGAAATCCGCACTTTATACGTTTAGTATCAGGTATTTCTATAGTGATCTTTATGTCTGCATATACAGCAGCGCAATTAGCGGCAGCTGGATTGACGTTACAGACAGTCTTTGGCTTTGAACCTGTGACAGCGATTATTATTGCAGGAATTGTTGTTACTGCTTATTGTCTGTTCGGCGGATTGATGGGCGTTTCTCTAACTGACTACTTTCAAGGAATTGGCGTTGTCATCGGGACCGTCATTTTAGGTATCTTTATGATTTATGTTGCTGGGGGATGGAATGCGGTTGTGGCACAAACAGCTGAAATTAGCCCGATGTACACTTCGGCAAACATGGGCGCAACCGGCTCAGCGTTACTCGGTTCTGTTCTTGGTTTTCTTGTCATGGGGTTAAATGTTATAGGTCGTCCGCATGATACGATTCGATTTTTCGCTTTAAAAAGCTCAGCAGAAGTCCGAAAATCTGCAGCCATTTGTTTATCCGCATTAACGATTACATATTGGGGTGCATTTCTCGTGGGATATTCTGGAAGAGTATTATTCCCAGAGGTAGCAGACCCAGAGATGATATTTCCATTGGCATTAACGGAATTGGCGCACCCTCTATGGGGAGGCATTTTATTAGCCATTTTCTTAGGGTTATTGATGTCAACAGCTGACTCACAGTTGCTATCAGCCTCTTCTGCATTAACAGAGGATATTTATTCAAAATACCTTAATAAGAACCTATCGGATAAACAAAACGTGTTGGTCACAAGAATTGTGATTATCCTTATCGGCGTCTTATCAACGATTGTTGCAGTGACAACACCGGAATCTGTATTTTTCTTAACGGTTTATGCTTCTGCAGGACTCGCAGCAACTTTTGCACCAGTCCTCATTCTCTCTCTTTACTGGAAAAAGCTTACGAACGCAGGAGCAGGAGCTGGTATGGCAGCTGGAGCACTAGCCGTGTTTATCTGGTATCAATCAGGGTTAGCCGAGGTCGTCATGGAAGGTGTACCAGGCTTCATTGCAGCCTTTTTAATTGCGATTATTGTAAGTAAACTAACTTCACAGCCTCATGAACAACAAATTGAAGGAGAACTAACGAAAGTTTCATATGTTTGGAAATAACGCAATGACGGTTCTCGAAGGGACCTACCGGAAGTTTTGCGATGATAAAACCACCTGAACGATCTATATCAAGTTCAGGTGGTTTTCATTATGTAAAATAACAGGGTGTTTAGGCATAGGTGTCCCTTATTCACTTTGGAATGGAGAAAACAACTTACCCGCACTGTGACAGAATGATAAACGAATCATTGTGCACTTTATTTAAACAAAAAAATATTATATAATAAAACCAGATAAGAACATATGTTCTTTTTCACTTGAAGAAGTCAATCCTCCAAAAAACAGTTATTTGAGAAACAATAAAACAACATTCGTCGAAAGTTCCAAACTTGTTTTCTTCTTAAATCAAATGTTTTACTCACCTCTTGTCCGCACTCACATACTCATTCCCTAATTTCTGATGTTCTCACTTTTGTTGATTTTTTCGCATGATATAATAAAAGAAACGATGGTGATCGTATGGAAACGAAGCTTCTCAAGGAGATCGGGTGTATTCAAAAGTTTTATATGAAACGGAATATAAACATCGCATAATCACGATAATCATGGTGATTGTAAGCTTGATCGTGTGTTCTATATCCGATTTCGGTGCGGTGAAATGTTAAAGTCCTTTTTCATTTGTGCAAGACCTCATGGGAAATGTATTTCCCCATGAGGTCTTTTTGAGTGCAAATAGTCATTGGTGTTTGACAGACACGTAAAAGCATCATAGTAAACGATTGAACTAGTACAACGACGAATATGGAATCAATTAGGAAAGATAATCTCTGAAAATCAGAACAAACAATCCAGTAACACGAACGGCGGTAGATTGTCATTGAGAAAAGGAATCTGATGATTGAAGGAAAAGGTAGTCCACTTGAAGGGAAAATTGATTCACCTGATTGAAAAACCGCTTCACCTGAAGGAAAAAACAGTCTACCTGAAGGAAAAAGTAGCTCACCTGAAGGAAAAAACAGTCTACCTGAAGGAAAAACAGTCTAACCTGAAGGAAAAACAGTCTACCTGAAGGGAAAAGTATCTCACCTGAAGGAAAAACCACTCCACCTGATCGAAAAATCACTTCACCTGAAGGAAAAACCGCTTCACCTGACCGAAGCAGGCCACACCCAAACAAAAAACGCTCATCAAACGGAACATAACAAATCCCGCACAATGATGAGCGCTGCCCCTACAGATCCGTTATCCATCACAGATCCAAAATGCCATTGTCACATTCTTTACAATGACTCCACATTGAACAACCTCTTCAAAGTCATAAAAGACTGCTCACGCGTATAAGAATCCAGCGGACTAAACCGATCGTTACCAGTCCCAGTCATAATCGCCAGGCCATTCGTACGATCATACATCGTCGAAACAAAAGCAACATCATCAGTTGCCCAGTCAGCAATATGATCCTGATCAGAAAACCCAGGGTTATCCATATGACTACGAGTATCCAAATCAAGCACATCAGCCGTTTTCGTTAGCATACTAGCAGCTTCCTGCCTCGTAATTGCACCTTCCGGATCAAACGTTCCATCACCATGCCCCTTCACAATCCCGAACGCATGCGCAGATAGAACCTCATAATCAGAAGTATCATCAAACGTATGTACGTCTAACGTCAGATCATGTTCAACCAGCAACTCTTGAATCGATTGACCCGTTTTCTCCTTTAACAAATGAACCACCAACACGCTAAAATCAGCACGAGTGATGTCATCTTCATATCCATATTGCAAACGCTCAGGAACAAGATTTAAATTCATCGCCTCAGAAACCTCTTCCTGCGCCCAATTAGAAGGCTCATCGATGACAGCCGTTGACTCAAACGAATCAATCAACTCACCGATCTTGCCAACATTGACAGTGTTTCGTTGAAAATTGACCACATCACGACCCGTAATCGAAACACTTCCCGTATCAACTTCCTCAAGACGCTCATAATATGAATCATGTTTCTCATTATATAATTCCTCAGAAACGACATCACCATCAAAAGTATACCTCGGCTCATCGTAACCCGTATCAAACCCTTGTTCTAGCGACATAACCTCATTTGTATGAATCATCGCGCCATCCATTTCTATTTCATAGGTGATAAACCATCACCAATAACACCAGAAGCGAAAGTTATTTTCATTCATATTTTGAAATAAAACGAACGAATTGTCGAAAAATAATCATCCCAGTCTAACCTCGTCATAACCGCCTTTCGACCCTATGAATATCCAAAAATTGTAGATTGGTATTGATTTCCTATTACTTATTTAATACCATTAGTAATGATGGTGAAACGGAAATGTTTTCTATTTTAGATTAAATAATTACATATTTTCAAATCCTAACAATGTAATAGGAACGAGGATAAAAAACAGAAGGAGTGAAGAAGGAGCTATGAAAAAACTCCCGCTAAGTAACAAAGCATTAAATTCAATGTTTGCAACCGCACTTATTGTGCCATTTGCACTCGTAGGCACACCTAGTGTCTCTGCAGAAACAGAACAAGAAATCCAAGATTATGCAGAACGTATGGTAGAAGTTTACGATGAGATGGACGAAGGTCAAAAGGATACAATAAGAGAGTTTCGTGAAGAGATTAAAAAATTAGATGCTGAAACATGGGAGGATGACATCCTTCCTGAAGATTTTGTTGATGCAGTTGAGGGAAAGGAAAGTGTCTCCCGACCAGTAGGTGAGATCGCAAAAGATTATGCTGAGCTACTATATGATGTAGAAGCCGACAAAGATCAACTTATTTCAAAAATTGAAGAATTCCGTGACAGACATGATGACAGTTTCAAAGAATTGTTTGATGGTTACGGAGAGGAAGTGACTGTCGCATATCTATTAGGTATGGCTAGTGATTTGGAAGAAAAAGCAGAAAGCCTTTGGGTTGAAGGAATGGATGAAGAATGGGTCCGTGATAACATTGACCTTGAATTACTTCTTAATGTCACAGATGATTACGATGATATGATTGAACATCTTGAAGATGAATTGGATTTAAGTGTAAGTGAAATCTCAGATATCAGTGATGATTTAATTGCTGAGGTTGGATTTAATGAAGATGAAATCAAAGATGCAATGGCACATGTATTAGTAACTGCTTTTCAACCTGCTGACGACGGCAGCTCCGGCGGCGGAGGCGGTGGAAGCTCCAGCCCTAGCGACTCCGATGACACCACCGATGAACAAGAAGGCACTGTCAGCGGTGACGACAGTATCTCCACTGAATCCGAAACATTAGAAGACGGCACAGAGCAAGTCACAGCAACAGTTGACGCTGAAAGCTTATCCGAAGCGTTAGAAGAAGCAGCGTCCGACGATGAGCCAATCGAACAAGTCGACTTCTCCATCGACACAGAAGCAGGTGAGCAAGCGCAATTAAGCCTACCATCTGACGCAATCGAAACAATCCGTAGCGCCAACGAAAACGCAACAGTCGGAGTTAGCTCCAATGACGGCGCCTTCCGCGCAAGCGTATCCGAATTCAGCGCCGACATCGCCGAAGCAGCTGAAGTTCAAGTGCTCGATACAGATGAAGAAGACGTCAGCTTCTCAATCACAATGAGCCAAAGCGATGACGAAAACGACGTCGCCGAACAAAACGAGCTAACAACAGCATCCGAACCAGTCACATTCCAAGTTCAAGCGGAAATCGGTGACGACACAATCAACCTTGACCAATTCGACACCGTTGTTGAACGCGACATTTACGGTGAAGATGACTTCGACGAAGAAACAGCAACAGCTGTCCGCCTCGAAGAAGACGGCACGTTCACAGCCGTACCAACAACAATCGATGAAGACACAGCAACACTCAAAGGCTTCAGCAACAGCGAATACGTCGTTGTCGAAAACGAAGCATCATTCCCAGACGTCAGCACGTCAGACTGGGCACTTGAAAACATCGAAAAACTCGCATCAAAATACATTATTGAAGGGTACAACGACAACACCTTCAAGCCAGAATCAAACATGACAAGAGCCGAACTAGCTACGGTCCTAACTCGCAGCCTAGGCCTTGCAACAACAGAAACCTACAACGAACAATTTACAGACGTTGACGGCAGCGAATGGTTCGTCGACGAAATCATGCCAGCAGTTGAAACAGGCATTATCGAAGGACACGCAAACGGCACGTTCACACCGAACGAAGACGTTACACGTGAAGAAGCGGCAACAATGATCAGCCGTGCCATCGACTACATCGCTCACGAACCAGAACTCGATGAAGACCTTCAGCTCACAGACTATACAGATCACACAGACATCGCAGACTATGCGGATGAGCACATCGAAACACTCATCCAAACAGAAATCATGAACGGTGACGACCATAACCAACTCTTACCAAAAGACAACACAACAAGAGCTGAAATGGCCGCACTCATCGACCGATTCTTACAAGAAGTCGACTTCATCAACTAGACGAAAACACACGTCGCCGTAACCAACCGTAACGCCAGAAAGGCTGACACACAGGGCCAGGCGCTCTCACCAACGAGAGCCCAGCCTAAGTCAGCCTTTTTATTGGTTGTCACCACAAGCGACATTGCGTCACATTGCAACGCACCGAGAACACTCACCAAAACCAACAATCCAACAAAGGAGGGAGCCATCCAAATGAACATCACGAAACCAATCACAACCATCGCACTCGTAGCCATTCTAGCCATACCAGCAACGACCGTCACTGCCAACGATACATTCACAGACATCGCCGACGACCACTTCGCCAAACAAGAAATCCAAACCCTCGTCGACGCCGAAGTCATCACCGGCTACCCAGACGACACATTCAAACCCGACAACAACATTGACCGCGCCGACGCAGCAACCATGTTCACACGCGCCCTAGACCTAGACGAACCAACCGACCAAACCGAAACCAACTTTACAGACATCGACGAAGACGCATATTACACCGATGCCGTCCACCTAACAACAGCAGCCGGCATCTTCCAAGGGAACACACACAACGAATTCAACCCAACCAATCCCTTAACAAGAGAAGAAATGGCCACCGTCCTCGTCCGCTCATTTGACCTAGAACCAAAAGCAAAAGACAATGACACACTCACCGACATCCAAGAGGCCAACCACTCACACCAAGAAAACATCATCACCCTGTACCACCACGGCCTAACCGAAGGACGCAGCAACAACCAATACGAACCAAAAGCCAACGTCACCCGCGCCGAATTCGCCGTCTTCCTACACCGCGCCCTAACCACCGAAGACGACCGAAACGACGATGACGACGGTGAAAACGATGACCAACGTGACAACGATGAAAACACTGACGAAACCGACGAACCTGATAACAACAATGGAAGCGGAGACACCGACGACACCACACCACCAGAAGCAACCACCGCAACCATGACAACCGCCGCAGGTGAAACCATCGAAGCCGACACCCAAGACAACACCCTTACTTTCGACCTCACCCACCTCGACGGCGAAGACGAAATCACAAGTGGCACCATCGACGTCAGCAAAGACAGCACACTCGAATTCACAAACGCACCAACCAGCGACCTAGAACAACCACAAGAACTATCAGAAGGCACCAACGAACTATCCGTCGCCCAATTCCTAAGCGACCTAGACGCCGACATCGACCTCATCCGCGACGCCCAAGGCGACTTCACCGCCCGCGGCCATCTCACCGACGATGACGGCAACCAAACACCAATACAAATACCAGTCCATGTCGAATAACGGACAGCTTTCGTTTTCACCACACATCACGCCATGAATCAGCACACAGTAACAAGACGATCCATTCGACAACCGACACCAACGAAAAAGTGAGGAATCCAGAATGAAAAAATGGTCCATCATCACCATCATCATCGCAACCATCGCCCTCGTTGCCTTCGGCAACACCTACTGGCAAAACGAACTCGACCGCCAAGCAAGCGAAGCATCAACCATGCTAGAAAGCGACCGAGCATCCAACGACACCGAACTCGAAAGCGAACGCTTTACCGACGACGATGCCGAAAGCAACGATGGTGACCAAACCGAAGAATCTGAAACCGACTCATCCGATTCATCCGATTCATCCGACTCATCCTCAAATGAAGGACAAGCTAGCACTGAATCTGAAAGTGAATCGAACACCAAAGAACTCGTCGACATCGAAGAAACCTATTTCCAACGCTTCGAAGAACTCGCAGCCGAAGAATACGAACGCGTCGACACACTCGTCTCAGAAATGACCCAAGACTATGAGCTACTCCAAGCCGGCGAACTCGACAAAACCGAATCCGAACTCCAAGCCGACTATATTGACATCGTCGACCAATACGAAAACGAAGCCGACGAACGCTTCGACGCCGTTTACACCGAACTTGAAAACACACTAGAAGAAAACGACTACGACGCAGCCAAAGCCCAAGAATTCCGCAACATCTACGAAACCGAAAAAGACGAACGCCGCCGCCAAGCCGTCGAACAAATCTTAGAAGTAAGGTAGAAGCCTCACCTGAAGGAAAACCAGTTCACCTGATCGAAAAATGCTCTACCTGAAGGAAAAATCAGTTCACCTGTCCGAAAAAACGCTCTACCTGAAGGAAAAATCAGTTCACCTGACCGAAAAATGCTCTACCTGAAGGAAAAACCAGTTCACCTGATGAAAAAACGCTCTACCTGAAGGAAAAACCAGTTCACCTGACCGAAAAATACTCTACCTGAAGGAAAAATCAGTTCACCTGATCGAAAAAATGCTCTACCTGAAGGAAAAACCATTTCACCTGAACGAAAAAACGCTCTACCTGAAGGAAAAATCAGTTCACCTGAACGAAAAAACGCGTGCATACCGAAAAAAATCCTGTGCAAAACGAATCACCACGACCAACCAACTCAACCCAACCCTTCGACAAATCTCTGTGTCTATTATATGGAATAAATGACAAGTTTTGTCGAATCTGTCGACATTGGGGAAAATGTTCTATAAACTTTCGACCTAGATGGTAATTTCGATATCCCAAATACTCTGGAGGATCACCATGGAAGAAACAATTAGTTTAAAAGAAATATACGAAACACTAAAAAAGCGCCTTGGCCTTATCATATCAATCACACTATTAGCCGTTGCAGCAAGCGCAATCATCAGCTACTTTATGCTCACACCGCGCTATGAAACAACAACACAAGTACTCGTCAGTGAAGCAGCCACAGCATCATCGATCCTAGACTCTGCTTCATTCGGCTCAGACTCAGAATACATCGATACATACAACGTCATCCTACAAAGTCCGTACATCCTCGACCAAGTCGAAGAAGAACTCGGACTTGAGAACACGCCAGAGATCAACGTCCAACGCGAAGGAGACTCACAAGTTGTCAACATCAGCGTTGAGGACACCAATCCAGCACGCGCGACAGACATCGCCAACGCCACAGCTGGCATCTTCGAACAAGAAATGCCAAACCTACTCAATGTGGACAACATTTACGTGCTCGCATCAGCAGACCTCGGCGAACAACCAACGCCAGTCAGCCCGAACCCGCCACTCAACATGGCGATCGCGTTCGTCGTTGGACTCATGACCGCAGTAGGACTTGCCTTTTTACTAGAATTTCTCGACCAATCACTTCGAAACGAACAAGACGTCGAAGACACACTCGGCCTACCGATCTTAGGCAGCGTTTCAGTCATCGACGAAGAAACACCCGAGGTGAAAACTAGCAAATCAGAAGTAGCAAACACCGAATTGAGCCGTAGCAACAGGAAAGGGAGGGAATCAGCATGATCTTCAAAAAGAAATCAAAACGCACACTAGACGAAACACAACGGAGCCTGATCTCCCATTACGACCCGAAATCACCAGTCGCCGAGCAATACCGAACAATTCGGACAAACATCCAGTTTGCAAGCATCGACTCATCCATCGATACGATCGTCGTCACGTCAACCGGACCATCCGAAGGAAAGTCGACGACCGCAGCCAACCTGGCAACCGTCATGGCCCAACAAGAACAACCGACACTGCTCATCGACGCCGACTTAAGAAAACCGACGTCACACTATACATTTGAGCGCCGTAACTTACAAGGACTCACAACGGTTCTATCTGAGCAAACGACATTCGAAGAAGCGATCCAACAAACCGACATCGCTCATCTCGATCTTTTAACGAGCGGGCCTATCCCGCCCAACCCAGCCGAACTCCTCGGCTCACGTAGGATGAACGCACTACTAGAAGAAGCACAAACCGAATACACACACGTCATCATCGACACACCACCCGTACTCGCCGTCACCGACGCGCAAGTACTCGCCAACCAATGCGACGGCACAATCCTCGTCGCCGCCAGTGGCAAAACCGAAAAAGAAGAAGCCGAAAAAGCAAAAGAACTACTCGACGCCGCCAACGGCAACATTCTAGGCGTCGTCTTAAACCAACGAGAGAAACGTCAAGGCCATTATTACTATTACTACGGTGGAAAATAAAAAAACACCAAAATTTTCCACCTGCACCCTTTCAATTCTATGAAAATATGGTAAAATATTCCTGGTGCATCAGCGAGAAACCATCATCAAGAATCCATCATCAAAAATTCATCATCAAAAATTCATCATTAAATATCAGAACACACCATAGATTCACACGGAAGGGGACGACGAGATGATCGATTGTCACTGTCATATACTCCCGGAAGTCGACGACGGACCAACAAGACTCGCAGACAGCATCAAACTAGCCAAAGAAGCAGAACGTGAGGGGATCACCACCATCATTACCACCCCTCACCACAACGTACCAACATACGAAAACACACACATCAACATCCTAAGAAAAACAGACGAACTCAACGCCATACTAAAAAAAGAAAACATCAACGTCGACATCATTCCAGGACAAGAAGCACGCATTCACGGTGAAATGGTAGAAGGCCTCGAAACCGGCGACATCCTAACGGTAGCCAACGCACACGAATACGTATTCGTCGAACTACCATCAAACCATGTCCCACGGTTCACAAGCCAACTACTGTACGACATCCAACTCACAGGCGTCGTACCCGTCATCGTCCATCCCGAAAGAAACACAGAACTCATCGACAACCCAGACATCCTATACAATCTCGTCAAAGCCGGCGCCGTCACACAAATCACAACATCAAGCATCACCGGCCACTTCGGCAAAAAAATCAAAAAATTCACAGAACAACTCATCACACACAACCTAACACACCTAATCGCATCAGACGCACACAACACAACAACAAGACCATTCAGATGGCAACAAGCCAAACAACAAATCGAAAAAACAATCAACCCATACACCTGGCAAGACTTCCAAGAAAACGCCCGACGCCTCACCACAGGCAAAGCACTCAAACAAAACCAACCACAATACATCAAAAGAAAAAAGTTATTTGGCATCCCCATCTAACTTTTTTCAGAAACATCACTGTAAAAATTTGAACGAAAAACCAACAATTGTGTGACACACCTCGCGCATTTCAAAACAGGGTAATGCCTCCTAACCCTTATCAACGGAGGCACTCGGCCGCGCTGTGGGTTCAAAAACCTTAGGTGCCCGTCACCAAAGGTGCGGTGTGAGGATAGGTTGAATGCCTGTTATTCTTATATGTTTAATTACTTATTGTGAAGAAGTGAATCTTTTCACACCATCACGATCAGCCTTAGAAGAAGCCCAAAGAAAACCTTAAGCCGTGAGGCAATCTCTACACCCATGAAGCCTTACGGCTTAGGGTTTTTTTAGGATACGGAAAGGAGAGGGAACATTGTGAGTTACCAAAAACGACTAGCTGCGCTCGTCACCGTCGACTCCATCATTGTATTAATGTCGATCGTGTTCAGCTACATGTTATTAACGCCATTTAATAATGTCGTTCCAATAGCAATCATCGTCAGTTCACTCGGCTTGTTTGTCAGTCATCATCTATTTGCTCATGTTTTTAAGTTGTACAAGCGCGTTTGGAGTTACGCGAGTATATACGAATTAAAGGCAATCTTAAAAGCAGTTACATTGTCAATCGCCGTCGTTGCGGTTTTACAAGTCGTTGTTTTTGGGTCCATGTACACGCGAGCACTGATCGTCACATGGATGCTACATGTCATCTTCATCGGCGGCTCTCGTTTTATGTGGCGTATGTACCGTGATACATATTTATCAACCAATGATACGAGCGAGAAAAAGCGCACGCTCATTATCGGTGCAGGTTTTGGGGGATCAATGGTCGGACGCCAACTGACACAAAGTGGGAATACGGAACTAAACCTTGTCGGTTACATAGATGATGACCCGAACAAACAACAGCTAGCGGTTTTCGACCTGCCGGTCTTAGGGACGGTCAATGAATTAGAAACCGTCGTCCAGTTAAAAAAGATCGAGCATATCATCATTGCGATTCCGTCGTTATCTCGCGAGCGACTCCATGAAATCTTTAATCGCTGCACAAATACAAACGCAAAAACGCAAATCATGCCGCGCGTGGAAGACTTAGCATCTGGGAAAGTGTCCGTCACCGCTATCCGTGACGTGCAAGTGGAAGACTTACTCGGCCGCGACCCGGTTGAACTCGATATTAGTAAAATATCGAATAAACTATCAGGCAAAACCGTCCTCGTCACTGGCGCAGGCGGCTCCATCGGTTCAGAAATTTGCCGCCAAGTGGCCAATTTTAAACCAGCGAAATTGATTTTGCTCGGTCATGGCGAAAACAGCATTTATGAAATCGAACGGGAATTAAAAACAAATGGAATCGAAGCAGCGATCCAACCGGTGATTGCCGACATCCAAGACAGAGAACGGATTGAACACGTGATGATGCGCGAAAAACCGGATGTCATTTATCATGCGGCGGCGCATAAACACGTGCCACTGATGGAACAAAATGCACATGAAGCCGTGAAAAACAACGTGATGGGAACGAAAAACGTCGCCAAAGCCGCTGACAAATCAGGTGTTTCAGCGTTTGTGATGGTTTCAACCGACAAAGCCGTCAACCCAACGAGCATTATGGGGGCAACGAAGCGACTCGCAGAAATGGTCGTCCAACATATGAACAAAGTGAGCGACACACGGTTTGTCGCGGTCCGGTTCGGAAACGTGCTCGGAAGTAGAGGCAGTGTCATCCCACTCTTTAAAAAGCAAATCGCAGCGGGGGGACCGGTTACAGTGACCGACCCAGACATGACCCGGTACTTTATGACGATCCCAGAAGCATCTCGCCTCGTCATCCAAGCCGGCGCCTTAGCCGACGGCGGCGAAATCTTCGTCCTCGACATGGGCGAACCCGTCAAAATCGTCGACCTAGCCAAAAACTTAATCAAACTATCCGGCTACGACACCGACGACATCGGCATCAAATACACCGGCATGCGCCCAGGCGAAAAACTATACGAAGAACTCCTCTCCGACGACGAAGTCCACGGTGAACAAATCTATCCGCAGATTTACCGTGGGAAAACTGCAGCGATTGATATTAGTGCGATTGAACGAGCGGAGGCGTATGTTGCACAAGGCGTTGCGGATCTGACGTTAAGGGAGTATGTACTGGAAATCGCAGGTGGAGTAATTGAAAGAAAAGAAGAAAGTCTTCCACCGAAAAAAGAAACAAGCAAAATAAAAGTAGGGCAAGATTTAGCAGTTGTGAAATGAAACGAAAAGATCGTATAAAGTTGTCGCTATGGTGTTTAACATAGCGACAACTTCTCATTTTAGTAGATTAGTAGTTGGTTGGGGGGTTCCAGGTAAGTGCTAAGAGACTAAACAACAACGATGGTACAGAGGAAGGAAGTTTTAATCATGTCAGATCGCATTTTTCTTTCTTCACCACACATGAGTGATGAAGGGTATGAAATGGAATACGTCCAAGAAGCGTTTGATACGAATTGGATCGCTCCCCTTGGCGAAAACGTCAATGGTTTTGAACGAGAACTAGCAGGAAAAGTGGGCTCGAAAGCTGCTGCGGCACTCTCTTCAGGAACGGCCGCTATTCACTTAGCGTTGCGAGCAGCAGGAGTCGGTGAAGGTGATATTGTCTTCTGTCCAACACTGACATTCTCAGCAACAGCGAATCCAATCATTTATCAAAACGCAACACCTGTATTCATTGATAGTAATGATGAAACGTGGAATATGTGTCCGAAAGCTTTAGAAGAAGCGTTTCAAAAATACCCTGACGTAAAGGCCGTGATCGTTGTTCACCTTTACGGTTTGTCTGCCGACATGGATAAAATCGTTGAGCTATGTAAGAAACATAACGTTGTTTTGATAGAAGATGCCGCTGAATCTTTAGGAACTTACTATAAAGGCCAGCATACAGGAACGTTTGGTGATTATGGCATCTTCTCATTCAATGGCAACAAAATCATTACTACTTCTGGTGGGGGCATGCTCGTTTCTAATAATGAAGAGAGAATTGCCAAAGCAAGATTCTGGGCGACCCAATCTAAAGACAAAGCAAGACACTATCAACATAGTGAACTAGGATTTAACTATCGGATGAGTAATGTCGTAGCTGGAATTGGTCGTGGACAGCTTAAGGTATTAGATCAGAGAGTTGAGAAGAAGAAATATATTTATGAGTTTTATAAGAGAGAACTTGGTGATCTCGAAGGCGTGCAATTCATGCCTACTAATGAATGGGATGCACCAAACTATTGGTTAAGTGTCATGACATTGAACGGCAAAGTAAGACCACTTGATATATTTGAAGCATTGGAAGAAGAGAATATTGAATCAAGACCGATCTGGAAGCCGATGCACATGCAACCGTTCTTTGAGAAGTATGATTTTGTCGGAACGGATGTATCAGAGAAGTTGTTTGAGAAGGGTGTTTGTTTGCCGAGTGATACGAAGATGACGGATGCACAATTAGGGAAAATTGGAGAAATTATAAAGGAGCTTTGGTGATTAAAGATGAAACGAAAAAAAGGAGCTTATGAAAGATTCCTCAAACGACCAATAGACCTTATACTTTCACTGAGTGCAATTATTATATTAAGTCCAGTTCTTATAGTTGTTGCACTTTTGATAAGAACAAAATTAGGTAGTCCGATTTTGTTTAAACAGGAACGACCAGGATTAAATGAAAGGATCTTTGAAATGTATAAGTTTCGTACCATGACTGATGAAAGAGATGAAAATGGAGAATTGCTTCCTGACCATGTCAGGCTAACTAAATTCGGTAACTTTATACGTTCAACTTCCTTAGATGAACTACCAGGGCTTTTTAATATTGTTAAAGGAGATATGTCGATTGTAGGACCAAGACCATTGTTAGTAAAGTACCTTCCATTTTACACACCGGAAGAAGCTAAGAGGCATCATGTTAGACCTGGTCTCACAGGTCGCGCACAGGTGAAGGGGAGAAACACCTTTATTTGGGAAGATAGATTTCAACAAGATTTGGAATATATTGAGTGTTTAAGCTTTAAAGAAGACTTAACCATAATTTTCAGAACGGCTTTAAAGGTGATTAAGAAAAGCGATATTGTAGAACCAGGGGTGTTAGATGATTTTGATGAATATAGAAGGAAACAACAGAGTGCAAACTCCGGTACAGAAACTTAATAAATTTTTAGGCAATGAATTGTATGTTAAAAGGGAAGACTTGTACCCGTATTCTTTTGGGGGAAATAAAGTAAGGAAAGCAATAATTTTCTTCGATGATTTAATTAAAAAAGAGTTTGATTGTGTTATAACATACGGTAGCAGTAGTTCAAACCACTGTCGAATTATTGCCAACCTTGCAGCCGCAAAGGGTATTCCGTGCCATATAATATCACCCCTTCAATCAAATTACTTAACTTTTAACACTAAAATAATTAAAATGTTTGATGCAATACTATCGTACTGTCAAATTTCTGAAGTGAAAGCTACTATTGATCGAAAAATAGAAGAGTTAAAGTTCAAAGGTTATAAACCTTACTTTATACAAGGTGGAGGACATGGAGATATAGGTACACAAGCTTATGTCAATGTTTATAATGAAATAGTTGAGTATGAATTGAACAATGAGTTTAATTTTGATTATATTTTTCATGCAACTGGAACTGGAACCACTCAAGCAGGCCTAGTTTGTGGGAAACTACTTAAGGGTGATACTAGAGAAATTGTAGGAATAAGTATTGCGAGGAAAAATCCCCATGGTGGTAATGTTGTTCTTGAAAGTGTAAATAGCTATTTTAAGAGTTTAAGTAAAAAACCGGTCACTATAGATGAAATAAACTTTGCAGATGATTTTGTGTTGAATGGGTATGGTTCATACAATAAACAAATATTACAGTCTATTAAAGATGTATTAACATATGATGGAGTTCCATTGGATACAACTTATACAGGGAAAGCGTTTTGGGGTATGAAAGAGTATATTAAAAAGAATCAAATCAAGGATAAAAAGATTCTTTTTATCCATACAGGTGGGACCCCACTGTTTTTTGATAAATTGGGGGATTTGACGGATGATGAGTGATGACTTAAATATACTAGTTTTAAGCTGTGGCACAAGAAACAAAATTGTACAGTACTTTAAAAAGGAAGTTGGAAATTACGGTCGGGTTATAGCAACAGATTGTAGTGAATTAGCACCAGCTTTATACGACGCAGACGAGCATTATATAGTCCCAAAAATGACTGAAGAGGGTTATTTAGATACCATTCTTAATATTTGCAGAGCAAATGATATTAAGGCTGTATTATCACTAATTGATCCCGAATTAACCTTTCTTGCTCAAAATAAGGAATCGTTTTTAAATATAGGTACAACACCAATTGTTTCAGATTATAAAGTTGTAGAAATGTGTTTTGATAAGTATAAGATGTATGAGTTTTTAGTTCAGAATGGGTTTAAAACTGTAAAAAGTTATGTAGATAAGGAACAATTTTATAGTGATGTTGAAGCTGGATATATAAATTATCCAGTTTTTATTAAACCAGTAAAAGGCAGTGCAAGTATTAATATAAGTAAGGTTACTTCTAAAGAAGAAGTTGAATTATTATTTAGTCGCTTTGATAATTTAATGATACAAGAGTTTATGGATGGCATTGAATACGGAGCAGACGTATACATTGATTTATTTTCTAATGAACCGGTTTCTATCTTTATAAAAGAAAAGTTGAAAATGAAAGCTGGTGAAACTGATAAGTCAGTTTCATTTAAAGATGAAAAACTTTCTAAATTAATTGAGAGCTTTGTTAAGACTGTTGGATTTAAAGGTGTTATTGACATTGATATCTTTGAAGTAGATGGTGAATATTATATCTCTGAAGTTAACCCTCGATTTGGTGGGGGGTACCCTCACGCATATGCTGCAGGAATTAATGTTCCGAATATGGTTATTAATAATTTAAAAGGTAATATAAATGAAAATATAATTGGTGACTATGTGGAAGGTATTTATATGCTTAAATACAATGAAGTAGTCATTAAATAAAAGTTCTTTTTAATTTGAAAGAAACGAAAGGAAGTATAAAATGGTTGGTGAATTAATTAGAAAAAAAGTTTTTTGGACTTTGGATAAAATCAAAGGTGGAAGTATAAGTTCTCATTACAATGATATTAAATATATTTATGAACAAAGAGACGGTTACGAGGAAAGAAAAAGTACTCACCTTAAAAATTTGTTAGATTATGCTGTTACTAATTCACCATACTATAAAGAATATGAAGGTTATGAAGGTTTATCTGATTTTCCTATAATCGATAAACAAATCCTTAGAGATAGTAAAAATGAACTGCTATCTAATTTATACAAAAATAATAATTTGCATAAAAAGAGTACAAGTGGTTCAACCGGTACCCCCTTAATCATGGAACAGAATCAAGGAAAAAGGGATCGAGTGTTAGCTGAGCTTATTTTTTTTGGTGAGAAAGCGGGTTTTTATGTTGGTGATAGAAATGCATTTCTTAGAGTATGGACCAAGGAAAATAGGAATTCACGTATAAGTTTACTTAAAAAAAACATGATTGAAATAGATGTACTGAATCTTAATGATAAGGCCTTAGAGAATTTTGATATTTTATTAAGAAAAGATAAAAAATTAAAATGTATCTCTGCTTATGCTTCAAGTTTAGATCAAATATCGAGATATTTAGAAGATAACGATGTCTCCAAAGAAAACTATAATGTAGAAACAATTATCAGTACTGCAGAACTTTTGAAGGAAAATACAAGAAAGATCCTACAAAATCGCCTAGGTTGTCAGGTTGTTTCTAGGTACTCTAATCAAGAAAATGGAATATTGGCTCAAGAAGATATTAAATACTCTTATTTTCTCATCAATGATGCTTCTTATTATATAGAATTTCTTAAATTAAATAGTAATAAAGAAGCAAAACCAGGGGAACTAGCACGAATAGTAGTTACAGACTTATTTAACTATGCAACTCCGGTTATTCGCTATGACACAGGCGATTTATGTAGGTATGAATTAAATTGGAATCATAAAATAGTAATTAAAAATATTGAAGGAAGAATATTGGACTTTATATACGATACTTCTGGTAACATGCTATCTTCTCATGTAATAAGTCGTTATATGGCAGACCTTAGAGGAATTGAACAATATCAATTTATTCAAAAAGGAAAAAATGATTATTTATTTAAGATTAATATGAAAGAAAAAATATATAAAGATAATTTTTTTGTTGAAAGGTTTAAAGGACTTTTAGGTAATGATGCAAATATAAATATCGAACATGTTTCTGGTATACCGTTGTTAAATTCAGGGAAATACAGGCATACAATATGTGAGTATGAACCGAAAAAATAAGTCACCTAAAATTAATAATAATAAGTGCCGCTAGTTTTATCGGTAACATTAAAGAACAATTTTATAGTGATGTTGAAGCTGGATATATAAATTATCCAGTTTTTATTAAACCAGTAAAAGGTAGTGCAAGCATTAGTATAAGTAAAGTTAATTCAAAAGAAGAAGTTGAATTGTTATTTAGACGCTTTGATAATTTAATGATACAAGAGTTTATGGATGGCATTGAATACGGAGCAGACGTATACATTGATTTACTTTCTAATGAACCGGTTTCTATCTTTATAAAAGAAAAGTTGAAAATGAGAGCTGGCGAAACGGATAAGTCTGTTTCGGTTAAAGATGAACATCTATTTGAGTTAATAACCGATTTTGTGAAGGTTGCAGGATTTAAAGGGATTATTGACATAAATGTTTTTAAAGTCAACGGAGAATATTATATCTCTGAAGTGAACCCTCGATTTGGCGGTGGTTATCCATATGCATATGAGTGTGGAGTGAACGTACCAGAGATGATTATTCATAATATACTTGGAAACGAGAATGATGATCTTATTGGTCGGTATGACGAAGGTGTCTATATGATGAAATTTAACGAAATAAAAGTAAAGGGAACTTTAAAGTAGGTTCTTAGATTATAGATTGGAGAGGCTTGCCTATGATTATAGTAGAAATAGTGTTTTGGTTAAGTCTAATATTGATTTTCCACACTATGATAGGTTATCCAATATCATTATATATCATTGATAAGTTTATAAAGAAAAAAAATGTTGAAGTTGATACTTCGATGAGGCCCAAGGTTTCAATTATAATTCCTGCTCATAACGAAGAGTCGGTTATTGAAAAGAAATTACAAAATTTAATAAATCTAAACTACCCTAAAGATTTGATGGAAATAATAATCTCTTCAGATAACAGTACGGATAAAACAAATGACATTGTAGAGGATTTCATTACTAAGAATAATCAAAATAACATTCGACTTTATAAAGTGAAAAAAAGACAAGGGAAAACGAATGCGCAAAATGAGGCAGTTAAAATTGCTAATGGAAAAATTCTGGCTTTTAGTGATGCAAATTCAATGTTAGAAAAAGATGCTATAATCCACTTAGTTTCTTCGTTTGTAGATGAGAAAGTGATCTATGTTACAGGTAAATTAACATATGTTAACAGCTTAGATTCAATAACCAGTGAGGCTGAAAACAAGTATTGGAATTATGACCTTTTCATGAGAAAAGTAGAATCCGATGTAAAAACAATTACAGCCGGAAATGGCGCAATATATGCCATAAGAAAGTCAGATTATGTAGATTTTGATCCAATAAGATCCCATGATAGTGCAATGCCTTCTCATGCAGCACTAATCCATAAAAAAGCTATTTTTAACGAAAAAGCAATCGCTTATGAAAAAGCTGGCGAAACGACAGGTGATGAGTTTAAAAGGAAAGTCAGGATGTCTAGAGGAGGCTTAAAGGCTCTTTACACAGACATTAGAAAATATAATCCGTTTAAATATGGATGGTATAGTTATTTTTATTTTGGTCACCGAGCATGTAGACGTGCTTTGTTTATATTTCATATAACATTATTATCTACTAATATATTGTTAATTAATGAAAATATCCTATATTATTTTCTATTTCTTATACAAATATCATTCTATTTATTAGCTCTAATGAAAAAAATGTTTGGATTGAACCATAAAGTTTTTTATTTTCCATACTATTATGTAATGACACTATTAGCACAGCTGGTCGGAACTTATAATCAAATAACAGGTAAATCGAAACCTTTTTGGGAAAAAGCGGAGAGTACAAGGTAAATATATCTTAATCGTATTACCTCTTTCACCCTTTGTTATGAAGAAAAGATCTTGGAATTTTCCATTGACACTAGGGAATGCAATTTTATTCGGTAGTATCATGGTCTTGTGTTTGATAACAGGACTACTTTTAAGGAGTAATTAGCTTAACGCAGAACAATCAATTAAATAATTTTGATATCCCCCCTTTGTTTTATGCTGACCCCAGAAAACGCGACAGGGGGGACTCAATTTTCTGTGTCCATTTTCTTGACACAGTATCAATGTTAAAGGAAGTGTCAAAGATTACTGTTCAAATGTCAAAATACCTATATATAATATTATGTACACTTTTGGCATCCTTTGTGGCAATCTTAACAGCGCAAGGGGCAATATATATAGGTTTATTATTTAGTTTGCTTTTTGTGATTACTGGCATAATTTTATTTATAACCAAACCTAAAAAAGTAACGATTATTACGGTATATCTTATGGTTATAAGTGTGTTTTTGCTTCCAAGATTTAGTGTGAGTGGTGTGAACTTCAGGTTCGAAGATGTTATTGTTGTTGGGATGGTTTTAATTTTATTAACAACTTATTATCATTCATTGTTTCTCCCTTTACCCAATGTCTGGGTAAAAATGTTTGTATATACAACAATATTTTACTTAATTTATAGTTTATTAATTACGATAGCCAATGTAGCCTTTAATGACCTCTCTATTATATATTTTTTATTTCTATTAAAAGAATTTCAATATTTTATCTATGCTCTATTTCTCTTATTGGTAATATTCAGTTATAAAACAGAAAAAAACTGTTATCGCTTATCACTATACTTTCCTCGCTCACTATTATTTGGGGGTTATACCAAGTAGTCTTTGATAATATGTTCGGTTTCTATGGAATAGGTACTATAAGTGAAGGAGCATCGAGTCAATCCGGAGGACTATTTTTAGTTATATCTCTGTTATTTTTATATCAATCATCAATTCATGTAAAAAACAAATTAAAATTATACTTTTTGTTTTGTTCAATAATATCAATGTTTTTAACATTGGCTACAGTTTCTAGAACTGCAATTTCTGCAATGTTAATAGTTTTAATAATTTATATATTATATAAATTGCTCTTTTCCAAACTAAATTTAATATATACATTTACATCTATGGTGGTTGTTGCAACTTGCTCATTATTAGTATTTAAATATTTCACTCCTATTTTAGAGTATGTGGAAAGAAGGCTAGTGAGTGGCTTTGATTCAGGAGCTAATACCCGCCAAAATAAATGGGACAGGTTATTATCTGAAAGTGACAACATAGGTTTGGTATTTGGAAATGGGAAAGGCTTTACACAAACTCTAACAGGGGGATTCACCCTTTCAGCAGATAGCCAATTTGTTAGATTGATACTTGAGGTTGGCTACATTGGCTTAGTATTGTGGTTTATCCCCATTATCTTACTAATTACTTTTGCTTTAGTACATTTAAAAAGGTATACTTCTGAATCTTTATCTATCATATTATTAATATTAGCATTTTTAATAATGTCCGTTACACATGAAGTTTTTCTAGTAACCATTCAAGCATCGATATTCTGGATAATGATATCTTTATTTATTGGTATTATTTTAAATAAAAAGAATTCATCATCAAATTCTCATGAAATTGTTTAATATTTACATCCAATGCATTTTCGGACAAAAAGTGTGTACCCTGGTCATCTATACAGACATTTATGTGCCTATTTGTATCACAGAGGCATAGGTGAAGTACGGTGTGGTTCGAGACTGCTGAAAAAGTCTATATAAATTTTATAAAGTGTTAACAAATTAACTATCAGTAGCGATTTCTTAAGGATTGGGTTCTATATGTTGTTCTAAAGAATCTCTTAATGACTTATTTATAGAATAGCTAATATAGCTTATTATTGTTCCCATACACATTCCATAGACTTTATTACGAATAGGTGTGTCTAGTGTTTTCCGTTTGGAACAATTGAAGATGCTCTGTGAATACTTCATTGCAGTTTTTCCAGCGACGACGTTTTTAAATGAATGAATAGGTGAAGTTGTTTATCTAATGGATCGAGGTCCCGTACTTTCTGTTGACGCTGATCTGGACGTTTCAAGATATATATCCACTTAGGTATTCAATTTCTGTCACTTTTTATTTCATTAAATTTTTAAGGAGGCATGGGTAGTCTGAGCCCATTATCAATAGGAAGGGTGTTTTTGTGATTCAATTATCTATTATTATTCCGTATTATAATTCGGGTTCAACAATAAAAAGGTTAATTGATTCGATCCCTCAGAGTGATGATTATGAGATTATTATTGTTGATGATCATAGTGATGAGGGGCAATTTGAACAGTTGAATCAATTAAAAAGAATATACCCTAAAAAGAGGATTTATATTTACCAAAATGAATCTAACAAAAAGGGTGCCGGTGCAGCGAGAAATTTAGGAATTAAAAATGCACGAGGAAAATGGTGTCTTTTTGCAGATGCGGATGACTTCTTTCAAAAAGGTTTCTTAGAAAAAGTTCAAAACTATTTTAATTCTAATTACGATATTGTCTTTTTTAAACCTACAAGTATGTGTGAAGACACACATCAAATGTCGAATAGACATCAAAAATACGAAGATCTGGTTAATGACTTTATAAGAGATAAAAATAGTCATACAGAGCTAAATCTAAGGTCGAGCTACTATGTTCCCTGGTCAAAGTTATATCGTTTAGGTTTTATCGAAGAATATAAAATTGAATTTGATGAAGTTCCTGCTTCAAACGACGTAATGTTCTCTGTGAAAACAGGTTTTTTTGCAAAGTCAATTACTGCTTCAGATGAAGTTATTTATTGTGTAACGAGAAATAAAGGGAGTCTAACAACAAATATAAATGAAGAAATATTTGATACTCGATTAGAGGTCTCAATTAGTCGATATAAATTTCTGGAAAAAAACCTATCTGTTGGAGATTTCAAGTCTTTAGGTTTAAGCGGACAGGGCTACTTGGTTATGGCAAGAAAATATGGGGTTAAAAAAATATATCAAGTAATAAGGATTTTGCGAATGAATCAGGTCCGATTATTTTCTTCTGAGATTCTCAACCCTATAACTTTATTCAAAAGATATATTAAATTGAAATCAAGAGAAAAGCAAATAAAAAAATATCAATAAAACAACTTGGTTGTACAGTCTGTTTAATTTAAATTATGGAAAGTGATGCAATTTAGCTTTTAATATCGGATGGGAAGACGAGGTAATTTACGTATGTCAATGATGTTGTCGTCCGCATTGACCGACTTCTTGATGATCCACCAACGAATGAAACTTATTCTCTGTAAAAAGTGTGTAATGTCAGGAGCAATCATTCGATCAAACTAGAGGTTTTTATTCAAAATCCTAAAGTAAATATCTCGTTATCGAAGAGAAAAAGAATTCTTGTAAATGTAGTCTGTTGATATGAAAGTGAAGTATGGCCGTATTAATGAACTCACTAATGACAGATGTTCAAATATTAGAGTCGATAAAGAACAAGGGTCAAGGGATTTAGTCAAAGGATAAACAGGTATTTGTTTTCATTGGCTACTTCTCTACGTTCTGTCATCGTACAAAAAGGTTGAACAATTTCTATTTCGCAAAAGTGACGATGAATCAAAATTAAAAGGTAGGAGAAATAAAATGAGCTATATTGTTATTGTTGGTGGTCAGCTCCAAAATAAAGGTGCACAGGCAATGACATTTACTGTTGTTGACCAGGTCAAAAAAGCTTATCCAAATAAAGAAGTTGTCTTATTTTCATCTGTGTTTAATCAAAGAGATAGGAAAGAGCGTGAAGCTCTAAATTTCAAGGTCATTCATTGGCCAATGCGTATGAAAATGAAGTTATTAGGGTTTCAGACGTTAAAGCATGTAGGAGTTGTAAACTATCTTAAATATCTGGTTCGGGGAACAGGTAAAACAAAAAATGAGGAAACAGAAATTCTCAATATATTAGAGAACACGGACCAAATGATAGATATTAGTGGGTATGCCTTGTCATCACAAAGGGGCTATCTTGCCTCATTAAATTATATTTATAATCTAATGGTAGCGAATAAATATAAGATCCCAGTAATTCTTTTCCCACAATCTTTTGGACCGTTTAATTATCATGGGTCGGAAAAAAAAGTGTTGATGCCACTGATGGAGAAGTATTTGTCTTATCCTGAAAAAATTTATGTTCGAGAGAATGATGGCCTAGAGCATTTAAAACCGTTCAACTTGTCTAATGTACAGCAAACTTTTGATAGTGTTCTTCAAGGGCCGAAGGAATTTAATAATGAAAATATTTATAAAAAAGAAGCACTAGGAAATATAGAATGGGGGATCGATGTAAAAACACCTGCTATTGCAATTATCCCCAATGTGAAAATTATGAAGCATGGAAATGAAGATCAAATACATCGATACTATAAAGCATTGATCGATCGCGTTTTGAAATCTGAAAAAAATGTTTACCTACTTCGTCACTCCTTTGAAGATTTAGAAATCAATAAAGTCATAAAGGAAAACTATAAAGATGAACAACGTGTTATTTTATTGGAAGATGATTTAAATTGTATCCAAATCGATAAGTTATTATCTAAGTTCGATTTTATAATTGCGTCAAGGTATCACGCCATTATTCATGCTTATAAAAATGGTGTCCCTGCATTTGTATTTGGGTGGGCCGTAAAATATCAAGAACTGTTGAAAAACTTTTCACAAGAAAGGTATATGTTTGACGTTAGAGAGGATGGAAATAAAGAGGTTATTCTAGATACTATGGATTATATGCTCGATCATTCAACAGAGGAATCAGAAAATATCAATCAGAAGATGTTGGAATTGGACCGTGTAGAATTATTTAATGTCTAGTACAGGTCTTTTTTTTGAATGGAGGACAAAGAAGTTTTGAGCAATCTTAAATCAAGGGCCATAAGTAGTATGAAATGGACAACTTTTCAAACAATTATTGTGGGTTTAAGTGGTCCATTGTTGATGATATTTAAAGCACGTTATTTAACCCCAGAGGAGTTTGGAGTTCTAGCAATTGTCACAATCGTTATTGGTTTGATGAATACGATTGAAAACTTTGGCATCAGCCAGGCTGTAATCCAAAAAAATGAAATTTCCAGAGAAGAACAATCGTCCTTATTCTTCTTTAATATTTTTCTCGTCTTATTCTTGGGTGGGGTGTTATATACAATCTCTGATCTATTGGCTACCGTTTTTGATATGCCTGACCTAAGTTATTTGCTACCGTTGACAAGTTTGATTGTTATCATAAATGGTCCATCCCTCTTATTTAGAGCATTGTTAGAAAAGTCGTTGTTGTTTAAGGAAATCTCCCTGATAAAGATTTTTAGAAATATACTTTTATTTATTGTTACAGTTTTGTTCTTATATTTAGGCTATGGTCTAATAGGGATTGTTTTTGCTCAATTATTAGCCGTAGCTTCCTCTGTCGCGTTAATACTCTTTGTATCATTGAAAAATAAACTAGTAAACATTATGCCCTACTTTAGTGTAAAGGTAATCAAACCGTTTTTGTCTTTTGGGATATATGTTTTTGGGAAACAGATAATGACTTTTACGACGCATAGAATTGATGAGGTAATTATCGGGTTATTTTTATCGAATGAAATTTTAGGTATTTATCACTTTGCTAAAAATATGCTCGAAAGGCTAAGAAATTTAATTACTTCATCGTTTAGTAAAGTCCTGTTCCCTGTTCTGTCTAAATTAAAGAATGATATTAACAAATTGTCAAATACCTATATTCGAATTTCAAAATACCTCGGTTTTTTTGCCTTTCCTGTATTCATAGGGATTGCGGTAACTGCTGAATATTTTGTACCATTTATATTTGGAGAACAGTGGATTGAAAGTATACCATTTTTTCAGGCATTCTCTATTATACTTATTCCACTAATATTGACGGCAAATTTATCTAGTTCACTATTATATTCATTAGGGAAGCCAAGTACCGTGTTTTATATTGATTTAGTGACGAATTCTCTCTACGTGATTTTACTTTTTATTTTTGCACAGTTTGGAATATATGCTGTAGTACTTGCTTATGGATTTTATGTGGTTAGTAAAACGATGTCTTTACAGTTTATAACCAGCAAACAATTATTATATGGCTTTTTCTATTATATTACTGAGTTCAAATATATTTTGCTAGCATCTATAGTCATGACCGGGTTTGTGTTATTTGTGCAAACGGCTTCTGATAATTACTTAGATATTAGATTGATATTTGGACTGTCAGTTTTGCTAGGGTCTATTGTTTACTTAGTTTGTTTATTTAAATTAGAGAACAAAGCGGTTAAGCAGTTATTAAAAGACGTAAAAATTGTTAAGTGAGAAATATTCTGGTTTTCGTTATTTTTGTAAACTCAAAAATTTTCTTCTTTTCTCCGTTGGTCCCTTAAAAGGTTTATTGTATTTGAAAAAATGTATTATTGGTAATCAGGATTCTGCACAAATCTATGAATAATCACACCTTTATACTAATGAGACAAAAGAATGTCTTTGATTCCTGTCTTCATAACGAGGCCTTCGTGTCAAGATCAGCTTATAGATCAAAAGTTATGAATTTATTTCTAGCTACACTTTTCAACTTAAATAAGATTTCCGTGACAGTATAATAGCATAAGAGAAATGAGGTTATTAATTTGATTAAAGAATTAATTAGTTTATCAAAGAAATTCCTGCCTAATAGATTGAAAAAGTACACGAAATTTACTTTTTTAAGAACAATATACAATTTTAAAAAGGGAATAATGAGGATAAAAAGTAATATCAAAAAAGAGACTTCAGAATTATTAATTGATGCGGAATCTATAAATTTAAATTGGATATTTCATGATGAAGATTGGATAAGAGTTATTAATCGTAAACAACATAGAGAAAAAGTACGTCAAGATTTACCTTTGGATGTCATTGATAATTGGCAGGAAGTTACTGAAGAAGTGAATTTAATTGACAATGGAGAAATAGAAGTTAATGGAGAAACTAAAACTAATGATGAGTGGGTTTATTTATACTTAGATTCCAATGACTATAATTGGCGAAATTTTTCTTGGCAATTTAGTGTATGTCGAGAATCATTTTTTAGAGAGTTACAATTTGGTTTTAGATATAAAGATTTTTATAATAGGTATAGGTTTAGATTCGAAAATAATAGAATTTTCTTTGACGAGGTTCGTAAAGGTACATTTTATAATAACATTGCCTCTGTTAAATTCCCAATGGAATTAGGTGTATGGTATGACGTCAGAATAGACATTTTTGGAAATAACTTCAAATTATATGTGGATGGTAATCTTAAAATGAATGAATACGACTTTAAAAATTATTTCGAAGAAGGGTCCATTGCTTTAATATTATGGGAAGATAAGGAGATGTATGATATAAAGTGTAAGTTTGGGCCAATGCATATATACTCTTTAGAAAGTATCAACTAAATTTTCAAATGAAATTCTTTAACAGGCTTTCCCAACAACAATTGCTGAAGGTTTTATGTGAAGGGCGTATTATTAAGATAGCTCAAGGGATACGTAACTTAGGTCAAGAGTACAAGGGGGAGAATATAAAGAAAGGGGGATAAATATTGGAAAAAGATAAAATAGTGATGTTTTGTTACCATTGTGGAAATAAAACTCTTATGAAATTAGTAACTGATTACTTGAATAGAACATATGAAAATATGTGTCACAGCCAAGAAAGAGTTTTTTCCAATGCAACTTGGCGATGTCCAAGCCACTTACGCAGATATTAATGATTTGAAAGCCGTTACCGGCTTCCAACCGTCGACGAGCATTGATGAAGGTTTGAAGAAGTTTGTTGATTGGTATATGGCGTACTTGAAGTGAGTCAGGTTAAGAAAGAAAAAGTAGAGCAATAGAAGTGAGAGACGGACCTCGTGCTTTTGGTGAGAGCATATAAGAGGGACAGTGAAATCACGAGGTCTGTCTCTGTGTTTTTTAGTCTTTAAAGAATGATTCTTGCTATTTCGGTGATTTTGTTAATCGTTTCACAAGTGTAACGACAAGAATCTTGTCCACTTCATGAACGCTTCAGCATTTGCGAAAACCGCCAAATACAATAAGAAGTACGGTGCATTTGTTTTTCAATCACGCTTGGTGAAACGTCGAGGGTGATTTTTTCGTTGTTGGTAAAGGTGATGAGACACTGTTTCTTGTTTTTCGGGTTAGGGGTCATTTTATGTATGTGAGCTGAGAATAACCAGTGGCAGTTGAAGTTCTTGGGGGAATGGGTCGGAAAGGCGTATATATTCTCCAGCCGATTGATCGGTATCGGAACTTTACGTTGTGCACCTGTTTCATGCATCACCGCTATCCGCCTTCCATCATATGAAGAACCGCCGCGTAAGCAAGCGGATTCGATTAATTGTAACGGTGTTTGTCTTACGTACAATGTTCGATCAGATTCAAGAACGATTGAATCATAGTCCGTGCTTTTTGCAGTCAATAAGCTCATTGTTTCACAATTAATATCGTATTGATCTTTAAAGAACGTTTCCACAGGCATCTACTCCTAGCTATAAATTTTAAAATAAGGAAGTTCACTGGCATAAGTTGTAGTGGGGCCTAGGTGTGTAGGGTTGAAAGCGCAAAGAATATGGAGAAGAGAGAGTTAGGTGAATTACTTTCGTTTATCGTTGTGAAAGACCTCATCTTCCACAGCTTTGCTAATGGTGAAAAATGTTGTACCTAAAGCACGAGAGATACGGACTAGGACATCATAAGTTGGGTTCTTTAATCCGCGTTCAATGTCACTTAAATAGGACACTTCGATATTAGCTTTGTCAGCGATCTTCTTTTGTGTAGCACCTTGATGAATTCGGTGTCTTTTAAATTGGTTTCCTAGTTCAAATAAAAGCTGCGGATTCGGTTTCAACAGATGTCCCTCCTTCTCTACCAATATTATGAAGTTGGTTTGTCGGAGGTGGAATAGACGATAGTCTATAAAATGGGAATATATGTATAATATCTAGTTTTTTTTGCTGGAAGCTCAGTCAGCAAAAAAGTAAAATGCGATAATTTTCTTCGTGCAGCCATTCATTCAGCAAGTTTCCTTAAAAGGTACATCCCGTTTCTCGTAAGAAACGGCTCGTTTTGTCGTTCGTCGCTTCTCATTCCGCACTATACACTGTAGTTACCGCGGAATAAATGGGAGGCGCGCTTCCAAGTAGGAGCAATCCCTTGGAACACAAAAATGAGATTGAATTTGCCGATGTTTGTGAGTCGTACATGCCGTTAGTGAAGTCGCTCGTCAAGAAGTGGCATTTGCATAGCGACCCCGATGAGTTTATGCAACTTGGGCGTATCGCGTTGTATGAGGCGTGGTGCAATTTTGATCCTGATCATGGGTCATTTGCGGCGTATGCGAAGAGCTATGTGCACGGGAAAATCAAAAATGAGCTGACAAAGCAAAGTTTGTTAAGTGAGCGTTACGTCGCAACCGAACCTGTTGTACTAAGTGAAGTCGCACCAGCGGTGACAGAAGAAGAACGCATCATTTTAGAAGATTGGATCGAAAGAGCCAACCTCACCGAGCGCGAGCGTACGTGGCTACGTGAAGCGGTTCTTTACGATCACCACCCACGCGACATCGCCGCCCGCCTCGGCGTCGACGTCGAAAAAGTCAAAGGCTGGCGCAAACAAACCTTAAAAAAATTGCGAAACGCAGGGACGCACCTCGTGCATCAGTTCGACAAGGACTAGGAGCGCAATAAAGGACCGAAAGGTACACAGTCAAGGGTAGGTGCTACTTCGGTAGCACCTACCCTTGACGACGCTAAAACGGAAATACATAGGAGGATGAAACAATGAACATCGCAGTTGTTGGCACAGGGTATGTCGGTCTCGTCACAGGTGTGGCGCTTTCTGAGATTGGCCATCATGTCACGTGTATCGACATTGATATCGAAAAGGTCAAAAGAATGAAGCAAGGAAAATCACCCATCTATGAACCAGGGCTCGAGGATTTAATGAAAGCAAACATTGAAAGAGGTCGTTTGGACTTTACGAAGTGCTATGAGGAAGCCTTTGCCGAAGCGGAAGTCGCCTATATTGCCGTCGGCACACCTGAAAAAGCAGATGGTACAGCTGATTTACGGTTTATCGAAGTCGTCGCTGAAAGCATCGGCCGTCATGTACAACGAGACACGATCGTCGTCACAAAGAGCACTGTCCCGGTGGGCACGAATGATTACGTACGTCAGCTCGTTGAAAAGAACCTGTTTGAAAATGTGAACATTGACGTCGTGTCCAACCCTGAATTTTTACGTGAAGGTTCTGCTGTGCATGACACCTTCCACGGCGATCGCATCGTCATCGGTGCGAATTCACAACACGCGGCCGATACGATTGAACAGATCAATGTACCATTTGGTCTCCCAATCTATAAAACCGACATCCAGAGCGCTGAAATGATTAAGTACGCCTCAAACGCATTTTTAGCGACAAAAATCAGTTTCGTCAACGAGATTTCCAATCTATGTGACAAGCTTGGCGCCAACATTGAAGACGTCACAGCAGGCATGGGTATGGATGCGCGCATCGGAAATAAGTTTCTCAACGCAGGCATCGGTTACGGTGGCTCGTGCTTCCCGAAAGACACAAGCGCCCTCGTCCAACTCGCCGAACAAGCCGGCCAACCGTTTGAGTTATTACGCGCCGTCATGAACGTCAACGAAAAGCAAAAACGTTTGTTAGTCGAAAAAGCGAAAGAACGCTTCGGTTCTTTGCAAGGGAAAACCGTCGCATTACTCGGTCTTGCCTTTAAACCCAACACCGATGACATGCGCGAAGCCGCGTCGATCACGATTGCACAAGAACTTATTCTTGAAGGCGCCAACGTCATCGGCTACGACCCAATCGCCACCGAAAACGCGAAAAAGGTGTTACCAGGTGCAGTCGCATACGCTGATAGCCCAGAAGAAGCATGCAAAACAGCAGATTTTGCCATGATCTTAACCGAATGGGACGACATTCAAGCAGTTTCATTAGAAGAATACAAAGCATGGCTCAAAGAACCCGTCCTCTTCGACGGCCGCAATTGCTACAACCCAGCTGAAGCAGCCGAAAAAGGCATCCAATACCACTCCATCGGCCGCCAAACCACAGGGACGGACCTTGTGCTTCAGTGACAAAGGTTTCAGTTCCACCCGAAACCACAGGGACGGACCTCGTGCTTCAGTGACAAAGGTTTCAGTTCCACCGTGAGGTGGAACCTGGGGGAAGCACGGGGACGTATTTAGTTTGCTAAATTTGTAATGAAAGTGTAACAAAGCGTGAATGCAAGGGTAATGAATTTGTTATTATGGCATGTATAGGGTAAGAGAGTGTTAAAAAAAGAGCGACCGCTTTCAAGTAGTAAAAAAAGGGCGGGGCAGATCTCGTGTGTTTACTAAAATCATCAAAGAGGTACACGAGATCTGCCCCGTTGCATCCTTGAACAACATGAGATATTAAAGGCTAATTCATGTTCCTGAAAAGAAATGCTGTGAATTATTTCACTATATATTATAACAACCTCATCATTGAATGCAAAACCGTCAAATACAACAAGAAGTCCGGTGCACTTGTTTTTCAATCACGCTTGATGAGAAGCACGGGGGTGAGAAGCAAAGGGACGGTTCGTGTTGGCGAAATTTGTAATGAAATTGTAAAGAAGAGGGAGGGAAATTTAAAAAGCGCTTATTGATGATAAATATTCTTAAAGAAGCCTGTAGAAGAAGTGTTGAACAAAGGCTTCTTTTTTACTTTTTCCTCTACAATAACAGGTCGTCTTCTTAAACTTTTTGTAAATTATTGTAATAGGACGATTTATGCGTAGAATACCCATTTAAAAAAATGGAAAATGGGTGATTCAACATGAAAATACAAACAAAGACAATTAAATTATCCCAGATAAAGTTAGAGACGAGTTACCGTAAAAGAGAGAAGGATTTAAGTTTAGAATTAAGTATCAATAGGAAAGGGTTAATCCAACCTTTAATAGTTGAGCAAGTAAATGAAAGCCAATATATACTGGTGGATGGATACCGTCGCTATTTTGCTCTAGAATTTCTTGAAAGAATAGATGCCGATTGTATTGTAGAGGAACTGTCTTCAGAAGAAGAAAGAATTGTTAAGAGGCTCGGTGTAGAGTTACACAATAAAAAAAGAACTGGATACGAATTAGAAAAAATGATAAATCGTTTATTAGAAAATAACCGTTATGATGAGGAAGTAATTGCGAGGTTATGTAATGTTAAAACAGAAACGATAAGAAGGCATGCGAGTGGAAGGGGTGTTAATCCGGACTGGATTAGAAGAGGTGAAAAAACTGGTGCAGGACGACATGGGTTTACTGTTATTCATCATTTGAAGCTAAATGAAGAACACAAAAATGATATTGCTGACGAATATATAGCAAGAAATATCAACAAAAATACCGTCGATCATATCAAAAAAGCTACAAAAGAAGAAGCTTTTCAGTATATACCAGAGAACGACCGAAAACCTTGTATTGACCAAATCGTTGAACGGAAATCGACTGATTATGATGTAGTGAAGGAAATTGTAAATGAAAATAGTTTGCTTGCTGGTTACAGCAGAAGAAGTCATACCTTTATGCATAACTTAACGTTGGATTTTATAACAAGAATAGAGAAATTATTCAAAAATAATTATTATGTGAACTATTTATCAAAAGATCAAAAAGAAAAACTAACTAAATCATTTCAGAAATTGATACTTTACTTAAATCCACCCATTAAATGGGATGGGTTCCCCAAGGACGAAAAATATGATGATCAAGAAAATGAAGATGACCAAAATTTAGAACATTAATCTCCTTTTACAATCATTTGACATGGATAAACAAAAATGAAGTTGTACAAAGGAAAAAATCTATAATGTTATGAAAAGCTCCAATAAGGATGGTGATGAAAATGCATATAAAAAAACAGCAAATGTATCATGGTGCCGTACTCACCCAAATTTCAGAACACCAATCATTTAAAGCGTTGAATAAAGTTGATAAGTTATACGGACATTATTTGGTCAATCATGATACGCGTTTATTTGTAAAATATGCATCGAGTGAGTCTTCCCCTTGGACGTTTCAATTTGAAAGTCATACACTCGAAGCGATTCAAAGTGACATTAATGCACCTGCCCGAGTATTTTTATGTTTAGTTTGCGGTGAGGAAACGGTATGTGCATTAGACTTCCAAGAGTTTTCCAACCTCGTTGAATTGACGTCTACAGAAAGACAAGTAATCAATGTAGAAGTACCGCCTGGAGGTTCCATGCATGTCACGGGAAGTTTGGGAGAACTGGGGAAAACAATTCGCCACAATTCCTTCCCGGACAAAGTATTTACAAACGTTGAAGAAGGTCAGGAAGTTTAACGATAGTCAAAGTGTTACCATTACCTTCCCTTAACAAAAAAGGGTCACATGGTTTTTGATGTGGAATGTTGATTAGTTCATCTTTTTATCATTGGGAAGCACGGAGACGTATCAAGTTTGCCAAATTCGTAAAAAAGTGTAACAACCCTGACTGCAATATCGGGACTTAGAAGCACGGGGACGTATCTAGTTTGCTGAATTTGAAATCAAATTGTAATAAACTTGAATTTGTTAGAAATGGTGAATGTTAATTTTTATAGGGCTTCTTATCCCAGTGCTTCAAGTAAACACGACGGACACTCCTTCCGCGTAAGCGACGTAATAAATGGCGCCACCAGAAAATGAGCTGATCATCACCTGCTATCAAAGATTCAGTTAATGAAGATATAAACGTTTGATCATTGATTTCTGATTCTTTTAGTGAAAAGTTTTTGCAGAAGAGCTTCACGTGTTCGAAGTGTCTTTCTTTTAAGCGTCGACGGTCCTTTTTTGGAAGCACAGCTCGTTCAAACAAGTGGATTCTCATTGAATCATATAAGACTCTTGATCGGGCAATATCATTTAAAAGCGTCATAGATGCCTGATTACGCTTAGCTAGTGTTTGGATATATTCGGGAATACCCTCACGCCAAAGAAAATTCTTAACCGTTGATTCTGGTTGGTTAATGGCCGAAGCAATGTCTTTTGTTGACATATGATAGACGGTCATGAGCTTTTTTATATGTGTATGTCGGAAGAACCACGATGTTTTTTCGAATGTAATGACTTTGTTTAATATTCGAATCAGTCGTTCTCTTTCATTTGATGTATCGATGACATGGCAAAAGACGGGTTGATCCGGTTGTAACTGTATAAGAGCTGAATACTTTTCAAAGCCTTCGATTAACACATAATGCTGAAAACTTAGTCTTTCAACCACGAGTTCGTAATTTCTGTAAGCAATGTTGTTCAGAGATCGTACGCGTTTACGGGCTGTTTGTTCAGAAACGGGATCATGGTAAAACGTATCAATGTCCTCAGGGCGAATATACATTAAATGAAGTTCTTGAGTCATGGTGTTTTAGCCCCCTTCATGAAAGGACTATGAAACTCCGGGATTGTCTTATTCTAGTTTATTTTAGAAGGAAGGGGAGGTTCTTATGGTTGCTCGAAAAGTCTACGAACCTAGTTATTACGACTCAGAGTTAGTGACATCTTACGATCAGGTTGTACAAAACGTGCAGCAATTTAATGCGGATTTAGAAAATGAAACAGATATTGTGACGCAGCTGACGCAATTTACACATTGGTACTACTTTCCTGAGCTTGATATGTACGGTCCAAGTAAGTTTATCGGCTACCAAAACATGAACACATCAAGGTATGCTCGTGGTAAAGGAAAGACAGGTGTACATACAGAAGAACAGCTTAAACAATGGTTTGAAAAGCTACCGAAAGAAAGCGAGCAAGCACAAAACTTATTAGATGATTTATCTAATCGTTTGTCTGTCTATGAAAAAAGAGTTCGGTCGAATGCGCAAATTCACATTCGCAAGAAATTATAGAAGTCACTAGAATCATTACAACAGTTCTTCAATTTCAAATCTGTACCAACATTGTAAAAAGAGCGACTGCTTTCAAGCAGTAAAAAAAGGGAAGCACGGGGACGTATTTAGTTTGCCAAATTTGTAATGAAAGTGTAACAAAGCGTGAATGCAAGGGTAATGAATTTGTTATTATGGCATGTATAGGGTAAGAGAGTGTTAAAAAAAGAGCGACCGCTTTCAAGTAGTAAAAAAAGGGCGGGGCAGATCTCGTGTATTTACTGAAATCATCAAAGAGGTACACGAGATCTACCCCGTTGCATATTTGAACAACATTAGCTATTAAAGGCTAATTCATGTTCCTGAAAGAAATGCTGTGAATTGTTTCACTATATATCTTATAATAACCTCATTATTGAATGCAAAACCGTCAAATACAACAAGAAGTCCGGTGCACTTGTTTTTCAATCACGCTTGATGAAACGTCGAGGGTGATTTTTTTCATTGTTTGAAAAGGTGATAAGACAATGTCTGTTGTTTGGCCTTCGTGTTATGTATCACTCAAATCCATCTAATTCATCACGATATGTAATTCATTCTACCGTGGTGAGAAGCAGACGGCACAGTAAGCTGTGCGATGGATTTGTCGTTCAATTGTCGTTGGTGAGACGGGCAATGTGATTTCGTGATTGTTATGAAAGGTTAAACTAGTTTGTTTCGTTGACTTTACATGAGGTTCTGATGAGCGGATATGTGAAAGAAAAATCCACTTACACTCAAAATTGGTTGGCGAATGAGTAGGAAATGCATAAATGTTTTCAAATCGGTTGATCGGAATTGGTACTCTTTTTTGAATGCCTGTTCGTTCAGTTGTTGCGATCCGCCTACCTTCATATGTAGAGGCAGCTTCTTTACAAGCGGTTTCGATGATGTTTATCGGTGTTTCTTTAACAAATAGCTTCTGATGTTTTTCGATCACAATGGTGTCATAATCAATTTCCCTTGCAGGTAATAATGCCATTGTTTCCTTGTTAATCACATAACTTTCTAATACCTGATTTTCTTTCACTTTCTTCCACTCCTTTGTTTGATGATGTAACATACAGAGGCTAACGATTAAATTCGTATTTAAGAGTTCAATCGTCAGTTTTATGTGGAAACGTGATGTTTAGGCAAAACAGAGTATATGCAAGGATGAAAAAACGCAGCCTCTTATATCATACCAATGATTTGTTACGGAAGTACCAAAAATAAATGACATTTTTGTAATGTTTATGAACAATTAGTGAATAATCTGAGGTTTATAATTTCTAATGATTGTGTTTCTATGATGAGGTTGTCTGGCTTGAACCTCTAATAGATAGAAATCCAATCTCCTAGACAAAACGACTTTTTCTCATTTCGCTCCATTTCATTCCGCGCTATACACTGTAGTTACCGCGGAATAACCAGGAAGCGCGCTTCCAAGTAGGAGCCATCCCTTGGAACACCAAAATGAGATTTTTGAGGAAGTTTGTGAAGCGTACATGCCGTTAGTGAAGTCACTCGTCAAGAAATGGAACTTGCATAGCGACCCCGATGAGTTTATTCAACTCGGGCGCATCGCTTTGTATGAAGCGTGGTGCAATTTTGACCCTAATCATGGGTCATTTGCGGCCTATGCAAAAAGCTATGTGCACGGGAAAATCAAAAATGAACTGACAAAGCAAAGTTTGTTAAGTGAGCGCTACGTCGCAACTGAACCTGTCGTATTAAGTGAAGTCGCCCCAGCGGTGACAGAAGAAGAGCGCATCATTCTAGAAGATTGGATCGAAAGAGCAAATCTCACAGCGCGCGAGCGCAGTTGGCTTCGCGAAGCTTGTATTTACGGCCACCACCCACGCGACATCGCCTCTCGTCTCGGTGTCGATGTAGAACGGGTCAAAGGCTGGCGCAAACAAACGTTAAAAAAGTTACGAAAACATCCTGATTTCCACAACTAAACATTTGTTTAAACATCGGCTTCCCTCTATTCGGGAGGCCTTTTTGTATAGCTGTTTTCTAAAAGATTGTTGCTTTTAAACACATATGACCAAGACTTTAAGACAACAATCTAGTAAGAAGAATAAAAGGTTTTTAAGCGAATCAATTTCATAATGAAGTTTTATGAGCAATAAAACGAATAATTTCTATTAAATTTCTATTTAATGTACGGATGATGAAAAGTGGCTGAAACGTAAGACGGCGACTCCCAAAGGATCAAGCGCAGTCTGAAGATCCACTTTTGCGAGGCAAGTCCATCGCAAAAGTTAGCTGAAGACAAGCCCTCGGGAAAGCGTCCGTCTGAAGTGAAGGCCACATTCATTATCCGGAGTTAAACATCTTATTTTTAATGATGAAATTGATTCAATCTATCAAAGGGGGATTTTACTATGAAGGTACGTAAGGCAATTATTCCAGCAGCGGGGTTAGGGACGCGGTTTTTACCGGCGTCGAAGGCACAGCCGAAGGAGATGCTACCGATTGTGGATAAGCCGACGATTCAGTATATCGTCGAGGAAGCTGTCGAGGCAGGGATTGAGGATATCATTATTGTCAGTGGCCGTGGCAAGCGTGCGATTGAGGATCATTTTGATAAGTCGTATGAGCTTGAGGAGACGCTCATTAAAAAAGACAAGTGGGATATACTTGATGAGGTTCAAGAGATCACGAATATGGCGAACATTCATTACATCCGTCAGAAGGAGCCGAAAGGGCTGGGGCACGCCATTAGTGTCGCGAGTCGTTTCATCGGCGATGAGCCGTTTGCGGTTTTACTTGGGGATGACATCGTATCGGCTGAAAAGCCTTGTTTGAAGCAGATTATCGATACGTTTGAACGCCATCATACGTCAGTCGTCGGTGTCCAACCTGTCCCTGATGAGGATGTGTCCAAGTACGGGATTGTCGCACCGAAAGCAGGGCAAGTCGAGCCAGGAGTCATTCACGTCGATGGCCTTGTGGAAAAGCCAACACAAGAGGACGCACCATCGAACTATGCAATCATGGGCCGTTACGTATTGCGTCCAGAGATCTTTGACATTTTGAAGCTCCTCCCACCAGGTGCCGGCAATGAAGTCCAGCTCACTGATGCGATTAAGGAGTTGAACAAAAAGCAAGCCGTTCTTGCCTATGAGTTTTCTGGCAAACGTTACGACGTCGGCGACAAATTCGGCTTCGTAAAAGCCACCGTCGACTTCGCCCTAGAACGCGAAGACCTAAGCCGCGACGTCCTCGAATACTTAGAACAAATACTCGAAACACAAAAAGCACCACAATAACACACTTCACCCAAGTAAAGGGTAGGTGCTACTAGCGTAGCACCTACCCTTTACTGCGATAAAGAAAATGTGCGCTATTTTATCCAAAATAGCGCACATGTCAAAGCAAAAAGCGAAAAAACGCCCTCGTACCGGAGGTGCGAGCACTTTAACACACCAAAGGGTAGGTGCTACCAAAGTAGCACCTACCCTTCATCACATGAAAGCGAAACCCACAAACAGTCCGTTCCACAAACCAGGACTGTCTACATAAGGAGGACGAATCCATGAACATCGCAGTTGTAGGCACAGGATATGTCGGCCTCGTCACAGGCGTCGCCCTATCCGACATCGGCCACAACGTCACATGCATCGATATCGACATCGAAAAAGTCAAGAAAATGAAACGAGGCGAATCACCCATCTACGAACCCGGCCTCGAAGATATCATGAAGAAAAATATCGAAAAGGGTCGTTTGGACTTCACCAAGTGCTATGAAGACGGCCTGAAAAATGCTCAAGTCGCCTATATTGCCGTTGGCACACCCGAAAAAGAAGACGGCACTGCTGATTTGCGCTTTATCGAAGCAGTAGCCGAAAGCATCGGCCAACACGCAGAGCACGATATCGTTGTTGTCACAAAGAGTACCGTTCCCGTAGGCACGAACGATTATATCCGTGAAATCATTCAGCAAAACCTTTTTGAGAACATGAAGGTTGACGTTGTTTCCAATCCTGAATTTCTCCGTGAAGGGTCCGCTGTTCACGATGCTTTCCACGGCGACCGCATCGTCATCGGCGCCGACACACAGTCCGCCGCCGATACAATTGAACAAGTCAATCTACCATTCGGCATTCCTATCTATAAAACCGACATTCGCAGCGCAGAAATGATCAAGTACGCATCGAACGCATTTCTCGCAACGAAAATAAGTTTCGTTAATGAAATTTCCAACCTCTGTGATGCTCTTGGTGCAAACATTGAAGACGTCACCGCAGGTATGGGCATGGATGCACGCATCGGCAACAAATTTTTAAACGCCGGCATCGGCTACGGCGGCTCTTGCTTTCCAAAAGACACAAGCGCCCTCGTGCAACTCGCAGACCAAGCAGGAGAACCATTTGAACTATTACGTTCCGTTATAAAAACAAACGACAAACAAAAACGACTGTTAGTCGAAAAAGCCAAAGAACGTTTCGGCTCGTTACAAGGAAAAACCGTCGCACTCTTAGGGCTCGCCTTCAAACCAAACACCGACGACATGCGCGAAGCCCCATCAATCACCATCGCACAAGAACTCGTTCTCGCAGGCGCCAACGTTGTAGGCTACGACCCAATCGCAACAGAAAACGCAAAAAACGTCCTACCAGGAGCAGTCACCTACGCCACAACCGCCAAAGAAGCCTGCCAAAACGCAGACTTCGCCATGATCCTGACAGAATGGGACGAAATCCAAGCCATCCAACTAGACGAATACAAATCATGGCTAAACGAACCAATCCTATTCGACGGCCGCAACTGCCACAACCCAACCAAAGCAAAACAAAACGGCATCGAATACCACTCCATCGGCCGCCCAACAACACAACAACAAAAACAACCCGCCACTTCACCCAACTAAAGAGTAGGTGCTACCACAGTAGCACCTACTCTTTACCCCAGTAAAGCGGGACTGTCCCGCTTTACGGTAGAGAAGTAAAGCAAAACGAGTATCCGGAGGGAAGCCAAATGACCCAGCACCAACTCATCGACCTACTCGAATCACTCAAAAAACTCGGCGATCAAGAAGATTCCGACGTATCAACATTAATAGAACACGTCAAAACTGAACTAAGTAACACCCAGGAATAAAGACCCCCCCTCGTCACACAGACGAGGGGGAACCTTCGAGAACCAATGCTTTAGCGTAGTAAACGGTAGGTGCTACCGAAGTAGCACCTACCATTTACCACACTAAAGGACTGAAAGGATGGGCGTTGTTTGAGAGCAATCTTATTTTTTATCGCACTAATCATTTATATGGCTGGCATGTGGACCACCAGCTCCACCGACTTCATGTATGACCAAGACGTATCATTTACATTCACCCGTGATGTAGACTGGGAAGAATTTTGGTCCGTCACGTATTTATGGAAAAGTGAACTTGATTTTGTCCTTTCCAAGTTCGGCCACTACTTTGGCTCCTGGATCCTAGCACACCTCTTCTTCAAGTGGCGAGGCTTACGCACATCAACGCTCGCCCTGTTACTATTGTTCGTCTCATTCAGCGAAGTCACCCAAGAATTCTTCACCCGCGACGCCCGCTTCCTAGACATCGGCATCAATGCAGTGGGTGTTCTCACAGCCGCCTATATAATAGGAAGAAACTCGTCACAAAAAACGAAAACCACAAGAAAAAGTGCAGAACAGTAAGTTCACAAAAAAGGGGTTTAGCGAGATACAGTTTGATCGGACGGACATACATTCCGCTAAATCTTTAATAAACCTAATATTTTAGAAGTGGACGGACATTGGTTCCGCTAATTGCTCAAAACCAACTGAAAACGTGCCTCAAATCGCGGAATAACGGAACATATGTCCGCGAACTCCCTAAAAAATGCCCATTTAGGGTGAATAACGGAACACATATCCGTGATGTGTTCATTTTGACGCACATCAACAGGGAGCATAAACATACTAGTGACTATATAATAGAAGAAACTCGGTTATTTGCTATAGAATCTTCCAATCAATGGGATGATTCTTCTATTTAGTAGAGTAAAGAGTAGGTGTTACAATCAAAGCACATACCCTTTGACTCTCTAATTCAAGTTCAACACAGCAGAGCACCCTCGAGAAAACGTGACACATACATTGGGCTTATGTCCAATTGACATTGGTAATAAACCGTTATAAAATAAAAGTAAGGAAATGGTCAGTTCTTTTCTTAACAAAAGTAAATTGTATGTTATCTTAAATTATTGCGTTAACTTCTGCATATACTAATTGGGATCATACTCCGGTGACCTACGGGCCCGGGGTTTTTTTATAGGGTGATGATATGGATAAAATGTTCTCATCAATTGAAGAGCAAATGAAAAAGCTACAATCAAGAGGATTAATCCTTGATAAACATAAGGCTCGCATCATTCTTGAAATGGAAAACTATTATAACTTAATTAATGGCTATAAAGATCTGTTCATCGATCATAAGTATGAAGGACCTGATGAGAAGTATAAAGATGGTGCACATTTTGATGAGCTTTATGCGCTATACTTATTTGATCGTGAGCTTCGGAATATATTTATTAAGTACATATTAGAAATTGAGAACAACATGAAGAGTGTTTTATCCCACGATTTTTCAAAAAAGTACGGCCATGATAATTATTTGAAGATCGAGAATTTTGATACAAGCGTTAAAAAGTGGGAGAAAAAATCAAAAGCTCAAAAGGTTGGAGAAGTTTCAGAATTAATTGCTAACTTACAGCGTGAAGTTTCAAGGCAGCTTTCTCGCAACAACCCAATGATTTCTCACCATATATTGACCTACGGCTATGTGCCTTTATGGGTGTTAGTGAATACATTGACATTAGGAACAATCAGTACATTTTATAGTTATTTGAAACAGAAGGATCAAAATGATATTGGTCGTATATTTGGGTTGAAACCAGATGAAATGACAAAAATATTATTTGTGCTGACGATCTATCGCAATGCGTGTGCCCATGATGAAAGGTTTTACAATTTGAAGGCTTTGAAACGAAATATGCAACCAAACATGATTAAAACAAATCGACTTCACAAGGAATTAAATGTTCCTTTTAATGGTCGAAATAACCCAACCAAAGGAAAAAATGATTTATTTGCCATTGTTATCATTTCAAAGCTAATCTTGAAAGAAGAATCCTTTAAACATTTATGTGAACTAATAAACCTGCAAATCGATGAGTTATCTTCAAGGATAAACACAATTGAAATAGATGTCATACTAGAAAAGATGGGGTTCCCGTCAACTTGGTATGACATTAGCAAATTATAAAATATTTCGACCAAGTGTGAGCCGCACTTGGTCCTTTTTAATATATTTATAAATAGAGTGCCGCAAGGCACAAAGGGTGTGTGCAAGTGGCAGGGGAACGGAAAACTGAGCGCTTTCACCACTTGCTGGTTGTACGGATGGTGAAAGGAAGAACGGTGCAGTGTGGAGTATTTGTCTTCTTAGCCTAATAAGTGGGGGTTACACTTCTTTCATTCGTTGTTTTTCTTGCCATTTGACAATGTGATTGTTCACCCAGTTATAACTGCAGCAGTCCATGTGATAATCATCGGCTTGTCTGAGGGCGTCTTGTGTAAATCCTGAGGTGGTAATGAACATTGTCAGTTTACATTTGTGGTTTCGTTTGGCCGCATGGAGTTCTCTTATCTCTTTTACGGTGATTTGTCGACCTGAGTTTATATAATGTTTGATTTGTACAGCTTCATATGCGTGGTGATATCGGTTATAAAGGATTAAATCCACGCCACCGTCAGCGCCTTCTGAGGTTTCTTGGGGCTTAAATCCTCGTGTTTTAAAGTAGAGGTAACATAGCCTTTCGAATTCGCGCCATGACAACTCTTCTAAAGGTGTTGAAATCATTTCCTTATCGGACCTAAGTTGATTGGACCTTGTGTTTGCTTTCTTTTTCCTCGTCTGTTTCTTAGCTGTTGTTTTCTTTTTTGATAAGACGTTTTCGGTCAACCTTTGAATGAGAACGGTGGCAAATAAGATCCCAAAAAATATGTAAACATTACTACTATTGAAAACGAGCCAATAGAGAGATAGTGCACCTATGAGAAAAACCCCTCCAATAACATAAGCAGCATTAGACATTTCTCGACCCTCCCATCTGTTTAACATTTCTTCTGTTAACGAATTATGGTAAATTTGTAGTATGATAGATACAATTATAGACAAATTCCGTCAAACTTGTAAAGGAGCATTTCATGCTGTTATTTTTGGGCTTGTTTAAGAAAAAGAAGCAGAAGGCATCGTCAAAAGCGCCGCATAAGAACACAAAAAAGACCACTCATTCATCGAATCCGAAGAGAAATCATGAACAAGTATCACAGCGCAAAGGTGAACTAGGGGAATATAAGATTGATATCCAGTTGGATCAGTTACCGAATGACTGCTGTTTTCTGAGCGACCTTCTCATTAAAAATCCGAAAGCGAAATCCGGATATTCGCAAGTCGATCATGCAGTCATTACTCCCTACGGCGTGATCGTGATTGAAACGAAAAACTACCAAGGGACGATCTATGGTGGGAAAGACCGCAAGACGTGGTCTGTAAACGGAAAGTTTAAAATGATGAATCCTTTTGTCCAAAACTATGGCCATATTCAAGCGTTAAAATCTTTCATTGATCAGAAGTATCATGACTTGTTTGTATCAATGGTTTCATTTACAAAGCGCTGTACATTTAAAGTGGGGACAGAATATCGCAAAATCGCCTCGGATGAACTGATTGTCTATGATGTAGAGTTATCGGAGTTCATTCACCGCAAAGTATCTGTTTTAAAGGTTCAACACAAAGAGCCGTTACTAAGTGAGGAAGATATCAACACGATTTATCAGGCATTTGAACAGGCGAACATTCTTGATCCACAAATCAGACAAGCCCACGAACAAGCTTTAAAAGAAGAGCAGGCCAAAACGACAGAAAAGCGTGAACAACAGCGCGTTAATTGTGTCGTATGTCATAAGCCTGTTTCTGAAAAAGTCAAAGCATACTGCATGAAGAACGAAAAATTTGCAGGAAACGTTTACTGTTACGAGCACCAGAAATCGGTGTAGAACCAGCACCGAACCGCAGGGGCCGTAATTCACGGGAACGCATCTTATGCATCAGTATAAAAGGTATCCACCGAGAGGTCGATTGAAAGAAGGTTGACTAAACATCCGAACTGCAAAGGCCAGCTCGCCCCCCACTGATGCGCAGACGATCAGGCCTTTTAATACCTCACGAACCCACTTCATTTACCTCAACTATCGATCACTGAAACCTCTGTATGATTTCAATTTTCACATCATAGATATCCAGTGAGCACATTTCATATTAAATAACCATGAAGTTTATCATTAGAGGAGGCGAAAATATGAAAATACAAACACAACACTTATATCATGGGTCCGTTCTTACACAAATCACCGAACATCATTCTTTCAAAGCCTTAAATAAAGTCGATGACATCTATGGACATTACCTAGTCAATCACGACACACGTTTATTTGTGAAATACTTAACGAAAGAAGCGTCACCTTGGAACTTTCAGTTTCATGGAAATGAATTAGAAGCAATCCGTAATGACATCCAAGCACCAGTGCATGTATTTCTATGTTTAGTCTGTGGAGAAGAAACGATCTGCGCATTAGATTACCAAGAGTTTTCAAACCTGATTGATGTAACATCAACAGAAAGACAAGTCATCAATGTTGAAGTACCACCAAGCGGCTCCATGCACGTTTCCGGAAGCCTAGGAGAACTAGAACAAACCATTCGCCACAACTCATTCCCAGAAAAAATATTCACAAACGCCGACGAAGGGGCGGAGGTGGCAAAATGAACCAAGCAATTAAAGGTGAATTTGATCGTTGGGTGAAGTTATTCGAAGAGCTAGAGGGTTGTAAATTAGTAGATCGAAAAATGAAAGATAACAGGTTAATGGTAGAGAACCCTTTTCCTGTCCCGTGGCATGAAAATTTACACGCAGAACGCAGTGAATCCAAGGAGAAAATAGGCTATCTTTTTCCTCAGGAGAGCGGAGTAAAGTTAGATATAGACTTTCCACACCAATCATTCACCAAAGAATACCTTCAGACAATTGTCGACCCAAACCATGAATGGCCCTATTACTCACCAGAAAATAAAGCCCCGACCGCAAAATCATGGTGGCGATTTCGATCCGAACCACACTTCGATACACTAACACTCGTGGTGAGAAAAGAATACTTAGGTAAAATCGATACAACTGATCCGAAATTAAAAGAATTATTTCAAGAAATCATAGACCTCGCAAAGGGATAAAGGGAGCGCGGACGAGGATTTTTTATAGAATAATAATAAACCGACCCTGAGGTTGAATCTAAAGTAAATAGACAGGTCGTTTCTTTAGGAATACTCAAAGGACGGAACGTATCAGGGAAACAAGGGGACGTATCCACTTTTCAGGGGAAACAAGGGGACGTATCCACTTTTCCAAATTTGTAATAAAAGTGTAAAAGTCATGAAGGTAAGGTACTAAAGTTGGAATGGGTATCCTTGAGAAAAACTTAACAGTTACTATGATTATTGATTATTAGAATTGCAGTAGCATGTTCCTTATGGTGTTTGATGCACTCGCTAGAGCGATTTGGGTGATGAAACAAGGCGACACCATTGGTACTGACAGTATATTAGGTTATGGAAGGTAAAAAATGTCATGAAATATCTCCTTACCACTGGACTCAATCACTTCACGCGATGGAGAGGGAGTCTTCTGTCACGGGGAAGTAAAACAAACTACAGAGAATATATCAATGTTCGAGAGTTTGATTTTGCTGAAATATTCGATTGATCCTTTAAGCGCATCATCAAGGAAAAATGATTACAGTATGATTACAAATTTGGCAAAGGAGGTCCGTCCCCGTGCTTTTCCCTTTGTCACGACTGTAAGCGAACCAACAGAAGCACAGATACGACAATATATCCAAAACCAGAAAGTGAGGTGAAAATAAAATGCAAGTCAAAAAAGCCTACAAATTCCGCATCTATCCAAATCAAAAACAAATGGTCTTCATCAATAAGACGATGGGGTGTTCACGTTTAGTATATAACTATTTCGTAGGTAAACAAAAAGAGAAAGATGCTTATTGGTATATCGTCAATGAAATGGTGCAAAATGGACAGCTTACGAAAAACAACTGGAAAGGTGAATTTTTCAA
>NZ_JACHHB010000013.1 GCF_014202575.1 Texcoconibacillus texcoconensis | reverse complement strand
AAAAACATCACTCAACTTATTGAACCGCCGTATACGAGATCCGTACGTACGGTGGTGTGAGAGGACGGAGGGGCGAACCCTCCTCCTACTCGATTTTTGAGTGCGAAATGAAAATTTTCTTAGAACATCATGAATGGAGAAACACGGAGGGGGGAACAAGTGTTTTGTATAACGTAAGCGATGTTTTTACGCTTTCATAAAGCTGTCCATTACTTTAGGTACATAAGCTTGGGTTTCGTTAAAGGGAGGAATCCCACCATATTTGTCAACGTTACCTGGTCCTGCATTATACGCAGCTAGTGCCAACTCCGTATCATTATTGTACTTATCAAGCATTTGGCGAAGATATTTAGCGCCACCATTGATATTTTCGGTAGGGTCAAAAGTATTTTGTACACCTAATGCTTGCGCTGTAGATGGCATTAATTGCATAAGTCCCTGTGCTCCTGCAGAGCTGATAGCATTTGGATCAAAGTTGGACTCTTGTTGAATAACAGCTTGAAGAAGATTTGGATCCACACGGTGTTCTTTAGCAGCTTCTTCAATGTATGGCATAAACTGTTCAGCCGATTTATACGTTGGTGAATTTAACGATAAAAGTGGCTGATTATTGAGCATTGGTTGTAGAGATGGTTTATCGTTAGTGGTTTCTTTAGAAAAAACATCGCCTTCTGTCATATTCGCTTTTAATAATTGAGCGAATAAAGAAGAAGATGGCGACGATATAGAAGAAGTATCGTTACTGAACCCGCGAATTGCTTTGACCTGTGCCATTTCATGAAACAGTTGTATATCCATTGAATAGTCACCTCGAGTAAATTTACTAAACTGGATGCGCAATATAAGAAATAGAGTGGTTATAGTTGATAACTGACCAAACTACGTATCTTACAGCTTACTATTAATAATACATCTTTTTTTAATCAACTTCCATTACCAATATATCGAAATGATATTGTGGTAACATATTTTAGTATAGAATAGAACATTAAAACCGTATCGATCGTGAACGGAAACAATAAGAGGAGACTGAAATCGTGAAAACACAATTAATGGAAATGTTAGAGTCACGCAAAGACAAAATGATTGAATTCGCCGTTTTTTACATGGGGGTCTTCGTGTTGAAGTTAGTTGAATTAGAAGGATAAAATGTACATCAAATTGAAGATGATTACAGCAGAACAAATTTAGTAACTGCTTGAATAAAGAACGTACGTTCGGTATAATTGATATTAATAATAGAAGCTAGGTGGGAGGGGAAGTGAAAATGACAGGTAAAAAGTCAAAGAGAACACTGGATAAAACTGAAATCATAAATATGTATAGAGATGGCTACAGTACTAGTGAAATAGGGGAATGCGCGAATATTTCAGCAAGATATGTACGACAAATATTAACCGAAAATAATATCCCTAAACGACCACGTGGTCACTGGAAACGGAAATATGACTTGAATGAGGATTATTTTAAAACTTGGTCAAACAATATGGCTTATATCCTTGGATTTTTTGTGGCAGATGGGACAATCCCACAACACGCTCAAACAGTGAGTTTCTCTCAAAAAAGTAAATCCATCCTTGAAGATATTAAAGCAGAAATGGGGTCCAACCAACCTCTATATCGAAATGAAAAGACAGGTGTCTATATATTAAATTTAAATAGTAAGGTTATGAAGATGGACTTAATACAGATTCACGGTATCAAACCAAATAAATCAAGTACTATAGAATTTCCACATGTACCAGATAAATACTTAAATCACTTTATTCGTGGCTATTTTGATGGCGATGGCTTTGTGAACTACCCGAAGTTTTTTGTTAGTTTTGTAGGAGGATCTTATTTATTTATGAAACAACTTCAAAACAAACTTGAAAAACAGGGATTTGAAACAAACTTCACAAGTCATGCTACATTTTACCGTGTATACATAAGTGGTAGACGAACTATCAAGTTATTTTCAGATTGGATGTATACTGACAAAGGTTTATTTTTACAGAGAAAGTACAATGAATTTAAACAAGAAAAATTAGATCCAACATTGCTAAAAGACAGTATAAAAACACATAAAAATGCTTTAGAAAAGAGAAAGGATATGAAATAGGAAAGGTCTTCTTCTTTTTTTCTCGGGTAGACATAATATATATTATAGGAATCAATTGAGTGGAACGAAAATCCGTCTCATTAACGTAGTATACTACTTGTTTTGAGACAGAAGAAAAAATTCTGAAACGTTGGTATTACTTATTCATTTCAATATTGTATGTAATGATCGTTCCATCATTAGATTTTTCTTTCAATGTCTCTTCATTTGCCCAATCTGCTGGAAATGAATCACTACTGAAAAAAACGCCTAATGCTGTCGGTTCACCAATATCTATTTCCTTACTACCTATACCCATGAATCCTTTTGATCCAAGCTCTTTCTCTGATTGATAAGGAATTGTGTAATTTACGTTTGATGAACGATCTTGATCTGGATCTTGATAATCATATATTAATGAGGTCGTTAATGTCGAGCCTTCAATCGTTTCGTCTTGATGATCTGATTCAACCAATTCATTTTTACTACTAAAAATTAAAGTGTATTTTTCCGAAAAGTCCAACTCCTTTTCATCACCTTTGATACCTCCCAAAGGAACGACATCGATCTTCTCCCCGTCTTCGTCGTATTCAAGGAACATTTCAATTTGATTTACCTCGTTAATTAAATCTAATTCGTACACTTCAGCTATTGATGTATTGTTACTCAGTAATTTTTGTTCAAATGGATCTAATTCCACAGCTTCAATTTTATTCGACAAACGATTATTTTCTTGATTACTTCCGCAACCAACAATCACACCTACAGATATAACCGTCAATAAAAGTAAGAATAGCGTTTTTCTCACATTCGTCTCCTCCCTTCTTTTCTTGCTTTGGTTAAAGTCATTTTTCCATTTATATTTACGTAACTATACATTTTTAATTACCTATGTGGTGAGTAGTTGACTGATTGCGTTCGGCACATTAGTCGCGATACTGTCGCAAGACAAAAAAAATTAGACCTCCCTTGAGACCTGGCATTAAGGGAGGTCTAAACAACGACCTGAGTCAATCACCCTAAAGGGTTGCTATTGTACATAGCCATAGGTGTTGGCAGCACCTGTGGCTTTTTTAGTATTTGTTGAAAGGTTTGTTGTTATACACTTAAATGTGTGTTTCCTCACCCTTATATTACCATAAGCAATGTGCGTTGAAAATAACTTGATATCTGTTTTTAATTAATCGTCATTTTCCTTTTTTTCTCCCTGTTCTATCCAGGCGTCAAGTACAGATCCAACTTCCTTCGTGTCAAATAAAAATGAGCCGTTCGTATAGCGATCAGTTTTCCTAACTTTGCTTAAGTCAATGGTTTGAGTTGTGCCATTCTCGGGTTGAACGTGAACCATCTCTTCCCCATTGGATAAAAACATTTTCACAATGCGATGAGGATTTGATTTTAGTTCTTTTAGAAGTAAAATACCTCGTCTTGCACGGGTACTCGTCTCAAAATGTGACAGATCCATTTTTTTATACCCAGCTCGTTGACTGATTGTAATGATATAAGAATGTTCACTACTAATTAATTTTCCATTGATAACAACATCTTCATCTTTTAAGTTAATTGCTTTAACACCAGCTGTCCGTAACCCAGTAGGTGTAACTTCCTCTTCATGGAACCGCAATGCATATCCTTGATGAGTTGCAACGATCACATCGGACTCACCAGATGACAAGTGAACATCTAGAACCTCATCCTCACCTTTTAACTTGATACCCATTAAAGCTCGAGAACGTCGTTGAGCATGGTATTCTGAGAGCAATGACTTCTTGATCATCCCATTCTTTGTAATAAAAACGATTGAGTAATCGTCACTAAATGTTTCAATTGGAATTGCATGTACTATTTCATCATTACTATCCATGGAAACCAAATTCGCAATATGTTGTCCTTCATCTTTCCAGCGAATATCAGGTAACTGGTGAACAGGAACAAAAAGATAAGATCCTTTTCGTGTGAATAATAGCAATGTGTGCGTCGTATTTGTGCTATATATCCCTAGTGATCGGTCTCCTTCTTTCATACCAGGAGGTTCTTCTTTAGATGCAGTGTATGAACGCATGCTGGATCGTTTCACATAACCATCACCTGTAACTGTAACCATGACATCTTCAGATGGTACAACCACTTCTAAGTTAATTTTGATATCTTCAATTTCTTTCTGTATTTCAGTTCTTCGCTCATCACCATACGTTTTTTTAATTCGACGTAATTCTTTTTTAATAACTTGAAGTAACCTCTTCGTATCACCTAAAATAGCGCGGTACTCATCAATTTGTTTTGCGAGTTCTTCAGATTCTTCTTGAAGCGTCGTTACGTCTGTATTTGTTAAACGATATAGTTGTAATGTCACGATTGCTTCTGCCTGTGCTTCTGTAAATGAAAATTGTTGTTTGAGTGACTCTTTAGCATCTTTTTTATCTTTCGAAGCACGGATGGTAGCAATCACTTCATCGAGGACAGAGATTGCTTTAATGAGCCCTTCAACAATATGAGCACGTTCTTCGGCTTTTCTTAAATTGTATTGTGTACGTCGAGTCACGACATCTTTTTGGTGCTCTACATAAGCTTGCAATAGTGAACGTAACCCTAATAACTTTGGTGTCTTATCGTGGATCGCAACCATATTGAAATGATAAGAAATTTGAAGGTCTGTGTTCTTATATAAGTAATTTAAAATCCCTTGTGCATCTGCATCTTTTTTGAGTTCGATAACGACTTGCAAACCAGTTCGATCAGTGTCATCACGAACTTCAGCAATACCATCAACTTTTTTATCAATTCTTAGCTCATCAATTTTTTTAACGAGCGTCGCTTTTACGATATCGTAAGGGATTTCACTAATTACGATTCTCTGCTTTCCACCACGTATATCTTCAATGTCTGCTTTACCTCTAAGAACGACTTTCCCTTTTCCAGTTTCGTAGGCTTTTTTAACACCTTCAATCCCTTGAATCACACCGCCAGTCGGAAAATCAGGACCTTGCAAGTGCTGCATTAAATCATCGACAGTTGCATTTGGGTTATCTATGTAATGAATAGCAGCGTCGATCACCTCGCCAAGGTTATGAGGTGGAATATCTGTTGCATAACCACTGGAAATACCGGTAGATCCGTTCGCAAGCAAGTTTGGAAACATTGATGGTAAAACGACAGGTTCATTTTCTGAGTCATCAAAGTTTGGCATGAAATCGACGGTTTCTTTTTCGATGTCACGAAGCATTTCTTCGGATAATTTCGCGAGTCTTGCCTCAGTATAACGCATCGCTGCAGGTGGGTCTCCGTCATTTGAACCATTATTTCCGTGCATTTCTACGAGTAAATTCCGCATTTTCCAATCCTGACTTAGCCGAATCATCGCTTCATAGACAGAAGAGTCACCGTGGGGGTGATAATTTCCGATTACGTTACCGACAGTTTTTGCTGACTTTCTATAAGGCTTATCAGCAGTGTTTCCATCGCGGTGCATCGCATAAAGGATACGACGTTGAACAGGTTTTAATCCATCGCGCGCATCAGGGAGCGCGCGATCTTGAATAATATATTTACTATAGCGACCAAATCGGTCACCGAGAACATCTTCTAGTGGTAGGTCTAAAAACTTTTCTGATTCTTGCAACGGGTTACTCCTCCTCTGTAACAAGTAGGTTCGCGTTATCGAGAATGTTTGTATCCTCGTCTAAACCGAAAGCTACATGAGATTCAATCCAATTTCTTCGTGGTTCTACTTTGTCACCCATAAGTGTAGAGACACGTCGTTCAGCACGTGTAATATCGTCAATTGTCACTCGAACAAGTGTGCGAGTTTCTGGACTCATCGTCGTTTCCCAAAGTTGAGTGGCGTCCATCTCACCTAAACCTTTGTAGCGTTGGATACTATAACCTTTTCCAACCTTATTAATCGCTTCTTGTAATCCTTCTTCATCCCAAGCATACTCAATCTTTTCTTTCTTTCCTGTACCCTTACTGACTTTATATAAAGGAGGTAATGCAATATACACTTTACCTGCTTCGATAAGTTGTCGCATATAACGGTAAAAGAATGTGAGTAACAATACTTGGATGTGAGCACCGTCCGTATCGGCATCTGTCATGATGACGACTTTATCATAGTTAATATCTTTGATATCGAAATCTGGACCAACATCCCCGCCAATGGCATAAATAATCGTTCTAATTTCTTCATTTTTCATGATATCAGCAAGTTTAGCTTTTTCAGTATTAATGACTTTCCCTCGTAAAGGAAGAACCGCTTGATATTTTCGATCACGGCCTTGTTTTGCAGACCCCCCTGCAGAATCCCCCTCAACAAGGTATAATTCATTTTTCTGCGGGTTTTTCGATTGAGCAGGTGTTAATTTCCCGCTAAGCATAGCATCTTTTCGTTTATTTTTCTTCCCGCTCCTGGCGTCTTCACGTGCTTTCCGTGCTGCTTCACGTGCTTGTGCCGCTTTGATCGCTTTACGGATTAATAAATTACTCACTTCAGGATTTTCTTCAAGGAAATAAGACAATTGTTCTGCAACAATTTGATCCACAGCAGAACGGGCTTCTGCTGTTCCTAACTTCCCTTTCGTTTGTCCTTCAAATTGCAGTTTTTCTTCAGGAATTCTCACAGATATAATACCTGTGAAACCTTCACGTATATCGTTACCGTCTAAATTTTTGTCCTTATCTTTTAAAAGTTGCAATTTACGCGCGTGTTCGTTTACGACACGTGTGAAGGCAGCTTTCGTCCCTAACTCATGGGTTCCACCATCTTTTGTGCGTACATTATTAACAAAGGAAAGAACATTTTCCGTAAACCCATCGTTGAATTGGAACGCAACTTCGACTTCAATATCTTGATGTTCTCCCTGGAAAAATACAACCGGATGAAGCCCTTCTTTTTCAGCATTAAGGTATTCAACGAAAGCATTAATGCCATTTTCATAGTAGAAAACATCTTTCTTGATGTCATGCCGGTCACGTTCATCATCAAATTCGATCTGTAAACCTTTCAATAAGAAAGCTGCTTCACGCAGACGTTCAGCCAATGTTTCTTCATGGAAAGATGTTGTACCAAAAATATCAGAGTCAGGTTTAAAGCGAATTGTTGTTCCTGTTTTTTTGGTCTTGCCAACAACTTCTAAAGTCGTATCTGGCTTTCCACCTTTAACAAAGCGCTGCTGAAACTTTTGGCCGTCACGGTGAATGGTCACTTCTAGCCATTCGGATAAAGCATTGACGACTGAGGCACCAACACCGTGCAGTCCACCACTTGTTTTATATCCGCCTTGACCAAATTTACCTCCAGCATGTAAAACGGTGAAGATCACTTCTGGTGTAGGTTTTCCTGTACGGTGCATACCTGTTGGTAATCCACGACCATCATCGGAAACACTCACACTACCATCTTCGTGGAGTTTCACAATTATATGTTGACCGTAACCTGCTAAAGCTTCATCAACGGAGTTATCTACAATTTCAAAAACAAGGTGGTGTAACCCTCTATGGTCAGTACTACCAATATACATACCTGGACGCTTTCTAACGGCATCCAAGCCTTCTAACACTTGAATCGAATCGTCATTATAATTCAATGAATGCTGCGTCAATCTTCTAAACTCCTTTCGTGTCCTCAAGGAAGCGATTCAATAAAATAGACAAGAGAGCATTTGAATAACATCAGTTTCTTGCTCATCCTTATCGCTATTTGATAAACGTTCTATCTTTTTAGGTTGGTTTTCTTTGTTATCTTTACATTGCGTTACCAAATCAGTATGATTCATCATAACACATCAGTACACTCGTTTCGATACATGTCATGTTATGTTCGATTTCTGTTCGTATTCACACTATGTATAATGTAGCGCTTGTGGAACGGTTTTTCAAGCGTATTTATTATAATCAAAAGAAAAGACTGACGATTTTCCTGTATATTTACAGGAGCGTCAGCCTTTAAAGCATAAATATTAATTTTTCTTTGTCATAGCATGTTCGACCTTAATACATCGGTCCATCACAACCTTCATCCCTTCATTTTGGACAATTTCAGCAGCTTGCTCCGAATATACACCTTGTTGCGCCCAAAATACAGAAGCGGATGTTTTTGCTGCTAGTTCAGCAATTTGCGGTAAAAATTCGCTACGTCGAAAAACATTGATGATATCAACATCCTCATCCAATTCATCTAAAGTTGATACAGCTTTGACACCTAATACTTCTTCAACATTAGGGTTAACAGGAATGATTTTGTATCCTGCGTCTTGCATTGCTGCTGAAACCATGTATGACGTTCGTTCTGGGTTGTCAGATAAACCGACGACAGCGATCGTTTCAGACTCTTGTAGTATTTTTTTTATTTCATCGCGTGTTGGATTTTCAAATGCCATTGTAAGCACCCCTTCTACAAATAAATTTCAGTGAATAGAGCAAGAGACCAATTATTTATTCTTTTTTACAATCATGACTGGACATTGAGCTCGTTTAGCAACTTTATGACTTACACTTCCTAACACCATTTGTTGTAGTGGATTTAACCCTCTACTTCCAATAACGACGAGATCAACATTAGATTGATTTGCTTGTGAAACAATTGTAGGACCTGGCTCACCATATAAATGCTTTGTTTTAAAATTCACGCTATGTTGTTCGAACAATTCTTCCACAGGTCGAACACGTTCTTTTCTGTGTGTAGGCCAATCCCTTGGTTCAAAGTCCATCCCCATCACGTCAGTATGAGATGGGATTTCATCAACAACATGAACAATCGTTACAAAACAAGATGTTTGTGTTTTGGCTATATCAACCCCCTTCTTTGCCGCTTCTAGTGAATGAGACGAACCATCAGCTGCTACGAGAATGTGCTCGAACATTCCTCTCCCTCCCAAAGGTCACCCAGATTTTCTTCAAAAACGCGCGGTTTCCCTATTTTAGGTAATTATTAGTTACAAGATATGCACGAATGTATTTTAATATATTGTACGTAAAAGAAGGTGATTTGGTTAAACCTTTCTCACCGCTAATAAGCGGTTCTTAAGCAGAAAAGGTCGTCCTTTATTTTAAATACCCTATTTGGTATCGCTCAAACCTAAGAAAAGAGGTTGAATCAATCCAACCTCTTTTTTGAATTATTATATTTAGTGAAGCGCGTTGTTTAATACTTCCCAACCTTCATCATTCATGAACTCACGATTCCAACTAGCAACCCCTGCTAAATCATACTTCTCCACAAGTTCTACTCGTTTCTCAATAGACATTTCATCTTCAAGCCAAATTTTATGAGTGACCCCTTCTTCTTGAGAGGAATCTTCGACATAATGTTGGCCTGTGGACTGATCATACTCTCGTTCAATCCCTCTACTAGCAATCCATTCCTTTGCTTCATCCATACCAATAGCAGTGGATGACACTTCAATGTTACCGTCTTCCGTTTCTTTTTCCTCCCACAAGCGCGTATATGTTGGAATACCCAATATCAGTTGTTCATGATCGACGACATCTAATAGCACTTGTAGATGTTGTTCTACCCAAGGAAAACTCGACACACTACCAGGTACAGCAGAGTTTGCTGTATGTTCATCATAGGCCATGACAATCATGTAATCAACGATTTCATCTAGTTCTTCTCGATCATAAAACCTTGACCATTGTTCACTACTTGAAATAAAGGTAATATCCATTGAAACAACAAGGCCTGCTTCATGTAAAAACGGTGTCAATTCACGCATGAACTGAGTTAAATGATCCCGATCATCAAGATAGACATTTTCAAAATCAACGTTAATCCCATCTAAGTCATACATTTCACTGTATTGAAGGAGTTGACGAATCATATGATGACGTGATTCATAATCTTTAAGAGCCTCATGAGTTCGATCTGGTTCAAAGTCATTGGAGAATAGCCCCCATACATCAAACCCTTCTTCATGAGCCCATTCAACATAACTTCTCGATCCTAAGTTACGTAAATCTCCGTCACCATTATTAAGGTGAAACCAAGTCGGAGAAACAACATTAACACCTGGCAGCTCCGGTAAGTCCTTAGGGTTCGGGTTATTAGAATAAACAGCTTCCCATGTGAGGTTTACTGGCTCATCAGGAAGAGACAAAGATGATTCATCTTCATTTCGGTCATCGACTTCAATTGTTTTGGTTTCTGTACTCTCTATGATGTCTTCTTTAAGAAAACCTGGTGTTCCATCTTCTGCTATCATTCGAACGAAGCCATTTTCTTCCTGCTCATACAATCGTATAGAATCCCCTTCTACTAACGTTTTATAATAGGGAGAACGTATATCTGGTTCACTTCTGATATTTCGCTTCGATTCACGCCCATCTAAAACCTTACCATAATCAATTTCATCCCCATCTTTATCTACCCATAAAACATTCTGATTTTCATCATATTCAAACGAAAATGGATAAATATTCGCAAGTTGCTCTAGTTCAACAAATTGCTCTTCTCCATCAGTAATAAATGATTCTACTGCAAATGTAAACGGTTCTTCGTTGACATAGCCTTCAATTTCATCATTTGGAAACCGTAAAACTTGATTTTCTGTTGTTATAATAACCGCATCACTTGATTCATCGTAATGGATTGTTTCATCTAGATGTTCTTTGATGAATGAAAACGGTAAGAAAAGGTGGTCCTGATAGTCATTAAACGCTTTGTCATAATGATTACCTTCGTAGATAATGGCATTGTCAGGACGTCGGTCTTCAATCTTCTCATTTGAAGGGAATGGGTAAAGGATAACGATAAAAACGACTGTCAGTATGAAAACCATTGCTATTAAGCTAAATAATTTCATACGTTTTTTTCGTTTTTCTACCTCTTTCTGGTCACGACTTCGCATCTGATTATTCTCCCCTTTTTCGGCTATCTTGTTGTTGATTCCCCTTTTGTTAATTATGTTTGTATGTATAATGGTTGTTATTAATAAGGTACGTGAAATAATTCGCGCAAAATAGCAACGGTCGCTTTTCTAATATCAGCACGACCGTTGCATTTCATGTTTATTCGTTTAGTTTAAGCGATAAATCTCCTCATATTTTGTTCGCAAGTAATTTAAGAGCGGTTGCGCATTAATTGAAGACCCTGTTGCATCACGCAAAATATCAAGTGGTTGTTTGCTTTTCCCGAACTGATGTACATGCTTTGTCATCCATTCCTTGATCGGTGCTAGTCGCCCTTCTTGAAGCAGTGTTTCGAAGTTGCCTATATCTTTGATGAGCGCATCTTTTAGTTGTGCAGCATAAACATAACCTAACGCATAGGAAGGGAAATACCCGAACATGCCACCTGCCCAATGTACATCTTGTAAAACACCTTCACCATCATGACGAGGTCGAATACCAAAGTACTCCTCCATCTTATCATTCCAAGCTTGTGGTAGATCATTTACTTCCAACTCTCCATTGATCAGTGCTTTTTCCAGTTCATAGCGAAGGATAATATGTAAACTGTAAGTCATCTCATCAGCTTCAATTCGAATAAACGATGGTCCAGCAACATTAATCGCACAATAAAAATCATCAAGCCCGATATTTTTAAACTGACCCTCATTAAACTGTTTTAACAAATCATAATGAGCTTCCCAGAAAGCGTAATGACGACCTACGAAATTTTCCCAAAACAGAGATTGGGATTCGTGAATACCCATTGATGTGCCTGTGCATAAAGGTGTATTTTTGTATTTCGCGTCAATATTTTGTTCATAAAGGGCATGCCCACCTTCGTGAATCGTACCGAAAACAGCTGTTCGAAAATCATTTTCATCATATTTTGTTGTGACCCGAACATCATTTGCATTTAAGCCAATTGCAAATGGGTGAACCGTTTCATCAAGTCGTCCAGCCTCAAAATCATATTGCATGCTCTCCAACACTTGTTCGCTAAATGCCCGTTGTTCTTCTTTCGGAAAGTATTCATATAGAAAGTTTGTCTCTGGTTGACTAGAGGACTCTGTGACTCTTTTGACTAGCGGGATTAACGCTTCTTTTAACTCAGTGAATACACGATCTAGCGTTTCTACGGTCAATCCTGGTTCAAATTCGTGTAATAACGTATTGTATTTATGACCTGAATACCCTTGCCATTCCACATACTTTTGATTAAAACGGACAATTTTTTCAAGGTAAGGCTTAAACATTTCAAAATCTTGCTTATCCTTCGCTTCTTCCCATACTGACTCAGCTTGAGCTGTTAAAATAACGAATGCTTCATATTCTTCTTCTGGAACGTTTGTATTTTTATCGAAAGTTTCCCGACACTCACGAACCGTATGTTTTGTTACATCATCGATTTCATTTTGCACTTCTGGTGCTTCTAATTTATCGAGAAATGTTTCCATCTCTTTAGACACTGACATACGAAATACTTCTGTCGATAACGTGCCGATCACCTCAGAACGTTGCTCAACCCCTTTTTTTGGAGCGCCTGTACGAAGGTCCCATGCCGTTAATCCAATTACTTCTTCATAATGACTCATCTTCTTTACATAATGACGAAAGTCTTTTTCCACATTTTGAATACTCAATGTGATCCTCCTTATATGTATAACTTTAGCAGTACATCTATCATAAACTGTTTCGCCAAAAATCGAAAGAGAGATCGCTAAGTAAGAACTTCTGTTGGCGTAAATCAAAAATGTACGTTATGATATCGAAGGAGTAAGGGAGGCATATATATGGACTTAACAATTTCTGAACGTGCAGTAGGATTTTATAAACAAGAAATGAACTTAGAGGCCGGTGACAAGATACGCTTATATGTCCGCGTTGGTGGGTGTGGCTCTGGGGGTTTTTCCGTAGGTGTCATGAAAGAAGAACTACAAGACGGTGCACATATCGAGGACATTGAAGGGATTTATTTCTTTGTTACCCAAGACGATGCGTGGTATTTTGATGGAATGACGATCGATTATGACCCAGATTACGAAATGATGGTATTTGAAAATCCATATATTGATGATTTAAGTAACCCACAATAACAGAAAATTTCTTCTTCATAAACGAAGCTGACGCAGCGGAAAGGTTCATTTTTCCGTACGTCAGCTTTTTTATCCTCCGATATGGGACATTTCGATCTTTTTTATTTTATCTTGGTCTGTTTGTTGGAAGCGTTCTTCTGAATAACGATCATCACGCTTTTCCCAGATTGAGGCTATGTGTTCAATCACTTCCTCATCTGACGCTCCAGAGCGAAGCACATCGCGTAAATCATGGCCTTCACTTGCAAATAAGCAAGTAATTAATTTTCCTTCTGGAGAAACCCGAGCTCGACTACAATCTTGGCAGAATGAATCGGTTACTGAGGAAATAATACCAATTTCTCCGCTACCATCTTTATAACGAAAACGATCTGCTACTTCCCCACGATAATTTGGGTCAACAGGTTCGATAGGCATTTCTTTATTAATGATATCATATAGCTCACGTTTACCAACAACGTGATCAAGTTTCCAGCCATTGGCGTTACCTACATCCATATATTCGATAAATCGTAAAATGATATTTGTTCCTTTAAAATAGCGAGCCATCGGAAGAATATCTTCATCATTCATGCCGCGCTTAACGACCATGTTAACTTTCACTTCCAAACCCGCTTCTTCCGCAGCGTTAATCCCGTCGAGAACGTGTTGAACGCTTATATTTCGACCGTTAATGTAACGAAAGTGTTCATCGTCTAAGCAATCAAGGCTTACTGTGACACGGTCAAGTCCAGCTTCTTTCAAGTTTTGAGCGTGCTTTGTTAGCAATGATCCGTTCGTTGTCATCGCAATATCTCGAATCCCATCTACCTTTGAGATGAGTTGGATCAAATGGGACAATTGACTGCGCATAAGTGGTTCTCCACCTGTAATGCGCACTTTTTCAATACCGGAAGCTTGGACAAACAATCGAACAATTCTTTCCATTTCTTCGAACGTTAAGACTTGTTGTTTCGGTAGAAACTCAAAGCCTTCGTCAAACATTTCCGGAGGCATACAATATCTACACCGAAAGTTACATCGGTCAGTAACAGATAATCGTAGATCTTTTAACGGGCGTGATAATGCATCACGTAATCGATTGGCCATAGTGAACATCCTCCTAGCACTTCTATTATAGCTCGTTTTTTTACACATGAACAGATAATTCGGGAAGATTTTAATCGTAGTATTTATTTTAAAGCATGAATTTGTTCTTTTTTGATATGTCCATTTCATTGTACGATTTTTTGTATGTTCATACTGTGACCAACTTCACGCACATAAAAAAATAAAAGGCAACGCGAAGGTAGGCGTTGCCTTTTATTTTTTTATGTCATCATTGTTTTGCTTCGTGCAATTGGTGATCAAGCCGATTGATCATATCTTCTGAATATGCACGTACTTCACCTTCAATTTCATGCTGCTTTGCAAACTCTAACATCTCTTTAGCATCAGTTAATGCCTGATCAGCGTTTTGTAATTGTTCTTCATCCATACTCATTGTCGCTTGACCGACCATTCTTTCTGCAGCTTTAACAGCCATTTCTACTTGTTCGATATCGTTAAAAGGTTCTGACATGAAGATATCCTCCTTTAAAATGGTGAAATATTTCATTTATCAACAATTTATTAACTTTTTCTCTATTCCCTTTAAACCCATCTCTCGTTGCCTCTTGTTCATCTTGTCCACTTTTCAATTATTTAAGTACTCTTTTGTCAAAAACTTGGTTGTTATCGTTACTATTTGAAAAAATGAGCTAAAAAATACAAGCAAAAAAGTCTTCTGAAGTGGAAAAGACAGGAACTTTCGATAAAGAAACATCAATGTACAATATAGCCTTATGAATAGGCGGAACAATTGATTCATGTACAGATGTCAAAAATTAAACCTACCACCTAACACAAGCCATCTTTTCAGGTAATAAACTAACATTATCCCCCTAATAAGAAAGGAGTGTCAATGTGAAACCGTTAATTCCTAAAATTCCTACCATTGCTGTTACAGGTAGTGCAGGAAAATCAACAACAACAGCGTTTATTTATTCTATTTTAAAGATGCGCTGGAACGTTCTTAAAACGAAAAGGAACCAAAATTTACCTCAACACACAAAACGAATGGTTAACAGCATTAAACCATCTCATCAAGCTATTGTTTTAGAAATGGGCTTGGGTAGAGATGCTGGAAAAAATCATTTCATGCATATTCAACCTAATATAGGTGCAATTACAAATATTGGTTCTGCTCACTTCGGAAAACTTGGAAATAGTATTGAATCCACCGCTAGAAAAAAGTCTGTTTTAATTAGACACTTACACCCAAAGGGTAAGCTTGTGATCAATAAAGATGATAAAAATTCAAAATTATTGCATACTGAAAAACTTAAAGGAAAGCTAATTACCGTTGGGATAAAAAATAAAGCAAATTACCAAGCCGAAAATGTGAAATATACAGGTGAAGGGATGACGTTTCAAGTAAAGATTAAAAACAATCTGGAAACTTTTTTCATACCGACATTCGGACATCATAATGTACTAAATGCGTTGTTTGCGATTGCCATTGCTGATAACCTTCATTTCTCAGTAAACGAAATAAGAGAAGGCTTAAAGAAGTGCAATATGCCCTCGAGACGATTAAATGTGATTAACCTCCGGCACCAATCGCTTCTAATTGATGATACCTTCAATGCAAATCCTCAATCTGTAAAATCAGCTGTTGAAGTACTAAAAAATGTAGGAAAAAACAAGAAGAAGGTTGTTGTTTTAGGCAGTATGTTAGAGTTAGGAAGCTATTCCCCGATCGCACATGAGCAGATTGGTGAATATTTAGCAGATAATCAAATCGATATGATTTACACTTACGGCCATAAGGCGAAAACAATCGCAGAAACTGCACGTAAAAATGGATTCCCACAAGAAAAGATTTTTCCATTTACAAACCGAACAGCGTTGCATAAAAAATTAAAACAGCACTTTAGTTCTAATAGTGCCTTTTTAGTAAAGGGTTCACACAGAATGAGTATGAAAGAGACGTCTGAATTTATCGCTCACTACAGTACGAAGTTTTCAAATAACTCAAATCGTCATTCAACACCGTCAAAGAAAAGGAAAAGGGCAAAGAAAAAGAAGGCTTCAAAAAAATAAAAAGAAGGAGACTAATACAGGTGTAACAGTGGATCGTCACTTACACCTGTTTGCCTTGTCATGACAAAAAAACTGCCTCAAGCGACATTGCTCGAAACAGTTTAGGTCGTTAGGATTCGTTCTTTTTCGGTCGTCTTGGACCTCTATATTGATAGTCATTGATCTTATACACGCATATACTCTACCACTTTATTTCTTCCAGAGTTCTTCGCTTTATATAAAGCTGAATCAGCTTTTTCGATTAGATCTTTTATATCCAAATTTTCTGATGGGACAAGCGTTACAAAGCCAACACTTACTGTTACAATTGGTTTCACTTTAGAATTCTCATGTGGAATATGTAACGCCTCTATCGTAGATCGAATCATTTCAGCAGTATGAAGGGCACTTTGGTGATCCGTTTCAGGTAAAATGACAGCAAATTCTTCCCCACCATACCTAGCTAAACAGTCAGTGGAGCGTCTTAAAGTGTTTTGTACAGCCTTCGAAACTGCTTTTAAACATTGGTCTCCTTTATGATGCCCATACGTATCGTTATAGGGTTTAAATTGATCCAGATCAAACATAATTAAAGACAAGTTTTGTTGATAGCGAAGGGAACGATTCCATTCCTTTTCAAGTCTTTCATCAAAATAACGTCGGTTAGAAACACCTGTTAATCCATCCATAGAGGAAAACTTTTTTAAAGTTTCATTTTTTAATTTCAATTCCTTTTCAAGTCTTTTTCTTTCTGTTATGTCCTCAGCAATGCCCATAACACCAACAACGTTATTTCCCGTTTTTATTGGTACGCCAGTAACATTAAGATTGACTATTGACCCATTTTTACGAATAACGTCTGTAATGAAGTTTACCGCTTCTCCGTCTAATACTTGTTGAAAAGCATAATTAGCATCTTTTTTACTACTGCCTTTCAAAACACTATCAAACCTTTTATTAATCAGTTCATCATCATAATACCCTAAGATTGTTTCTAATACATCATTGATTTGTGTAAAATATCCATTTACATCTAAAGCAAATGATATGTTGGGGTTATAAGAAAAGAGAGATTTATATCTTTGTTTACTCTCTTCAAGCTCCGTATTTAAGTCCAACAACTTTTGTTCGTACACGACTCTGTCAGTAGCATCATGAATAATAGAGAAAAGAAGGTTTTTCCCCATTGCTTGAACTTCTGAAGAAAATACCTGAACATGACGGCGTTCACCATTAGCTAATTTGTGCTCAAAGAAAAATTCATTTTCATTTCTTTTCTTCGCTTTATTCATTTTTGCATAAATCTGTTTTTTCGACATTGTGTTAATTTGATTAATATTCATTTTTTTTAATTGGTGTGCTGTATATTTGTAAAATTTTTCTGCGCCAGGGTTTGCATCTACAATTTCACCTGATTCAGAATCTATAAGTAACATCACTGCACTATGGCGGTTGAAAATATCTGTCCAAAGCTCATTTTTTAAGAACAGTTCTTCTTCTAATTCCTTTTTCTCTGTGATATCAAAAAGAGTTGCTAAGCCTATGTATTCATTATGAAAATATGCTGTTGTTGTAACAACATGAACCCAATGTCGGTTATTTTTTTTAGTAAAAAGCTTTAGTTGATATTCTTTTTGTGGAAAGTTATTCAGTAACCTTTGTTGAACAGCATATTTTATTTCATCATGGGATTGTTCATCAAAAAATTCCCATACTTCTTTATCCCTAACTTCTTCTATATCATAACCTGTTAATTTTAGAAATGCAGAATTAGCTGAAACAATTTTTTCTTTATACAAAAACATCGGTACAGGAATAGATTCCATCATTGAAATATCCATGAAAAAACACACCCTCCAGATTCTCCCTCAAATGAATTATAACACCAGATTATAATTAATAAAAAGTAAAAAAATTCGTTAACATACAAAAAGCCACCTCTCTCTCAAAATTTCTGAAAAAGAGGTGGCTCAAAATAGCCAATTATTTCGTACTTATGACTAAAACTTCTATAAAACCCGTCATATCACTGATTTTTCGGTGGTCTAGGGCCCCAATATTGATAGTAATCCGTTTTTATATTTCCGTTATAAAGCTTTCTTTTTTTCGTCGCTTTCTTTCCATAAAGGTCTTCAAACTCTTCATGAGAAGTTAATATATAGACCGACCACGTTTCTAATAAACGGAAAGCTTCTCCCATATCTTGATACATCTGTTCAACTTCATCTTTGTCACTTAACCGTTCTCCATATGGTGGATTACCGACAATGACTCCGTAAGAATCTTTCGCTGTGACATCTTTTACATGCATTTGTTTAAACGAAATTAAATCAGCGAAGCCAGCTTCTTGAGAATTGTGTTTTGCTAACTCAATCATTCTATGGTCGACATCAAACCCACTAATTTGTAATGGTTGATCATAATTAGCGTGGTCTTCAACTTCTTGACGAGCGTAACGCCACATGTCTTTCGGAATCATATCCCAGGCTTCCGATATGAAAGAGCGATTAAACCCAGGAGCAATGTTTTGACCGATTAATGCTGCTTCTATCGGCAACGTTCCTGAACCGCAAAACGGATCAATAAAAGGGCGGTCTGGGTGCCAATTGGTTAACTTCACCATCGCCGCAGCAAGTGTTTCTTTTAATGGCGCTTGACTATGAAGATAACGATAGCCGCGGCGATGTAGTCCTTCTCCCGTTGTATCTATCGTTAGCGTCGCGACATCTTTATGTAATGCAACTTCGACCCGATAAAATGAACCGGTTTCTTCAAACCATGTTTTGTTATAAGATTGTTTCATTTTCTCAACGATCGCTTTCTTAACGATCGCTTGGCAATCCGGCACACTGAACAGTTGTGATTTTACCGAACGACCGATGACCGGAAATTCAGCATCTGCAGGAATGATATCTGGCCAAGGTAGTGATTTGGTTTCTTCAAATAGCTGGTCAAAGCTCGTCGCCTTAAATTCTCCAACTTTTAATTTCACGCGATCAGCTGTTCTAAGCCATAAATTTGCTCGCGCAATCCCACTCAAATCAGAAGTGAAAGTTACTTTTCCATTTTCAACAACGACATCTTCATAACCTAATTGACGGACTTCATTTGCCACAAGTGCTTCTAATCCCATCGTCGCTGTTGCAATTAATGTGACCGTTCTCATGGTCTCATCCCTTCTTTGTCATCAACGAGTTTTTTATCCATTATTCCAATTATTTACTACAATTGACATTTTAATCATCTATGTATGACATAAAAAAAGTCTGACACAATTTAATAGGTCAGACCTTATCGCATCCTAATATTTACATTTCGTAAGCCATGTTCTGTCCCTTCGTACTGCTAGCAGGACGGATTATCCCTCGTACTCCGGTGGTAACCATCTGTCTACGGAACACTATGAAGTATCCCGTCCTTCTCTCCGTTTCATTCCTTTGAGAAGGTGCCCCTACCTATTTTTGGGTTTCTCGCTCGAGGGGTTTACCGCGTTCCACTCTGTCGATTTCTCGACAGACTTCGTCACTGTGGCACTTTCAAGGTAATCTGACCATATCGAAAATTCGACGTAGGTCATTTCCCTGCCGTTAGTCCGCATCGCGAACTACCCCGGCTTATGAATTGGCCGAGCTCGATCACTACAGCCATCTCAGGCTGTGCGAGCATGGACTTTCCTCTACGCATAATGCGCAGCGGTTACCGAAATGTAAATATCTTTCAAAGTGACAATAATTATAGTACCACACTTAAATTGGAATTTCAAGGGTTGGTCAAGTTTTTTCAACATTTTTATAACAGCGTTTATCTAACGGTTCTTCTTACGAAATGTATTTGCCTTTAAAAGCTTAACTTTGTCTTTTTGTTAAAAAACGCATGCATTTCATCTTGTGCCATATTTACAAATAGGAGTTCTATCTAACTTTCGTTTAAAGCTTTTTTCGCTAATGCATCTGCATATCCATTTTTCGAGGACGGTATCCACTTAATAAAATGCATCGCAAACGATTCATCGAGAACAGCTAACGCTTCCTGCAAGTAAGGACGAAACTGTTCGTTTTTGACGTAACGCTTATCTACTGCATCACAAACAATTTGCGAATCCGTTCGAATAGAAAGGATCGACTGGTTACTAGCAATGTCTGCACATAATTTGACCCCTAATGAAAGGGCTGCAAATTCCGCTTCATGATTTGTCATTTCAGGTAATTGAATGCTTTTTTCAAGCGAAGTTTTGTCCTCTTTTTTCACGTACACCCCTGCAGCCGCGCATTTTTGTAAATCGTTAGCAGCTCCATCTATATACAATTCAATCACGATTAGAAGCTCCTTTTAGCGATTGTTACCACCGAACACATGTTTCTCTAAGTTGCTAAGTCTTTTTAAAATATCGTAATTTGTATTCCCCGTTGGCGTAGTCGCAGTTGTTTGTTGTGCTTTTTTTTGTTCTAGTGGCGGGTTGTTATTTGATTCTTTTTTGAATCGCTCTACCTCTGTCTCTAAAGACTCAATTCTTTTTTCAAACGCTTCATAATCTTTAATCACTTGATCGAGAAATTCATCGACTTCATCTTGATCATATCCACGAAAACTCGTTTTAAAATCTTTTTCCAAAATATCTTTAATCGTTAATTGTGAGACACTTTTCTGTTCCATATGTATTCACCTCGCCATCTCAATCCATCCCACTGTACTTATTCTTTCAAAAACCATCCTCGTTGTCAATTTCTTCGTGATGGTGTTCAGCCTCTTCATGAATCATATCCTGTATTTCATCGGGCGTTAAATACATGATGTCGTACATTTTATATTCTGCCTTTTTTTCAGCTGCTTCAATATAGTAAGACGGTGACCCTGGTGTCCATTCATCATATAATACGAGTAATCCATCTGTTTTTTCAATGATAAATTCATTTTTCATACGTAATTGTGCGGGGCTATCATAGGGACGCTTGGAAATTGTATCTGTATAATCGGCACGTTGGCATACAGATTCATAATAGACTTTCCATTCATCCGGCCAGCGTTCATCTTGATGATAAAACGGTTTAAGAACGGCGAGTTTCACGTTTAGATCACTCTTCATATCAAGTAGTGCTTCTGCAGCCCATAATTCAACGCCCATTTGTCCGCTTACAACGACCCATTCCACACCGAGGTCATCTATAACAGCAGCTAATTTTTTCTTTACTGCGCGTTTTAAAAAAGGAAGTTGCGGATGATTATTTGATTGTATACCAATTTCATGAGGTTTATAACCTGTGACAGCTAGTACATATCCCAAAACTTTTTCACTCCCCAAAAATTTTCGGAGCTGAACCGGCGATATACCGGACAGCTCCTTCTCGTTTTAATCTAGAACCAACCTCGACGACGTCCTGGTGCCCCGCCTGGCCCTGCCATTGGTCCTGGTCCTGGTGCTCCGCCTGGCCCTGCCATTGGTCCTGGTCCACCAACAAAGTGTTGGTGCGAAACGGTGTCATATCTAGATTCCGAATGAGGGAATTGGTGAACATGGTTATAACGGTGGTGATAAATATTTTTCGTATGACTTGGATGGACCTCTGGTACAACGTAATCACAGCAGAAGTGACGTTGGTCATATCGCGTTGGATGAACGCGCGGTTGCATCATATATCCTCGTGGTTGCCCATGTGGACTACGTGGAAACATGTTTTTACCTCCTTTAAAGATCATTCAATAGTAACTTATGAGTATGTCGCTTTCTTTGTACTAGTTCTAACACCTAATTTCGAACCCTTTTCGTTATTTACAAGGAGAGGTCTCTGAAAAAACTTGGCTAAAAACGAAACTCTCGACAATTTTAGAGCGGATACGAGTATAATTCACATCTTTTTATCTAGGCTAAAAAACACATCGCGAAACATCACGAAACATGCGCTTCCCCAGGAAATAGTCATAAGTTTCTATTCATAATAAATAAGATATATAGGAGATGAATAACACCTTCTATACCATAAAGGAGGAAAACATTGTGGCGAAAATTACAGTGCCAGGTCACGAACCTTTTGAAGTTGAAAAAGGAACAAAGCTTGTTTTAGCACTCGAAGACAACGGAATTGATATTCTGCATCGTTGTGGCGGTAAGGCAAAATGTACCACGTGCCGTGTTGAAGTCATTGACGGTGATTTGGGTCCATTTACAGAAACAGAGAAGGCCGCGTTTACTAAAAAAGGAATCGAGTCAACGACACGCCTTTCCTGTCAAGTTCAAGTAGAAAGTGATATTACTGTTAAACCGAGTATGACTGTATCGAGTACAGGAAATGATCCAGGGCCACGTCCAACTGAATAACGATGAAACGATAGGCCGACTCACATATGAGTGGGCCTATTTGTTTTGTAATGATTTTGCTTTTTTTCTAACCGTTGCAGTCGTTTTTGTAATTCGGTTAAGACTTTGCCATTACTATTTGTGCTAACCCGTTCTCTCCATTTTTCTTCTTGTACTGCTTCACGGACAAAACGTAACGCACAATCGTAGGCTTTTCGTTCATGTTCATAGTATTTTGCAAGTTCGACCAATGCATCTGTCTTTTTCACATGGCTTGACGTGATTGCTTTTTCAAACCAATGCACCGCTTCGTCCGGTGAAGTCAACTTTTTACATAACATTCCACTATAAAAAGCAGCTTCCCCCTTCCCAGTAAGCTCATAAGCACGCTGAAACCTCGCAAAAGCCATGTCATCATCTTTCAGCGCTGAATACCATTGAGCACTAATCAAAAGATCGTCAGCTTGTTCGCTCTCTAAAACACGGGAAGATAAGTCAGCATGAAGCGCGATTAACGATAAAACATCAGACCGATGATGGTCGACGATCGCTTGTAACGGGGAAGGATCCCCTGATTTTAAATACTCAAAATATAAAAGAGGTGCCATATCCCCTGGTGTATCGTGCCCGCGATCAACATGAAGTACTTGATCTTCAATAATGGCTAAGCGACAAGACGGTAACCGATGTTTGAAAAAACGACGCGTACCATGTAAAAGGTCAAAATGACCAAATGTCGGTAAAGAAGGGACTCTCTTCCTTACAAAAGTATGCCGTGTTTTCACCTGTGGCCAATCGAACGCTTTTCCATTAAAAGTCACAAGGTAGTCATCTTCTGAAAATTCGTTAAGAAACGCATGAAAAAAAGCTGTTTCACAGCTAGGATCAGGTAAGACATGTTGAGTGACTTCGACATAAGAATCGAACATACGTACGTATCCGATCATAAATACTTGTGTTCCCGCTCCACTGGAAAGGCCTGTTGTTTCAATATCGAAAAAAAACAACTTAGATGGGTCAATTCCTTTTGTAGATAAAGGGTGTGGGATATCCACCTGATCCCATGTTCGCGTCTTTTCATACCAGTCAGAGAATCGGTATCGTCCATGTTTCGTATCACTAGGGATCTTTGATTTGCGGACCATCGATACTTCGTCTTCTAACCAATACTCCTCAAACCCCAGTGCTTGCCACGCTCGTCTATCAAACGAAAAGTCTGAAATCTTATTTGCTTCTTGTTCACTTTTTACAATTTCATCGCTTTGATTAACACCTGACATATGCGTTTTCATCCGCTGCAATTTATGCTTCAACGTTTAAACGTCCTCTCTTTTCAACATTGCTTTCCTTTTATTATAAGTGAAGATTTGTGAATAGAAAACCAGTCGATGTTTTCATACTACTAAATATGACAAAAGACGCTGCAGGAAAATGGAGGGTGAAGCGGTGACAAAATCAAATAAAGTGAGCGATGACCTAAGAAGGCCGAAAGAATCATTATCAGAAGTGTTTCGGGCTTGCGAAAAGTCTCAAGACTTTGTTCGCCATACCCTCACAACTCAGTATGAACAAACATTCACATACACTTTTTTTGAAACGATGGTCGACGGACAGCTTTTCAAGGAACAAATTTTACCCGTTTTACAAAAAGGGTCATTCTCAACACTACGAGATGTAAAATCCTTGATCCCTATTGAAGACACTGAGATTTCAGCAGACCCAATAGAGATTGAAAAAAGGTTAATAAGTGGCTACATCTTTATCCAATTTGAAAAGGCGGATCCTTATGGCCTTCTTCTTCGAGCTCCATCGGTTGAAAGACGCGCTGTTACCGTCCCTGAAGTTGAATATAGTGTTCTCGGTCCAAAAGAGTCGTTCGTTGAAAATTTAGATGTGAACTTACATTTACTAAGAAGACGACTGAAAATTGCAGAGTTAACGGTTGAAAACATTACAGTCGGTTCTTTAACGAACACAAGAGTCAGCGTCCTTTACTTATCACATATCGCCAATTCGGAGAACGTAAATACAGTATTGCAACGCATTCGTGACATTGATTATGACGAAATTATCGATAGCTCATACATTAATCAAATGATTGAAGATAATAAGCATAGTCCATTCCCTCAGCTATTAGATACAGAGCGACCCGACCGCGTTGCTTCTGAATTATCTAGAGGGAAAGTAGCTGTTCTGGTAGATGGTTCACCGACAGCGATTACAACACCCACAAGATTTATTGAGTTTTTTTCTGCCTTTGAAGATTACTATTTATCATGGCACATCGCATCGATTTACCGGTTAATTCGATTGTTTGCTGTACTATTTTCTATCTTTGCTACTTCTTTATATGTAGCGGTGCTAACTTATCATACAGAATTAATTCCTATGGATTTATTGTCAACACTTGTCATATCACGAGAAGATATCCCGTTTCCACCAATCATAGAAGCCCTTTTCCTTGAACTTACCATCGATTTATTGCGTGAAGCTGGCGCTCGCTTACCATCAAAAGTGGGACAAACGATTGGTATTGTCGGGGGGATTGTCATTGGAACAGCAGCAGTCGAAGCTTCCTTAACAAGTAATATTTTACTCATCGTCGTGGCACTATCTGCATTAGCTTCCTTTGCAACGCCCATTTACCGAATCGGGAATACGATTCGTCTTATCCGCTTTCCTTTTCTTATTTTTGCACAAATCTGGGGAATCATTGGGATCACGATATTGTCAATGTTTATGATCATTCATTTATTAACCTTAAAATCGATCGGCCGACCTTACTTAGAGCCTATTTTTCCACCGCGCAGCAACGACTTACGTGACGCTTTTTTCCGCTTACCATTTTCTTTACAATTCAAACGTTCAACATATGTACAACCAGAACATGGAAAACGCTTTTCGATCAGAGAGTTACTCAATAAAAATGAAGATATTGATGAACATATCGATTAATAAGGAGGATTCATCGTGAGCCAACCTAAAAAAGCGATGTATCACATCCAACCTCAGCTCGTTTTCTTTCTTGTTCACACGATGCAAGCAGGAATCGGAATTTTAAGTTTCCAACGACAAATAGCAATTGAGGCAGGTTATCAATCATGGATCGCGATTATTATTGCCGGATTGATCGTACACGGTATCATTTGGCTCATTTATGAAATTTTAAATGCTGATGAAAACCGAAATCATCTTCCTGCCATTCACAAGGCGTATTTCGGGAAATGGGTCGGTGGCATGCTCACAATGGTCCTCCTCTTTTATTTTTTCTTTATGGCTACCGCAGTTTTACGAACATATATTCACATCATCCAGCTCTGGATGTTTCCAAAAGTAACGATGACAGAACTAGCCATCCCTCTCCTATTCGTCGTTGGTTATGCGATCTATCATGGCTTTCGCGTTGTCACTGGTGTTGCTTTTTTCGGCTTCATGATCCCGATATGGCTACTATTTACAAATCTCGCTCCACTTGAATTCGGCGAGACGATGAATATTTTGCCTTTATTCGATACAAGTGTTTCTGAACAAATTCGCGCTGTAGAAACGATGACACTTTCATTTATCGGTTTTGAAGCAATCCTTTTTTATTATCCTTTCATTCAAAATGGAAAGGCATCGCAAAAATGGGCGCATTTTGGTCACGGGGTTACGGTCATTGCCCATTTCTTTGTCGCTTTGACGAGTTTTTTATTTTACAGCGAACCTCAACTTAAGAAGTTACTTTACCCTACATTAAGTATGTGGAAAATTATTCAACTCCCGATTATTGAACGCTTTGAGTACGTTGGCATTGCCCTTTGGTTGATTGTTATTATGCCGAATTTAACGATTGCCCTTTGGGTTTTTAGTCGGGGATTTAAACAAATGACGGGGATGAAACAAAAACATACGTTAACGATCGGACTCGTTTTATCCTACCTATCTCTACTGATCATTCAAACGTATGATCAAACAGTCTGGCTAACAGAAACTGTTGCAAAAGTCGGTATGATGATACTAGGCATTTACATACCTGTTCTCTTTGTGATCTCAAAAGTGAAAAAAAAGAAAGGAGAAACGTCATGAAGAGCAACGGTCAGCGGTTGATTAAGTTATCACTCGCCCTTCTTCTTTTCATAACAGGGTGTGGTCCGCAACAAAATATTTTAGATGAAATTCGTATTATGCATACAATCGGTTTTGACTATATTGATGATAACCATTTTCGCGGAACTGTTACGATCCCTATCTACGGTTCTGAAACTGAAGGGGAAACGCGAACTGAGATCATCACAGATACATCAAGAACCGCTAAAGATATTAAAGTAAAACTTGATGCGCAATCCTCAAAACGTTTACATAACGGGAAACTACAATCCATCTTATTTGATGAAACCTTTTTACAAGAAGGGGTCAGCGAGCTCGTTGATACGTTTCTCCGCGACCCTAAAATTGGTATGCGCGTGCAGCTAATTGGTGTCGAAGATAAAAGTGTATTGGACTTACTTGATCAAACATATCCGATTGAAGAACATGTCGCCCGGTATATCAATGATTTAGTCGACCAAAACATCGAAGACCAAAATATTCCGAAGACAAACTTACACATTTACTTAGCGAGGTTTTACGATGAAGGGGCGGACCCCTTTATTCCTGTCGTTAAAGAAAAAGACGAAAACCTAAAAGTAAATGGGATCATGACATTTAATGAAGATCGTGCTGTTTGTAAGTTGTCGTTACGTGAATCGTTTATGATGAAATTGCTTCTCGAAGAATTAAACGATGGAGGCGCCATAGAAATTGCTTTAGACGAAGATGAAAATGAATTTACTGTGCTCCGTAACATTATGAGTGAAGCAAATTATACGTTCGACTTCAATGATCCAAGTCTGTCATTACAAATCGATATTGATTTCAAAGCCAGGATCAACGAATATTCAGGTCAAACACTATCTTCTAGCAAGCTAAATGAGATTACCTCAGCCACAAAAGAACAAATTGAAAACGAGGCAGGAGCATTGGTCACTCAACTACAAGAAAACAATACCGACCCTTTGGCGATCGGTATGCATGCTCGTAGTAAAGGGTATGACATCTCTAACGATGACTGGGATGAGACGTATAAAAACCTAGACGTAAACATAAATGCAGACGTCACGATCCTTAGTACTGGAATCGAAGAGTAAGGACGATCATTTTTTACTCACAAAAGGGGTTTCTTCTAACAAGTCAAAAACGTACTTTTTATCATTTTTCCCCTCTATTGAAGATAGCCCAATACATGAGGGGCACCCTTCTTGACATGGACAAGCTTGTAAATATTCATACACATCTCGCATGACTTCATCGATTTTTTCATAAATACGCTGACTTAATCCGATCCCACCAGGATAACGGTCATACAAGAAAATGGTCGGTTGCTCTGAGTGAGCGGCTTTGACTTGCGGGACGGCATGGAGGTCGCTTTTATCACACATTACGTAAATAGACGCAACGTGTTGTAAAACATTAGCTAACCCTATGAGCATCTGTTCAACCGCTTTCTCTGTGAATCGTGTGAGCAATTGTTTTGAGAATGAAAACCAGACAGCATTCGTGTGTAACTCCTGTTCTGGTAGGTGGATCGGACCTGAACCGACGTTTTCGAACGTTTCCATTTTTATTTTTTTAAAGATTGTTGCCATCGCCGTCACCATGACATCTCCATACGCAACGGCTTGATCATGAAATGACTTGTTCGCATCTTCTTCGAGTACTTTTAATTGGACGGCTAAGTTGGCATCGGTATAATAATCGACACTGACTTCGCGAACGTAAGCTTTTTTCTCTTCCCAGTCGAGGTGTTCAACTTGATATTGCGTTCCTTCATGAAGGTAGATCGCCTCATCATGTAAAAGCGTTAGTGCACTAAACGTATCCATTTCACCGATGACGCGATGAAAAGCAACATCTGTTTGATCGACGATGACGACATTTTCTTGTGCTGCAGAACGAAGGCTGATGTTGTGCGCTGGAAACGCATCGTTCATCCAATACCAGCGCCCTCGTTGTTCGTGAAGAACTTGCTCTTCAGAAAGAAACTCGAGAATCTCTTCTACACTTGTACCCTCGAAAGTCTCACCGCGTTGAAATGGTAATTCGTATGAAGCACACTTTAAATGGTCAACAAGAATGATCAGATTATCCGGATTAATCCGCGCAGTTTCTGGGTTTTGTTCAAATAAGAATTCCGGGTGTTGAAAAATATATTGATCAATAGGCGACGATTGCGCAACAAAAATCACGACCGATTCGTCTTGGCGCCTCCCTGCTCTACCAGCTTGTTGCCAGCATGATGCCACTGAACCGGGATATCCCGTCATCAAACAAACTTGAAGTTGGCCGATATCCACGCCTAATTCAAGTGCATTTGTACTAACAACGCCCTTCGTTTCTCCATCTCGTAAATTTGCTTCGATTTCTCGCCGTTGTTTTGGTAAGTAACCGCCTCTATACCCGCGTATTGCCGTTTCATCAAATGTTCCTTTTATTAGTTCTTGTAAATGACTCAAAATAATTTCAACTCGAACGCGACTCCTCGCAAAAACGATCGTTTGTATATCTTCTTTTAAAAATGAGGTCGCAAGTTTGATCACTTCAGTAGTCGTACTACGACGAATATTTAATTCTTCGTTTACAACAGGTGGATTGTACAAGAAAAAGTGCTTTTTTCCTTGGGGAGCCCCATTTCGATCAATCAACGTTGTTTTTTCTCCAGTAAGCATTTCACTCAACTCTCTTGGATTAGCAATCGTTGCTGATGTAGAAATAAATGTCGGGTTACTACCATAATAATGGCAAATTCGTTTTAATCGCCGAATGACATTGGCTACATGCGAACCAAAAACACCACGGTATGTATGTAATTCATCAATTACGATTGTTTCTAAGTTTTCAAAAAGCGAAATCCACTTCGTATGATGAGGAAGGATCGCTGAATGGAGCATATCTGGATTCGTCATCACGATATTCCCTGCTTGACGTACAATTTGCCTGATATTAGACGGTGTATCGCCATCATAAGTATAACTTTTCACGTCCATATCTAACGCTTGGATGATCTCCTGCATTTCTGCTTTTTGGTCTTGCGCTAACGCTTTTGTCGGGAATATATACAGTGCACGACTTTCTCGGTTTTCACTTATTCGTTGCAAAACAGGTAAGTTATAACATAACGTCTTACCAGAAGCGGTTGGTGTAACAGCAACAATACTGTCATTTCTTTGCACAGCACGGAAGGCATCTGCTTGATGCGTATAAAGAGCGTCTATTCCTTTTTCTTGTAGTGCAGACTGAATGTTTTCAGCTAATTCGTCAGGAAAAGGTTCTCTGTTCGCTTCTCTTGGCTCGAGCTCGTAATGGTAAGCTACGTTTTCATCTTGCTTTAAATCTCCTACTAAATCTTTTAACTGTCGTTTACCAAATCGCAATGTTCCCCCCTCCTAAACATTGTATTATATCGATTGTGTGTTCCTCTTTTCAACATCTGCCCTTATCTGTTTACATAATACATTTATGGTTAACTGAGTGCTTGTCCTACCTACTTTTTCACACCCGAATGATGTTGTCTTGTCACAAAGCTTTCATGTATGCTCGCTTTACCTTCATGAGTAATACTTGTATAGTAGAAAAGAAACAATATGTACATTCTAAGGTGTGTTTTATTATGGCTTTTTTAGTTTATATCGTCATTATCATTGCGTTTTTAGATACATTCATCCAACTCCCGATTATCGCTCCTTACGCTGAGTCAGTTGGGGCGAGTTCATTTTTGATCGGGCTAATTATCGGTGTTTATTCGTTTGCCAATATGATTGGCAACGCCCTGTCAGGACATTGGATTGACCGGTTTGGTCGAAAAAAAATGATGGTAATAGGTATGCTGACAGCAGGGGCAATGTTGTTATTTTACCCGTTTGCAAACAGTGGGTTACTTTTATTTTTCATCCGTCTCCTCCACGGAATTGCTGGTGGCATTTTAATCCCTGCTTCTTTTGCCTATTTAAGTGATATATCTACTTCAGGTAAACGAGGAAAAACGATGGCCTTTTCTGGTGCAAGTATTGGTACAGCAGCGATTATTGGACCAGCACTAGCAGGGATTATCTCTTCTTATTATAGAACTGAAGTGGTGTTTCTGCTTGTGGCAATTTTGTTCTTCCTTGTCGCCATCTTTGTCGTGCCACGCTTTCATGAGTCTTATACGGTTAGGGAGAATCGGACGTTTAAAATGAGTGAAATCAAAACGTTAATCACCAAGAATACGATCTTGACTGCTTCATCCAGTGCCTTTTCATTAATGGCGACGATGGGGGCGCTCACTTTTGCCCTTCCTTTGAAATTAGAAAACTTAGGGCATAGTTCGGCGATGACCGGTATTGTGATAAGCACCTTTGGTATCGTGGCGATATTTGTGTTCCTTAGCCCACTTAACCGATTATTTGACACTTATACACCGAAACGGGTGATCCTAATCGGTCAACTAGCAGTTGCTGCTGCATTAATGATGTTAGCGATAAACGAAACGACAGTCGGACTGTTTTTGATTATGGGTGTGTATGGCATTGGTTTTGCGCTCATCTTCCCTTCCATGAACAGATTGGTTGTTGATGCAAGTGATAAACATGAACGCGGCAAGGCATTTGGCCTTTTTTATGCTTGCTTTTCACTCGGAGTTGTCGTCGGTTCTACATTTGTAGGTGTTATATCTAGCATTCCAGATATACAATTGCTTGCCGCTGCAATTTTTATGTTCACCTTCTTTACAATTCATTATTTCTTTACCCGATCTTAATCGGATCAACGATTTAACTTAAACGTGTTAAAATCCGTTCAAAAACAAGTTGGCGGACCCCTTTTCGCTCGTTTAATAATTGATGTCTTCCACCTTCAACTAAAGCGATTTGCAATGTCGATGTCGCTTGCGTAAAGAAAGACAAGTTCTCCTTCCAATGGACCGTTGTATCTTTTGTCCCTTGAATAATATAAGTTGGAATAGAACAAAAGTGTTCGGTGGATATTCGCTCTTGCCATTGCCTTAATGCCAGTAGCCAATTAGTGTGAAGTGATTCGGTTTGTAACGGGTCACTTTCCACAAACGATAAATATTGATGACTGCTTGAATTTTTACGATATGCGCGCTTTTTTTGTTTGATTTGTTTTGCAATAAAGGGAAGCGCCCATTGGAAGTACTTCCACTTGTACGGATGGTATAACGGAGCCACCAATATAAGTGAGGAGATATCAAAAAGACGCTGACATGCGCCGTGAAAAAGAATAGCCGCTCCTGTGCTATGCCCAATGGCCGACTGAGGAGCAGGAAAACCGTACTCGATCAAATCATGATAAACCGTTTGTAATACATCGATGTATATTTGAAAGTCTTCTAAATCAGCGGACTTCCCCGAAGATAAACCATGCCCCCATTGATCGTAAATGTATACAGCATACCCGTTTTTCAATAAGTCATTAACGAGTAGAGAGATCCCGCCTGTATGATCTAAATAACCGTGAGCAACAACAACATAAGACTTTACTTTTTCTGGTATGAATACTTGAACAAAAATTTTTTCTCCATGTACAGTTGACCAATGGTTGAAATATGAAGAAATGAGCGATTGTTGAAAACCATAATACTTCAAGTAGTCGCTTATATAAGAAAAGTTTAATGGATCACTTTCATTTTTAAAGTGAAATGATTGTTGTTGAATGTGTGAAATCATATCTTCTGAAAATACCATATACTCCCCCACCTTCTTAATCTCACCATTTACATGAACAACTGCCCGACTCGATGAGAGCCGGGCAATTTCCTTCTTATTCATTTTGAAACGCTTGAATGTATGCTTTCATATAAGCCGGTAAGTCTGGTGGTCTGCGGCTAGATATTAAGTGTCCGTCTACGACAACATCTTTGTTGTACCAAATGGCTCCTGCATTTTCCATATCGTCTTTAATACCTGGTGTACTCGTTACATGTTTTCCTTTTAATATCCCTGCAGAAATAAGCACCCATCCAGCATGACAAATTTGCCCAATTGGCCGTTTCTGTTCATCCATATACTTAACCATATTTAACACACTGTCGAAGCGACGGAGTAAGTCTGGTGACCACCCTCCAGGAACAAGGAGGCCATCATACTCCTCGATATTAATGTCCTCAAAACGATAATCAGAAGTGACAGGCACCCCATACTTTCCTTCAAACGTTTTGTTTGCTTCTTCTCCTGCGATATGAACCTCAGCGCCTTCTTCACGTAAACGAAGAATCGGATACCATAGCTCCAAATCTTCAAAGTCATTTGAAACGACCGTTAAGATCGATTTCCCTGTAAGCATTTCTCGCCCTCCTAACGATAATATCAATGTTTAACATGTCCCAATAATATATGTACCATCCTTTTTCCGCTCTACTCAAAACGTAAACATCTAATATCTATTCTAAACGTCTACATTTTTGCATACATAAATTAATGAACGATTTGTACGCCTTACGACAACCAATGATAGGGGGATCATCATGACTTACTCGACCCGTAAGACGGCGAAAACGGTCACGTCCACAATGGTCGCAAGTATGGCATTAACAACACCCTTAACAGATCTTGATGGCATCAAAACTAACGAAAACAAGGTACAATCTCATTCTACCAAACCTTTATATACAAACGAAACTTTTGCAAGTCCATCTGTCGACCAGCCCAAAACCGAACGGACTTCTCAATTCCATGTAAAACTCCGTACTGGCCACAATAAAGATCGTAAACTTCCTACCCTTGATGAAAATGAAGAACTTATCTCGGTTAACAATCAAAATACAAACGAATTTTCTTATGAAGGAACGGTTCTCTCACAAGGTGACCAAGGAGAAAAAGTAAAGCAATTACAACGTGCGTTAAAAGAAGTAGCTTACTACTTGCATAATAAGGATGGTATTTTTGGACCTAAAACAAAAAAAGCTGTTGAACGCTACCAACGCGATCATGGTCTGAAAATTGATGGCTTAGCCGGGGAAGAAACCCTGGGTCATTTATTAGGACAACGAACAACAATAAGCGTTCAATCAAGCGAAAGTGAAACGATCAATGACCCTTCAACCGTGTATCACCCCACTGACAGAAGGAACGCCTCACCTTCAAACCACTTGCAAACAAACGAAACTTCTAATCAGAAAAGTCACCTCACTGAAATGGGTGATGAAGGGAAAAACGTTCGTTCAACGCAAGAAACACTACAAGAGGTAGGTCTATACAATGGTAAAATCGATGGTATTTTTGGTCCAAAGACGAAAAAAGCGATTAAATCTTTTCAAAATCTTGCTGATATTACGGTAACGAGTGAAGTTGATTCTACCACGTACGAACAATTACAAGACGAAGAAACTTTAGAGGAAGTATCAGCAGAAGTATCCGATGCTAGTACTAGTACCGAAAATGACACTCCCCCTCTTGATGGTTCCACATCACAGCAAGACGCTTTAATTAAACAAAGTAAACGGTGGCTCGGAACCCGTTATACTTGGGGGGGTAATTCACCACAAAGCGGCTTTGATTGTAGTGGATTTATTCAATATGTCTTTCAAGAAATAGATATTGACGTCCCACGTACAGTTCGAGAAATGTGGGATGAAGGCACAAGCGTACCGAACCCTAGCCCTGGTGACCTCGTATTTTTTCAAACGTACAAACAAGGCCCTTCTCATGCTGGCATTTACCTAGGAGATAGGGAATTCATTCATGCTGGCACCTCGTCCGGTGTCACAACTTCTAACCTAAATGAGTCATATTGGAGCGACAGGTACTTAGGTGCAAAAACGTTAGTAGAGAAGTAAGTCCTTCTTTTCTTTTACTTTCCACTCCATTCTTGAAAAAACGCGTCTAGAAATGTTTCCAAACGTTGATGGCGCGTTTTTGCGATTTCTTCACCTGTTTTTGTGTTCATTCTATTTTTTAGCTTCAGTAATTTTTCATAAAAGTGATTAATTGCCGACGACTTTTCTTGACGATACGATGTAGCGGTCATGTGCTCACGAGGTGAGATACTAGGATCATACATTGCATCACCTTTCGCGCCTGCAAACATAAAACACCTAGCAATACCAATCGCTCCTATTGCATCAAGACGATCTGCATCTTGCACAATCTTTCCTTCCAAACAACTTGGCGCTTGACCCCCTCCTCCCCGAAAAGAGAGCTTTGTGATAATATTCATCACTTTTTCTACATTTACTTCACGATCCCCACATGTCATTAACCATTCACGTACGTATTTTTCTCCATTCTCTTTACTTTCATGAAATTTTTCATCTGCGACATCATGCAGTAAAGCAGCTAATTCACAAATTGACGCATCAGCTCCTTCATGGTTGGCGATTTCGATGGCAACTTTTCGAACACGGTCTGTATGATACCAATCGTGTCCTGTAGCGTCATTTGCAAAAAATCGTTGAACTTTTTCTTCAGCATTTCGTATTGTTTGTTGATGCACAGTATTTTCCTCCTCCGTTTGATGTAAAAAAATCAGTGTAATTACATATTTATAACCCCTACCACAACTAACTAAATCTGTATTATAACAAAAATAGACCTGTATTATAAAAACGTCTATAGTTCAAGCATTGTTTAACAAGGTTTGTAACATAGCGTTAAAAAGTGTATTAGTAAATTCCGAAAATTTATTCTTTAAACTGTGACTTCAATCACAACAAAAAATTCGTTTATCTTTTATAATTCAGGTAGTTGGGAGTTATGGATAACCTTAATGAGGGGGATATATGAATGTCTATTTTACCAAAAAAGAATCAATTAGGCTTCTATGAAATTCGACTTGAGTCGATCGGTGGACTCGGGGCGAATTTAGCCGGAAAGATGTTAGCCGAAGCAGGTGTGCTTGGATTAGGTTTGAATGGTTCTAACTTTTCTTCATACGGATCTGAAAAAAAAGGATCGCCTGTTAAATCATTTATACGATTTTGTGACCCTGAAGTTGAAATTCGTGACCACTCACCTATCGAGCAACCACATGTAATCGGTGTTTTCCACGAAGCTCTTTATAAAATGGTGGACGTTGTAAGCGGTTTAGACTCTGACGGCGTGGTTCTCGTTAATTCTACACGCTCATTTGATGACGTAAAACATGATTTGCAACTTGAGTACGGAACGCTTGCAATTGTCGATGCACTTGGCATTGCCAATGAAGAAAGAACGAAAGTCAATACAGCAATGTTAGGTGCGCTATACCGAATTCTTGATTTCCTCGACCCTGATGCAATGAGAGAGGTCATTCGTAAAACATTTGAAAAAAAGTATCCTCACTTAGTCGAACCAAATATTCGAACGTTTGACCGTGGCTACTATGAAGTAGAATTTAAAACTTTCGACGCTCCAACTGATGCCAAGGCGCGAGAGTTTACAAGGCCTCAACCTAGACTTGGTTATAATACACAAGAATTGGGTGGCGTCATATCTGCACAAGCAAATAGTATCCAAAAAGATTTAAGTGGATCCCGAATAGGGTTTTTACCGGCTTTTAATCAAGAGAAATGTATCAACTGTGCGCAATGTGACACAGTTTGCCCTGACCTTTGCTTTGTGTGGGAAGAAGGCGAAGATAAGCGCGGACGTAAGCAAATGTTTTTACAAGGGATCGATTATCAATACTGTAAAGGTTGTTTAAAGTGTGTGGATGCGTGTCCTGTTGCTGCACTAACTGATATGACTGAAGAATTAGGTTATGCTGACGAGAATCAAGTAAAACACAACTTTCCACTTGTAACAGGAGGTGTACGTTAATGGCTACTTTGGAGGAAAATGTAACAACTCAACTTTCAAAAGAACAAGTTACTACGTTTGAATCAGGAAATGAAATGGCTGCCTATGCCGCTGCACAAATTAATTATCACTTAATGGGATATTTTCCGATCACACCATCAACTGAAGTCGCCCAATTTCTCGATATGATGAAGTCAAAAGGGCAGCATGATATTGAACTCGTTGCTGCAGATGGTGAACATGGATCAGCAGGGATTTGTTTTGGGGCTGCAACGACTGGTGCGCGCGTATTTAACGCGACAAGTGCGAATGGTTTTCTATATATGATCGAACAACTCCCTGTCCAATCTGGCCTTCGGTTCCCGATGGTCATGAACCTCGTCACACGAGCTGTGAGCGGTCCTCTCGATATTCGTGGCGATCATTCCGACTTATACTATGGATTGAACACTGGTTGGGTAATCTTAACAGCGCGCACGCCACAAGCTGTTTATGATATGAATATTATGGCCCTTCGTTTATCAGAACACGAAGATGTACGCCTTCCGGTCGTCGTTGCCTATGACGGTTTCTTTACCTCGCACCAAAAACGAAGAGTAGATTACTTTAAAGATCGTGAAGACGTACAATCCTTTGTTGGTGAAGCACCGTCTGGCTTTGCATCTTCCATTGATAAAGACAACCCAAAAACCATTGGGGCTCATATGAACGGAGATGACTTAATCAATAACAATTATCAACAATCTGAAGCTCTCTACAAAGCTTATGATGTTTATAAAGAAATCGCAAAAGATTTTGCAACCTTTTCCGGTCGTAGCTATGGAACGCTTGACCTTTACAAAATGGAAGATGCTGACGTTGCGTTATTCTTGCTAAATTCCGCAGCAGAATCAGCAAAAGATGTTGTCGACCGCCTTCGCGAGCGCGGAATCAAAGCTGGGATTATCAGCCCGAATATTATTCGTCCATTCCCTGCTGAAGATATTCGTCAAGCATTGAAAAACGTCAAAGCTTTACTTGTTGGAGAACGTGCTGATTCGTACGGTGCACACGGTGCGAACCTTGCCCATGAAGTAAAGTCCGCGTTACAAGAAGATAAAGAAAACGACACGATCGTATTAAACCGCGTGTTTGGTATGGGCGGAAAAGATTTCTACGCAGATGATGCTGAACAATTCTTCAACATGGCGCTAGATGCCATGGAAAAAGGCTATGCTGAAACGCCGTTTGATTATTACGGTCATACACCAGGCGAACCAGAAAAAGCACTTGAACCGGTGATTGAACCTCAAAATCGCGAAACATACAACAGCGGTCTCATTAAAGTGTCCGAAAACGAAGAGACCGGAAAATTAGATGTTCGAGTGCCACCTTTACGTAAATTAACAACGAAACCGAAACGTTTCGCTCCAGGTCATGGCGCTTGTCCAGGTTGTGGAATTTTCCCTGGTCTTGAATTGTTCTTTAAAGGGATCGAAGGTGACGCCGTCATCTTATTCCAAACAGGTTGTGCTTATGTTGTTACAAGTGCATTTCCATACTCGTCACATAAACAGAATATGATTCACAATTTATTCCAAAACGGTCCGGCTACGCTTTCAGGTGCGGTAGAAGCATTCTTTGAAATGAAAGATCGTGGCGAAGTTGACATTGACGATGACTTTACGTTTGTGATGATTACTGGTGACGGTGGTATGGACATCGGCATGGGATCTGCAATTGGAACAGCACTTCGTAATCATAAAATGATCATTCTTGAATATGACAACGAAGGGTATATGAACACAGGTTCGCAAATGTCCTACTCGACACCACTTGGTCATATGACAAGTACGACCAACGTGAGTGAAGAACGCCCAGGTAAACCGTTCCACCATAAAGATACAGCACAAATTATGGCTTCGACCAATATCCCGTATGTATTTACGGGTACGGAAGCTTATCCGCAAGATTTAATTAAAAAAGCGGCTAAAGCACAGTGGTACGCGCAAAACGAAGGCTTAGTTTACGGTAAGTTGCTTATCACTTGCCCATTGAATTGGAAATCTAATGACCGCGATGGCGAAAACATCATGAAAGCAGCCGTTGAATCATGTTTCTTCCCTCTTTACGAAGTCGAACGTGGTGAAACAGCGATTACGTACGACCCAGAAGCGAAGAATAAACGAATTGAACTTTCTGAATGGCTTCAATATATGGGTAAAACAAAACATCTACTCAAAGAATCAAATGCTGATTTATTGCAAGAATTCGCCGATGAAGTTGAGAGTCGTTGGAAAACGTTGAAAGTAAAACATGAAACCCCACTCATCTAAATCATATGAAAGGACTGGTTATCGAGTGATAGCCAGTCCTTTTCACGTATTTTCTGTTGAATGGTCATTATGATTCACAACTAATTCAAAGAGTTCTGTTTCCCTTCTCCGTTTATAATGTTTACGGATAAGTGTTCATACTTATGTTGCTTCACATGTTGTTGCCAATCCGCCTTTAAAAACGTTGTCCTCGGAACACGTTTATATGGAACGCGTACGACCATCGACGTCGAGAATGGAAAAGGGGTGATCGATACCTTCTTTTCATCCAACCACTGTGCGGCGATCAATTGATTACCTAAGTAGGGAAAACGTTGTGAAAAACCGTCGCGAAACCATAAGATTTCCTCTTGTTTATGCGCTCCTGGTTTATTCATACAAAGAAATAGCGACATATGATCACAAAATTGCAAAATTTGAAAGTGGTTGTTCAAGTGTTTCTCATCTTGTTCTGTTAAATTGAGCAATTCTTTCACGCGTTCTTGTCTTCCCTTCTCTTCCCTTAAAAACTGTTGGCTTATCTTATCGAGCCTTCCCGCAAAAAAACTTGCAAAATGTTTACTAACGAGCAAAGCAGCGTAAGGTACTGAACGCTCTAGCTTCGCCAACTCTTTTCGGTATGCTTGTTGCTTATATTTTTGCGGATAATTCACAAATGATGCAGGAATACGATCACCGGTTTCAAGAAGCATTCTATCATCTAGGTCTTTCCACGCCCGATCATGATTTTTGACAGCATAGACGACCTCATTTTTTTGGTTGTCCTTTTTAAATTGTTCATCTCCCCAAAGCTCAGCCATTTCACCTGACACTAAACCATGTTGATGTTGTTTTATTAAGATGACGTCATCTTTTTCTTTACGAACGATCATCGCCGCCCCTCCTAGACCTCAATAACTTCGCTTATTAAACATCATATTCCATCGGCGACGAATTTCTTATTGTTTTTCAAAAAAAAGAAAGACCGACTCGCAATTTATTATGGAGTGATCGGTGGCTTGCTAACCTCCGATATCTACATTGCGGTCAGTCTCGGTATTTACCCGTACAACTGTCATATTTTTATTAATGGTACTCTTCTTGGCAATCGTCACATTCATTTTGGTAGCAGTCCGCCATTTCTTCTTCTATATCCGAACCACATTCATTACAAACTTTTGCTGGCAAATTACGAAAAAACTCATTTACTGAACCTAACATCGTCTATCCCCTCACCTTTCAAAGTTGTAATTACATTGTATTACAACAACTCGTGTTTTACAACAGTCTGAGCTAAAACAATTTGCCCATTTTGTGAACATTTTCAGATAATTCACCCGAAATGACGTTTAAAACTGTTGGTATTGTGCTTATATCGTTTTTAGATTTGGGTTATTCTAGGCTTCTGTAACATAACAGTTATGCTAAAAAAAGAGCTCTTTTTTTAGAAAACAGCAAAAAAAGAAGCCACTCCTATTTTTATGGCTTACGTTGAGCACCGAAAAATGATTTGCTTCAGCCTAGTCAACCTTTTCACCCATTTGGAGTAGCTTGTTTTCACTTTGCGTGGAATGATTCAGGAAATACATTAAGGATACGATTAATCGGCGAGTAACTGATCCATTGTTTCAACGAGTCTATCAATCTCCGGTTTACTAACCTGTGCATCGGCGCCTACTTTTTTCCCTTTATGATATAAATCCTCCGTAATCAATGATGAGAAAATAACGGTTGGAAGTTTCCGCATCTCTTTGTGATCTTTTATTCGTTTCGTTAAGTGATGACCGTCCATTTGAGGCATTTCTATATCTGTAATCACCATATCTACATTTTGATCAAGAGTACCCTGATGTGAAAAACTTTCTAAAGTATCCCAAGCCTCTTTCCCATTTTCATAAAACGTTAATTGCCCATACCCAGCTTCTTCTAATGTATCCCGAAGTAACTGTCGTAAGATTGGAGAGTCTTCAACAACAGTAACTTTTTTATGAGAACGTTCTCGTTCGCCAAGCGAAGTGAGACGTTCTGAATGAATGCCCGCTTCTGGACTTATATCGACGACGATTTTTTCATAGTCTAATAATAAAACCATGTCTTCTTTCATTTTGATGACACCAATTGTCATTGCTTTTAAACCTTGAGATAATTTAGTCGGCTTTTCAATTTGTTCCCAAGAAATGCGATGAATGCGTGAAACAGAATCAACGTGGAAGGCAACTTTTATTTGATTTAATTCAGCAACAATATATTTATCCTGACCGCTACGTTCGGTTGATGAAAAGCCGATTGCTTTGGCTAAATCAATAACTGGAATGACTTCATCTCGTAATCGTATAATCCCTTTCACATTTGGGTGGCTCTCAGGCATAGGTGTTACGTCCACTGGTTGAATAATCTCGCGGACTTTTATTACATTTATACCAAATGTACTTGAGCCAATTGAAAACATAATCACTTCTAACTCATTTGTACCACTTTCCAGTAATATCCCTTGGTCCTCTTCCGACATGAGACTTTCCTCCCTATTTCGTAAACAAATAACTTAGTTTGCTACTCTTTTAGCGTACCATGTTTTTCTATCATTCTCTAGTTCTTTCTTATTAGGTATTTAAATTTGCCCAGCATTTTTGTTCAATAATTTGTCAAAATTAACGGTTGCTTCTATAATGGTGGAAAGAGAAAGTTTAGAAAGAAAGGGGGGCGTTACGTTATGAGGAAACAGCTATTAGCTGTATTATTCATGCCGATTTTGTTTTTGGCGATGCCTTTCAATCGTATTCACGCTGAAGAAAATGGTGACGGTGCAAGCTCACTCATCGATGGACCGCTCATGATTATCGCAGTTGCTACGATTGTCATTATGATTTATTACATGTTTCGTGACTAGTACATATTAAGTGCTGAAACGACACGGATAAAGGAAAAGTTGACTCACCTGCGTATGTTGAGTCAACTTTTCTTTTAATACTTCTTCTGTTAATCCTCTCATCCTGCCATTAATGAATACGTTCAATCTTTTTTATCGTCATTGATCGATCATTTCTCTGGACCTCATTCCATATCTCCTCACCACCGACTACATGTCCGAATACAGTGTAATGATAATCATATTGAGGTGCTCCACCTTCTGTCATGTAATAATTTTTGACTGCATCTGGAAAATCATACCCGCGTTGTTCAGCAATTTCATCCAAAACGTCCGGATCTGTTCGCCTGCTTTCATCATGAATGATCGTAAATGCTCCTTCATCATCGCTTTCAGATAATGTAGACAGTGCACCGTGAAAATGAGCGAGCTCACTCGCATACTCCCGCGGAAATGGTGAGACTTTTTGCATATCATGTCCATCTGCGTGATAGCCATGTACACGACCGATCAATTGCACTCCCTCATACTTCCCCTCTTCTACGTACGATAAAAATTTTTCCGTCGTTTTTGGCGCTTGTTTCGTAAATAACTTTACGTCTAAGTTACCTAAGCTCGTATATATACGTACACGTTCTTCTCCTGGTTGTATATCATCACGAAATTGTATGTACTCACTCGGCTGTAAATCACGATCCGTTGATGCATTTGCTTGAGGTTCATTCATCGTACACCCCAAAAGTGTAACAAAAGCGATAATCATTAACGGATTTACTAAAAAATGCATATCTCTCACACTTTCTTTTCGTTTTAAACTAGTTTGTTTCAATTCTGTCCTTAGTAAACGTAACTTCGAAAATCTATTTTACATGAACTGTGATTCGAGTCACCGACAGTTACTTAAAACTCCTTTATGATAATGATAACGGTTATCAAATAGTTATTTTCAACAACTTCAAGGAGGAATTTTTAATGAGTATATCTATTCAAGGAAATATGAAAGTAAAAGACATCGTGATTCAATGGCCACATGCGGATCAAGTGTTTAAACAATACAAAATCGACTTCTGCTGTGGAGGAGACCGTCCATTAAGTGAAGCAATTGAAGAAAAGAACCTCGATGAAGCAGTGATTTTAAAGCAATTAGAAGAAGTGAAAAAGGAAGAAGATGCACGAAAAAATGAGGGCGAAACAGACTGGATGAACGCCTCTTACACAAAAATTATTGACCATGTTACACGTCACCATCACGGATTTTTGTTAAAAGAACTACCAGACTTAAGCTTTTATGTAACAAAAATCTTCCGTGTTCATGGTGAGGACCATGCAAACTTAGCAACAGTACACCGTGTGTTTCACGAGTTAAAAACCGACTTGGAACAACATCTAATGAAAGAGGAACAGCAAATTTTCCCTGCCATGAAGGCATATGAATCTGAAGGTGGGCACGATCGTTGGAAAGCAGCAACAGATGCAATAAATGAATTAGAAGACGAACACGAAACAGCAGGTGATCTACTTAAACAACTTCGTGAAGCAACAAATGACTATGCTGTACCTGAAGGATCATGTACAACATTCCAAATGACGTACAAACGTTTAGAAGAATTAGAATCTGACATGTTCAAGCACGTTCATCTTGAAAACAACATCCTCTTTCCACGTATACAAGATGAAGCATAACATCATGTTAAAAGAGTCAGCTTTTGAAAGCTGACTCTTTTTTGGTATCTTTTTCCCTTGATCTTTTGACGTAAATCGGTCACAATAATACAAGAACATTTGTTCGCACCTTCTTAAATAACGAGAAAGGAGCGTTCTTTTATGAGCCGATTATCAAAAAAAGAAGAACAATTGAGTGAGACGTACATTTTAACAGAACTTACTCGTTCTGTTTTAGAAAGGGATTTAAAAGCTTTTCAACAGGCGCCTGTTAAGTTGAAACAACCTTACATCGCTCTTTTAGAAAAGACATTAAATACGATCAGTAAGGAAAGTTTCAAATTAAAGGAACAGATGCGTGACTTAAACCTTAACGTTAGCAAACAGCAGAGTGACGATACATTTACCGAGTACATGATTTTTTGTCGTGGATATGTACTGACAGCAAAGTATATGAATACTCACTTACGCAATCAAGTTGCTGACTATATTTCACGTTATTTCACTTCACAAGACATGGAGGGCAATCACACTCAGTCTTCGTAAAGACTATTGCTCTCCTTTTTGGCTTTACATACTTATGTACACCATGGTGATCAATTAATGGTCATTATTTTGATCGTCTTCATTCTTCGTTACATCTTGTGGCGTATAATACCCTTGGTCCTTTACTTGTTCGTAAGCATTCGTTAAGATACCTTGAATGGCTTGACCGCGATTTCGTTTTCGATGCTTATATTCTTGAAACAATGATTGACCTTGGTACCCTTCCTCGAGCAAGTTCTTTAATAACATGTCAGAAAGGTCATCTTTTTTCACAACGAGAACACCGTCCATTAATACACTTATGTTCTCGTTTAGCTCATGAATCGAGCGAACAGTACAAACGATCGTTGCAGGGTCATTCGTCTTTTTTGTAATCGTCACTTCGGCCATAAACGGTTGTTCGCTGTTTTCATATTCTTCAAAAAATGATCTCCAATCCGGGGAGACAACTACTTCAATAAGCCAATCTTTCTTTGCCTCTTCCTTGTTAATAATTAAGCCATCATCTAAAGGAATCGTTTTACTTTGTATTGCTTCTTTACGATCATGATCCTCATCAAATAAAATCATAAATGAACAAAGCCTGAATGTTTTCACTATTCATCCTCCTACAGGGGGACCTCTCCCTCTTTTCTTTATTCAACATATGGATAAAATCCTTTGATACAATCATAAGAAAAACGAGGCTTTTCGCCAAGTCATATTATTTATATATTCATTATAATCGAATACGAACAGATTACGGAAAGGAAGAAAACATTTGACGTTAAACAAAATCGCTGTCATTACAAATCCTATTCATCCATCAATGCGAGAAAGTTTTTATACAATAGAGACGTTATCATCGGTCAGACTATATGAATGGTCAAATGAGCGTAACTACAATCAATCCTGTACCTATAAACTTCCGCTCACATTAGATGCGATCATTCAAGCACTGAGTTCTGTCGATGGTGTCATCATCCTGAGCACGCCAACATTTCACCATGAATGGAAGCAAGGTGAGGATCAAACAATCACACGAATGTATCAAGCGGTCATAAACCATTGTTTTAAAAAAGCAGGCGTACATATTTGCTTTTTCCCTTCACAAAATGATGAATACGAAAAGAAAACACTTCATCATACCTCAGAAGGAGACCGCTTACAATCACAAATGGAAACCGTACTTGAGACATGTGAATTCTTCTTTAAAAATGTACGTAATGATAAAATAAAATCCGCAAAGAAGCGACGTGTAACCTCAGTACAACAGTTTTCAACTCAAAGCAAACACCCTGCTATATACTGGCGCCAAACATACTTTAACTGGATTGAACGATGGACAAAAGGAGCCATTCATGTTGACGAAACAAAACATAATATCCATTTTTTATTACGAGGCACAGGAACACCTTTAATCAGTTTTAATGAAGACCTATACAGTGATGAGAACATCGATAGTTTATTCATAACAAGCGGAGCATTAAATCATGAAAAAACAAACGCCAACCCACTTGCAAGAATGTACTTTCTCACCAATCACGACGAAAAACAATTATATATAGGTCTTATCCATTTTCAACCTCATTTATATTGGCCTATATACCGATATACACAAGGTATTTTGCATGCATTCGTTATGAATCGGTTCGGCGCGTACATTAAACAAATGTAGAAAGTTTGCAATCTTCTCCTTAGCGTTGAGACATTTATTGCCTCGGTTAAATGAAACGATATCCCGTAAACTAATTGTAGTAAACAAAAAGGAGGAGATATTCATTCGAAAGCGACATGGACAAAAAGACGCGGCCATTTCAAATAATAAAACACCAAAAGAAAGTCTCCCAGATGTAGAAGAACAATATCGCAGAAGCAGTCACAATCGCCCTAAAACAGGTCCGGGTTCAAAAGGATAACGGATTAGACAGAAATATAAATGAAAATGAGAATGAAAATTTGTTTCGCACACTTAAAAAAAGGAGCATTTTCATGAAGAAAAAAGAAACGAAAAAAACGCCAGAAATCGAAAAAACAGACCGACGTGAAATTGAACATGAGACCATTCACCCAGGAGAAGACGATATGGGGGGTACTCCGAGATACGTGTAAAATTAGGACATAGGATGGGAAATAATCCCATCCATTAATCTAATACCAATCGCCCATCCACTGGTTGAGGTGTTGATTCCAAGTTAATGATATATTCCCCGAACCTTTTAATGTGACTCATTAAGTAAGGGCTTAGATGGCTGATGTCATCATCGTGTACCTCATAACCCTCCTTCGACAAGGAACGTAGCACATTCGTAAGATCTACAACATTGTGAAAGATCAAGGCATTAGATACCAATTCATTGTACTTTATGATCTTTTCTTGTTGTTCCGGATCGTTTGTAGCGATGATTCCTTTACCACCGAATGAAAGCCACTCCGAAAAGCCATGAAAAGCTTCGACTTTGTTGGTCTCAGCTGTAATTTGTTTTCTTACATCCATATCGGAGATATAGAATAATAAGAAAACGGTACGAACGACACGCCCGAGTTCACGGAAGGCTTGGTACAGTCGATTTTTTCGACTATAATTGCTAAGCTTCCGGAGAAGAAGAGGTGACGACATTTTACCGGCTTTGATGGAAAGCACGACCCGCATAAAATCTTGCCAATGCGTTTCGATTAATGGCCAATCAATGGCATCGCTAAATAATGCATCGATATGTTGATATGTTGTATCCTTTGTGGGACGGTAAAATTTTAAGGCTTTGATATTCCTAATGCGGGGCATAAGTTTGATGCCTAATAAATAGCTGAGCGCAAAGACCGGTGTGGATTGCCCCTGCGTGTCGGCAAACAGCGTATCCGGTTGAACATCGGACTCGTTCTGTAAAAGACCTTCAATAATATAGACAGCTTCCCATACCCCACAAGGAATGAAATGGCTAAATAAGGCGATATAATTGTCCGAAATATGATGATAAGCTATGCCTCCGTATCCACCATAACGAATATGATTTTCGGCAAGCAAATTGTTCTCATACGTATCACGCTGGGTGCCATCTGCGGCAGCTGTCTGCCCGGTTCCCCATCGCTTTGGGAGATCCAAGGTTGCATAAGCATTGATAATATCTTGATTAGCTTTAGCCAAATTCTGTGTTGTAACATGGCGTTGATGAACAAAGGAAAGGGTTTTGGGCGTGATATTTTCTCGCATATGCCGTGCAGCTTGGTTGGGTCCTAAATTACACCCGTGTGTAAATGTATTCAAAATATATCGTTCTTGTGGACGGTCCAACTTTGGATCTGAACCCGAAAGAGGCCCAAAGTGACGGCTCCAGTTCACCCAATGATCCACATTGCCAAGCATATCGATGACATGATGCTCAGGCATATGTTCTTCGATGGAAGTTTCCAGACGTTTGAATGTCGCACCGGGTTTGTTCTTTGGCGGTTTTTTCAAAATGGGCTGACCGTCGTCATTGATGGTTACAACGTTCTCTTTTTGAGGGTACGTATGGTCGACCTCTATTGATTGTTGGGTCATCCACGCTTTTAACTGTTTTACAAATCCCTCACCATCCCGGGGGAAGTCCATTTCTTGGCAATATCCTTCTAGCATAGGCAGGCATTCGTCCCAACTTAACAATTGATCTCGATAATCCGCATAGGCTTCTGAACCTTGCACACAAATGTCTCCGGTTTTCAAATCCTGAGCGATGTATGAAAAGACACAAATCTCCAAATGCCTGCGGTGAAGCTTCCATTCACCGCTTTGTTTCACCCTCACTGTTCGTTTCCATTGCTCCGTCGCAAAAGTTAAGTCAACATCATCCGGCAACCAATTGGTTTTTCGATGACGGTGCTTCATGATAAAACCAAGAGCTTTTAGGACGGAGGTATCCTGACTCGTCGATGTCAGGGTCAGGGTTTCCGCCAAACGGAACAAAGTGGAGCGATAAGATCGAAAAAATTTGAGAATCAGAGGCAAATAGTTATTGCCATGATACGAAGCTACGGCTTCACAGTCATCCAGTAGGGTCCGTACATCCCCTCGAGATTCCAAGATATCTTTGATTTTTTGTCCGGCGTCTTCAACATGGGGATCCTCCTCCAAGGCATAGAGGACTTCCGTGAATGTTGAAACGAGGTGCTCGGTCTTTTCCCGTTGCTGGTTACGGATCTTTTCTAATTCGTCTTTGCCCGCATTATGGAGGTTTCCCATGCGTTTCATCAGCATCGTGGCGAGATTATCCCGGGTTTTCATCTGAACATCGTTAATCAACGACAACACAAGCGTATAACGTTTGGCATCGCCAAAGTCTTTGATTTCTTGGACATCCAAGACTTTCGCTTGTCCGGCAAAATGTTTGAGTTTCACGGGAGGGATCCCTTTCAAGTATCTGTTCCCATCTCCAAACGATAACAACCAATGGTAGAGGTCAATTTGTTCTTTGATTTGGGACAGATTGGGCTTCTTGGGTAACTGCTTCAAACGATTATACGGACTATAAAAATGGCCTTCTTTTTTATATAACAACTGTTCGATGTGTTGACGTTCTTCTTGAGGTAACTGCTCAAACACGTTTTGAAAATATTGTTCATTGATGAGCCGACGAATACGCCGAGCTAACCGGTCCAACGTGTTAAATGCCGGTAGCTCGTACGAATGATTCACAAGTTCAGCAACTGCCACGCTTACCAAATCAGCCGGATGATCCATGGTTTCGGCTGATTGTTGAATTGCATGAATTACCACGCTCTGTGCTTGCTTTCCATAAGGGCGAACGTTGATGTATTCACGGATAAATTGGTAATGGCGATAGAGGGTTCGATTGTTTTTATAACCAATCTTTACTTGATCATCGAAATGAAGGCAGTTTCGAATATGTGTAATAATCGTGGTAGGGATATCATTCCATTTAGGAAAGTATCCGAGATTTTGAAAGCATTTCAGCAAAACTGTAAGGTTAAGGGTTGAAGAGGGACCTCGAGCGATGCTTCGAATCCATTTTAATTCTTCTGACTTGGGCGTATAAACATTATCTAATTCGTTTTTATTGAAGTTTCTTTTGAACTGTGGATATGCCGTTCGTTCTATGGAGGCCAATAGGAATGACTCCTTTCTTGGACAAGATATAGATGAATATACCAATTCCGATTTCATTCATGCATCAAGATAGATGTTTTGAACCGCCTGTGCTTTATCTTCTTCCGTAGGTTGACTGTAGCGAAAGATCATATCTGCAGATTGATGACCAGACAATGATTGAATCACCGAAAGATCTTCCCCTGAACGAACAAGGCTGGTGATAAACGTATGGCGTAATTGGTGAGGATGAACACCATATTTTTCAAGAATGGTCTGAACACTACGGACACTAATACGTCTCTTACGATTGGACAAGAATAAAGCTGCATGATCATCCTTTCGTTTTTCAAGATAAATTGTTAGGGCACGTCGGACTTCAGCGTTTAAAGGGATATGTCTTTCTTGATTCCCCTTACCGATAACCCGAACATTTCCTTTCCGTTCACTTTTTTGAATATCATTTCGATTAAGCGAAACAAGTTCATGGACGCGAAGGCCTGTATAGAGCAGCATGATGACGATCGTATAATCTCTTTGGTTACCTGAGCGATCCACTTCACGAACCACTCGATTCCGTTCAATGCGACTCAGCCCTTTAGGGGCTTGTTTTTTGATGTCAGCCATTTTCATTACTCGAATATCTTTAATGGCCTGTGTATTGCCTGACCATCTTGAAAATGCTTTGATAGCGTTCCAAATCTTCTGAATCGTTGCAGCACTTTTTCGCTGCGCCGCTAAGTAGTCAATATACTGCTGCACATCGGAGCGAGCGTACGCTTCTAAATTTGTTCCCACACTTTCTAACCAATGTTGGAAATGTTTGAGCGCATGAACGTAGGTTTTTTGTGTCGATACAGATTTTCCGGAACATTCTTCTTGGAATGCTTCTAATAATGTTTTCGCCAATGTTCTCCCCTCTTTCATCCTTTAAATAATTCTATGATATATAATTACATGCATAAAATTCAAAATATGGGATGATAAAATAATAAATCCATATCTTATCCTCAATGATATACTCTATTCTCCATTTGTTCATGTAAAAGGACATTGACCCATTAATTACATTGGTATAATATTACTTTTATAGTGTATATTTCAAAAATTAATATAAAGGGGTGAACTAATAACGCCACCTCAGGTTATCATCAGTAGTCTTGGAATATATGCTATTATCCACTTCAAAGACTTACATTCATGAAAGATAAATTTTTTAAAAAGGGGCGATGATCAAATGGCATTAAAAAAGAAAGTATTAATTGGGTTGACATCCGTTAGTCTTATGATTCCGTCTATGGCTTTGGCAGTTGAAGAAGAACAAGATGAAGCAATGGGCGGCTGGGTTGAAGGCGAAGGATATTGGACAAACAACGATTCCGATATCGGAGCACTTTCAGAACCCGATAATCATGATGGATGGAGAGAAGCAGGTCCAAATGAAGATCAATATCGTTCAGTAGGTGTAACAACTTGGCACGGTCAATATCATTATACGCGTGCCTTAATGGAAGGACATATTTGGGGCACCGTGTATGCTGATAGTGGCAGGGTTTATGGTACTGGGTCGACTGAAGCTAGATCACCGTGGACCGAGAGGAACGCTTTTGCCCAAACATTTTGGGGAACTTCGTAAATACTAAATCAATAGCAATATGCTACTGAATATAACAAAGCTACCATCAATTGAAATGGTAGCTTTGTTCCTTGATTTGGAAAGGGGGGAAGGAGTAGTGAATAAAGTTACGATCACTAAATTACGAAAAAACGGTACGGTATGGCTTATCATGCTGTATTCACTGCTTAGTATAATGATGGTAACATTCAGTCTTTATCAAATAAATCAACAAGAAGTTAGCATCCTCAGCCGTGGGCTATATGAATCTAACCCTTCGACATTTACGGTAACTGATGATGAAGAACCCATTGACTGGCGGAAGCTTAATAAGGACGATGCATACTCTATTTTCGTAGAGATAGAAGAGTCATACAGAGGTTTTTATTATCAAGAAGATACATATTCACCCCCGATGGTATCTGGTCGTTATTTCGAGGAAGAAGATTTTTATAATGATAAACAACGGGCGGTGATCGGTCAATCCGTAAGTGAGGATGAATTAGAACAAATTAAACGAGATGGTTATGAAGTCATCGGTATTATGGGAGGCTCCTACTCTTCGCCCATTGATGAAATGATATTATTTAACATAGATGCAGTTGAAGAAGGAAATCCAATTCCTTCCGCGGTCTACGTACTGAATATAAACAACGGGCAACTTTCTCCAGATCATTTGAATTTCAATAACACTCACATTTCTGTTGATTCTATAAATCGGGGAGACATTGGAGCAGAGAGATTTTTGGGGACAGAAAATTATCAAGTTATCACTGGGCTTTTTTTTATACTACTTTTGTTCTGTTTAAGCTTCTTTTTTATCCAATATTGGGTAGCTCAAAGAAAGATCGAGATTCGTATCTTGTGGCAATTAGGTATAAATCCTAATAAACCTTACAAAGATTACGTGGTTTCATTATTTTGCATCACGTCTTTCCCTTATTACTTAATGGGATTGATAAGTTTTTTTTGGGTATTACAGTTTTCTTCAAATCCACAACATACAAGCATGCACACACAAAACCTGTTAATTGGATATGGATTAATTCTTTTCTCTGCTGGTCTGTCAATTTTGTTATCTTATAGAAAATCAAGGAAATATATAATGAAGTGAGGGGGATGGATAGGCCTTGATTTATAAAGAAGTAAAAGAAAGTATTGCACGGAGAAAATTGTTTACGCTTTTTATCATGATTGGTGTAATGATATTTCTAACGACTGTTACAATCTTAATACAAAGTTATATAAATATTATGCAAAAAGAAGCCTTAATAGATTCTTTTGAGGGTTTAAACGTATATCAAATATCGGATACATTACTTGAGGATGATGACTTTCAATCATACTTAAACGAGCCAAACTCGTTAGAACGAGTAAAAAGCTTATATGAGTATTTAGAAGATGATATCAATGAGAAATTTATATATAATTTTGAACAACCTATTGAAATGTCTACTGATATAGATGATATTGAAGAAGAATTTTTACAAGGTTATGAAGAGGGGAATCCTTTACCTCCTGCTGAAGATGAAGATGGTGATCTTTATTATTCATTAAAAGCTGTTCAGTTAAATGAACAAGCTTTTGAAATGTTTCCTGTTAACTTGAGTGAAGGAACATCTTTTACTGCTGAGGATTTCCATCATGCAAACAACCCAGGAGTAATTCCAATCCTCCTAGGAGCTGATTACGCTGACACATACCAAATTGGAGATACCTTACATGTCAATTACTTATTTGAGGAATTTCATCTTGAGGTTCAAGGATTTGTTGAATCAGATTCATTTGTTACCAGTCCTCAATTACCAGAAACCTATTTGGATCGATATATTATAATGCCAGCACAAGAGTTTGAAGATCCTTCAGACAATACAGAAGAAGAATTCCAACAAAGACATTATTTTCAAATGATTAACGGGGCCATTTATAGTTCAGAAGAAAGGAATGTTGTAGAAGAAGAAATTGAGTCAGCAAAAGCAGCAGCAGATTTCCCACACTTTGAATTGATGGGCTATTCAACGACTGTTCTTGGTGATTTTTTCGATGCCGTTGAAGAAAATATCTACTGGGTTTTATGTTTATCCATTGTTCTGTTGATAGCATGCAGTTTAAGTATCTCAACTTTGATGATAAAGAAAATCCATGATAATTACCGAAACATGATGATTCATCTAATATCTGGAGGAACTATGAAGTCACTTTTTCAGTATTTCTTGGCAGAAGTCTTCATTACCGTCGGTATTCCCGGGGCATTCATCACTTTTTTATTTATGACAGTCCTTCAAGATTTGCCGCCATTATACGTTTTAGTCATGGCAGCGTCTGTGGTGGGGATGATCTTATTAGCGGTCATTCCGATTTATATCCAATTTCGTCGTTTAACAATCTCTATGTTGTTGAAACGTGAGGAGTGATAATTGTGATTGAAGTTAAAGATTTAAAAAAATCTTACCCATTTGGAAAAAGCAAAATTGAAGTATTGAAGGGGGTTAACTTAGCAGTAGAAAAAGGAGATATGATTGCTATAATGGGACGGAGTGGCTCCGGGAAATCCACGCTGCTTAATATCCTTGCTGGATTGGACCAACCAGATAGTGGAATCTATTTATACGAGGAATCTCGAATTACTGATAAGAGAATGGATGAGTTAGCCAACTTCCGTAAAAAGAATATTGGATTTATCCTCCAGAATTACCCTCTGATTGATAGTAAAAATGTTGCTGAGAATGTAGGGTTACCCTTGCGATATAGTAAGAAATCAAACAAACAAAGAGAAACAGAAGTTACCCAAGTACTAGATACATTGGGGATTAACTATTTAAAACATCGTTGGGTAGATATGTTATCAGGAGGAGAAGCACAGCGAGTGGCAATTGCACGGGCATTAGTTCAACATCCTGACCTAATATTGGCTGATGAACCTACGGGATCCTTGGATGAGGAAACGGAAAAAGATATATTAGATTTATGTAAAAGATTGAATCATCAAGGTAAAACGATCATTCTTGTCACTCATGATCAGCACGTAGCAGCCGTATGTCATAAAGTATATTATATACAAGGTGGCACTGTCGTTGACAAATAAGTAAGTATATAAATAAGCTAAGGAAGGATAGATCGATGTATCATCCTTCCATAGCAGTTTCATAGGTAATATATTCCATCCTATGTCCTAATTTTACACGTATCTCGGAGTACCCCCATATGAGTATTCAAAATGACACTTATGCTCCTGGTGAAAACAATGACCTAAATGAAAACATGGGAGAGCATCAATGAAAAAGAACCATACTCAAGTAAACGAAAACAAAACCGAAAACAATCGTCGTAAATATCTTATTCGAGAAGAATTATCTGACGGTGGCGCAAGAAATGAAATGATTAAAAAACAAACAGGTAAACATTGTGGCGGCTTATAGACAAAAGGCTGTGCCAAAGAAGCAATTCTTTAAGGCGCAGCCTTTTGTCTTATTTATAAACGAATCGGTTGTTTTTTTTGATAAGTAAGCATTCGCCATATCCACTCTAAAGGACCGTAACGGAAGAAACGAAGCCAAAAATAACTAAATATGACTTGGAATAAATAGATCATCACTGTAAACACGATACCGAGTGCAGGGCCGACACTCCCGTATAATCCGAATCCAAACCCATTAAAAATCATAATACAAATAGCCGTTTGCATAAGATAGTTTGTCAGTGCCATCCGCCCAACATACGATAATGGGGATAACAGCTTTTGCATACGTTGTATACGGGACAACTTTACAAAACTCGTAATATAAAATAAACAAATGACAAGACCGTTGATGCTTGCAATCAATTCAACAAGTGCTGGTTGTACAACAGAATCATTTAACAACCACCCTTGTTTTAATACGAACCAAACGGTTGTAAAAGTAACACCAACAAACAACGTCCATTTCCACACGCGATGAATCCAACCAGTATAAGAGGACAAGTTGTATAATATGCCTGATTTAGCAACATATAACCCCAATAAGAAAACTGCTAAAACAATGGGTACAACCACGAATAAATCCCAAACAAGCAAGGGTAATTCATATTGCAGACGGAATAAAAGAATATCCATAAACGAACCCTCTGGATAAATCATGAACGCCTGCTCAATCACTGTCGTAAGCTGTGATTGTTCTTCTTCTAATTCTGACACAAAACCAAATAATGTCGTAAACAACAATAATGTAGCTAGTACACCGTGAACAAATAAAAAAAGTAATATCGCCCACTTACGTAAAGATTGTGCAGTCTTATCCCGGAATAAAAGTAACAGGAAGCCCGCTATCGCGTATGTAAATAAAATATCACTACTCCACAAGAACACGAGGTGAATGAATCCCATGCCCCCTAAAATGATGAGGCGGCGACGATAGTATGGCACAACTTCTAATCCCTTTTGTTCAATTCGCTCCATAAAAATATAAAAACCAATACCAAAAAGAAACGAAAAGATCGTAAAAAAACTACCTGAGGCAAACATATCTATCAACCAGATAACGATTTTATCTGCTGTACTTTCCCACACCGACATTTCAGCAGCTACAAGTAAAATTTTCGGCGTGTTAAAAAATTGCATATTAACAAGAAGAATACCGAACAAAGCAAAACCACGTAGAACATCGAGAATCTCAATGCGGCCTTGTTGTTCGGTAGGTTGAACTTGTTGTTTCATATTGTATCCATTAGAAGTGGCTTACACCCTAATGAAACACCTCCTTTAAAAACTGCCCAAGATAGACCTAAAGACAGTTGTATGACTCAATGACAACTAAATAATGAAGAGTGTCATTTAACTAATTTCACATTTAGTATAATAACCAAATTGGATCATACCATCTCAAATGAGATCAAACAACAGGACAAGCCAAATATGAAAAACAATGTAATTTTATGGGGAAATGCTGTTTTCTTTTTCCCGAGAGTGATCTGCTTGATGACGTTGATCCCACCACCCTTTGCCATAATACAAAATAATAGACAAAGCGAAAACAATATATCCAACAAGCAAATAGCCCCATTCTGCTCTTGTGACCGTCATTGGAGCGCTAAGCAAACTGAGCATCCAAACCATCGATAAGTTCCCGATAACCGACGACCAAAAATAGCTAGAAAACGAAATTGGAGAAAGCGCTGCTGAAATCGAAATTAGATTACTTGGCATGAAAGAAACATTACGGAGAACAACAATAAAGAAGACGCCGTACTTCTCCATTAAATTGATGGGCTTGGTATATTTATCGCGCTTTTTTTCCCAGAAAAGTCGCGCCCATTCAGAAAATAAATAACGACTCAATATAAAACAAATCATTGCACCGAAAAACGTGCCGATAAAGCTGTACAAAAAGCCCTCGTAAAACCCAAACACTAAAGCATGTATCATAACAACAAGAATAATCGGGAACAATGTAAATATCCCTTGAATAACCATAAGTGGAATCGTCAACCATAAAACGTTATAACCATATTGTTCATGTAATGTTCCAGTAAAATAACTGATATTCGCATTTTGCAAATGAGCTAATATGTCGGTTTGAACGATAAAAATAATAAAAATAATCAGTAAAGTTATAACGAGTGATTTTTTCATACCATCATCCTTATATGGGAGTGCATCTTAAATTCAGTGATAAATTAATCTTCAATGGTTCTGAACAACAATCCTAATGTGTATTAACAAATTGGTAAATGAATGATTGAAGTCACACATCTATACTTCACATCACCATTTTATGCAATGGCTTACCAGATACTTGTCTGACCTAATATACTTAATGCTAAATCATTCATTTATATTACATTGTAAAAAAAGGTTAATTGTACTATACCATAATTTTTTTGTTCTTTCTTACTCCCACATTTACATATGAATCATTTATTTTTTACTTTTATTCAACACAAAGGCCAGTCGTAGTCACGACTGGCCTTCATGAATGTAAAGTGATTATGCAAATCTTGATGTAATCATTTTTTTACGTGTAAAGAATTCAACACCGTCTTTACCGTTAGCGTGTAAATCACCGTAGAAGGAATTCTTCCATCCGGAGAATGGGAAAAATGCCATTGGTGCAGGGATATTCACATTAACACCTAACATACCTGCTTCAATTGTTTCTCTAAATTGACGTACGGATTTACCACTTTCTGTATAAAGCACAGCGCCATTAGCAAACTCTGACTTGTTAGCGAGATCAATGGCTGCATCTAAATCTTTGACACGTACGATACTTAACACTGGCGCAAAGATTTCTTCTTGCCAAATCGTCATATCTTCATTAACATCATCAAAAATGGTCGCCCCAAGGAAATAGCCTTCATCTGTATCTTTTACATCTAAGCGACCATCACGAATCAATTTCGCTTTTTCTTCTACACCTAAGTCAATATACTTCTCAACACGGTCTAGGTGTGACTGGCGAATAACAGGCCCTAGGAATACATCATCATTCATTCCGTTACCCATTTTAATGTCGTTTGCTGCTGCTAGCAACTTCTCAACAAATTCATCTGCAACATCTTCTTGAACCGCAACAACTGAACATGCCATACAACGCTCTCCAGCACTTCCGAATGCTGATCCTATAATTCCTTGTACAGCAGTATCAAGGTTTGAATCTTCTAATACGATAGAATGGTTCTTCGCACCAGCTAGAGCTTGTACGCGCTTTCCGTTTGCTGCAGCATTCTTATAAATATATTCTGCTACAGGTTGAGATCCTACAAAAGAAATCGCTTTGATGTCTTCGTGATCTAAAACACCGTTTACAACGTCGTGCGCGCCATGAACAATGTTTAGGACGCCATCAGGTAAGCCAGCTTCAGTGAAGAGCTCTACTAACCTTTCAGCTAATAGAGGCGTACGCTCAGATGGCTTTAAGATAAATGTATTACCGCAAGCGATCGCTAATGGGAACATCCAACATGGTACCATCATCGGGAAGTTAAACGGTGTAATCCCACCTACTACTCCAACAGGATAACGATACATGGAAGATTCAATACCTGTTGCAATGTCTGGAAGGGTATCTCCCATCATCAATGTTGGTGCACCAGCAGCAAACTCCACACACTCTAAACCACGTTGAACTTCACCGCGAGCTTCTGCTAAGTTCTTACCATTTTCTAATGTGATGAGCTCGGCAAGCTCCTCATAATGTTCGAGGATTAATTGTTGGTACTTAAATAGGATTCTCGCCCGCTTTGGAACTGGTGTTTTACTCCAAGTTTTAAAAGCTTCACGAGCAACTTGGGCCGCTTGATCAACATCATCTTGGTTAGATAAAGGAACTTCCGCTAACGCTTCACCTGTTGCAGGATTTACAACAGTTTCTTTTTGTTGAGAAATAGGTTCTACCCATTGTCCATTTACATAGTTTTTTAATATTTTTGTTTTTGTAACCATTTATCGATCACTCCTAAATATCATTTATTTATTGATTGATAACGCTTTCTGAAAAATCATAAGTAAAGCAACGCTTATAAAGCTCGATGATTTCCTCTTGATTAGACACTTTTGGGTTGTTAGCAGGACTCCCAGAGTTGATCGCATCCTCGGCCATCTTTGGTAGTACCTCGCTGAACACATCTCCTTCTATTCCCCATCCCTTCAAATTAGGAATATCTAAATAACTACAAAGTTCTTTCACTTTAGATACAGCTAGTATCGCATATTCTTCTTCAGTCATCTTCTCGCCACGGTCGCAGAACATCTTTCCGATTGTAGCTAGACGCTCTACACAATCACTTTGACTGTATTCTAAAACCGCAGGTAACAACATTGCATTTGAAATGCCATGTGGCACATGGAACATCGCTCCAATTGGACGAGACATGCCATGCACTAAGCAAACCGAAGCATTTGAAAAGGCAATACCAGCTTGTAGAGAACCAATCGCCATTTTCTCTCTCGCTTCGTGATTGTTACCATTATCATAAGCTGTTTTAATATTTGGTAGAATATTTTCCATCGCCGCGATAGCGAAGGCATCTGTCATTGGATGTGCCTTTTTAGATATATAAGCTTCTATCGCATGACTTAAAGCATCAACCCCTGTTGCCGCTGTCACACTTTTAGGAACTGACATCGTTAACATAGGGTCAACAATAGCCACTGTCGGCATAAATGCCGGCTGTTTAATCATCATTTTAACATCAGTCTTTGTATTTGTAATAACAGTTACATCTGTTGCTTCAGAACCTGTACCTGCTGTTGTCGGTATCGCAATGTGAGGTGTCGGTTCGTGTTCAACAAGCCTTTTTCCACCCATAAACTCCCCGATATCCCCCGGGTTTGTTTTCAGTACAGCAATCGCTTTTGCCGTATCAATACAACTTCCTCCCCCTAGGGAAATGACAAATTCACAATCGTCTGATTGAAATTGCTTGAGTGCTTCATCAACAAACTCATCTGTTGGTTCTGAATGTACCCCTAAATACACAGAAGATTGAATATGGTGTTCAGCTAATAACTCTTTACACTTTTCTACATACCCTAATCCATCCATGATCTCGTCACTAATGATTAATGCTTTCTTTCCTAGAGGCGCTGAAACGTCACCTATTTTATGTAGTGAGTCACCTCCATAATGAATGGTGTTTGGCATTTGAATGCGGCATGAACCACGCAAGGAACCCCCTCCTTAAATAAAGTCACTCTATTAAGATGCAAACACCATGCCAATTGTTTCTGATAGTTTCTTTTTTTCTGTAAATTCGCGGCGCTTTCGCAAAAAAAAACGGATTTCTGATGAATAATAATCAAAAAAATCAAGACACGCCTGTGAAGAAGTGTCTTGATTACCCTACATTTAAAGGACATAGTGTAGGGTCTTTTGTCGGGTGAAACCGACATAATTATGTAATATGAAATTTTTTCAATTTATCATATAAAGTTGATCGATGAATACCTAACAGTTTAGCGGCTTGAGCTTTATTCCCATTTGTTTGTTTTAACGCTTTTAAAATATATTCTTTTTCTTCATCATTTTTATTTGATTTGAATTCATGGAACCAATCTTTCTCTGTTGAATGTTCAAATTTTGAAGCTGATGATGGTTCATTTTCCGTATGAATTTCAATAGGTAAATCTTGAGGGGAGATATGTTCCTTATCTACTAAGCTAACCAACTGTTCAATAATGTTCATCATTTCCCTTACATTCCCTGGCCAGTGATATTTCATCAGCATTGAAATTGCTGGTGCTGTAAATTGTTTTTGATTCGTTTCGTACTTTTGACAAACATCTTCTAGAATCTTCGCTAAAAGTAAACGAACATCACTCTTCCTTGCTCTAAGTGGCGGGATGTGGATAGGAATAATATTTAAACGATAATAAAGATCTTCTCGAAACTGATCTTCATTTATTAAGTCAAGCAAATTTTTATTCGTAGCTGCAACGATTCTCGCATTTGTTGGATAAGGTTTTATGCCTCCAACTCTTACTACTTCTTTTTCTTGTAACACTCTTAATAATTTTGATTGCATATGCAAAGGCATATCACCAATTTCATCTAAAAACAATGTCCCATGACTTGCTAATTCAATAAGACCTTGTTTTCCTCCCTTTTTAGCACCTGTAAAAGCACCTTCTTCATAACCAAATAGTTCTGCTTCTAATAGGTGTTCTGGAATTGCAGCGCAATTAATACTAACAAATTGTCCATCTGCATATGGACTTTGTTCGTGGATTGCTTTTGCAAACAATTCTTTTCCTGTACCACTTTCTCCAGTAATTAACACGGTCGCAAGCGTTTTTGATGCTTTCTGGGCAAGTCTCTTCGTGTTAACCAACGCTTCACTTTGGCCTATGATTTCGTCAAAATTCGTATTTGATTGATTTTGTTTATCTTTTTTTGAATCAACTTTCAACAATCGTTTTTCTGAATAATTTGTATTTTCTTCCAACTGATCGAGAATTTCATATAATTCGGACACACCTTCAAAAACGAGCATACCGATGGCTGCTACAACGGTACCACCTTCCCAAACAGGAATTCGATGAACGACCATTTTTTGACCTGCGATCGTTTGCAACTTCCCTCTTTCTGGTACCCCGGTCTCTAAGATGTGATGTAACCTCGTATTTTCTATCACATCCGTGACATAACGTCCTATTGCCTCTTCTTTTTTCACACCTAAAATACGACAATAAGCATCATTAAAATGAATAATGTCCCCGTTTTTATCAACAACAGCGACCCCTTCGTAAGCATGTTCCAAAATTGTTGTTAAAATGTTCGCTTCATATTGTTGAACACTCATCAAATCTTCCTCTCTTGGAATACTACTTATGTTCAGTATAATACATAAAGAGAAAGAAACGATACGCTTTTTGCCTACGACCTTTCAAGTAATCCTTATCTATCTAGCAGAAATAGGTTCAAAATAAAAATAAGAGACCATATTCATATGGCCCCCGACGATCTTAACTTTAAGCAACTGCCTTTTCTTTTTCAGTATTACGGTTGTAATAGAGTCGATACAATAATGAGCCGACCAATCCAATAAATGCCGAATAGCTAAGGACTTGATACAGGTAGGATGCTCCTGCATAGTCGATGATTACCCCGCCTAAACTTGACCCAACGACGCCAGACAAACCGAAAAACACAGAAATAAATAAGAGATGACCGGTCGCTTGTAATTCTTCTGGAATAATGCGATTAATAAATTGAAAGGCCGATAAATAAAAGATACCAAAGCAAATACCATGTAAAACTTGAATGAATAGAACAAATGTAGGATCGGGCGCTACAGTCATAAGCACCCACCTTAAGAAGTAAAGAGCTGCTGCTAGCGTCATAAAAGTCAATGGATGAAATTTCCTGAACCAATAAATACTAAATGCAAATACAGCCGCTTCCGTAACGACACCGATAAACCATGCCCAACCAATGAGCGTCTCCGTTCCACCAAGTTCTTGAATATAAATGCCAATAAATGTATCACTTGTTCGATGCGTGATCGTAATAAAAATAATCATCATTAAAAATAGCATTAATTTAGGCTCAATCAAAAGTTTAGCCGCATTTTTTAATTTAGCCGGTTTATTAGAGGGCTTGCGGTCTGGTGCATACCAACAAAATAAAAGTGCTAAGAGAGAGTAGAAGAAAAATACATAAAAAATGTATTCCAACCCGATCGCTGAAAGTATGTACCCACCAGCAAGTGAAGATATTCCGAAACCGAGTGATCCCCACATGCGGATGCTGCCAAAACTAACCCCCTCTTGAATGGAAACTTTTTGCGCGAGACTATCATTGAGGCCACCGACTGGAGACATAAATGAAAAAAATAAAAATACGAGGGGGATAAGCATAAGAAAGGAATTGAATTGAAAAACGAAAAAGCCGAATACCATGCCACCTGTAATACAGATCATAATTACTTTTTTCATTGTTTCCAGCCGGTCAGTTGTAAATCCCCAAAAAGGTTGCGCAAACATGGCAGCTAACGGGCCAACTGCCATCAATATACCAATTTCGCTATCAGATAAACCGGTATCTCGAAAATAAACGGGTAAATAACTAATGATGATCGTCATTGAAGAATGAAAGAAAAACAAAACCGCTTTCAAACGTGATATTTTATCTAACCCCATTTGCAAACACTTCCTATCCTCATTTACAAAAGCCAATCTCTTTCATAAACATACTCAGCTGCTAAATCAAAATAGACATACATCCCTTGACCAATTGGACAAGAATATGTACGTATACGCTCATTTGTTTCGATATCATGATACAAATCTGATAAAATCCCGGTCCTATGCTTTTCCATTTGTAATGTTTGCTTTAAAAAGAAAGGACGAAAACTCCAATTTTTCCCTTTCGCGTTTTCATCCGCAACCCATTTTCCATCATTGTTTTTTATCCAGTTAGCTGAACGTTGGTAACCGTCACTATAGCAAATATAAACACGAAACACCTCTGGATCAAATTGATATGCTAAATTTTCAGCCAATGTATCGGCATCTTCCTGTAGTTTCTGCTGATTAACTTTTTGAACGCGACGATCAAATTCTCTCGTTAAAGTCAACTGTTCTCTAATTTTATTTTGTTCAAATCGGATAAACGAACCGATCATTTCTTGTAATTTTACCCTTTGGCAATCTGGCGTTTGAAACGATTCATATGGCCGTTGTAAGTAGTGACCTTGCAAAAGTGAACCGCCGTGTCGCCACGCTACATGTAAGTGGGATAACTCAGAGATGCCTTCAAACATTAGAGTTGAACCAATTTTTCGAGCAAATAATCCCATTGTATCTAATACTTCTCGATAATAATGACCTACATCCTGATCATAACTAACAGCAATATTAACTTTAATGATCTCAGGCTCTAAAAAGGCAAATCGATTAATACTACTATTTTGGTAACTCACATCATCAATCGCAAGTTTGATGTTATAACTACGAAAATACTGAAACAATCGCTTGATATTTTCAATATCATAGTCAAATATAGTACTAAATTCTAAAACTAAATGTTGTAAGAATTCATCGCCACCTAGTTCTTGAAACAATTCAATCATACGCTCATGTACATCTAATGATAAGATGACATCGGTTGAGACATTTAAAAATAACAACCCTTCTTGAGCAGAAGATTTAAATTTCTGACACGCTTTTTGATAAACAACCTCAGTTACCGCCCACTTATATTCTACAGGGACCGTAGGGTCTGAAAAAAAGGGCTGTAAACTGACCATACCCTCCTTAGTTGGAAAGTGAGCGAGCACTTCATAACCAACAATGAGCTGTTGTTCTGCATTGAAAATCGGTTGAAAAAAAGGAACAACCTTTTCTTGATTCATAACAATATCCAATGGATCCATCATAACAAACTCCTTATAGGTGAACACATTCATTACATGATAGCACGCTTCCCAAGATTAGGAACAGTTCCTTCGTCAAACGAAAAGGTGACAAAAAAAGCATCTCAACAGCTGCGGCAACCATTGAGACGCTTATACATGCTTTATGGTTGAACGATCGTTTGAATGTGCGCCTTTAACTCGTTGAATTTTTGATTATAAACGTTCTCTTCAATAGCTGATTGATAAATCTGTTTGATTTCGTGGTACACATTGACCATTTCTTTTAAATGGTTTGTCGCTGTTTTGATATCCACCTTATAACGATCATTGATAGATGATAACGTATCAACGTATTCGGATTCAACACTTTCATCGATACAGCGATCAAACATATCGACCACTTCATCTTCACGCCTTGTCGGGTCAATAACGTGTGGCGCTGTTCCATCTAACATTGTGATACCGCGATCTGGTAAAACGACCATATCAACACTTACTGGATCTAAGGCACAAAAGTAAACATGAACATGTTCCCTATTTTCATATGCGTGATTTATAACTTTTTTCATTAACGTCGATTTACCACTACCAGATCTCCCTTTTATGATCAAGCGTTGCGATAAACCTTCAGTTAACTCGTTAATGAAATGAGTCGGCCCTTTTGATGTAGCTGCGCCAAAGAAACGCACTTCATATTGAGGCTTTTCTACCGGTGCTCTAGGTTCCTTGAAAATGCGCTTGATCGCTTCGTCAGCAATCCTGTCTGCTTCATACGTATCAAATGCTGACAAATAAATCTCTTCTTTTTCTTTATGAATCCGTTTCGCAGCCGAAAAGTGTTCGTACGCTTTTAACTGATGATGCCTCATCTCTACGAAATGATCGTGTAATTGATACCGGTTTGCTTTTATTTTATTTTCATTAACCACTTCATTGAAATCGATCGTATCACCATATAACTGTGGGAATTGATCACTGATTGGTGCAGTTAAAGGATCATGATAAATGAATAAAGCGTACGCCGGGACATATAAACCAACAAGGCGTTCTGCATCATCTGGACTTTTAATCTCATGGGTTTCAACATCTTTAAACTCATTTTCTACAAGAGAAGTTAACACCCGATCTACACCGGTACCAGGTGCACCTTTTAAAAACAGTGAATGGTCTGTTTTCTTCAATAAATCAGGAACTAATGTGTAAAAACCTTGACTTGTATGACCTTCAAGATGATAGGCAATATTGTTATTCATATACAACCGCCTTTACAGAGAGTTTTGTATCAGTGTATGCGCCTATACATAGAAGGTGACCGCATCATGTTTTTTCACAAAGGTTCACAAGTCGCTCGGCAAAATGATCAGCAAGTTTCGTTACACCAAGTTCTTCTTTATCTCTCCCATAATCAGGAGAATGAAAGTCAGATCCTCCTGTTATAAGTAAATCATTCCCAAGTTTATTTTCAATGTCTTGAACAATTTCTTCATAACGTTTCACTTGGTTTTCATCGTGATCTCGGTGATAGACTTCTACACCGTCTAACCCAAAATCCTTTACCCATTGTTCAATGCGGTCATCTAGATCATAATGGCCAGGATGGGCTACAATAGCATAGCCGCCTGCATTGTGAATGATTTCAATCGCTTCTTCTGGTGACCATTCTTTAGCCTTTGCAACGTAACACGGTTTCCCCTCAGCTAAATAACGATCAAACGCATCTTTAACAGATTGTACATAGCCCTTTTCCACCATCGCTTGACCAACATGAGGTCGGGCAATGACACTGCCATCCACGTGAGCCATGACGTCTTCTCTCGTTAATGGTACGCCATGCGCAGCACATTTTTTAACCATTTTTTCTAGTCTGTCTTCGCGCATTTTACGTTGTTCCTCTAAGGCTTTTAAAAATGCCTGATTGTCAATGTCGTAGCCATAACCAAGAATATGAACACTTTCCCCTCCCTCTTTCGTAGAAAATTCAATCCCTGGTATAAATATGAGGCCTCGTTTTTCTGCTGTTTTTTGCGCTTCTTTAACTCCACTTACAGTATCATGATCCGTGAGTGAAACGATTGTTAAACCATTATCAGCAGCAAGGTTCATTAATTTCGCTGGGTCATAAACCCCATCAGAGGCTGTTGAATGCATATGTAAGTCAGAAGAGTAAGGATGTTCGCTCACGTTAGATACCCCTTTCTTTCGATTATTTCCACCAATGATCATAAACAGTTACAGGCATCTGTCTTTTATGCTCACACATTTTGTAGCGCTTGGTCAATTTTTCAGCTACGTCTTCGGCGATCGACTTTCCTTCTAGAAAATCATCAATTTGATCGTAAGTAAACCCAAGGGCTTCTTCGTCAGGAAGGAGCGGCTGATCATCTTCTAAATCAGCTGTTGGTACCTTTTGATACATGGGTTCTGGACAACCTAATACCTTTAATAATAATTTCCCTTGTCGTTTATTCAAACCAAAAAGAGGTGCGATATCACATGCGCCATCACCAAATTTCGTATAAAAACCCGTTACAGCTTCAGCTGCATGATCAGTACCGACAACGAGGCAATTGTAATGTGCAGCAACGTCATATTGGGCTTTCATACGTTCGCGTGCTTTCGTATTACCTTTGACAAAATCACTCATCGTTTCATTTGTCGCTTTAGAAAATTGCTCGTAACTAGCATCAACGGCTGGTTTAATGTTTACGGTGACCCTTTGCTCTGGCGAAATATAATCAAGGCAATCTTGTGCATCATCTTCATCTAACTGCACGCCATAAGGTAAACGCATCGCAATAAACGTGTATGTTTTACTATTTTCTTCATTTAATTCATCTACAGCTAGTTGAACTAATTTGCCCGCTAACGTAGAATCTTGTCCACCTGAAATACCAAGCACAAAACCATTCAGTCCTGTATGCTTAACATAAGATTTTAAAAAGTCAATACGTTTTCGAATTTCATGATTTACGTCGATCGTTGACTGTACTTGCAATGTTTGAATAATATCTGATTGTGTAGTCATTCTCCTACCCCTTTCTTAGTGATCTTCCATACTATTGAAAACGATTGATTTGTTCAAGGCACCCTTCTTCTTTTAACACTTGTAATTGTCGTTCACCAAGAAGGTCAAAGTGTGGAAAATCTTCACGCATGTGAATCCATTCTGGTTTTAGGCCATATTGACGTCCCCACTTCTTTAAAACGTCCATATTACTGCAAGCTACTTTCGTGACTGTGCGCAATTCAGGAAAGCGTTCGTCATACCAATAATGAGTCAAAATCGCGATGTTTCCTGACCTCGCTCGGCTTTTCCATTGCTCTAATTCATGCTTTTTTATTCCAAATGCCATAACGATCTCCTTTGAGTCATCAATTATGATTATTGTACCATGTATCCTTATCGTTAAATCAACGGATACGAGGACAATTGTTAAGTAATCTCACAATGTTTCTTAGTAAAGATGGACCAACTGACAGTTGGCCCACCTTTACTTATGTTATACTCTCCCATTTTGACGATCAGATTTTTCATCGGCAATTTCTTCTTTAAAACTCTCAATACTTTGTCTGCGACGCTGGTTTTTTTGTTTAATTTGTTGACGCTCGCTTTCCTTCATCGATGAGTGCTCAAGTATCTCATTAGCAGCTTCAATATTATGCTCAGTATTTTTCACCATATCTTCAAGTCGTTCAACATTATTCATGCGATTATCCTTTTTTGCCATTGTCACATACCTCCTTCGCTGATTTCATACTTTATTATCGCGCGATTGATATAGACAATGTGTAGGAATCACTGGGAGTTAAGATGTGGTGACTTTCTTGTTGGCCTCATATACTTCATGCCAATCTGGGAACACACGTCTTAATGGCACTGGGCGGAACGAATCTTTTTTTACACAAACGTGATCAGTTGTCCCAAATGCACAAACATCACCATTTTGGTTCGTTATTTCATACCCATAAGTTGTTTGCACACCTGTATACTGCTCAATCCAAGTTTTTACTAAAATCGTTTCACCATATTTTGCAGGGTGTTTGTACGATAAATTGACATTTGTTACAGGTGCTAATATCCCAGATTCCTCCATATCTTGATAGCGAAATCCTAAGTCATTTATGAGTTGAGTACGCCCCATTTCACACCAAATAAGGTAATTCGCATGGTACACAACACCCATTTGGTCAGTTTCTGCGTAACGAACTTGCACATTTGTTGTAGAAATTTTCATTATTTCATGTCCCCTCTCGTGAATATTGAGTGGGTAAAATCATCCTTTTGTAATAAAGAGAACTTATCTTCATTAACTGAAATTGATTCATTCACCACCCGTTCAGCCTGCATTTTGATCGCTGATTGCACGATGTCTCGAGCAAGACGACCGTTCCCACTTGTATGTTGATGTGAAAATTTGCTCAGTAAAGTTTGTTTTGCTTCTTCAGTGATCATATAGCCAAATTGTTGAACATTTTGTTCGACAATGGCAACCATCTCTTCAGCTGAGTAATCAGGAAAGAAAAAGGTATTTTTGAAGCGGGAACTTAACCCTGGGTTTGTTTGAAATAAGTGCTTCATTTCGTCTGAATATCCCGCTAAGATCACAACGAGATTTTCTCTATGAGCACTCATTTCCTCAACAAGCGTATCGATCGCTTCCTTTCCAAAGTCTTGTCCACTTTCGCTCGCTAAAGAATACGCCTCATCAATAAACAGCACACCGCCTAAGGCCTCACGAATCTTTTGTTTTGTTTTTATCGCTGTTTGTCCTACGTAGCCAGCGACGAGGTCACTTCGACCTGCAACAACAAGGTGACCCCGTTTTAGTAAATCGAACTCATATAAAATTTGCGATAAAATACGTGCGACCGTTGTTTTTCCTGTCCCTGGATTGCCAGTGAAAACACTATGTAATTCGATTGGAACAGTCGGCAATCCTTGTTCTCTGCGACTTTTTTGCACGCGTACGAAAGAAGCAAGTTGTTCAACTTCGCGTTTCACGTTTGTTAAACCAACTAAATCATCGAGCATTTGCTTTCCATTTTGCTCCCTTTGCTCTTCGTCATCCATGAGAAAGTCTTCAGATTCAAGAAGCGTAAACGCATCGTCATTAAATTGATGATTTTCTGCCACCTTTGCGCCCTTTTGGAAAATTGCATCCATAATAATATTTTTTACGCTACGGGCATTTCCGAATAATTCATCAACTTGCTCTTTTTCTATTCGTTGTTTTAAAGCATAACGTGATTTTTCAGATATATGAAAGTCATTATCAAGTGCGATTTGATCACCAATTTCTAAAAGCTCGTCAATGCTGTAGTCAGGCAAGTGAATCATATTTGATTCGGGAAAACGGCTTCTTAATCCTGGATTACTACGAATAAACGTGCGTATCTCTTCTGGGTAGCCTGCAAGAATAACAGCAAAACGCCCAGCGTATTCACCACTTGTCATCGCAGCAACAAGCGTATCAATCGCTGTTTGACCAAAATCATTACCACTACTTCCTTCACGTTTTAAACTGTAAGCCTCATCAATAAACAACACACCGCCAACTGCTTGTTTGATCACTTCCATCGTCTTTTCTTCTGTCTGCCCAACATAAGATCCGACAAGATGAGAACGATCCACCTCTAACACATTTTCACTAGGTAAAACACCTAATTCATAATATATATTTGCTAAAAGTCGCGCCAATGTCGTTTTCCCTGTACCTGGGTTACCCGTTAAAACCATATTTAAGCTCACATCATCATTAAAGCGATACCCACGTTTTTCACGTTCACGACGATAATATAAATAATGATAGTATTGATAAATTCGATTTTTTACATCTGCAAGGCCGATCATCTGTTCCAACGTTCGTAAGGCACCTCCCCCCTCTTGTTGCTCGGGAGAAAAGTCTTGAACTGCTTTGTACCAAGTCGTTTGTAAGATTTCTACCTCATCAATTGCTTTGACCATATTCACTAAATAATCTTTAGAATAATAAATCCCAGAAATGGATGAACGAAATGCATGTGCTGCTTCATATAAGCTAGATGCCTGTTCTTTTAACTCATCCAACGTTGAAATCAACATTTGAAATTGATCTAAATCTTCATGTTGATTAAGTATTTCGCTGGAAGATTTTCCTCTTTTCAAGCGAAACCTTAACGCTTCATATGTTTGAAAAAACTCATCAAGAACGGTAAGCGTTTCATCTACGGTTGCTTTTTTTGTATTGGCGTTATCCGTTTGTCGAATATGGCGTAACGGCTGGGATAGAACTGTTTCTGGAAGTTGATTAGAAACCATTTTTATATTAACCCAATGATAGTCATCCGTCCTTCCCCACATTGATTCAGCCAACGTTAGCCAATCTGTTACTTTCTCATCTTCTAATTGCAAGCGCTCAAATCGCGCATAAGCAGCATATGTATAAAGTTTCTCAAACACCTCTTGTTCTATATGATCATCACGACCACTTTGATCTAAATGTTCAACGTCATACATCCACCTCATCACTTCGGTTTCCTTAGGGGGGTTCGCAAGGTCCCATTTAGAGAGTGCGTCCTTAACCTCTTCCCACGTCATTGTGTTTCGATCTCGTTCTTGCATTTAAGAACCTCCTTACTCAGGCAACTTAAAGTCGACGTGTTGACACACTTTTCATACATATTAAAGTATAACGAAAGAGTATGTTTTCAAATCATCGACGTCATTTTAATTTTAATGTACAAACCTATACTACAGTTGTATAATGAATACGTTATATTTTGAACATCCAGGAATTAAAGGAGCCCATCATGTATAAAAAAATCTTTGTTGCATTCCTTTATGTTGCAATCGCATTACTTATTTATCTTTTTCACGAACCACTTCTTGATTGGGTACACAATAATGACGGTGAATACGTCGTATTGACGACTATCATCGCAACAACAATGTCTCTATTTCCAGTTATCCCTTACCCCATTGTCGGCGGTGTCATCGGTGCAGTTTACGGATCAGCTTTAGGGGGATTAGTCACTTGGCTCGGTTCCACTTTTGCATCACTAATTATGTTTATATTCGTTCGTTACTGGTTTCAAGACATTGGCGTTCAATTATTGCACCGTTATCAAACACTCGGAAAAATTACACTTTTGTTCGAAAGAAACGCCTTTATGACCATTTTCGTAACAAGATTAATTCCTATTATACCATCGATTATTATTAATGTTTATTCTGCAATGAGTCGTATTGGTTTTGCCGCTTATGCAATTGCCTCTTCATTAGGGAAAATTCCTGCGATGATTCTATTTGCAGTCATCGGTGAACTTGTGATGACAAATCCAACCGATATTCTTATGACGATCGGAATATATGGAAGTTTCTTAGCCGTCGTCTATACTGGTTATCGATTATGGAAAAAGCATGTTGAACGTACAGTTGTTCCAACAAAATCATATGAATCACATTAAACCGCAACAAAAAAGCCTGTTCCTTCTGTTTTATTTTAAACAGTGGAACTAGGCTTTTTTGTTTTGCCCCCATTTGTTGAAGAAGCGACATGTTAATGCAAACAATGCCCCTAAAAAAGCACCTAATGTATTTAAAATTAAATCATCTACATTAGCAACTCGCTGTGTGAACAGAAACTGATTTACTTCAATAAACAGCGATACGAAAAAACCTAAAATTGTCACAAATAATAACGGCCACTTTATTTTAAATAAGTGAGTCATAAAAAAACCTAAAGGAAAAAACAACAACACATTTCCTAATAAAATAATAAGTGGGTCAATATAAGTTGGACTAAAAACAGCAATCCGATAAATACTTAATCCCGGTACAAGGTTATAATTTCGTCCACCTGGCCCTTCATCTCCTAATGAAGCCCCATGATTCCATGCAAATAACGTGATATAAAATAAGAAAAGTACATAGACAATGAAGCATATCATGATAAATTTGCGTTCGGAAAGAATAAGCCAAAATATGCGTTTTCTCATCGATGAAATTTTCAACACCCCGCTGGTGACATTCATATGTATTTAATTATCTTATGAACGATGGACAAACGCAAGTATAAAAAGCAGGTTACAAACTTTTTTCATGTTCGTTTTTAGTGTTCCTATTGATTTTACGCCCGATCATTCTCTCATCTATACACTTTACCGTCGTTCATTTTTGACTCGCAACCAGGGAGATAACAAACTTGCTGAAAGTTTTAGAAAATTAAACTGACTAAAAAAATGCACAGTTTTAAAAACTGTGCGTATGAAAAGCTATTCACCATGTGTAGGGATATAATTTGGCTTTTCATTTGATTTCATCGCCATTTTCTTACCTTTGTTCAAGTCGCTTTTGACTGGTTGTGTTCCAGGATGGTCTGGACGATAGCGTGCACTTTTATTTTGTGAGCTCATATGAATTCCCCCCTCTCTTTCACCTAAAATTAGGCATGGAGTGAAGAAGAGTCGTCATCGTTTAAGCGTTTTAAACGAGCTTCATGCTTCTCATCAAGTCTCTTTTCAATCTCTCGCATTAATTCAGGGTCATTCCAAAGTCTTTGTCTATATTCTGCGACGAGGTCATCAAAACGTTGTTTTTTACGATTGCTCATAGTTATCACCTCTTATATCCGTTACAGTTATCTTCGCCGACTTTGGAATGTTTCATACCTTTATTATGCATTTTGTTTTTCGTTTTCGTTTGTATACGGACACAAATACACTGATCCGCTATTATCTAATGTCAGAAAGAAACATTCTGATGGGTCATTCAGGCCGTGACGTTGTAATTGTTCATAAAGCCATGTGCGATCGCGCACCTTGTTCAAATTTGTATCAATAACATGCCCATCTTGGATAAGCACTGTTGGATAACCTTTCGATTGTGGATATTGACCAATGTCATTAGGTGATAATGAATCATATTGACTCTTTTTAATCACACTAATTTGACCACTTGATTCTAGAACCGCATAATCGACTTCATTTAAATCAACTGCACTGTTTAAACGTAAATCCATTAAAAGTGACTCCATTGTAATTTTGGCCTTACGAAGTTCCTTGTGCAGTATTTGGCCATTTTCAATTAAAACTAATGGCTCATCTTCAATAATACGGCGAAATCGAGGTGTTTTTAAGGCCAAATAGGAAAGGAACAAATGGGTTCCTCCAATCAAAGCAGCTGCGGCAAAAGGTCCTGCTAATTCTGTGTCTCCATCCGCTAAAGGTTCACCAAGGACATCCCCGATAATAACGCCAAATAAGAAATCGAGGGGATGAATATTGCCAATTGTACGTTGACCAAGAACCTTTATAAGAACAAAAACATAAATATAGACGATTGCCGCCCTAATGACATAACCATAAACTGGGAGATCTTCTGCCCCAGTCCAAAAATCAAACACAACCGCCACACCCTTTCATCGACCTTACAACCACAATGTTTAAGTGACTGTTAATCGTTTCGCATTTTTTCAACTTCAACTTCTGCATATGATCTTGGATGATTGTTTTTACCTTGCTTTTTCTTATTTTCGTTTCTTTGTGCATTGGGATTTCCCTTTTTTTGTCGCCCCATGTTCATACCTCCTTTAGATGATCTAATCGTAGTGTTTTTGTTTTTGTTTAAATTATGTATCAAATACGGTACGTGAAATATTAATGACCCTAAAAATAAAACGTTGGTGTTAAATAACCAACGTTTTTTAGTCATGACATATATTCATACAATGTCCTCTAGTTTTGTAATGCTTGTTTGAAGTCACCCCAAAGGTCTTCTACATGCTCTAATCCTACGGACAACCTTAAAACACGATCAGTGATTCCTCTTTCCTCTCGTTCAAATTCAGGCATTGACGCATGAGACATCTTCGCAGGATAAGATAGAATCGATTCAACTGCACCTAGGCTGACAGCAAAAACAGGGATATCCATTTTCTCAATAAATTGGTTAACGTCTTGGTCTTCGCTTAATTCAAAGGAAAACACAGCACCTGGTCCTTCAGATTGCCTACGATGAATATCGTAACCTTCATGTGAGCGAAGGCCAGGATAAAAAACACGTGCTACATTCGGATGTGCTTGCAACCTCTCTGCTAATTGCATCGCAGTTTTACTTGCATAATCCATTCTTACGTGCAACGTTTTTAAACCACGCATGATAAGCCAGCAATCATGTACACTAAGAACAGCTCCTAACGTGTTTTGCAAAAAATGAATCCTCTCCGCCAATTCCGGGCTGTTTGTTACTGCTAAACCTGCAACACAGTCACTATGGCCACCGATAAATTTCGTGGCACTATGTACGACAATGTCCACACCTTGATTAAGTGGACGGTGTAATGCTGGGGTCATAAATGTATTATCATGGATCGTATAGCAGTCATGCTCTTTAGCTAAGCGGACGAGTTGTTCCACATCTGTTACTTTCATTGTTGGATTCGATGGTGTTTCAATATATACTGCTTTCGTATTAGGACGGAATGATTGAGCAACTTCATTTAAATTCGTCATGTCTACAAACGTAATGTCAACTCCTTGCCTTCCTAATACTTCAGTTACGAGACGATACGTTCCACCATAAACATCTTTTGTAACAAGTAGGTGATCACCTTGTGAGAATAACATTAAAACTGTAGAAATTGCCGCCATACCAGAAGAGAAAGCAAATCCGTCTGTGCCCTCTTCTAAATGGGCAATCGCTTTCTCCAAGCTCTGCCTCGTTGGGTTGTTCGACCTCGCATAGTCAAACTCTCCAAATTCGTTTACATCGTATTGATGAAACGTTGATGCTGGTTGAATAGGTACGCTTACTGCCCCTGTCGTCGGATCAGTCGCTCCTTTATGATGAAGTAATTCAGTTTGCCATTCATGATTCAACTTTACAACCATTATGAATCCCCTTTCTAACCGGTTATTCGTTCATTGCGTTATCTAACGACTGGGTTAAATCATTAACAAGGTCATCACTTGATTCAATACCTACAGATAAGCGCAATAAACGATTACATATACCATTTTTTAACCGAACTTCCTCATCCATATCAGCGTGTGTTTGTGTTGCAGGGTATGTCATCAAACTTTCCACACCACCCAAACTTTCAGCAAACGAGATCGTTTGTAAATGAGCTAAAATTGATGCAACCCAACCTTCGTTATAAACACGAAATGAAATCATTCCACCTCTTCCTGGGTAAAGCACTTCATTGACCGCTTCGTGAGCTTGTAAATGCTTTGCGATCTTCTGCGCATTTTCTTCATGTTTTTCAATACGAATCGAAAGTGTTTTCATCCCTCGAATTAAAAGCCAACAGTCCATCGGTGATAAAATCGCACCTATGCTGTTTTGATAATAAGCAATTCGTTCTGAAAGTTCTTCTCCTTTGGAAACAATCAACCCTGCGATGATATCATTATGTCCAGCTAAATATTTCGATGCACTATGAATAACAATGTCTGCACCTTTCTCTAGTGGACGCTGAATGATTGGCGTGTAGAAAGTATTATCAACAATGAGAAGTAAATCGTTCTCTTTTGCTAAACACGCAAATGCATGAAGATCAGCTTCTTGCATGAGCGGGTTTGTCGGTGTTTCAATAAAGATGGCTTTTGTTTTTTGGCTGATCATCTCTTCAAATGCTTCAATGTTTTGCACATCAACATATTTAAAATGAATGCCCCACTTACTCCAACCTTCCTCAAACAAACGATATGTACCACCGTACAAATCTGAAGAAACGAGCAGTTCATCTCCTACTTCAAATAATGATAAAACGGTATGAACAGCAGCCATACCTGACGAACACGCAAATCCACAATCACCGTTTTCAAGGCGCGCAATCCCATCCTCGAGTATCGACCTTGTCGGGTTTCCAGTTCGGGAATAATCGTACCCAGTTGATTCACCTAGTTTCGGGTGACGGAAAGTACTTGAAAGGTAAACGGGTGTACTAATTGATCCTGTGCTTTCTTCACTTCGGTTTCCAATCTGAACGAGCTTTGTTTCTAAATCCAGTTCCTTCATCATTAATCACCTCTTGTGCACGTTTAGTTGCAATGACAAACTAGAAATGTGATGAGCGCTAGCATGCACTAGAGGCTAGCACATTAAATACACGACCATAATAAAAATAAAAATTTAGTAGAATGAACTACAGTGACATCAATTTGTTATACAATAATAAGCCCATCCCCCTGCTTCCTAATAAGAAGAAGGGGATGGGCTTCACACTTTACTGAGCTCTCTTCTCCTTATCTGTCAGACTGATAAGCAATCTGTAGGACTTAGCACCTGACCAGAAGTCCATTTTCCGGCTGGTTGCTGAGACTTCATTGGGCCTTTCCCTCCATCTCTCAAGATAAGAACATGATAAATATCCACTTTTTAATAATATATATGTATGGTAACTTATATTGTTTGAATTTTCAATAGATTTTTTCTTTTTCAAAAATATAAACCAGGCTCCAATAAATGGAGCCTGGCCTAGCCATAAAACTTATTGTTGCGGCTGTTTTTCTTCAGCTAATTTATTTCTTAGTACCATCTGCAAGATACCACCGTGACGGTAGTAATCAATTTCGACATCACTGTCAAATCGAACGATTGCATCAAACGATGTTTCTTTACCTGTTTCAGGGTCTTTCGCATCGACACGGACGATATCACGTGGACGGATGTCATCTGAAACATGAACATCAAATGTCTCTTTACCAGTGAGCCCTAGTGAATCTGCACTTTCACCTTCTTTAAATTGCAGCGGTAACACACCCATGAGCGCAAGATTACTACGGTGAATTCTCTCAAAGCTTCCCGCAATAACTGTCTTAATGCCGAGTAGGTTTGTACCTTTTGCTGCCCAGTCACGTGAGCTTCCCATTCCGTAATCATGACCTGCTAAAACAACAAGCCCTGTGTTGTCTTCACGATACTTCATTGCCGCGTCATAAATACTCATGACATCGCCTGTTGGCCAATATGTTGTATAGCCACCTTCTGTACCTGGTGCAAGTTGGTTCTTAATACGAATGTTCGCGAATGTACCACGCATCATCACTTCATGGTTACCACGACGAGAACCGTACGAGTTAAATTGCGCAGGAGATAGACCTTTTTCAATTAAGTATTGTCCTGCTGGACTATCTTTTGCAATCGATCCAGCTGGTGAAATATGGTCTGTTGTAACAGAATCTCCTAACTTCGCTACTGCACGCAACGACTGAAGCGGTTCAACGTTGTCTGGTGTCGGTGATAGATTTTCAAAGAATGGAGGGTTTTGAATATACGTTGATTCAGAATCCCATTTATATAGGTCCTCATCCGTTGTTTCAAGCTTGTTCCATTCCTCATTATCATCAAACACACGTTCATACTCTGATTTAAATAGTTCTGGTGTAACAACTTCTTCCATTGTTTTTTGGATCGTTTCATTCGATGGCCAAATGTCGTTGAAGTAAACAGCTTTTCCATCTTTATCGTGACCGATTGGTTCATTAAGCAAGTCAATGTCAACTGTACCTGCTAATGCATAAGCAACAACCAATGGTGGTGAAGCAAGGTAGTTTGCTTTTACAAGCGGATGGATACGTCCTTCAAAGTTTCGGTTACCACTTAAAACTGACGAAACGACCAAATCATTATCCGCTAACGCTTCTTCAATTTCATCTGGAAGCGGACCACTATTACCAATACAAGTTGTACACCCGTACCCAACAAGGTTGAATCCAAGTTGATCTAAGTATGTCATAAGGCCAGAATCTTCTAGATAACGTGTAACAACTTTTGAACCAGGTGCAAGGCTCGTTTTCACATACTCTGGAACATCGAGGCCTTTTTCAACGGCATTCTTTGCAAGTATACCTGCACCAAGCATAACATGTGGATTCGATGTATTCGTACAGCTAGTGATCGCTGCAATCGCTAAAGAGCCTGTTGTCAATGTTGACTCTTTACCGTTTGGATGCTTCACTTCTACAGACTGTTCAACTTCATTTTCTTGGAGTCCGAAGCCTTTGTTACCAGTCTCAGCAGTAAGTGCATTTCTAAATTCTTTTTGCATTTTAGATAAAGGTACTAAGTCTTGTGGACGTTTTGGACCTGATAAGTTTGCTGCCACTTCTGACAAGTCTAACTCAATGACCTTCGTAAACTGAGGGTCTGCTTGATCAGGAGAGTAGAACAAGTTATTCGCTTTAGAATAAGCTTCAACTAATTGAACTTGCTCTTCACTACGTCCAGTTAAACGCATGTAATTTAATGCTTCTTCATCGACAGGGAAGAAACCACATGTCGCTCCGTATTCAGGCGCCATATTTGAAATCGTTGCACGATCTGCTAGTGGCATATTTTTAAGTCCCGGACCGAAGAATTCAACGAATTTTCCGACGACATTATGTTCACGCAATACTTGCGTTACTTTCAACGCTAAGTCTGTCGCTGTTGCTCCCTTTTGCAATTCACCTGTAAATTTCATACCAATTACATCTGGTACAGGGAAATAAGAAGGCTGTTGAAGCATACCAGCTTCCGCTTCGATACCACCAACACCCCAGCCAAGAACACCGAGGCCGTTAATCATCGTCGTATGCGAATCAGTACCGACGAGCGTATCAGGGTAAGCGACCGGCTGGCCATCCTCATCTTCACCTTCATGAACAACATTCGCTAAATACTCTAAGTTCACTTGGTGCACAATACCCGTCGCTGGTGGTACAGCACGGTAATTGTCTAATGACTTTTGTGCCCAGTTTAGGAACTTGTAACGTTCCTCATTTCGCTCAAATTCTAGTTCCATGTTACGAAGGAGCGATTCAGGACTTCCGAAATCATCAACTTGTACTGAGTGGTCTACGACGAGGTCAACTGGAATTGCTGGGTTGATCTTTTTCGGATCACCGCCTAAGTCCGCCATCGCTTTTCTTAATGAAGCGAGATCGACAACCGCTGGAACACCCGTGAAGTCTTGCAAAATGACACGCGATGGTTTGAACGGTACATCGACGTCACCTTTTACTTCATCAGTTCCCCATTTGCTCAAGTTTTCAACATGCTCTTTTTTAATCACCTTGCCATCATACTGGCGAAGAACTGATTCCAATAGTACTCGAATTGAGTACGGTAAGTTGGAAACGTTTGCAACACCGGCGCGCTCTAGCGCTTTTAGGTCATAATAACGATACGTTTTTCCATTCACTTCAAAAGACTGTGCTGCATCATACAATGAATTATTTTCGTTTCCCATTAGTATCCCCTCCTTCACTCACTATCATATCATATATTTCAAAATTATCTAAATCATTCATTTAAAAAAATGTCATAAATTTTTTTATTTTACATTTGACACCTCTTTTTCATTGTTTTTTCAACAAGCTTATCGTATAAGATGAAGTGATTTTCACCAACTTAAAAATGTGGGGGTGAAAACTTGATTAACAGACGAGGATCTAGTCACGTTCGACCAGGAATGAATCAAGCAAGTTCGCAAGGTCAAGGTAATGGCTACAACCATGGTGAAAACCGTCAACACGGTCGAACTGGAACTGAATGGGCCTTCAACAAAAAAACGAAAAAACGTCAATAAATGAGCAAAGCGGGCTGTCCATGTGCTCCATTTAAAAGGAGTCTGACAAGACAGCCCGCTTATTTATTATGCCGCGAGAACATTTGTTCCTGTTGTTATAAGAGATCGTTCAATCTTGAAGAAGTTGACGCATTCGTTCTAATTCTTTTTCATAAGCACGTAATTGTTCTTTTTGGTGTTCCGTTGCCGTAATGTGCGCTTTTTCAATGACTTGGAAAGCTTCATTAATTTCTTGTTGGGCAAGCTTATGTTCATGACCATAATCTACATCTTCATAATGAAGATCCTCTGTTGCGTGCTGCGCTTCTACAAAAGCTTGTTGAGCTGCTTGAAATGCTTGTTGCTTATTTTTATCAAATGGCACAACCGTCACTCCTTTGCAATCAAATTCACCTATAGCTTCCTCTCTCTTATGACAATTTATTCGAACAAATGAATGAACCAAACCACGATCAGGTCATCCTAAAATTAACCCATTTTAGAAAGGAGGAGAATATATGCAGCGCCATAACGCGAAAGACCCACGACGCAATGCGCAAAAAGGAGCTCCGAGCCACCAGCCTGAACCGATGAAAGGGTCCAAGAAAACAAAAAAAGCAAACCACGTTAGTCAAACGGACGGTGAAGGTTAAAACCGCTCTTGTCTCAGTCCTTTTGAGGTTGCAAAAGGACTGAGTACCTTATTCATGCAAGCCTCTGACTGACGAGGTCGATACATTCGGAGATTTCGTTTTCTTCGATTGTGCGAAAATCAATCCACACTTGTTCATTATGTACACGTGTTACAAAAGACGGCTCTCCTTTACGGAGTTTCTCTTGACAAGCTTCAGCGGAATAAACTTCACTTTCTAATACCGCAGCGACTGTCGGCCGTTCAACTTCTGGCATCGTGCCGCCCCCAACACGAGATACGGTTTCTTTTAAATCAATATGAATTTGGTTTGTTTTCTTTACGACACCATCACGAAATAACTTTGCTTTTTCTTCTATGTCTACTTTTGAAGCTAATGTATCTCTTACAGTTGGAATTGTTGTAGCAGGGTTCAATTCGTTTTCTTGATACTCACTTAACGTCGCTTCTAAAGCGGCCAATGTCATTTTATCAACACGCAAAACTCGTGCTAATTGGTGACGTTTTAGCTTATCAATCAAATATTTATCCCCTGCAATGATCCCTGCTTGAGGACCGCCTAATAACTTATCGCCACTAAACGACACAATATCTGCGCCCGCATTTAACGCTTCTTTCACAACCGGTTCCGAACCAATCCCGTGATGTTTAAAGGGAAAAAGCGAACCACTGCCTAAATCCTCATAAACAAGCACACTTGGCTGAAGCTTTGCAAGCTCTGCTAATTGTGACGTCGAAACATCCGATGTAAAACCTTGCATATAAAAATTGCTTGTATGTACTTTCATAAACATCGCCGTATCTTCAGTCGTTGCTCGTTCATAGTCATAAACATGTGTTTTATTCGTTGTACCAACTTCCACAAGGTTCGCTCCACTTTCTTCCATAATAGAAGAAACGCGGAAAGAACCACCTATTTCAACAAGTTCACCACGAGAGACGATCACTTCTTGATTTTTCGCTAGCGCGCGCAAAATGAGGTAAACAGCAGCTGCATTATTATTTACGACCATTGCCGCTTCTGACCCGCACACTTCTGTGAGCTTTTGCTCAATAATCGAATGACGTGAGCCTCTCTTTCCTGTATCAGTATCATATTCGAGATTACTATAATTGCGAGACGTTTCTACAACTCGTTCAATCGCACCTTCACTTAACCTTGACCTTCCTAAGTTTGTATGAATGACCACACCTGTGCCATTGATAACACGCTTCAGCTGAAATTGACCTTGTTCATGGATTTTCGTTGATAATGCTTCAACAATAAACGAACGAAACGCTTCGCGAGTTTCCGGTGGGTGATCCATTTGGCCATCAATTAACGATTGGCGAATCTCATTCAGTGTTTGTTGAATGAATTTCGTCCCTTTTTCAAGTGATAGATCCGCTTCTTCAAACAATCGCTGAACTAAATGATGTCGCTGTAATTCATCGACAGATGGTAAAAATTTTAATAAGTGTTTCATTGTTGTCTCCTTCGTTAAAATCATCATATTTACTTCCGTTTGACTAAAGTTTATTTCGGCGTAAAATAGGGTGTTTTCCGATTACTACTTTTAATAATTTGTTACCGTCGATCCTGATCCCTTAAATTAATTTCCCATCTATATTATACATCATTAAAAAGGTGATTAAAAAGAATTGTCGAAATGTGTAACTCACGAGTTTGCAAAAAGTTTATAAAAAAACAAGGGCAAAGTGTGTCACGACATCACACTTTGCCCTCGGCAATTAAAACGAGTATTATTTCCCTTCCATCGTTTCTATAACCGTTTTTGGATCCGGAAATTCACCTGTTTCTAATTTTGAATATATCTTCTTATCATTAACAGTCACTTCAAACGCTCCCCCAGAACTTGGCGTCAGTTTAAGGTCTGAAATATCAGAACGAAAATGGTTAAATAACGATTCTGCGAAACTCGCAGCTTTCGGTGCATAATTTCACTGCATACAAAATTCAACTTGTACGTAATAAGCCATGTTACAAAACCCCTTCTTAATTTGAAGATTATGTTTCATTTTAAGGTAACGTTTGGTAGTTTGCAAATATAACGCGTATACTATTGGTTAGGAGGTGATCATATGACTAATCAACGAGAAGACATTCGTTTAACTGAGTTATCATCCAAAGCTGGTTGAGGATGTAAAATTGGTCCAAGCGACCTGGCGCAAGTTTTGCGTCATTTACCTAATACGACTTCTGACGAGCGATTACTTGTCGGACACGAAACATCAGATGATGGTGGCGTATTTCAGTTAACAAACGATATCGCCTTAATCCAGACGATTGATTATTTCACGCCGATCGTGGATGATCCATATATGTTTGGCCAAATAGCAGCGGCTAATGCTTTGAGCGATGTTTACGCAATGGGCGGAAAGCCCGCGACGGTTTTAAATATTGTTGGTTACCCAATCAAGACGCTCCCTGCAGACATCCTTGCTGATATTCTAAAAGGCTCTAGTGATAAAGTAGCTGAAGCTGGAGCAGTGATTGCAGGAGGCCATTCTATCGACGATGCAGAGCCTAAATTTGGTTTATCTGTCACTGGGACTGTGCACCCTGAGCGCATATTTAAAAATGTAGGCGCAAAGCCAGGAGATGTTCTTGTCCTTACAAAACCGATTGGTGTCGGTATCCTTACGACAGGTATTAAACGGAACAAAACTACGCCAGAGCAAGAAAAGCTTGTTACAGAAACGATGGCCCAATTAAATAAGCACGCTTGCGAAGCATTGTCTTCCTTTAACCCAAGTGCGGTAACCGATGTAACAGGGTTCGGGCTATTAGGGCATGGCTATGAGATAGCAAAAGCCAGTGACGTCACTTTTGAGATCGATTATGAAAAAGTCCCTCTGCTTCCTGGTACAAAGCAACTTGCTAAAGACGGTGTTGTACCTGGGGGGACGAAAGCCAACCACCATTGGTTAGAATCTATCATCGATTACGATGCTTCATTAACGAAAGAAGACGAACTCATTTTATGTGACGCAATTACTTCTGGTGGCTTATTGATCAGCATGTCTGAAGAAGAAAGCAAAGCTTACCTTTCAACACTTAAGTCAAGCGTTCATATCGATGCAGCGATTATCGGTCGTGTAACAGAAAGAAATGGCGATCATTTTATTACTGTTAAATGAAAGAATTTGATATAATACCACATACAACTTTTAAAAGAAGAAGTTGTTGGTTTTATGGCCTTTCATATTCACATGATTAAGCCATTTTCATTCAATGATGGGTTGATGAGCATGTTGAACATTTTTTTACAAACAACCCCCATCCTTCGAAGATTAAAACGAAGGATGGTATAACCATTACAGGAGGGGAAATGATGTCAAAAGCACAAGAAAAACTAAGTCAAGAGTTAATCGATCTATTACAAGGAGAAAAAATCGTCTCCTTAATTACCACAGATGGTGAAACAAATCAGCCGAATTTAAGCGTCATTTCATGGCTCGTCGCTCACCCTGAGGGCGATAAAATTAAATTTGCTGTAGGACACAATGCACACAGCGCAAAAAATATCCAAGGAAATCCTCACCTCGTTCTAGGTGTAATTGGTGCGGAAAGCTGTTATTCCATTACAGGTAAAGGAACAGTGTCTGATGTCATCGAAAGAACGATGAAACTCCGTGTCATCACTGTAGACGTTGAGTCTGTAGAAGACGTGATTTTTTACGGTGGCAAAATTACGCAAGAACCAGCATACGAAAAAACATATGATCCGAATTTAGCGAAGAAGTTAGATGACGAAATTTACGCGCTATTAAAAGAGTAGTCACAACCTTTATTCAAAAAGCGCTGCCCGAGCTGATTAATCATCAACTAAGAGGCAGCGCTTATTTATTACATAAGGACGAAAGAAACGGTCATTTACAGCGACAACGTCCAATCAAAAAGAGCATCTGTTTTGTTTATTTTAAAATTGACTTTGGATCCTTTTGCCAAAAACGTTCATTTTCTATCCGTTTTGTTAGCCCTCGTTCATCTAACTGTTCCATCAAAGGTACCAAATACTTCCTTGTCACATTTAAGATCGATTTTGCTTCCTGTAAATTAAATGCATCTCCTGTTTTCTCATATAACTTTTCAATCGCTTCAAGCCAACTTTCATATGATACCAAGTGTTTATCATCTAAAGCGATGGCACGTTTTTTCCGCAATAAGAAATGACGAAGTTCTTCATGCAAGCGTTCAGGTATGCCAGCATTTTCTAAAATATATCCCCACACTTCTACATTAAGCCCTTGTTCTTTAAGGGTATTTTCTACTTGTTCCATTCGTTTGCGCCATGCACTTGGATAAACACTAACAAAATCGAGCGCACTAATATACTGCCCGTCTTTTTTTACTCTTCCGTCTTTCGCTGCTTTTTCAATCGCAAGATCCGCTAGCTCATTTCCATAGTGAAGCAAGTCTTGAATAAGTTCGGCCTTATTTTTCCCTTGTCTCATTGGATAATTTTCATGAAACTCCAGCAAATCAGCTTCCATCACTTCGACAATTTCTTCATATACATTATTAAGAAGATACGTTGAACCGATATTTATGATCACGCCTTGCTCAATGAAATCAGCGACGAGTTCTTTCACTTCATCTTCTATGATCCCGGTTTCTTCAACTAATAGTTGCACTGTCGCGCTTTTTTCAATTTTTAATGTATCTAATATTCTTTCTGCAGGTGTACCTTCCCTTTTTCGCTCCAGCATTTTGATGGTTCCTTCGCCAAATTTATATTTTTCACCTTTAGGGTCAATCACAATGCCGCCACCTATCGTTTCTACTGGTGTAGGTCTACGTAGAATGAAGCGATCTCCCCGCTTCGTTACAATCGGCTCTTGTAAACGAAGCTGACAAAGAATGCCTTCGTCTTCTGCAGATTCATTGCGATCAAAAAATACTAGTGTTCCGAACACTTCTGCAGTTCCAATATGTAATTTCGTTAACATTCGTTGCTTTAAAGGAAACGCCAACTGATGGACCGTGTCTAAATGAATGTCAATCGTTTCGGTTGTAAAATAATGCTGCGTTGAAACGAGGACATCCCCTCTTTTCAATTCGTCATTGGAAATGCCACCTAAATTCACGGCTACTCGTTGTCCTGCTTGACCAACCGTGCGTTTTTCGTGATGAACTTGTAATTGACGTGCACGCACCTTTTTCTCACTCGGTAATACTTCCAGTACATCTCCTTCATGGACAGTCCCTTCATAAACGGTGCCACGAACAACTGTTCCTTGACCATGTACTGTAAAGACTTGATCAATCGGTAAGCGAAAGGCGCCTCGTGTGTCCCTCGGTTCAACTTGGGTGAGGTGTTGCTCGATCATATTCTTTAATGTATCGATCCCCTCTTTTGTTAAACTATCAACAAATACTAACTCCGTCCCTTCAAAAAAGGTCCCTTCAATACTAGCTCGAATGTCTTCTTCAACAAGTTCAATCATTTCCTCATCTACTTGATCTTTTTTAGTCACAACAATCATACCTTCGTTAATACCTAATAAGCGAAGGATATCGAGATGTTCAACTGTTTGTGGCATGACACCTTCATCGGCGGCCACGACTAATAATACAAGGTCGATCCCTGCTACACCTGCGATCATTTGTCGAATAAACTTTTCGTGTCCTGGCACATCTACGATAGACACTTGTGTATCTTCACTTAAATGAAAAGGTGCATACCCTAGTTCAATTGATATATTACGTTCCTTTTCTGCTTTCAATCGATCAGTGTCGATATCTGTCAACGTTTTTGTGAGTGTTGTTTTTCCGTGGTCAATATGCCCCGCCATACCTATCGTATAAGAGCGTTTCATTAACCCTGCCCCCTCTTTTCAACGACTTCATCATTCTATCCTACCACACGCAACTTCGTTTCGGGAGTGTACATCCATAAAATATAGCGTATAACGCTCTCCTTCGAACGATTAACGTGCCTCCTTTTGCTGATAGTTTTTTGTTATGTTATATCACAAAAATTTATTGTTGATTTCAGTTTTACTAGAATGTAAAATAGAGTTTGTAGTTGTTATATATCTATGGGGCTGGTTGCGATGCTGGTGCACGCCGAGGTCTTCAAAACCTTCTGAGAGGCGCGTGCCGTCTCTGCTGGGTTCGATTCCCAGACAGTCCCGCCATAACTGTGACACTTACGGCTTAGTAATATACTCTTACGAAACCAAATAATGAAATGTAACCCTCCTATAACAATATAGGAGTTTTTTTATGGATAAATATAAATCAAAGCATCTTCCATATTAAAAAACTGCCCCAAAGCCTGCGTGGGCTCTTGGACAGTTTTTTAATACCTTTATGAAAAGTGGTTTCTAATATAATCAACAGCAATTTTATTATACTCATTCGGGCTATCGATGTTACATAAATGTCCAGCATCTTCGATAATTTTGATACTTGAATGAACGCATTTCTCCGCCTCTTTTTTGGCTGTTTTTATAAAAATATGATCCTCATTCCCTAAAATGTGCAGCGAGGGTAATTTTATATTACTCATCTTAAATTTATGATAGTGTGATTTCGCATCTTTTAAAAAATGGAACCAAAACAAAAAGTCTTTAGGTTGCAATTTTTTAGCTTCTCGAATAAAAACACTACGAGATTTTTCATGATTTTTTTTAGGCATAATCACCTTTGAAAATAATTTATACAAGTTCATATAGTCCAGAAAATATCGATTAATATTTGCTAGTTCTAATAGTATCCTCGATTTAATATTGAAATACAATACACTTCCACATAAGATCAGACACCTTACTCTCTCAGGGGCGATGATTGCAATATGTCTAGCGATAATACTCCCTAAAGAAACGCCCATAAAACAAGCGTTTTCAATGTTTTCATTATCTAAAATCGTAACCACATCTTTGGATACTTCATCCAAGGATGTTGGGCGATATTTATGATCTTTTAATTCAGACTCCCCGTGCCCGTGCAAATCAACAAAAAGTAGATTAAAATGCTGGCTTAATTCATTTTTTTGCTTATACCAAATTGACGAGTTTCCTCCGAGTCCATGTAATAAAACGATCCAATGATCGTGGTCATGTGTTTTAATCACTTGATAGTTTAGCATACCTTTCACTACCTTTTCTTTTCTATCAAATCAAGCAAAAATAAGAATATATATTTATATCATACATGATTTTTTCGGATAAATATAGACAAGTAAGCGATATTTTTACTTCTTGATCACATTCGCCTATAAACCAGGGAATATAAGTAATCATTTACATATCATCCCTAAATGCAACAACTTGAACTTTCAGGAAACCTATATCGTTAACCTTCCCCTGAAAAATACATAATCATTATGTGCTCCGTTCATTCGCCCTACCACATTTCATTACGCATTCATACCTATATATGAATGCTTACATCTGTGTAACAAACACCAACCATTTCTAAAAAAGGGGGGGCATCATGAATGACAACTTATCACCCACAATTTTACTTATCTTTTTATTGGTTGCAATTATATCCACTCAATCAGAGAAGCCGATTTCCAATCGCCCTTTCCCCTATAAGATCATAGCCCATAGAGGCGCATCTCTTTACGCTCCTGAACATACATCCGCGGCGATCGAAAAAGCGATAAAAATGAATGCTGATTATGTTGAAGTAGATGTTCAGTTATCAAAAGACGGACACCCCGTACTCTTTCATGATCTCATGCTTGACCGCACGACAAATGGAACAGGTCCAATTTATAAACAAACCTTAAATGAATTGAAGAAACTAGATGCTGGTAATTGGTTTCACCCTTCATTTTATGGACAAAAAATTCTCACGCTCAGTGAGGCACTAGAACGTTATCAATCGCAAATTCGTTTTTTAATCGAAATAAAAAATCCGGAAATGTACCCTAGTATTGAGAAACAGCTGGCAAAAACGTTAACCAAAGCGGTCCCAAAGTCAAATTTAAATGATATCATCATTCAATCCTTTGATCTTGATACAGTCAAAAGATTGAGCAAAATGATCCCACAATTACAAACTGGTTTAATATGTAATATTCATTCGGAAATTTCACAACAGGAGATCTTAAAATGGGCGAAACACTTTGATTACGTGAACCCCTATTTTCTAACTGTAAATGAGCGCTTAGTGAATGTTCTTCAACAAACAGGGATAAAAACATTCCCATGGGTAATTTATCACCCAGAAACAGCCTTAAAAATGTTCTCATATGGTGTGGATGGGATCATCACAAATGACCCTCTTTTAAAATACACATTACCTACGAACATTCAGCTCAATCACAATAAAGAAACGAAATCATTCAAGTACCATCAACAGGAAGATGAAAACCTTAACAATTGGTCATCTTTCTTGAAAAAAATTATTAGAAACTGTATAGATCTATTATCAAGAAGTCACTAGACATTAAGCTTGTCCACACCATCAATCAACTTGTTACTCATTTAAACGACGAAACCTTTGATCAAGATAATGAAATTTATTCAAAACAAAAGGGTACCCCATATATTCGAGGTACCCTTTCTTTTCTCGTTATCTTAATAACCTACATAAGCCGCCCCTATGATAACTAGAAGAATGAACAACACGACAATTAACGCGAAACCTACGCTTTCTTGATGTGCCATCATACAACACCCCTTTTAACATACTTCCGAAAGAAGTCTCCCTCTTCAAGCACCCCGTAAGGGTCGTAAGTGGTGGGAGTGATTCACTGAATTTATTGTGGATGACATTCACTAATCACCTTATTCATTAGAGCGCAAACGCGATTAGACATGAATCATGATTTTAAAGATTCTTAGTCTAAAATTTTTAAGTCCACCTTACGCCCCATAAATTGTTTGGTATGCTGCTTCATCCAATTCATCAGGTCCACCGTCAAAGACGAGTTTTCCGTCTCTTAAACCTAAAATTCTTGATGCATACTTCCGTGCTAACGAGACGTCATGCACATTCATAATACTTAGAAGCTGCTTTTCATCATGGATTTTTCTTAGCAAGTGAAAGATCGTCTCAGATGTACTCGGATCTAAGCTCGCAACAGGCTCATCACCAAGAAATATTTCAGGGTCTTGCATAAGAGAACGAGCAATTCCTACACGTTGTTTTTGTCCACCACTTAATGCATCGACCCTTCTTTGCGCCATATCATTCAGTCCGACTTGTCGTAATATATGATACGCTTGCTCTCGTTCTTCATGGGAAAATAAACCTAGAAGCGCTTGGTAGCTTTTCTTTTGGCCAAAACGACCTGTTAGAACATTTTGCAAAACCGTTAAGCGAGGAATTAAATGAAAATGCTGAAAGATCATTCCCGCTTTCATCCTCATCGACCTTTGCTGTTTTTCACTAGCCGAGTGTACAGCTTGGTCACTTACAAGCACCTCGCCTTCAGAAACAGGCTGAAGCGCATTGAGTGTACGGATGAACGTCGACTTGCCTGCACCACTTTTTCCTAGCACACAGACAAACTCCTCCTTATAAATATCCACCGACAGCTGATCAATCGCTGGATAGGATGAACCTGGATAACGAACCGTCACCTCTCGAAGCTGAATCACATTTATTCCTCCTCATGTTAAATCACCCGCTTACGTACATAGGAACCAAGTAAGTCAACAGCAATCACAAGGACCATAATAAAAATAATACTTGTGGCCATCGCGTGATAGTTGATACTTTGGAACTGGTTAAAGAGCTGCTGGCCAAGACCTCCACCGCCTATAAAACCAAGGACTAGTGACGTGCGAATCGCTACCTCAAAACGATAAAAATAGTGCGAGAGTACATTTGGCCATATTTGTGGCACAATCGCAAACAATGACGCGATATGTCTTTTAGCGCCAACAGACTTCATCGCTTCGTGAGGCCCTTCGTCTGCTGCTTCAATCAACTCTGAAATCAGTTTACCAAGCACGCCAATGTTGTGTAAGAAAACAGCCATCACGGCGGCAAACGGGCTTAAACCGACGACAACGACAAAGATGAGGCCAAAAACAATTTCCGGAACTGAACGCAAGACAGAAAGTACAACGCGATTCCACGTATAAATTAAGCGATTTGTGCATGTATTTGATGCTGATGCAAAACTGATTGGAAGGGCAATCAATAATGCAAAAAATGTCCCTAAAAACGCGATCGCCAAAGTGACGAACGCCTCGTGCAATAATAAAGACGTAATCGAGAAGTCCGGCGGTAAAATTCTGTCATTAATAAATGTAAATGCATTTGATAACTGTTGAAATTTCGCCCATTCAAACTCCGTTTGCTCTAGGCTCCACCATGTTAAAAAAATGATGAACCCCGCATAAAAAATATATCGTTTACGAAACCAAATCAATCCATCACATCCTTTATGGGCTATACGAAAAAGAAGCCAGTGACGTTTCAATGAATCAAACGTGAACTGGCTTTATCGCGATCTGTTAGTTGTCCAGCACTTCCGGGTCTAACATATCAAACGTACGCGCCGCTTCGAGCACATCTTCGTATTGCGAATCATCCGCTTCTACAAAAGCGTCCGCTCCCCCAAATATGTCGAGCACTTCAGGGTCATCAATCGCCATAAATGCTTGCTGAATCTTCTCAATTTGCCCTTCTTGCATATCATGAGGAACAACCCAAGGATATTGATACAACGGTTCAGATTGCCAAATGATTGAAAATTCCTCTTCATTAATGGCACCATCTTTCGCTAATGCATGGAAAATCGCACTGTCAATAGCGCCCGCTTCCACTTCCTGATTTTCTACTTGCGTTGCAGTAATATCATGGGAGCCCGTATAACGGACGTCTTGAAATTCATGAACGTTTTCCGATTCAAAAACCCCTCGTTCGCTCAATTCCAATCCCGGTATAAGAGAACCCGATGTTGAAGCTATACTACCAAAGGCAAAATCTACATTGCTTCGCTCTTCTAACATGTCATCTAAAGACTTCCATGGTTGGTCTTTATGAGTCACAATATATGAATAATAATAAGGATCTCCTTCGATTTCTTGCGTGAGAATGGCTTCTGCTCCACTTTCCTCGTGAGCAACTAAGTATGTTAAAGGACCTAAATAAGCCAAATCGATATGACTATAGTTAATCGCTTCTACAACCGCATTATAGTTCGGATAATGTTCAACTTGCACATCTTGTTGTAACGAATCTTCGAGCGTTTCCTCTAATCGCTCCAATCCCGTTTGCATTCCACCAATCGATTGAGCCGGGATGACAGCAACCTCAAAAGCTTCTTCACGATCTGATTCACCACAAGCAGCAATAAATAATAAGCTTGCAACAGACAAAATGATATGTGTTCCTTTCATTTTGGACATTCCGCCCCTCCATTCCTGTAAAGAATTATTTCGATTCCTATATAGAATACTATTGCATATATACATTAGCACGGTTTACGATATCAGTAAACGATAAAATGCATATGCACGGTTTAGGAGTGAAACAAGGATGAACGAAAAGTGGCTTGCCTCATTTATTACATTAGTGGAATTTAGAAATTTTTCAAAAGCCGCGCAGCACCTCAATGTCGCCCAATCTTCGGTAACAAAACATTTGAAAGGACTCGAAGATGAATTAGGAGCCACACTTATTGACCGTGATTCTTTTTCGCCCACAGAAGAAGGAAAATGGGTATATGAAAAAGCCAAAAAATGGACAAAGGAATGGAAACAGTTAAGAGAAGCCTGTAAAAAAAGAGGAGAGAATTGGAAAAAAACATTACGAATTGGTGCTAGCACAACGCCAGGTACTTATTTCCTTCCAGCGCTTTGTCGAACATTTAATCACACGTTTCCACAAATTCGACTCTCATTACAGATAGATGATTCAACAACGATCGCTTCATCATTAAAGCAAGGTGACCTTGACGTCGCATTAACTGGTGCTCCGCTCACACATAAAGATGTCGCAACGTTTCCACTTATTGAAGATCGCCTCGCAATTATTGGGCAAAAAATGGACCATACCCCTTCGATCACGTCTGAAGAAGATTTGCGTCCTCATTTATTTGTAAAAAGAAAAGATGGCTCCGGAACATTCCTTGATGCAGAAAGAGGATTAAAAACATGGGGGATCTCTATGGCCGAGCTAGAAACTGCAGCTATTGCGCCGACAACTGAATCTACATTATCACTTGTGGAAGCAGGCGTCGGTTATGGATTTGTCTCGGAACTTGCCATGAAATTTGAAAAAAATCGCTCTATCGCTACTTGTGGATTTTTACCTTCAATAAGAACATTTTATATATCTTATTGGAAAAGCAAGAACAACGTTGATGAAAGCAAAGCTTTTACCGATCTCGCATTTAAATATATCAAACAAACTTTCCCCTACTAGCAACATGCTTTTCATTTTTTCTTAGTTTCAGTAAAATAGTATTGATGGAAGTAAACAGGGGTGATAAAAATGCCAAATGATTGGTTTATGTGGGCAATCATGCTTTGGAGTGTCGTTTTGTTTGGTCTGGTCGCTATAGGTGGCTACTTTATGTTTCGTAAATTTCTGAAAAAGCTACCGAAAGAAGACGGGCATTCAATACTTGATTGGCAAGAATACTATATCGATGAGACACGACACTTATGGAGTGATGAACAGAAGGAATTTCTTGCAGAACTCGTAGAACCTGTACCTGAATTATTTCGCGATGTTGCCAAAGGGAAAATCGCAGGGAAAATTGGTGAGCTTGCTTTAGAAGAAGGGGCTCAAGAAATGCGCGAGGATTTAATTATCAAAGGGTATATTCAAGCCACGCCAAAGCGTGACCATAAATTTTTAATTAAAAAACTCGAAGAAAAAGATATCGACCCTTCACAATACGAGCGCTATTTTCACTGATAACTACATACAATGACGAGACAAAAATGTGTATGTTTTGAATTTTGAAGTTTGATAAAAAAATCCGACGTTAGCCCTACAAAATAGAGCCGTCGGATTTTTTACGTATCAACGATATTTTTCACTGAAGATTTCATTAACGTACGTTGTAGTCGCTTAAACATGAAAAACATCGCTACGCGCCATGAAACGATCATCGCGTAAGCAAGGATGAAAAACATACCCGCAATTTCACCATAGTCGATACCTTGTCCGATCGTTAACTTAAATATAAGGCGTAATGCAAACAAACCTATCAAAGTATAGAAAAATGCTTTTGAACGAACCATATAAATATCATGATCACGAATTTCAAATTTCGATAACTTTATTAGAACGATTGAAAACAATAAGCCGACCGTTGCCGCTTCAACAGCTTGCAACGTTGTAATACTCACGTCCGGATGAACAAACATCATAAATCCCGTTGTCATAAAAACAGGTGGTAAAATAATTTTTTTCACGTTGGCTGGTTTTTTTATCGCTTTCATACGGACAATCATTGCAGTAACCATCATGAAGACGGCAACACCAATAAAAAATAAACCTTCCATTGAATGTGACCTCCATTTTCTACAATGTCGTCATTATAACATAGCTGATAGGGGAAACATAGTGTTTCAGTTAAGCGATCACAAACGGTCGCATAAGGATTTCGATCAACACAATGGCTACAACTGCTAATAATGCTCGTTGTCCGTATCGGTCTTTATCGATCCATAATATTGATACGCCTACAGCTAATAACAACAACCAAGAACGATAAAGGTTCACAGGGTGATGTAACCGTCCGTCAAGCTCCCAACCAAACGATAAAGGTGTCGGACCTCCGTATGTTTTGACAAATATCGAAAAGGTAAACATACCGAACAATACAGCAATCCCTACTCCATCCATAACAGCCACGGACCATTTCTTTCGCCATACAATCAAACAGAAATAAATAGCTCCTACAATGAGCGCGACAATGAGCGCCTGTCCTCCGCCTACATAGTATATGAAGTTACGCCAATCAGGCCAGAGCTCAACATTTGTGAAAAAAGGCCAGAACTTAAATGTTGCCGCCCCAATCAGAAGCGCCCATAAAGCATGATCTGTCACGGCTTCCGCGTCAGTGACCACAAAGACTCGCTTGACATAAAACGTAAAAAAAGCGTAAGACGTTACAATTGCAACAACTGCTAAGAGCAATTGACTCTGTAGCGAAAAGCTCAATATATTGAATGTTTCATATGGTGCAAACATCTCATTAATCTCCTTTTTCTAACAGCTCTATCACATTTGCTTCCAATTCTGAATAAGTGACAGCTCCTGTACGCCGTTCTGAAATCGCCCCTTGTTCGTCGATCCATACTGTAAGCGGAATCGGTGGCGTTTGATACACACTAGAAACCTCACCTTCCTTATCTAACAACTGTGTAAAGGTGGTTTCATGTTTTTTTATAAACACTTCGGCATCTGTAAGAACATCTTGGTTTGCAACATTAACGCCTATCACTTCAATGTTTTCTCCGTAAGTTTCATCAATTCGCTGAACATGTTCTGTCGACCGTTCACAATATGGGCACCAAGATGTCCAAAAATAAAGTAATGCTGGTCTTCCGTTTGCAAACACCTCTTCAAGTACAAAGGAACGACCATCAAAACGCTCTAATTGAATATTAGGCGCTTGAAAACCTTTGTGTGCTGAAGAAGCCGTCCCTTCCACATCATCATCCACTTGTGCCAACCATAAAAAGAATCCAACACTTATAAACATGATCAAAGCCAGCCCTTGACGTAAACGTAACATTTCATCCTCCATATTGTTTAGGTGATTGAAATAAAAAGTTGGTGACGGTTATGAACACACACGATCTTCAACAAACCTAAACAAGGTATGTCGACCATCGGAGATCCTTTACCATCACCAACTAAAAGCTTTCACACGTCATCATTAAGATACAACGTCAAAGCCTTGTTCTTCAATTTCATCTTTCAATTGCTGCTCTTGTACTTGACTTTCATCATACTCAACAGTTACATTTTTATCTTCTAAACTCACTTCTGCTTTCGATACCCCAGCGAGGTTATTTAACGCACCCTCAACGGATGATTTACAGTGATTACATGTCATTCCTTCTACTTGAATCATTTTTGTTGTCATTTGTACATCTCCCCTTCAATTCATTAGTACTTAAGATTTGCTAAATTGTTGAATGACCTTCATGAGTTCTTCAATCGCTTCATCCCCATTACCCTCTTGAACAGCTGAGGCTACACATCCTCGCGTATGGTTCTCCAACATTGAATAACCTACTTTTTTAAGCGCTGCATTAATCGCAGAAAGTTGCACGAGAACATCCACGCAATATCGATCATCTTCAACCATTCGTTGAATACCACGCACTTGCCCTTCGACTCGTTTAAGACGATTTAATAATTGTTGTTTTTCTTCTTCTGAACGTTGTGTCAATGCACTTGTATCTGGCGTTAGTTCAATGTTGAGATTATCATTATCCATCGCTTTCACCTCTTATCCATACCATACCCCTGGTCAGTATTTTTGTCAATACTTATCTTAGCTATATACGTTTGACTTTCCACAGAGGTTCTGTTTGATATTCTTTACAAATTGATCTCGCTCATTCTTAGTCATGTCGGAAACTGGATATTGTTACGACATTAAAAAACACTCCATTACGGAGTGTTTAAAACCTACTTATCTTGTTGGTTTTGCATCTGCTTCATCATTTGATTAATCTTTTTCTGCGACGGGTTTTGACCCATTTGCATCATCATTACACGAAGCATTTTTTCATTAATTGGTGGGTTTTTCTTCATGTAATTCATCATATATTTTCGGGCGATGAAAAATCCGAGCGCCACACCCGCTAGAAGACTGAGAAGTCCTACTAGAATATACCAAAGCATGTCTTGTTCCTCCTTCATTGTTGAACCATTAAGTCCATATCCTACATTTTCTAATTCGACTTTATTTATTATAACGGATTAGTAGCTCGTTTTAAAGGTCATACAAATAATTTGTCGACAATCAGGGTTTACTGTGTCAAAGAGATTGGTCGAATAATGGTCAGCCAACCTAAACGTTCTCGCTCATAATCGATCGCTAAAAATGTTTGGTCAATCTCTCTTAACCAATCAAAGACGAGCATCTCTGCTGACAAATTGCCTTTCCCTTGAAGCAACATGTAATCATTTTTTATATACAACCTGGCCTCACTTTTTCCTTTGCGAACTTCGATATATCGTCCATAAGAACCCTCCTGAAAAGGGAATCCTTTTGAAAACTTCGCAGATATAGCAAGTTTATGATAAATCTCATTAGGATCGAAACTCTTACTTATGTATTGAATTTGTTGGTCGACAATCGTTTTAAATGTCCCTTGTGCTTGACGAGCTTCTTGAAATAAATGAAGCAACTTCCCTTCAGCTCCATAATAATCAAGTGCAACTTCATGTTCGATCAAACGAATTTCATACGTTCGCATTCGATACCCTCCTAGCTTACCGTCCTTTTCTACATTGTATCGGATAAGTTCGGAGAGGTTTGTCCCTTTATTGTAAAAAGAACCACGAGTTTTTATCACTCATGTCGTTGTTTGTTGAACAAACAAAGATCAGACCCGAAAGCTATCGAGGTCTGATCCCTGCTTTTTAATTCTTCGCATCATTCTTAACGAAATTAGCGGTTTAATAACTGTTTGAATGAAGAAACGACATTTTCTGTCGTGAAGCCATACTCTTCGATAATACGCTCGCCAGGAGCTGATGCACCAAACTGATCAATTGCAATCATTGAACCATTTGCACCTACATATCTCTCCCAGCCTAAGCTAACCGCCATTTCAATTCCGACACGAGGTTTGCCGTCATTTGGTAGCACTTGTTGTTTATAATCTTCACCTTGCGCTTCAAAACGGTCCCAACTAGGCATACTAACAACATTAACATGGATGTTGTCTTGCTCTAAAGCACGTTGTGCCTCTACAGCTAAAGATACCTCGGAACCAGTCGCCAACAGGTAACCATCTACCTCACCATTCGCTTCTGATACAACATAAGCTCCGCGCTTCACGCCTTCGTAAGCCTTTTCTGCTGTGCCTTCAAGCGTAGGTAAACCTTGACGAGAAAATACAAGCGCATGTGGCTGATCCGTGCTTTCTAAAGAAAGTTTCCATGCAGCTGCTGTCTCGTTTCCATCAGCAGGTCTGATGACTGACAAGCCTGGCACTGCACGTAAGCTTGCCAATTGTTCAACAGGCTCGTGTGTTGGACCATCTTCACCTACAGCAACACTATCATGTGTAAACACATATGTGAGTGGAACTTGCATTAAAGATGATAAACGTAAAGCTGGTCTTAAATAATCAGAGAAGACAAAGAAAGTCGCGACATATGGGTTCACGCCGCCATGCAATGCCATACCGTTTCCTGCAGCTGCCATTGCGAATTCACGAACACCAAACCAGATGTTACGTCCGCTGTAATTTTCACGTGAGAAATCTTCTTCGCCTTTAAGCATCGTTTTATTAGAAGATGCCAAGTCAGCAGAACCACCGAATACAGAAGGAACGTTTTTAGCTAACGCGTTAAGTACATCTCCACCTGAAGCACGAGACGCTACTTTGTCACCTACTTCGTATACTGGAACATCTGCATCCCATCCTTGTGGAAGTTTCCCATCAATCGCTAAAGCTAGTTCTTCAGCAAGCTCAGGGTATTCTTGTTTGTATGCAGCAAATAAGTCGTTCCACTCTTTCTCATGTTTTTCACCTTCTTGAACAACTTCATCAAAATGCTCACGAACTTCGTCTGGTACGTGGAAGTCGTTTTCAAATGTCCAGTTATAAGCTTCTTTTGTTAGCTTCACTTCTTCACTACCTAGTGGTGCACCGTGAGAAGCAGATTTTCCTGATTTTGAAGGAGATCCATAACCAATTGTCGTTTTCACTTCAATCAAAGTTGGACGATCATCAATGCGTGCTGCTTCAATAGCCGCTTCTAACTCTTGTAAATCGTTACCGTCTTCGACACGCAATACATGCCAACCATACGCTTGATAACGATCAGCAACATTTTCAGAAAATGCTTGGTCAAGTTCACCATCTAAAGAAATGTCATTGGAGTCATAAAGAACGATGAGTCGTCCTAATTTTAAATGTCCTGCAAGAGATGCAGCTTCTGCAGATACACCTTCCATGAGGTCACCATCACCGCAGATACTATATGTATAGTGATTGATGAGCTCGTACCCTTCACGGTTATACTTTCCTGCTAAGTGACGCTCAGCCATTGCCATTCCAACCGACATTGCAACACCTTGTCCGAGTGGACCAGTTGTCGCTTCTACACCTGGTGTATGGCCGTATTCAGGGTGTCCTGGTGTACGACTTCCCCATTGACGAAAGTTTTTTAAATCATCCATTGTAACGTCATAACCCGTTAGGTGTAATAAGCTATATAGAAGCATCGATCCGTGGCCAGCAGATAGCACGAAACGATCGCGATTAAACCACTGTGGATTATTCGGGTTGTGTTGCATGAATTTTTTGAATAAGGAATATCCCATTGGGGCAGCCCCCATCGGCATTCCTGGATGTCCTGATTGAGCTTTTTCAACTGCATCGATAGACAATGTACGAATTGTCTGAATCGACATCGATTCGATATGTTCTGTCATAGTTCGTCACCCTTCCTCACTTTATACTTCATTTCTTATCATAGCGTTTTCAAACCATTAACACAAGAACTTGTGAATAATTTTTCATATTTGGTAACAGGATATGCACTTCCATTTAATAAATAAGTTAAATAGGAAAAAAGTCGGGAGAACTCCCGATCCTTAATCTTGTTCATTTAATGGTGGTTATTATTATTTCTCTCTTTACTTTTCTTTAATTTTTCAGGGGTTACGTCATTACCTTCTTCATCAACAACTTTCATTGAATGCAATTGGTTTTTAAATGACTTTCGAACACTTTTCAAATACTCTTCTCGTAATGACTTTTGCTCTTTTTCTTCCGCTTTCGTCAAACCTGATTCTTTCTTCTTTTTTGCAAGTTCGTTAATGCGTGTAATTTTATCTTGACTTAACATATTGTCCTCCTTGTATGGTACCCATTTCCGTTGGTCATACTACTAAATATGAAGAAAGAAAGCAAGAATTTTAGTTCTAAAGAGCATATATCTCTTGACAATGTTTTGCCCTTTCTCGCATACTATATGATATATACATGTATCGAATAAGAATCAGCAATGATTGGGAATAGTAGAACACTCGGTGTCCAACAGAGAGCAAAACATTTTGCTGAGAGTTTTGCAGGATGGCCCGTTCGAACCTGCCCAGGAGCTGTCAGGGATTGAACCTGACCGTAGGATCCAACGTTATGGATAGAAGCGGAAGCTTATTTTGTTTTCACACGTTTCATTTATGGGCAAATGTGAAAACAAGCTTCAATAAAGGTGGTACCGCGGAAATCATAGACCATTCCGTCCTTTTTTAAGGGCTGAATGGTTTTTTATTGTTTTTAGGTCTTTTTACTAAGATCAAGGAGGAACATGAAACATAATGAATAAAAAACGTGTTGTTATAAAAATTGGAAGTAGTTCACTTGCTCACGATAACGGAGAATTAAGTGATGAGAAAGTCAAAGCACATACATCAGCCATTGTCCATTTATACAAACAAGGTCATGAAGTCATCCTCGTCTCTTCTGGTGCGGTAGCAGCTGGTTTTCCACAGCTAGGCTATCCAACTAAACCCGTTACCTTAGTCGGCAAACAGGCAGCAGCTGCAGTTGGTCAAGGTTGTCTTATTGAGGCGTATCGTGAACAATTAGAAAAACATGACATTCATACAGGGCAAATCCTGCTTACACAAAGTAACTTTTCTCATAAACATCAATATCAAAATGCATACGCAACCATTTCTGAATTACTGAAACGTAAAGTGATACCGATCATTAATGAAAATGACTCCATCGCGATTGAAGAGTTAACATTTGGTGATAACGATATGCTCTCCGCTCTTGTGAGTGGTTTCATTCACGCTGATCAGCTCGTAATTATCACTGATATCAATGGGATATACGATGCCAACCCTTTCGAAGACCCTAACGCAAAACGTTATGATGAAATTACCGACCTGGATGATAAACTTTTACAACAAGCAGGTTCTAGCGGAAGTCGTGTCGGAACTGGAGGCATGCGTTCGAAACTACTCGCTGCTAAAACTGCAATGCAACTAGGTGTCGATGTATTTATCGGCGCTAGCGGTAAACAACATTATCTCACTGATATTTTAGAAGGAAACGGTGACGGCACTTACTTATATAAGTATCAAGAAGCTGTACAAAGTAAAATCCAATGGTTAGGGCTGCACTCAAAGTCAGACGGTGAAATCACGATAGACAAAGGAGCTGTAGAAGCATTACTAGAAAACGGAAAAAGCTTATTACCTTCTGGAGTTATTGATGTTACAGGCTCGTTTACGCAAGGAGCTGTCATCACAGTAAAAGACGAAGAAGACGAAGAACTAGGAAAAGGGATTTCGAACATGTCCTCGAACGAATTATTGAAAGTTAAAGGCATGTCTAGTAGTGAAGCATCAAAATACATTGTCACAAAACGAGAAGAAGTCATTCATCGCGACGAATGGACACAATTAACAAGTATAAGGGGTTGATAAATGATGATTTCGATTAACGAACAGGCAAAGCAAGTAAAATCAGCATCAGACCAAGTTGCTTTATTATCTAGCGAGGAAAAGAAGCTATTACTTGAAACAATCGCAGACCAACTTGTGTCAAATAGCGAAAGTATTCTTTCTGCAAACGAGAAAGACCTTGAGCAATCCGCACATGAAAGTCAGGCTATATTAGATCGACTTCGCCTTACGACAAACCGCATTGAAAGTATTGCTGATAGTTGTCGTCAAGTCGCAAATATGGAAGATCCAATTGGAGAAACAATCGAAGAATGGGAACGTCCAAACGGTCTACTCATTCGTAGTACACGTGTTCCTCTAGGTGTCATTGGCATGATTTATGAAGCGAGACCTAATGTCACAGTTGATGCGACAGCTCTGTCACTTAAAACTGGAAATGCTGTCCTTTTACGCGGTAGTTCTTCATCTTTTCATTCAAATAATGCTATCGTGGAAGTGATTCATCAAGCGTTAGCACAACGTAATATTAATGAAAATGTCGTTCAACTCGTACAAGATACGTCAAGAGAAGCTGCTAACGAGATGCTAAAGTTAAATGAATCACTTGATGTCCTTATCCCTAGAGGTGGAGCTGGATTAATAAAATCCGTTGTCGAAAATGCGACAGTACCCGTTTTAGAAACAGGCGTCGGCAATTGTCATGTCTATATCGATGAAACAGCTGATCCAGAAATGGCAATCTCGATAAGCGTTGATGCAAAAACAGATCGCCCTTCCGTTTGTAACGCAGCAGAAACGATCCTCGTTCATGAAAAATGGCTAGAACGTTACGGGCACCAACTTATTACTCGATTCATTGACGCAGATGTTCAAATTTATGGAGACAATCAAATTCAATCTCTCCATGGATCAGTCATGGAAGCAACAGATGAAGACTGGTCGAAAGAATATCTTGACTTGGCTGTTGCAATGAAAACCGTCTCTTCTACGATTGAGGCGATTGACCACGTCAAACAATTTGGTACTGGTCATTCTGAATCGATTATTACAGAGCAGTCTAAAAACCGAGACACGTTCTTACAACGCATCGACGCTGCTGCACTTTATCATAATGCATCAACGAGATTTACTGACGGAGGCGAGTTTGGTTTCGGTGCCGAAATCGGCATAAGTACACAAAAACTTCACGCAAGAGGACCTATGGGCCTTAAAGCGATGACTTCTTCTAAATACTTGATTTTAGGAACAGGTCAAACGAAATCATAGGAGGGACAACGGATGCTCAATACACAAAAAATTGCATTTATCGGTGCTGGTTCAATGGCTGAGGCGATCATTGGTGGGTTAATTACTGAACAACTTATCGACCCTAAGCAAGTTATCGCAACAAATAATGCGAATGAGAAACGTCTACAGGAACTCGAAGAAAAATACGGCATTCAAACAACGGCGAATAACGAGACAGCAATTCAAAATGCTGATATTGTTGTCCTTGCTATGAAACCAAAACACCTTACTGAAGCTGCAGAACAAATTAACGCGTTTATTTCTGATCAACTGATCATTTCTGTATTAGCTGGCATCTCAACGAGCTATATAGAAGAAAGTATCGGGAAATCAATTTCCGTCATTCGAGCGATGCCTAATACTTCAGCTAAAGTCGGTGCTTCAGCGACCTCCCTTTGCAAAGGCCGTTTCGCTTATGACGAACACATTCAAAAAGCTTCATCTCTATTTTCTGCGATTGGAACCGTAACAATACTATCAGAAGAAAAGATGGATGCAGTAACTGGTGTAGCAGGAAGCGGACCAGCATTTTTCTATTATTTTGTTGAAGCAATTGAAAATGCCGCTTTAGAAGCTGGACTTACAGAAAACGAAACAAAAGAACTGATTGCACAAACCTTAACTGGAGCAGCTCGTCGCTTGAGAAATACAGACAAATCTGCAAGGGAATTATACATGGAAGTTATGAGCCCCGCCGGTACAACAGAAGCTGCTTTTGAGGTTCTGGAAAATCATAACGTCAAAGAACACGTAAAAAATAGTGTATTACGCGCCATCGAACGGTCTCAAGAACTCGGTGCCACTCCAGCCCCGTTCACTTCAGTAAATAAACAGTAACAATGATAAAAATAAGGTTGTTATACACCTTTTTTCACCTATACCTGAAAGTAAATATTCATATGAAAACCGTCACTGAATTAATTAATGAGTGACGGTTTTTTTCATATATTCACGGTATCTTCGGTGAACAGTAGCCTTAGAAACATCATAACCGAACCCTCGCAAAGTTGCAGCAACCTCGTAAAACGTTAAACCTGAATCTTTTAAACGAATAATCTCTTCGATCGGTGCTTGTTTTCGCTTTCTACCACCACTATCATTCGATTGCAAATGATCTTGTGGGCGATACCCTTTTTCAACGGCCTTTTTCATCCCACGTTTTATTTTTAAGTTATGTAACTTACGTTGGTATTCCTCAACAATAGCAACAATATCTAATACCATTTCGTCTGATTCAGACATTTCTAAAGTCTTTTTTTCTTTTACAGTATAAATAGCTACATCTGCTTTTTTCAGTTCGTGAATCACTGCCATTTTCGCATGTCCTCTCCCAAGTCGCGTATCATCAGTCACGAAAACAGCATCTAATTCTGAACGTTTAACGAGGTCAAGTAAATTCAATAACCCTTCTCGATCCATATCATAACCACTAGATGTGTCATAATATTTTTTGACAACTTCTACATCCCATTCATCAGCTAGTTGTTGAAGTTCTTCCAACTGGCGCTTGAGCGAAGTCTCTTGTTCTACTTTCGTCGTACTCACTCTCGCATACAAACCAACTCTCATGATCGACATTTCCCCTTTATGACTTAGTTGGTATTTTTATAGTTTGTCCAACATAAATCTTATCACTTGTTAATTCATTTTTCACATTTATCCATTGAACAATTTCTTGTTTATTCATCTCGACCTGTTCTTCTATTTCTCTAGCAATCGTCCATAAACGGTCGCCCTCTTCTACGATGACCGTTTCATATTCCACATTTTCAGCTGATGAAACATTATCGCTCAGGACAGGAATCCATAGCGAAGCGATAACTAAGATAAATCCAAAATGAATAATCAATCGTTTTAACTTGCTGTTCATAAAAGGACACTCCTAACACGAATGTTTGTTCCTATTTAGTTTAATAGAGAACGAACGTTCGTGTCAATAGAATGCTCTCATTTTAAAAGAGAACTTATGTTTGCATGTTATTTTAAGGCCATGGTATAATATTACTAAACTTAAAAAGGGAAAAACGAGGTGCGAAATATGACGAAATTATCAAAACGCCAGCAACTTATTCTCGATTACATACGTGACGAAGTCAAAGATAAAGGGTACCCTCCCTCCGTTAGAGAAATTGGTGAAGCCGTAGGACTTGCTTCAAGTTCTACTGTTCACGGACATCTATCTCGCTTAGAAAAGAAGGGCTTAATCCGTCGTGACCCTACTAAACCAAGAGCCATTGAAGTTACAGATATAGAAGATGAAAAAAGAACTTCTGACCATGTCTCTGAAACACCTTCAGTTTATGTTCCTGTTATCGGGAAAGTTACAGCTGGACAACCAATCACAGCTATTGAAAACATAGAGGAATACATTCCACTTCCTGAACGAATGGTGCAAGGTGAGCAGTCATTTATTTTGGAAATTGAAGGAGATTCAATGATTGAAGCAGGCATTTTTGATGGGGACCTCGTTATTGTACGACAACAACAATATGCAAATAATGGAGATATTGTCGTTGCGATGACTGAAGAAGATGAAGCAACCGTCAAACGTTTCTTTAAAGAGGATGGACATATTCGATTGCAACCAGAAAATGCAACATTAGAACCTATTTTAGTAACAAATGTATCAATCTTAGGTAAAGTCATCGGTGTCTTTCGAACAGTGCACTAAATTTTCATCACTCTCTACTAATATCCCCTGTTTCAGGGGATTCTTTTTGTCATATTAATGGAACAATACCTCAACATCAAGTCAGGGCGCGATCCTATCGTAAGTGGTAGGTCCCCCCTATTTGCGTAACAAACGCAAATTGAATATTACGCACTTCTTGTTCCTCACTTTTTATTTTTCTATAAACCCTTTTCACCTTGCGGTGATCCAGTTCTTGAAAACACAAAAAAAGCACATCGCTTCTGCGACATGCTCTCAAATGCCTGGCGGCGTCCTACTCTCACAGGGGATCGCCTCCAACTACCATCGTCGGGCTGCGGAATCCGATTAACGGCGAATTTCTTCGTCACCTGCTCTCTCTTAAGAAAAGTACAAGGCGCCCGCCTATCGGCGACTAGCACTGGAGGTCCGGCAAGCAGAAGCGCTTTCAGCTTCAATTGCCGGACCGAAGTGACCTCGAGCCGATGGCGCCTGAACTAGACAGATTCTCATGGACGGGTGTCC
>NZ_JACHHB010000012.1:94405-111907 GCF_014202575.1 Texcoconibacillus texcoconensis | reverse complement strand
CGTTGAACTAACGCTGCATCCTTACGTGGACCAGCACTATGACCGATAATTTCACGGTTGTATAAATCGATTAAAACACAAATATAATGCCATTTTTGTTGGACTCGAACGTATGTTAAATCGCTCACAATCACTTTTAATTCCTGATCTTGATCAAATTCGCGATTTAGTGTGTTTCCTACTTCAGATTCATTACAGGATGTTTTCGTTGGTTTGTATTGAGCGACCGTATACTTTGAAACAAGGCCTTGTTCTTTCATGATACGACTAATACGACGACGAGAAACCGTCCAGCCTAGCTTTTTAAGCTCAACTTTAATTTTCCTTTGTCCGTAAATGTTACGGCTGTTTTTAAAGATTTCCACGATTAGTTTTGTTACTTCTTCATCATTGTTTTCACGGATTTTTGATTCGTAATAATACGTACTTCTTGGGATTTGTAGGACGTCGCACATTGCTGATACCGAGTATTTGTGACTGTTATTTCGAATCACATCTACTTTCGTCCCATGATCAGCGCTGCTTGCTTTAAAATATCATTCTCCATTGCAAGCTGTTGGTTTTCTTTTCGTAAGCGGATCAATTCTTCTTGCTCAGGTGTTCGATTATCTTTCTCTTCAAAAGAACCGCTCTCTTGATGTTGTTGAACCCATTTATCAAAGGCAGATGGCGTCAGCTCGTATTCTCTGATAATTTCGGCACGTGGTTTTCCTGAAGCATGTAATTGAACCATTTGTTCTTTGAATTCTTTGGTAAAATGACGTCTTACTCGTTTGGTCATGATAGAGTCTCCTAAGTTTTTATTTGAACTAAGTATATATGACCTTAAGCAACCTGTCCAACCTAGTGTAACCTATCCAATTTTATCAGTGATAACGAAAAAGTTTTCATCTTACCTATGAGGAATTGAAACCCGTAGCTATAACATCTCCACGATGCACCGACAACCCGGTTTTCATCTTACCTATGAGGAATTGAAACCTCCAATTCTTCGCGGATGTCGACGTCTAATTGTTCGTTTTCATCTTACCTATGAGGAATTGAAACATGTCTGCAATGAGTGTAATCGGTTCGTAGTCTTCTTGTTTTCATCTTACCTATGAGGAATTGAAACTATGAAAAACGTGCCGTAACTGTTGATAGTGGTGATCTGTTTTCATCTTACCTAAGAGGAATTTAATGATATCATCGAATTCTTTCTAAGCCTTAGGTCGCAAGTTCGGTTATCTTATAAACTTGAATGAATTTCATAAATCTGAGCCCTTTGGGCTCAAGGGTTCTAAGACATAAAAAAAGGAGCACCTCCCCAAATGTCGAATTTAGTAAGTAGCCACAAACTAAACCAAATGGGAGGGAACCCCTCATGTCTATTGTACGACAAGAGAGTCTGTTTAGTATAGAGGTTTTATATGAATTAGAGCCTACCCAACGTTATGATGAAGTTTTTTCATCAATAAATATTGCTCCTATGGTTAACGTTGTTGCTAAAAAATCCCGGTTTGGACGCCCTGTAAGCTTAAATTACCCTGCAATGATTCAAGCACTTGTGATCAGAATTGTAGAAAGAATTTCTGAAATTAAGCTCCTAGTGAAGCGTTTGAAATGGGACCTTCAATTCAAATGGGACTGTGGTTTCCTTATTTCAGACTCTGTTCCTTCAGAGTCGGCTTTTTCAAGGATGATCTCAAAAATTAAAGAATCAAATGTGTTGCAAAGTATCAATACACAAATTCTCACAGATGCCATAGATGAAGGCTGTATCAGTGACACAAATATTGCCATCGATGCAGGGCATTTCGAAGCGAGAGATCAGGCATCATCCAATAAGGAAGAGCGTGAACAGAAATCAGTACCAAAAAAACGCGGACGTAAACCAAAAATTGAGCAAGAGCAATGGTTAAAAGAACAACAGGAATTACAAGATTCTTTGCCGATCTTCGAAAAGAAAATCGAGGATCAATTAGAAGTCCCTTATAATGAGCTTCGTGACCAAATGCCTATCGCCCCTAAATGGGGCGTGAAGAAAAATAGCGAGGGAAAGAATGCCTATTGGTTTGGTTATAAAGGACACTTTGCCGTTGATACGAAAAATCAGTTTATCCTTCATTCCATGATGTCTTCTGGGAACCTCCATGATGGGAAAGCCATTACTCCTTTGCTGAAAGGGATCGAAGAGACATTACCAAAATTAGACTGGACTTATGCAATCATGGATGCGGGTTATGACTATAAACCCATCTATGAACAGATCAACAATATGAATGACTACTCGATCATTGCTTATAACAAAAAGAATGAATCAGAGCCAATTGGTTTTGACTCTCATTTCGCCCCTACCTGTGTACGAGAGCATTCATATCGGTACGATAGCTTTGATAAGAAGTACAAAACCTTAAAATTCACACGCCCAAAGGAATGTGCTGACTGTCCGTTAGCGCATGATACGCTATGCCAAAAAGTATACAAAATAAAGGTTGAAACGGACTTACGTCGTTATAGTGCACCTGCACGTGGTTCTCTAGCCTGGAAAGAACGTTACAAGGAACGTAGTTCCGTCGAACGGGTTATTGGGTATCTAAAAGAGTTTTTTCAGTTAAATAATGTAAGGTATCGTACTGGCGAACGAGCGAAAGTTCAATTTGATTTAACAACAATGGTTTACAATGGAATGAAGTTAGCAAGTGCACGTTTAAATCACAACGCTGTAAATAGTCAAACAGTAGCTTAAATGAAAAGCTGTTCAATATGAATTTCATTACTTTTTATATAACGTTACAGCGTAGTTGGACGGAATTTGCGAGACTCCTGCGGGAATAGCAATAGCTGAAGACCCCGCAGGGACGAGGAGGCTGAAGCATTGCCCGCGGAAAGCGAGCAGATGCAGTCCAACGGAGCTGCATTGTACGTTATATTACTAATTTGCCAGTTAAAAATTACAAAGAAAATATCATTCTGTTTTTGTATTCATTTTTAAGGAAGTGAATTATGAAATTGATTCACTTGAGAAAAAGATCGTCTAAATACAATAAAATTTGTTATAATTTTATTGTTCCGTAATTTTATCCAGGATAGTGGGATTGAAACTAAATGAATGTAGCGGAACAATATCTTACCCAAAGGGAAATTTCTGATTATTGTTGCAAATTACTTCTTACTAAATTATAATAAACTTATAAATAAATGTTGCGGAGTGATAAAATGAAATTATATCTTTCATTTAATTGCAACGAACTTCGCCTCCCTGTTTATTATCATAGGGATGTGCAAGGGTTGATTTACAATATGTTGTCTGAATCGCTTGGAGAATTTTTTCACAATCGGGGGTATGTTAATGGGAGTAGAACATACAAGCTTTTTTCATTTAGCCGATTAGAAGGGGATGCTACTTTCCACAAAAAAGAAAAAACTTTAACTTTTCATAATGAAATTTCACTCATAATTAGTTCAATTGTACCAGAGTTCATCAATGAATTAGCAAATAACATCATATTGTCACAAAATTTAACAATTCGTAACCAACATATTGAAGTATCTAATGTTAAAATGGTTCATGAACCGATCAACTCATCAAAAATTCTTGTGAAAACACGTTCCCCGATTACTGTTTATACCACCTATGAACGACGTAATGGAAAGTCGTTCACTCATTATTTCCAACCTCAGGATGAAGCCTTTAAACACCTCATAGAAGATGGTATTTTCCGCAAGTATGAAGCCTTTACCAACCAAGAAGTTCCCCAACACGAACGATTTCATATTCAACCGATTAATGTTTCAAAACGAGATAAGATTATTACAAAATATAAATCGACAATTATTAATGCTTGGAATGGTACTTATGAGATAGAAGCAAAACCTACGTATTTGGAATTTGCACTTTCTGCTTCGCTTGGAAGTAAGACAAGCCAAGGTTTCGGTTTGATCACGTTAGTCCCATAATCACAGGTTATATTTTACCTTTAAGGAACTTGATTAAGGAGGAGGTGAACCAATTCTGTGAAACAGCAGTTATAAAGGAGGGACAACTCTATGCTGTTGGATGCAATAATACGTGTAGGTCGTCCAATTGTTCATAGTTCATTATCTAATGAAAAACGAATTAAGTATTTGACTGATATCGAAAATGACACCTGTAAGAACTTTTTTGAAAACGTATTCATTGTAGAAGTGTCCGAAATGGGTGAGACTTCCCAAATGATAAATCTTCAAGACCACTCAGATAATAATGGGAATCCAGTTGTGAATCATGACAGAACTTCTGCTTTCCCGTTTTTTATGCCATCTGGTGGAAACCCTCTTAATGCACAAGGACTATATCCAGCTCCATGCTATCTTATGTATGATCGGCATATTAAGGAATTTTCCGACAAAGAAAAAACCACCTCAATGATTTTAGCAAGGTTAAAACGAACCATCTCTTTAAAAAACTGGGAAGATCAATTACTAGAAGAGATTGCGGAAAAAGTGTCAGAAGAGCTTTTCTCAAAATCGAATCACTATATTAATTCAGATGATAAACAACTCGGGGTTTTGTATATTATTGATTATCGCCTTTCAATGTTTGATGTAAGTAACCACCATTCATTAGGTGAACCATGGCTGTTCATAAACAAGAGTGTTGCAGATAACAATCAATCTATCATCGTTAACAGTGAAGAAATTATAGAACATACGATTGAAAGTAGATTTCAAGAAGCACAGGAATTAGGTGTGGCAGAGAATTCAGTGTCAACTTTATCTAATCAAAAAGTTGAAAAAACAGTGTCGGCTTATAATAAAACATGGTTATGGTTGAGCCCTACATGGGAAAGTCCAAGGTCTATATATTGGAAAGATGATGAATGGGTGAAAGGGATTCGGTTATCGAGAGACGAATATGAGAGTTATGTATATGGTACACAGTTTATAAAGCGCATCCAAACAAACCTATCAAGTGCTTTACTTAAAGAAATGTTTGCACCAATTACAAATGCGGAAGCTAAACGCCATATGAAAACAACTAGCTTTGATTCTATATACGCTATCCCATTTGTTTTACCACTACTAGAAAAGGATTCCCAACAACAAATTGAAATTTATGACAAACTGTTAAGGCCTAGGGATCCTCAGGAAAAAGAAAAGAAACCAGGAAGCGATTTACAATTAGAAATGTTAGGTGGTTTGAGAGGGAGAATTCTCCCTAAAATGAGCGATGAACATCGGTTGATGATCTTATATTATTCTGGAGATTTAGGTAAAGGGAATGTCCATATTCGTTCGGTGATTGAAGATGTTATCCCCAGCATTGCAACAAAATTACAGAAAATCATGAAGGGACTACAAGGAACAGAGAAAAAGTTATTAATTCAAGACTTTCAGTTACCAGAAAATAAAATAGAAATACGTCGTATGGATTATTTACCATCACTAATTTCTAATGCTTATGGACCGGGTTATGTATGGCAGAAAATGAATGATGTATTTCACAGGAAAACGTTGACACTGCGCCCTCTACAAAAAGTAATTGCTTATAAATTAAATGAATTAGCAAATAAAGGAAATTTGTGGCAAATGAAAGAAGAATTAATTTTCTATCATGGTTTTCGCTACTTTTATAGACGGTATAATTCTGAGTTATTAAAAATCGAAAAGGAGGTTGACAGTATGGAGTCGTGGCGGAACATGCTAGAGCGTTATCAAGAAGGAGCGTTAACTGACGAAGACTTCAAAGAAACTAGTCATGTTGCTTTTATATCAGGTTTGGCTCTAAGACAATTTTCTAATTCATATTATCAAAAAACGGGAAAAAATTATGTTGAACATCGAGTAATGAAGTTTGGTTCGAAACTTACACCAGAGATGATATGGAAGCAGGGGTTATTACGTACTGAGGAAGTATATCGTCAGTGGGATTTAGGTCTTGCTAACAACTATCATAAAGCTTTACAGGTACTATTGATTAGACTTTTAGAGCTTGATAAGTCAGGAAAGCTTCGTAAAGAGAAAGATGCCTTTATCACTGCTTTTTGGTCCGGATACTTAATGTACGAGAAAAAGAAAGGAGAAGATGAAAATGACAGTGAATAATGGAGAATTATTGTTTATTAAATCAGTGAAAGATGGAATTCCTAACAAAGACCCACTCCAGGATAGTGACGCAAGAAGAATATTCCCAGAAGAGGACGGAAGAATTTCACTAACAGATGTAAGTATAAAAAGGGATGTTCGTGATTTTGTGATTGATTTATATCCCGATGGTGGTGATGAACAAAATAACCATGTATTTGTTCAACAACAATTCAATGATAAAGGTAAACTAATGGGCAGAAAAAGCCTTGCAAATAATATAGCACAAATTGTTAATAAAGAGGCAGAAGCAAAAAAAGACATGAAATCAGTTCTTGTTGATCATAGTTTTGATGTTCGAACTTTTGGTATCGTATATTCAGAGAAACCGAAATTTCACCTTACAGGACCGGTTCAATTTTCTTGGGCGCATTCCATGCACCCTGTTGAATCACGTTATGTTCAAGGGACGGTCGTAATGCCAAGTAAAGATGGTTCAAATGAAGATGAAGGGAAAACTCAAGGGACAATTTGGACAGCTTATACAGTCCCATTTGCAGTATTTGCAATGTCAGGTGTTATCAATGCGAAAAACGCAGCGCATACTGGAATGACAATGAACGATCAAGAATTGTTGCTTCGATCTCTTTGGCAAGGTACACAACATCGACAAGCACGTGGACGTGGTCAACAAGAACCATTAATTTTGGTCCATGTCGAGTACAATGATCCATTTTTCCGAATAGGATATTTAGAAGATTTGATTTCTCTCTCTCCTGAAGCTGACACATGGAGGGAAGATGGAAAACAGCCGTCTTCTGTGAAAGAGGTGACGTTGCACCTAACTGAATTATTGAATGTACTTGAAGAGCATAAAGATAAGATTTCCAATTGTCGCATATGGACTCATACATCACTGAAAATAGATGGAGATATTTCCGCATATCAACAACCGGTCCAATGGTAGGAGGGGGTTAAATTGAAATTAGTCGCTTTTGATGTTAAAGGTTCAATTGCCCATTTTAGACGTCCTGATACAACGGCCACACACATGACATATCCTTTTATTACCCCAACTGCTATACGGGGGCTTGTCGGTGCGATTTTGGGCATTACTGATTTCAAAACAGACGATAAAGTCGGTTTGCAATTACTTAACGAAGTTCAAACATCGGCACAGCAATTGTCGATGTTGGGGAAGCCTGGAGGCGATGTGTTTAATCGTCCTACAACCATTGAATTAATAGTCAACCCTTCATATCGTATCTTCTATTATGGTGATGAATATTCGGAACAGTTAATCGATTTCCTACAAAATGGACATGCAGTCTATCCGACATTCCTAGGTGCAGCTTATGCATTAACAACTCCAAAAAATTTAAAGGTTATAAGTGAGTTACAGAGAGTGGAGCCAATGGAGCAAGTTGAGTCAAATACAATTATTCCTATTTCTGTTATTGAACAATTGGAAGTTGAAGAGGACAAACAATATAGCCGAGCCGGTGGATTCATGTACAACTATCTAGGTAACCGAACCTTCGAAAAGTCCATTGATTTTTTGTATGAACAAAATGGATATGAAATCACATTTGTTCCTAAAGATCCACAATCTATTGAAACTTTGGATATTGAAATCTTAAAAACTGAGGAAGGTAGTATATGTCTGTATTGAACTTTAAGGATTGTTGGGCCCGTCCTGAAAAAACGGACGGTTCCCACCTTCTATCGTCCCATTTGAAAAATGTAGCTATTAAAGCTAAAAAAAATGTGACAAATGAGCCTACCGTTATTCAAGAGTTAATTTATTTAGCTGCTTTATGTCATGATATTGGTAAGGTTCATAAAGATTGGCAGTTATATATAAGGAAAAAGATAAAACAAGGACCTAACCATGCTGAATGTGGGGCGTTTGTCTTTTCTTATTTAGCCTACCATTACCTTAATCAAATGGACGTATGGGAAAAGTATTGTAGGGAATGGATATGGATTATTCGGGATATAGCGGATCACCATGGTATTCTGAAAGCAACAGATGAAAGAGACTTACGATGGAATAAGCTATACACATGGTCCAAAATGGATTTAACAGGATTCAAACATTGGTTAGATCAACAGTTTTCAGGTCTAGAACATGTAAACCTCACGACAGATGAACTAGAAAATTGGATAGAAGAAGTAGACGAATATTATGAAGATGCTGTGATGGAAGGTTTGGATCCGAAAGGTTTATCATATCAATCATTGATGAATAACTTGCAAAGATGGCGTCGGTTAACGACGGCTCTAATAACCGCAGATCGCTTTGATGTACAGCCGATTGCCACAACGAAATTATCCTCTGAATTGTCTGAAAGATTCGAAGAACAATTATTACTATATTGCAGTGAGAATGCACATCACCCTATGTCTGAGAAGAGACAACAAGCCCAGGATAATATCGTTAATCTTTACTCTCATTATCAAGATCGTTCAATATTTGCCCTCTCTATGCCTACAGGATATGGTAAAACTTTAACCTCTTTTCGCCTTGCAACGAAGCTTGGGCAAAATAGTGGGAAAGAAAAAATCATTTACGTTGCACCCTATTTAGCCATTTTAGAGCAGACGACAAAAGAATTAGAAAAAGTATTCCAAGTAAATATTCTAGAACACCATTCATTAGCGCTCTTTGATGAACAGGTAAAGAAAGCATCAGGAGAAAAAGCGAATATAAATGATGAAGTTGAAAAAAGGTCTGGACAACTTATCATGGAATCTTGGGCACATCCATTTGTAACAACAAGTTTTCAGCAATTTATGAAAGCGCTTTTTCCATCGAAAGCACAAGAAACATTACGTAGAGATCGTATACAAAATAGTGTGGTTTTGATTGATGAACCACAAATTTTTTCAGCAAATGTATGGAACCTTTTACTTGTTGGATTACAATCTTTAGTTAAAGAGGAAAATATCACGGTTATCTTTCTATCAGCTACTTTGCCACCATTTGAGTATGGACTTGATGATCAACCAGTTTTATTGGAAGTGCCGGATGATCGAAAACTCCCTCGTTACCGTGTGTCAAATACGAATGATGTTAACCAGAGATCATTATCTGAACGTGTTTCTGATCGTCCTGAAATGAAGAAAGCTGTAATCATGAATACGATCCAAGATGCAATCGATATCCATAAGGAAATATCATCATTAAGCTCGCAAAAAGAAAGTTTATACCTGCTGCATGGACTTATGGTACCTATTCACAAGCGTATACAAACAGAAAAAATTAAAAGGAGTCTAAAAAGTGATCATCCATCTCCGATCACAGTTGTATCTACACAAGTATTAGAAGCAGGTGTAGATGCTAGTTTTGACTATATGTTTCGTTCCTCCACAATTCTTCCATCTCTAATTCAAGCTGCAGGACGAGTTAACCGTCATGGTCGAGGAACGACTAGCTTACTTGAAACTGGTATTTATTTAAATAGTAATAATAAAGATACTCGAGACTTTATTTATGATAAACAATGGTTGAAGCAAACTGATGCAATTTTGGAGGAACATCCTAATTTTACAGAACTAGATTCTGACAAATTGGTGCAAGAATTTTATAACCGTATATTTCAACAAAACTCTTATGAAGGGATTAAACAGGATATAAAACACGCATATGAAACGAACTGGCATTTCCTTAGTCAACACGCCCCCTTTGGAGATAGTTATATGCAGTTGCCGATATTTATCTCCTGGGACTTTAGAGAAGTAGAGAGTGACTTGTTACCTGAGGTATTTTGTAAACTAATTGATAAATTTCAAATGACATCAGCAGAGGACATTTATACACATTATCAGGACTTGGAGTTTATGCATTCTTTATCTTTTCAGGATAGAAAAGAATGGATGATGCTCGTATACTTTTTTGTACTAAATCTTCCGGTCAAAAAAGCGATTAAAGCGGTAGGTAAAGATCCATTCTTACAACAGAGAATTCCTTTTTTATATGATACAGATGCATATCATCATAACTATGGGTGGCAAAACATTAGTATGGCAGAGGATGGTTGGATGATTTAGCTGTAAGGTGGGATATGATGACTTATGAAATGCCTGTTACTGGTACAGACATTTGGTACTATTTTATTTGTAAACGAGAAGCATGGCTAATGATGAGAAAAATTGCTCCTGATAACGAAGATGAAAATATGGAAATTGGTCGATTTATTCATGAGTATACGAAGAAAAGAGGAAAAAAGGAAGTAGATGTAGGTCATATTAAAGTTGATCGTTTGAAAAAAATTAAAGATGAATACGTTGTACAAGAAATTAAAAAGTCTGCAAAGTTTAGAGAGAGTGCAAGATATCAATTGCTGTATTATTTAGACACGTTAAGACAAATGGGCATTAAAGCGAAGGGAGAACTTACTTATTCTGAAGAGAAGAAACGTGAAGAAGTGGTATTAACTGAAAATGCAAAAAAGAAGTTAGATGAAACAATTGATTCTATAAGAAAATTGGCAAAGCAAACAACACCACCGTCACCTAAAAAGATTAAATTCTGTCGGCAATGTGCATATAAAGAATATTGTTGGGCGGAGGGATGATCGATTGAAAAAAACGATATATATTTTCCAAAGTGGAGAATTAAAACGTAAAGATCATAGCCTTTATTTCGAAAACAGTGAAGGGAGAAGGAAGCATATTCCTGTGGAAGATGTTAACGATATTTATATTTTTGGGGAGGTAGATGTTTCGAAACGATTTCTTGATTTCATGTCACAAAAACAGATATGTCTTCATTACTTTAATTATTACGGTTATTATTCTGGTACTTTTTATCCGCGCGAACATCTAAATGCGGGGCACGTAATATTAAAGCAAGCTGAACATTATATAAATGATGATCATCGTTTGAGATTGGCAAGGCTTTTTATAGAAGGTTCGATTGCTCAAATGATCCAGGTGTTGAAGTACTATAAGTCTAGGGCAAAAAGTGGACAAGAAAAAATTGAACAAACCCTAGAAATAATGAAAAATGAACAGAGTAAGTTGCCACATGCGGAATCAATTGAAGAGTTGATGTCACAAGAAGGGCATTCTAGAGAGAGGTATTATGCATTGTTTGATGTAATCATTCAGAATAAAGAGTTCCCCTTTGAAAAACGTTCCAAACGGCCTCCGCTGAATCGATTAAACGCTTTGATAAGCTTTGGTAATTCAATTTGCTATACAACAGTACTAAGTGAAATATATAAAACCTATTTAGATCCGAGGATAGGCTATTTACACGCTACTAATTTTCGGCGTTTTTCATTAAATTTAGATGTTGCTGAAATTTTTAAGCCAATTATGGTTGATCGGCTAATCTTCTATTTAATTAATAAAAAGATGCTTACAAAAAAACATTTTGATGGTCATACAGACGGAATTCTTTTATCTGAAGAAGGGAGACGAATCTTCGTGGGTGAGTTGGACAAACGAATGTCTCAAACTGTTAAGCACCGACACTTGGGGAAATCTGTCTCCTATCGTAGATTAATAAGATTGGAACTTTATAAAGTACAGAAGCATTTACTAGGTGAGAAGAAATATGAACCATATCGGACATTGTGGTAGGGCAGGTGAGACTAATGTTCGTCATTCTTGTCTATGATTTCGCACAAAAACGTGTAGGGAAAGCATTGAAGATTTCTAGGAAGTACTTGCACTGGGTACAAAATTCAGTTTTGGAAGGTGAAATTTCAAAAGCAAACTATACAAAATTAAAATTAGAGCTTGAAGGGTTAATGGATCCTGATGAAGATTCGGTGATTTTTTACACTTTTAGAACATTGAGCTATTCAAAGCGTGAAGAATTGGGGGTTAAAAAGGGTGGGGATGAAAATATCATATGATTGATCCCATAGGCAATAAATTATATTTGTTCAGTTGTCGTCGGTCTCTATTAGAACAGCACTCCCGGGGGATCGACGACAAAATGAGAGAATGAGTAACTAGGAGAATACATCTGTTTACAAGAGAAAAAGAGCGGTTACAAAGTTTTGAAAAAGAATTAAAAGTTTCAGGAAGGAATTTCTTATTTATTGAAGAAGACTGTTGTTATGCATGAAATTGGGGTTTTGATCTTACCTAAAAGGAATTGAAATTACTGCTATTGATGAGCAATGCTTCATCAAATTTATTGTTTTGATCTTACCTAAAAGGAATTGAAATTGCCTAATGAGCCTGAGAATCATAAACATATCTTTTGGTTTTGATCTTACCTAAAAGGAATTGAAATTTCCAATGAGATTATACGAATCTAAAAATGATTCATAGTTTTGATCTTACCTAAAAGGAATTGAAATAACTAATGAGTGAATCATCAATGATTTTTGCATCAAGTTTTGATCTTACCTAAAAGGAATTGAAATATATAAGCAGACATACTACTGCATATTACGAAACTTATGTTTTGATCTTACCTAAAAGGAATTGAAATAGCGATCTCCGTACTGATGCACCAGCGAAGTTATCAGGTTTTGATCTTACCTAAAAGGAATTGAAATGACTTTCATGCACGGTTACATACTCAAACCTCGTTTCTGTTTTGATCTTACCTAAAAGGAATTGAAATCCCCCTTTTACTATGACCCCATGTTATAGGGGTTGGTTTTGATCTTACCTAAAAGGAATTGAAATGGATAAACAAAAAAGATGCAACGGCATTTCGCGAAGTTTTGATCTTACCTAAAAGGAATTGAAATCCGAAATACTTTTCGCCTTCCTTCGCGATGATTTCCGTTTTGATCTTACCTAAAAGGAATTGAAATCGCTAAAAACCAATTCCGCATTGATTCAGTTACTCGGTTTTGATCTTACCTAAAAGGAATTGAAATTGTCGATATGACTAGCTAGCTTGTACATCTTTTCTTGTTTTGATCTTACCTAAAAGGAATTGAAATTTGAAAATGTCGGCTATTTTTTCGAACCCTTCGCCAGTTTTGATCTTACCTAAAAGGAATTGAAATGAATATAAAAGATTTCAGACCTTGTTTTGATCTTACCTAAAAGGAATTGAAATCGGAGAAGAAGGCGGCGCTTGCTACGTTGCGTGCGCGTTTTGATCTTACCTAAAAGGAATTGAAATCTAGATTTAGTCTCTGAAGGGATACGGATCTGCTGGTTTTGATCTTACCTAAAAGGAATTGAAATATCGTACCAATGATCGCCGAACACAAATTTCAACAGTTTTGATCTTACCTAAAAGGAATTGAAATTGAAAAATGTGATTCTAAGAAAGTTGAAACACGAGGTTTTGATCTTACCTAAAAGGAATTGAAACAAAAAGAAGGTGTTCTTGATGAAGATCGATGGAGCCCGTTTTGATCTTACCTAAAAGGAATTGAAACATGCTCTGCGTTCTAATACATCAGCGATCGCCAACAGTTTTGATCTTACCTAAAAGGAATTGAAATCGGGATCGGCTTCAGATGCAAATGATTCAGTTGCGGGGGTTTGATCTTACCTAAAAGGAATTGAAATATACTAACTCGCAAAGGTAATGTAAAGAAGCCTTTCCGTTTTGATCTTACCTAAAAGGAATTGAAACATCCCTCGTATGTTCTCCGATTGGAGCCGGTAGGTTTAATTCTTATCTAAGAACCTGACCAAGAAGAATTGATACGCTTACGAAAAGAAAACCAACAGCTTGCAATGGAGAATGATATTTTAAAGCAAGCGGCGCTGATCATGGGACGAAAGTAGATGTGATTGGAAATAACAATCACAAGTATTCGGTATCAGCAGCTTTTCTAAACCGAGTAATCATGTCTCAAATCCTCAGAGATATGCATTATTAAAAATCAAAACATTTTCTCGCCTCGTATCCCTTTCCACATAGCCCACTCTTCAAATTAACCTTCTACCTTAGCGACGCCTAACGCTAGATGCTCCCATAATACCTCTTCTACTTTCTCTACTAGCTCATTGGGGCATTCTACAACTAAAACAACTTCTGACTTTTTCCCTTTCACTTTTCTCTTTCTTTTATGTATGACTTTATAAATGATGTAATCAATGATAAAACCTAAAATAAAGCCAATAGCTCCACCAATTAACCCCCAAAAAATAGGCCCCCACTCTAATACAAAACCAACGCTTGCCCCTATGACAGAAAACGCAGTCCCAATGGCTGCTCCCTTATCGAACAAACTAATTCCATCCGCTCTATGAAGCGTATCAAACAATCTCCTCTCTTCTGCACGGTTAATTAGAGGAACAGCGAGAATATGTTCCTTTTTTACTCCGATTTTTTCTAAAGATGTGATCGCTAATTCAAGATAGGATGAGTGTTCAAAGGTTGAAAAGATTTGCACTTTATTTCACCTCATCTGTTTTTAAAGGTATTTTTACACGATGTCGTTGGTAATGTTCTTTTAGATACTTCCTTTGTTCACTTTCAAATAACTTATTATTCTCAACTGTATTCACATAAGAATCGTATACGGAAAATCCAAAGTGTGATGGTATGAATAAGAACCATTGCGGATCGAGTACTTGCGTTGCTTCATTAATTTCCCCTAAAAAAAGTAAGTGTATTGCTACGAGAACATTTGAAAAATAGACAAACACGATTATAAATCCCATCGTAAAAATCACTGTCAGTACACGATGGATATATAGTTGACCTAATCCTGGCGTAAAGAGTGACCATAACACTGCCATGATCGGTCTTCTTTTATCTAAGTAGTTAATTTCGAAAGCACTAATCATATAGGAATTAAAATCAGCATTCTCCCGTTCTGCTAATATGAATACTTTATTCAAATCTACAGCACTGCGATAGGCATCCCATATCCCAAAAAAATAAACTGGTAGATATAAGAGCATCCACTTAGGTTCCAATACATCCTTTGCTAAATCAATTTTACCTGTAAAAGAATAAACAATAGCCATGTTGATATTAGCCATATTATTAACAAGAATTTCCCAAATAAACAATGCATAACCTCTAAGATACTTAGATAAGAGAAGATGACCAAAACCAGGAAAGGCCGCCGACCACCAAGCGATGATATATGGACTTCGTAAATGTAGTTGTGTTGTACCTATCGCACTAACATAAGCTTTGAAACGACGTTGTCGATTTGTTGGTTTAAAGTTATTCATAAGAAGCATCCTCTTATCTTTTTTAGTATTAACGTTCTGTCTTACCAGCAATGAATTGTCATTTTTCGTAACGACTTTGTTCTGAAACGAAGAAACATTCAAACTAAGAAGGATCGAATGATTCTTCACTTCTTCTTTTTTAATTGTCTCCTTACGTTTTTTGATACACGTCTACTTTCCTTATTGCCCCAATGACCAACCTTGTGAGAAGTGATTTCAAAATAATACCAAAGAATGTGTGATACCAACTCCAATCCTTTTTCCATTTAATGAAAGACGTTTTTTTCTCTGCCCATAATTCAATCATTAACATCGGGATCGCAAAGAGGAAAAGTTTATAAGCGATAGCAAAAGGTTTATCTTTATCCGTGAACTGATTAAAGATAATCGTGATAAATGGGTACACAAAAAAGTCAAAAACCAAACTGATATCAAACAATTTTGGTAGTAATCGGACGGGGTATTTCACTATATTTAGGGACGTGAGAATGTTATCAATGAACCCATTTGTCACAGCATTGAATAAATAAACAATGATCCAATCTTTTATTGGTCGTTTCTTAAGTATGATTGGCATAAATACGATTACAGCTACCAATATGAAACGCAAAAATCTCTGACCGAGTAATTTACTTTTCATAAAAAAACATTCCACCTTCCTTCCATGGATAGAATGCCTCAAAATAAAATTTTTAATTCGATTTTGCGTAGGATTTTGGCACTTTACACGAATACATATGTAGCGATCCATCTGCTGAAGATTTTGAAACGGTTTAAAAGAAAAAACCATCACTGAAAGGGTATGATGATCTTCTCTCATTCAGTGAGCATTCATTTGCCACACACCATTCATATTTTCCCACCTATCCGCATACATCTGTAACGTGTAGAGCTACGAATACGGTTTGGAAAAGCTACGGCTTTCATTTAACAACCAATGATGTATTGAGATAAAGGAGGAGGATTCGGTGACTGAGGAGAGAACGTCGAAGTTGTCGTTTTCAATTGATGAAACGGTATGGTTAAAAGATGGGCAACAAGTTGATCAAGTCCGCTCGTTGTCATTAGAGCCGGATATTGAGATCGAAGAGAGTGCGGAGTATTTGTTTATTAAAGGTGGATTGAAGCTTCACGGAGAGTATGATGTTGCCGAAGAAGATACAGAAGCAAGAGATGAAAAAACGGATGAAAATTTGGCGTTTCGCTCCGTAGAGGAAGTAAGTGTCTCTGATGAAGGCATCGGTCACATTAATCATCGTTTGCCGATTGACGTGACCGTTCCGCACGAACGTGTGTCACGCGCTGATGAGGTTTATGTGACGATTGATCACTTCGATTACGACCTTCCTGAAAGAGGTTGCTTACACTTGTCTGCCGATGTTGGCATTAGTGGCATTCAAGAAGTTGGAGAGGCAGATATTGAGGAACGAGAAGAGGAAAGCAAAGCGCAAGAGGAAGAAAACAGCCAAGACAACAATGAACAAGAAGATCAACAAGAAGAGGAAGAGGAGTATTATTATGCGCCGACGTTCCGTTTCGAACAGTATAGACGTGCTGAAGAGGAGGAGCCAGCGGATCTAATTGGTTCTCAGCAACAAGCACCAGAATCACAGCAAGAAAAATCATCTACTACGGAAGAGAAACCAAAGACAAATATAGGCTCTCAAATCCCTCCAATGCCACATCCAGTGCCAGCACCTGAAACATTGTCAGTACCAGGGTTAAAAGATCGTGATACGACATATTACGGCCAAGAGACTAATCAGCAAGAATCGCCAGAAAAACCATCAGCAGATACTCACAATGAAAAGACACATGAACGCACAAATGGTCAAGAGAGTGAGCAGTTTGGTGAGGTTGAAACAGAAGAACGTTCTCAGTACGGAGAAATCGATGAGGTACCCGCTTCGGAGACCTTCAATGAAGAGGACGTCCGTTCCGACCAAGAGCAACCTCAGTCTCAACCTGTAGATCAAGAAGAGCTTGAAGAAGTAGAACCAGTTGAAGTTCAACAAGAGCCTGCGATTGCTCGTAAAGATGTCCGAACCGAAGAAAAGACACCGTATACCGAAGAAAAGCCAGCGGCAGAACAGAGAGCAGAACAAATCCAAAGTCCAGCAGAACACGTTCGAGCGGAAGAAAAGACACTATATACCGAAGAAAAAACCGCGGCAGAACAGAGATCAGAACAAATCCAAAGTCCAGCAGAGGACGTTCGAGCGGAAGAAAAGACACCATATACCGAAGAAACGCCAGCGGCAGAACAAAGATCAGAACAAATCCAAAGTCCAGCAGAAGACGTTCGAGCGGAAGAAAAGACACCATATACCG
>NZ_JACHHB010000012.1:0-94307 GCF_014202575.1 Texcoconibacillus texcoconensis | reverse complement strand
CGAAGAAAAGCCAGCGGCAGAACAAAGATCAGAACAAATCCAAAGTCCAGCAGAGGACGTGCGAACCGAAGAAAAGACACCATATACCGAAGAAAAGCCAGCGGCAGAACAAAGATCAGAACAAATCCAAAGTCCAGCAGAAGACGTTCGAGCGGAAGAAAAGACACCATATACCGAAGAAAAGCCAGCGGCAGAACAAAGATCAGAACAAATCCAAAGTCCAGCAGAGGACGTGCGAACCGAAGAAAAGACACCATATACCGAAGAAAAACCAGCGGCAGAACAAAGATCAGAACAAATCCAAAGTCCAGCTGAGGACGTCCGAGCTGAAGAAAAGCAAACGGGTAATGACGAAGAACCAGAAGATGAGGTCATTGAAGAAGATAAAGGTCGCGTACCTGAAGAGGCGGAAGCCAAACAAGGTGCCCCAGTTGTGAATTTGGCAAGTAAGGCAAGTGAAGAAACGGAGACGACTTCACCACAACAAATTCAACAACATTTAACATCAAATGATCGTCCGCAACAACAGGTAGAAGAAGCGACAGAAGAAGCGGCAGCGGTTTCAGAATACGAAGAAAATACAGTTGAAGAATCCGTTGATAAGCCTGTGACTAAGCCAGCACCTTCAGAGCCAGCACCTGATGGCGAAAATGAAACGGCTTCATATTTATCAAAAATCTTCTCATCCATTCATGAAGAAACGTACACGAAGTTGCGTATGTGTATTGTTCAAGAGGGAGAGTCGCTCGATACAATCGCTGAGCGTTACGATGTCTCTGTCAATGAAATCATGCGTGTGAACAGAATTAAGGAAGAACGGTTAGAAGCAGGGCAAATCTTGTATGTTCCACGTAGAAAATCGACGAGTTGATCAAGAAGGGGGTCATGATATGATTCGATTGGAAACGCTCAAAGAAGCGTACGGACTTACGGAAGCTCGTTGGGCGTCGGAAGGCCACCTTCTTACAACAGACCGAGGCGACAAACGGCTAGAGACGTGGACGGATACAGAGCTGTTACGTTGGCATACGAAATGGCGTCACGACGTTAATAAACGTTGCAGCAGTTTGTTAAACCGTATGATTCATACACAGCAAGGGGAAGAGGCGATGATTGTTCCTGGTGGCTGGCTTACAGTCCATGATGAAATTACGTCGCTTTTTTCTTACCAAGGGAAAGAAGAGCAAGCAGGCGAATTGTTTGCAGCGATGTTGAAAACAGGGGAAGATCGGGATGACACCCTCGTAGAGTCGTCACGTTTTTCATTTTCCGAACGGGATGTTGACCAGCTTCCTTCCTCTTCATTAGATCGATTTGGTCGTGACGTGTTTCAGAAGTTGGCAAAAGAAGCAAAGAATCGCTTAGATAAAGCAAATCAACTGCTAGAGAAGGTAGAGTACAAAGAACCAGTTATCGACCCTATTCAAAGCTTATCTCAAGGGCGAGAGGTGTTTCAGCATTTGTATTGGGTTGGGACGACGGAACGGCCGGAGCCGGCTTTCCGTTCGTTTCGCCGCCTCTTTTCTGAGTGGATTCAAAAGTATGGCGAAGAGTCACTGTTTCGTTTATTAGATGCGATTGATCGAATGTATCCAATAAGTGAAGAAGTACAACAACGTTTATTAGCGGAAACGTTGAAGCCGTATGAATTTGAAGAATGTGTTCGTCAGCTTGAGAAATCGTCGGAACAAGAGGAAGCATCGATTTATTTTGAGTCGTTGAATAAAGAATGGGATGAAGCGCGTTCATTACTTGAACATTTGCAATCGTGGATGGCAAAACGACGGGAGCTGATAGCGACATGAAAGATCAGCAACTTTCTGACCCAACAGGGGCTGTCCTGTTTCAGTATGATTTGTACCCTGAAGCTGTTGAAAAGTTTGGTAAGGTACGAAAGATTACGACAAAAAGAGGCGTATTTGCGTTAAAACAAACAGAGATGAATAGTGAAACACAGTCATGGTTCTTACATGTGATGCAACGACTACAGCGTGTTCACTTTCCTAGCTTTGTTCCTTTAATCCCGACAAAGTATGGCGATCCTTTCATCGTTTACCAGGAAAATGTCTACTATTTAATGCCGTGGGTTGATGCTGTTGAAAGAAAGCAATTGGCCTTTTCTCCAGAAGAAGGAATTATTGAAACGATGGCAAAACTCCACGGTGTTACGGAAAAACAACAACGTTTTGATGAAGCGGCACTTACACGTTCGTATGATTCACTTGTTGCTCGTTGGAAGAGACGGCGTGAACAGATGGAACGTTTTGCTGATCAGTTAGAGACGCAAACGTATTTGTCACCATTTGCACTCACGTTCTTAACGCATGTAGAGCGGATGATGCGTATGGCTGAGGAAGCGGAAACACACCTGCAGTCTTGGCTGGAAGGGTGTAAGGAAAAACAGCGTTATCGGAGTGTCCTTTGTCACGGGCGTATGAACCGTCAGCACGTTTTGTTTACCGACCAACATATGCCTTATGTTTTAAATTTTGAACGTGCGGTATTAGATACACCTGTACGTGATTTAGCGATTGCGTTTCGAAATGGGTTTCAAGCGGAGCCTTGGGATGATGCGGAAGGCATGCATTGGCTGACGTTGTATGAACGGCAATTTGTCTTATATGATGAAGAACGACACTTATTGCAAAGTTACTTGGCTTTTCCGGAGCCGATCTTTCGGGTGGCAGATGCGTATCGTGAACGGAAAGGCAATGGTTCGGAACTCGATTACGTGTATCATTTAGAAAGACGGATTTTGACGCTGAGTAAAATTGCACGTTTAATGAAACGAATTAGCGGCGAAAGTGAACCATCTTCTTCGAAATCATCATCAAATTCATCATAAATGTAAAAAAAGGAGGTTGCCTATTGGGTTTTGAGGCAACCTCCTTTTTTAAATCCAATCATATAAGTGTGCGATATATAATGTCGAGAAAACAGCTAAAAGAATGACATCAAATGTGGATGGGAATAAAAGTGTGCGAATGAGTTGAAAAAGGATAAGTGGGAGTAAAATTTGAAAAAATCCGTCTATAAAGCGCCTAGTCCAAAATTGAAAACGATATGATTTAAACGGTCCGTTACGCATAGCGTCTCTCCTTTCACTACACTATACGGGCAGTTGCTGATAATTTATGCATGGTAAAGTAATTTGTGTATAAATGATCTTGAAAGTGACGAGGATAGAAGGAAAGCAGGTTTGTTTTTCGTTAGGTGGCGTGTGGTTTTGCGTAAAAATTGAAGGTGTATGCGTAAATTTGGTGTGGCTTTGCGTAAAAATGATGGACGTTTGCGTAAATTTCAAGGTTGTTTGCGTAAAAATAAAGGGTCTTTGCGTAAAATCATCGATAACACCCTCATGTGCACCTAGAAAAGCCTATATTTCCAACTCCCTATTGATTCCGTCGTCGAGAAAAGGTAAAATAACCCTATATACGTCGATATTCGTAAATGATGATGACAGGGAAGAGTACATGCTGAACCCAACAGAGAGAAAAACCACGCCCAAAGGCGTTGCTGGAAGGTTTTTTTGGATGTAAGGATGGAAGGTCGCCCTCGAATCGCTTTCGTGAACGTTTGAAACAACTAGCGGAAGCCGGTGGAAACCGTTACCTTGATTGAGTGTACAGGATACGTGTAAACAAAAGCGTACCTGTAAACAAAGGTGGTACCGCGATCATCACGTCTGTTCGTCCTTTGCAGGATCAGGCGTTTTTTTTATGTCTAAAAAGAGAATACCAAAGTTTGGGAGGATGAATATGGAAAAGGAAAATCAAGAAGTGTCAATGCCGACAAAGTATAACCCGCAAGATACGGAGGCGAAATGGTATCCGTATTGGGTGAATGGCAAGTTTTTTGAAGCAACAGGTGACGAAAACAAAAAGCCTTACACGATCGTGATTCCGCCGCCGAACGTCACAGGACGTCTTCACTTAGGTCACGCGTGGGATACAACGCTTCAAGACATCATTGCTCGTGTGAAAAGAATGCAAGGTTATGACATGCTTTGGCTTCCAGGTATGGACCATGCGGGTATTGCCACACAAGCGAAAGTTGAAGGTAAGCTTCGTGAAGAAGGGCAAAACCGTCACGATTTAGGTCGTGAAAAGTTTTTAGAGAAGTCTTGGGAGTGGAAAGAAGAGTACGCTGATTTTATTCGTCAACAATGGTCAAAGCTTGGTTTATCGCTCGACTATTCCCGTGAACGTTTCACGCTAGATGACGGTTTGTCAGACGCGGTGCGTGAAGTGTTCGTTCGTTTATATGAAGAAGGGCTTATTTACCGCGGACAGTATATCATCAACTGGGACCCATCTACGAAAACGGCGCTTTCTGATATCGAAGTTGTTTACAAAGAAGTCACAGGCGCGTTTTATCATATGAAGTATCCGCTTGTAGATGGTTCGGGTCATATTGAAGTGGCAACGACTCGTCCAGAGACGATGCTCGGTGATACTGGCGTTGCCGTTCACCCTGATGATGAGCGTTATCAACATTTAATCGGTAAGAAGGTAAAACTTCCAATTGTCGGTCGTGAAATTGAAATTGTCGGCGACGATTACGTTGATATGGAATTTGGTTCTGGTGCGGTGAAAATTACACCAGCTCACGACCCAAATGACTTTGAAATCGGTAACCGTCACGGTTTTGAGCGCGTGCTTGTCATGGATGAATCCGGGACAATGAATGAGAATGCCGGAAAGTATCAAGGCATGGATCGTTTTGAATGCCGCAAGCAAATCGTCAAAGACTTACAAGAAGACGGGACGCTTTTTGAAATCGAAGAACACGTCCATCAAGTCGGTCACTCTGAGCGTAGCGATGCTGTTGTTGAACCTTATCTTTCAACACAATGGTTCGTAAAAATGGGGCCATTAGCGGATGAGGCGATTCGTCTGCAAAAGTCTGACGAAAAAGTAAACTTCGTGCCTGACCGTTTTGAAAAAACGTACTTACATTGGATCGAAAACATCCGTGACTGGTGTATTTCTCGTCAGCTATGGTGGGGGCACCGTATTCCAGCTTGGTATCACAAGGAAACGGGCGAATTGTACGTTGGTCGAGAAGAACCAGAAGACATTGAAAACTGGGAACAAGATGAAGACGTACTTGATACATGGTTTAGTTCAGCACTGTGGCCGTTTTCTACTATGGGGTGGCCAGATGAAGACGCGGCTGATTTCCAGCGTTACTACTCTACAGATGTGCTTGTAACAGGCTATGACATCATTTATTTCTGGGTTGCGCGTATGATTTTCCAAGGTATGCACTTTACAAATGAACGTCCGTTTAAAGATGTGCTTATTCACGGACTTGTGCGCGATGCGGAAGGTCGGAAGATGAGTAAGTCACTTGGAAATGGTGTCGACCCAATGGATGTCATCGACCAGTACGGCGCAGATGCGCTTCGCTTCTTCCTTGCAACAGGAAGTTCCCCAGGAAATGATTTAAGGTTCCATTGGGAGAAAGTTGAAGCGATGTGGAATTTTGGAAACAAGATTTGGAACGCATCTCGTTTTGCGCTGATGAATCTAGGGGATCTCACATATGATCAAATCGATATTAGCGGTGAGAAAACGATTGCTGACAAGTGGATCTTAACTCGCTTTGATGAAACCGTTGAACGAGTGACAGATTTCATTGAACGCTATGAATTCGGTGAAGTTGGCCGTCATTTGTATAACTTCATCTGGGATGACTTCTGTGACTGGTATATTGAAATGGCGAAATTGCCACTGAATGGTGACGATGAAGAAGCGAAACATACGACACGTTCGGTCATGGCTTACGTGCTCGATCGTACGATGCGATTATTGCACCCATTCATGCCGTTTATTACCGAGGAAATATGGCAACATTTGCCACATTCTGGCGAATCGATCAGCGTTGCTCAGTGGCCTGAAGTACAGCACCGTATGCGTTCAGAAGAAGCGGTTGCGGATATGGAGCTCTTGCAAGAAATCATCCGTTCAGTGCGTCATACTCGTGCGGAACTCGATGTGGCGATGAGTAAGCAAATTACGTTACAAGTAAATGCTAATGATGAAAATGTACTCGCTCGCCTCGAGCGTGGTCGTGCGTATTTAGAGCGCTTCTGTAATCCGGGTGAGTTGACGTTAGCGACAGGACTTCAAGCGCCTGAAAAATCACAAGTGTCGGTTCTTTCTGGTGTCGAGCTTTACTTACCATTAGAAGGATTGCTTGATTTAGATGCGGAAATCGAACGTCTTGAAGGCGAATTGAAACGTCTAGATGGTGAAGTGACGCGCGTGCAGAAAAAGTTAGCGAACGAAGGGTTTGTTAGCAAAGCACCGGCTCACGTCGTTGATGAGGAACGTGCGAAAGAAAAAGACTATATCGAGCAGCGTGAAAAAGTACAAGCACGCATCGATGAGTTAAAAGGGTAATAACAGCACAGAAGGGTCGACTCTACGTGCATGAGGCAATCAGAAATGCGGATCGCTTTCTGTTGCTCGTGCCAAAGGGTCGTCCCTTTTCTTTTTTTCGTTAGTTTATTTGAAAGGGGAGTAGATTGATTTGTTAACTGCAACAATAGCACAAGACATTGTTGAGCGAACGATGAGGATTTTGCCGTACAACATTAATGTGATGGACAATCGTGGAGAGATTATTGGCTCTGGAAATACTGAACGTTTACATACAAAGCATGAAGTGAGTCTTGAGGTGATTGAGAGAAAAGAAACGGTAGAGATTGGAGAAGAAGGTGAACGGTCTTGGCGAGGTGTGAGGCAGGGGATTAATTTGCCGATTGATTTTCAAGGTGAGGTTGTTGGGGTGGTTGGGATTACGGGGCCGCTTGAAGAGGTGTGTGGTTATGGGCAGCTTGTGAAGATGACGGCGGAGATGGTGTTGGAGCAAACGTTTTTGCAGGAGCAGCTTCAGTATGATCGGCGTATTCAGCGTGAGTTTGTGAATCAGTGGATTGAAGGTGAAGAGTTGCGTGGTCGGATGTTTAAGGAGAAGGCGAGGTTACTGGATGTGTCGTTAGTATCTTCACGTGGGGTGATGGTGTTACATCTCGTTGGTGAGTGTATAACGGATAAGCGGCGGAAGATTCAGGATATTGAAAATGCTTTGGCGTATTTGTTGTCTGATCAAGATGTGATGACGACGACGTACGATGGATATATTGTGATTGTAAAAGAGGCTGATTCGATGGACCAGTTGGTGAATGTGGCGAAGCAATGGGTCAATGCTTTGCCGATGAAGGGGGTTATTGTTGGATTAGGGGATGTATCAGCGCATGTGGAGGGTGTGTCGTTGTCTTTTCAGCAAGCGAGAGCAACGCTTAATATGGTGACAAAATTAAATAAGCAAGGTGTGGTTTTCCGTTATGATGATTTTCAGTTAGAGTCTCTTCTTTCTGATATGTGGCAACATATTGATGAACGTGAGCGGTTATTTCCATTCATGAATGAGTTATTTCGAGTTAATGGCCAACGAGATTTGCTCGATACTTTGGAAGCATATATCGCATGTGATGGTCGTGTGCAAGAGACGGCTGAACGTTTATATATTCATCGAAATACCCTGCACTATCGGCTTGAGAAAATAAAAGAGGTGACAGGGAAGGACCCGCGGCAATTGACAGATCTATTTGCTCTTTATTTTGCGATCTTGGTAGAGAAATTAAAAGAGAAGTAAAGGTGACGCAATTGCACAATAAAAATAATATTTCATGAAATAAATATGTTCAGTCGCACAATGAAAACGTTTATAAAAGCGCTTACAATGAAATTACAACATAAAACAGAACATGAAAGTGAGGTTATCATCATGGAAGTAAGCGCTTTAGGAGCTATTATCGCACTCGTCATCGCAATTGGACTTATATTACGAAAGGTACCTCCTGTATACGCGCTCGTTCTTGGCGCGATTGTTGGAGGGTTGCTCGGCGGGGCGGGGCTAACGACGACCGTTGAGTTAATGATAGGAGGGGCAGAAGGGATCATTCCTGCGGTATTACGGATTTTAGCAGCTGGTGTGCTTGCAGGGGTGTTAATTGAGTCAGGAGCGGCTGCATCATTGGCTGAAGGCGTCGTTCGTCGTCTCGGTGAGAAGAAGGTGCTGTTTGCGCTTGCTTTAGCAACGATGGTTTTGACGGCTGTTGGTGTGTTTGTCGATATCGCGGTGATCACGGTTGCGCCGATTGCGTTAGCGATTGCACAAAAAGCGAATTTGTCTCGAACGGCCATTCTTTTGGCAATGATCGGTGGTGGTAAAGCGGGTAATGTCATGTCGCCGAACCCGAATACGATTTCCATCGCGGAAGCCTTTGATGTGCCACTGACATCTGTGATGGCGGCTGGTGTTGTACCAGGGTTGTTTGGGTTAGCGGCAACGTACATCATCGCAAAACGATTAACGAAAAAAGGGACGATGGTTGGGGTTGAAGATGTTCAAGAATCGTCAGACGAAGCGCGACCATCGATTTTCACAGCGCTTGTTGCGCCGCTGATAGCGATTTTACTGCTCGTATTGCGTCCTGCTTTCGGAATTGAGGTCGATCCAATGATTGCCTTACCTGCTGGTGGTATTATTGGTGCGATCGCAATGGGGAAAGTGACAAAAATCAATACGTATATTGTATCAGGTTTAAATAAAATGTCAGCGGTTGCCGTGTTGTTACTTGGAACTGGAACGGTAGCGGGAATTATTTCGAATTCGGACTTAAGTGAAATGATGATCAGTGGCATTGAATTTCTCGGGTTACCAAGTTATGCCCTTGCACCTGCTTCTGGGATTTTCATGTCGGCAGCGACGGCTTCAACAACCGCAGGTGCGGTTGTCGCAAGTGGTGTATTTAGCTCGACATTACTAGAATTAGGTGTTGCTGGCTTGGCTGGGGCGGCGATGATGCACGCAGGAGCCACAGTACTCGACCACATGCCACACGGAAGTTTCTTCCACGCGACAGCGGGCAGTGTGTTGATGAGTATTCAAGAACGCCTAAAACTGATTCCTTATGAATCACTTGTCGGATTGGTGATCGCGGTGATTTCAACGCTCATGTTCGGTGTCTTTCAGTTCTTTGTTTAACGACATTTAGGAGGGAATTCTATGAAAATCGTATTGGCACCAGATTCATTTAAAGAAAGTTTGACAGCGCTTGAAGCGGCGGAAGCGATGAAAGCAGGGTTTCAACAAGTTTTCCCAGATGGGGATTACGCCTTGTGTCCGATGGCTGATGGTGGTGAAGGGACGGTGCAGTCGCTTGTTGATGCGACAGGTGGTACGTTTATCTATCGTCGGGTTACTGGCCCTTTAATGGAGCCTGTTGATGCTTACTTCGGCTTATCGGGCGATGGGAAAACCGCAGTCATTGAAATGGCGCAAGCTTCGGGGTTAGATTTAGTTCCTGCTGATAAGCGAAACCCTATGCTTACGACGACAAAAGGGACAGGTGAATTAATCGCCGCTGCGTTAGATGAAGGGGTAGAACGGATCGTTGTTGGTATCGGTGGGAGTGCGACCAATGACGGTGGGACAGGTATGGTGCAAGCATTAGGCGTTCGCTTATTAGATGAGCGTGGTGAAGAGATAGCTGGTAGGGGTGCTCACCTCCAGCGCTTGAAAACGATCGATACGAGTGGATTGGACTCGCGTTTGGCAAACGTGCGCATTGATGTTGCTTGTGATGTTAACAATCCACTGACAGGTTCAAATGGGGCGGCGTATATATATGGGCCGCAAAAGGGTGCAACAGAGGAGCAAGTGCGTGAATTAGATGTTGCCCTTGGCCATTATGCAAACGTGATGAAAGAACAGTTGCAAAAAGATGTCGCCGATATTAATGGTGCCGGTGCCGCGGGCGGTCTCGGTGCTGGATTGCTAGCGTTTTTGGATGCGAACCTTATGCGCGGTGGCGACCTTGTCATTGATACCGTAAATCTCGCTGAGAGGGTTGAAGGAGCTGACCTTGTCATCACAGGAGAAGGTGGCATCAATGAACAAACGGTGTTTGGAAAAACACCGATTTGTGTGGCGCGCGTTGCAAAACAGTTTGATATTCCGGTGATTGCGATTGCAGGGAGCTTGAGCAAAGGTTATGAGTCGGTGTATGACGCAGGCATTGATGCGGTATTTAGCTCTGTGTCCGGTATTATGTCGCTAGAAGAGGCGAAACAACAAGCGCACGAGCAAGTTCAACAAACGGCTGAAAATGTTGCGCGAATCATCAAGTTAACCAAAGCCGAATCGTAAATCAATCATGCTCACATTGTTGATAGCGTTTTTTCAACATGGTCGATAAATACTTCTGCGATATTGATATCACTGTTTTGATATAAACTTCTCGCTCCTGCTGCATCTTCGATTTCGTTAAATAACAATCCGCCGTGCTCGTCGAATATATAATCGATGCTCACGTAATCGGCGTTTAGCGATTTAGCGAGATTTTCGGTCATGTTTGTTTCAAATCTCGTTAACTTGTAAAGTTCACTTGTGCCACCGAGTGAAATGTTCGATTTGAAATCATGTTCGTTTTGACGTAAGACAGCGGCGACGACGTGTCCTCCGACGACGAAGACGCGTACATCTTTACCAGGCTGTGGACCGAGCGGTTGGCTGATTACGAGATCAGGCAGCTGCTCGTAAACACTGTGCCACATTTTAATATTTTCGACTAACCAAACCGATGTTCCACCGCGACCGTACACGTCTTTGATGACGAAAGGATACGGTCGTGGTGGAGCATTTTTGTTTAAGTCTTGTTTTTGCCACACTTCAAAATCTAGCATCGGGATGTCTAGTTTGGCGGCGAATTCAGCGGCGCGAGCCTTGTGATTTGCGATATAAGAAACGGACGCCGGATTGAAAACGCGAATGTCTTTTCTTTCCATAACGGAAGCGAGTCGGTCATCTAATGAGCGGTTCAAGACGTAGGTTGGCAGTGGTGCGTTTGCGTTGATGTGTGATTTGTCGTCTTGGTACTGGATGTTTTCGTGATCGATAAGGTGTAGGGTTCCGCCTCGGTTTGAGGCGGCTTGTTGTAGTTGGTTGATGAAAAATTGGTTTCGTTTTGCTTCTTGTTTTGGGTAGATGAGCCAGCCTGTTTGGTTTTTGAGGGTCATGATGGGTCCTCCAGTTGTTGTATGATGTGTTCGAGCATTGGGTTGGCGACGTCGGTGCCTGTACATTCGTAGATGCTGCGGATGTGTGGGTTGCTGTTAATTTCGCAAAGGATGGGTCCGTTTGGTCCGAATAGTAAGTCGACGCCAGCGAAATCGGCGTTTACGGCTTCTGCTGCTTTGATTGCGAGTGTGTGTTCTTGTTCGTTTGGTTCATAGGGCTCGGTGGCGCCTCCTGCGGTGACGTTTGCGCGAAAGTCTGCTTTTGATGTTCGTGCCATGGCCGCGACGACTTTGCCACCGATGACGTTTAGGCGGATGTCTCGTCCGTAGCTTGTTTCGATGCTTTCTTGGAAAAGGATGTCTTTTCCGGCTGTTTGTTTGACGACTTCTAGAAGAGTCTGGTGGTCGGTGATTCGGTATACTTGTTGGCCGAAAGATCCATAGGCTTCTTTCATGATCAGTGGGTATCCGAGTTGTTCGGCGATATGTTCGTAAGCGGATGTTTCGATGATTGGGATACCGCTAAAAACATTTGGTGCTAGGATTGTTTTCGGTACGGGGAGTCCTGCTTTTGCTAATGCTTCGTGCATCTTTCCTTTATGGTCGCAAAGGTCGATCGCCTCCGCTTGATTAAATACAGGAATGTTTGCTTGCTGTAGCGTTCGTGCTAGTGCAACGTCTTTATCGGCCATATGTACAAAGTCTGGTATCGGATAGGCTGTTGTCATTTCCCATGAGCGTGTCCCATTGTGATCAATCGTCGTGAGGATGTGATGATTTGCGACTAAATGAATGTCGATGTTATATGACTTTGCAGCCTGTTGGATCCATCGTCCGTAATCGAGAAATTTTTCTGTTTTTAAGTTTCCGTTATAAATGACCCATCCTGTTAAACGTGCCATGTTGTTCTCCTTCCTGATTGTGCCCGGTCATACGTGTTGCTTGTTGTTGACGGGGACATTTGCTACTATCAATCTTAAATAGGTTTGTTTTCCTTAAGTACCGTTATTTTAACACGATTTTTTAGTGATAGAGAGGAGAATGAAACAAATGACCGTTCAAACAGTTGAAGCATTCTTAAGAGAAAAACAAACAATAGGTATGGATTTTGAAGGGGATCGTTTGACGAAAATTTTAGCGAAATTAGATCACCCAGAGAGAAAAGTACGAGTGATTCACGTTACAGGTACAAACGGAAAAGGGTCAACTGTAGCGATGTTTACATCGATTTTACAAGAGGCGGGTTTTAAAGTCGGGGCGTTTACGAGTCCGGCGCTCGAGTCAGAACGAGAGCAAATTTCCATTAATGGTGAATGGATCACAGAGGAAGATTTTTTTACTTGTGTGAAAAAGGTGCAATCGGCGGTTGAAGAGGTTGAGGCGAATGATCAGACGACTGTTACGTCCTTTGAATGGCTGACACTTATTGCGCTTTACTATTTTTCGGTATATTCGCCTGTCGATATTGCGATCATCGAAACGGGTTTAGGCGGAGAAAAAGACGCGACAAATGTTGTGTATCCTCTTCTTTCGGTGATTACAAATGTAGCATTTGACCATACACATATTCTCGGTGATTCTGTCGCGCAAATTGCTAAGGAAAAAGCAGGAATCATTAAAAATGGGGTTCCGGTTTTTACGGCGGCTACTGGTGAGGCGTTGCCTGTGATTGAACGTGAGGCAAAAGCAAAGCATGCGCCTGTTTATCAAGCTTTAACTTCAGCAAATGTGCAGATGATTAGCCATGATTTATCTGGATTACGTATGTCGTATCATTCTACTTACAGTAAACGAGACGAGCTTTTCATTCCGCTCAAAGGCGAGTATCAACTGGAAAATGTTGCTACTGTTCTTATGAGTCTTGATTATTTGAAGATGTTTCTTGCTTTTCTTATTGATGATGAAGACGTAGAAAGGGGCTTGCGTTCAGTCACGATACCAGGAAGGTTTGAGCAAGTCAGCGAGCAACCGAATATTATTTTAGATACGGCTCATAATGTATCTGCAATTTCTCATACGCTTAAAACGGTAAGGTCGGTGTACCCTGAACAAGAGATTCATATTTTATTTGCATCGATGGCAGATAAAAATAATAAAGGAATGTTAAAAAAAGCTGAGCATGCGTCTGCTTCGTTAACAGTGACGTCGTTTGCATCGGAGAGGGCAGCGCCTGTGTCTGATTTACTGAATCAAATTGAGCACGCGGCGAAGGTTGGTTCGATCGCTGAAAGTCAAGAAGCAGTCGTCGAATGGACAAAAAAAGTCCCGGAAAATGCTGTCGGGGTGGTTACAGGTTCACACGCATTTATTGCATCCGTGCGAAGGTTTTTGACACATTCTTAAATGGGTATAGACGAAGTAGGAACGAGTAACGGTGGCTCGTTCCTTTTCACTTGTTTAAAATCAATTCAAAATGCGTAGTCTATGTGGTAAAATTATACTACTAAAGTTCGTAGTGCTTTTGTCGGTGACTGCGTGTGTTAATGATCGTTTGGGGGATGGGCCAAATGGGAAAAAGGTGGCAACAGGTAGTTTGGATTATTTGGATGGTTGTTTTCATCAGTTTTCATTTTCTATTTATCGAGTTTGCATACGAACAAGTCGTTGCGGAAATATGGCCAATTGTTGCGTTTTTATTTCTGATTATTCTTGCTTCTTTATTTCCGATTCAAGTTCGAAAAGCAAATATCGTACCGTTACAAGGGATTTCACTGGCAGTCTTTTTACAATATGGGTTGTTTATAGAAATCTTCATTACACAAATCGGGTTGTTTACTGCCCTTTTCTCTCTGCGTTTATCTAGAAAAGAAGCATACAGGTTCCCGTTAAACTCTCTCATGTTTATTGTTGTCTCGTTGTTGTCTGCAAATGTCTTTTACCTTTTAGGGGGTACCGTAGGGCAAACGTCCCCGGATGTGTTGGCAGAGAATACGATTCCTATTTTGGGTTATGTTTCCATATCTTTTTTCACAAATCACGTGTTGATTTATATCGTAAGAAACGTTTTTATGAAAATAAAAGATCCATTTTGGGACCGTAGCATGCAGTTGGAAACACTCTCCTTTGTTTTGATCATACCGGTTGTGGTTTCATTGAGTCTTTTATTTTATGAAATTGGAACACTGGCTGTATTCCTCATCGGTATCCCTCACGTAAGTTTGTCGCTGATTTTAAGGATGTATAACCAAAGTGAACAAACGAATCAATTCTTGAAAAAAGCAAGTGAATTTGGTTACAAAGTAAATAAAGGGATGACGAAGACAAAGATCGTTGATATGTTTTTAGATCATGTAACGTCTTTATTCGATGTTGAGCAGGCGTATATTTATGAGCGTGACCAAAAAAATGAACGCCTCCGCTTGTTACGTACTTATGGTGATGATTCCGACCGTGACGAGGTGACAACGCGAGCAGTCGACCCTGTCATTAACAATGTGTTTAAAACGCGTAAGTCGAAGCTATTTACAAATATACCTCGCGATAAACGCGGTTTTTACGATCCCTTTTTTTATGAAGGGGTTCGCTCGGTAATAGCGGTGCCAGCGGTTCGAGATCAACATGTCGTGAGTGTCATTCTTTTACAAACAAGTGGGAAACGTAAATATGAAACAAAAGATTTGATGGTGTTAGAGTTAATGGCGAATTACTTGGCAGTAGCAACGGAAAATGCTCGTATTTATCAAGAGAAGAAGAGTCAAAGTGAGCGTTGTGCGCTGACGAATTTATATAATTATCGTTATTTAGAAAATGTGTTAAGAGGAAAAGATGATGAGGACAGAAGCCAAGACCAAGAGCCTTTTTCGATCTTGCTTATTGATTTAGATCATTTTAAGCGTATTAACGATACTTACGGTCACTACAGTGGAAATGAAATTCTTTGCCAAGTTGCTGAGGTTTTACAAGATATTGTCGGGGAAAAGGGGGTCGTTACTCGTTATGGTGGTGAGGAGTTTGTGATTCTATTAGAAGGTGCGACTTTATCGGATGGTTATATGCTTGCTGAAAAACTTCGCGTGCAATTAGAAAACCATTCATTTACCATCTCAGATGATTTAAGTAAAAGTAGTGGCGCAAGAACCGTTTCATTGACAGTGAGTGTTGGCGTTGCCTCAAACGAAACATCGGATACTTCAGCGATGGAAGTGTTGCGCCAGGCGGACCGCGCAATGTACACAGGTGCGAAACAAAAAGGAAGGAACCGTGTGGCTGTCTATGAAAAGTCTGCTCTTTAACTTGAAGTGAATGTCGTCATTCACCAAATACGTGAAATTTTTGATGCTGTCCATAATCTTCCGTCATCAACATTGTCGTTCTTGATGTGAAGGGGGCAGTCTTTATTTTCTTTTCTAATGTCCGTCATTGATATAAAATAGAAAGATGATATGAATTGTCACGATGTGATAAAAAAAGGGGGGAATCGACATAGAGGTCGTAATTTTTGCTATCGGAAGCGCATTGATTTTATTCATATTTTTGTTATTACCTCGTTGGTTTGACCGGAAGACGATGCTACAAACCGGCGTTGTTACGATCCTCATTACGACGTTATCGATGCTCTTATTTATCGAGTATAGCGTGTTGCTTGGTATCGTGGCTTTCTTTCTTTTAGCTTCTCTTTTTGCCTATGGTGTAGCGCGTAAACAAATTGCTCATGAACAAGAACATCAACATGAGGACCGGTCTTTTTCATTACAAAGTACCTCTAAGATGGCGAACGAGATTTCACATTCTGAACATAAAAAAGAACCTGAGGTTGAAAGTGAAAGGGATTTAGCCCCCCATCCATTACAAGAAGAGGGCGTTCAAGAACAATTACAACAGTCGGCGATCGATGAGCTCGTCGAGCGTACGTATGAGGAAGTGGAAGTAGACCACCCTACAGCCGATGATCAATCTTTCCCAAATGAAGAAGATAGCGATGATGAGGAAGACGACGAAAAAGAATGGAATATGAACCCACAAGAAAGAGGTCGTTCCTTGTTATTGTATGATGAACAAGACCTTGATGAGAGTAATCAAGACGAAGGGGATAGTGAGGAAACTTTATATCCGCGTATGAGAAGTACAACAGAAGAAGAGGATGTTTCTGTGTTCTCGGAAAGTGAAGACAAGTCCTTATTGTTTGAGGAAGATGGTCTTGATCGGGACGAAGACGACCTCATTAATGAATACTTGCAAACAGAAGGTGAACAAAAAACGAGCCAAGAATCAGAAGAAACTCATAACGATACGAGTGAAAACGAATCACACTTTCAAGTCAATCGTCGTCGCCAGCTATTTCAACAGTTAGAAAAAGGGGAGGGCCAATCATGACAGAAACAAAAAAATATTTTTTCCTCGCTTTTTCACTGATCACTGCTGCTGGTATGGCTCTGTTTTTATTTTTTACATCGACGACAGCAGCTTATGAAAGGTGGGTTGTAGGGGAACCAACGTTTTCGCAAGGAGAGCAGATAGCAGGTATTGATATTGGGGGCATGACTGTAGAAGAAGCAGCAGAAATGCTCGAAGAGTGGGCAGAGATTTCACACCCTTCTCCACTCGTAGAAGTTGCTTTCTTTGATGAAGATCAACACCTTTCTCATTCTGCTGTGACTATTGATGTCCCGCAAACGGTTGAAGAAGTGATGGAGGGTACTCGCGAAACTTGGTCCGTTGATATTGACCGCCAGGAAGTTGAGGCTGTATTGAACACGATCGATTATGAGGCCTTAAGTAAAGTGAATCTTACTGATGTCGTCATTGATGAGGTCAAAGAACGTCTTACGTTCGATGTCAATGACACAGTTGTGGTCGACCTTAATGAGTTATTACCCGATGAGCTAAAGCGGGAGACAACTGTCGTTGCCAGTGTGGAACGGAGAATTACAGATGCATCGACAGTCGGACCATGGTTAGAATCTCTCGATGGTACGAAAGTGGAAGGCCATTCAATCTTTTCCTTACTGAATGCTTTAGAAGAAGCTGGCATCCATGCTTGGGAAGGTGACGCGTTAAATACGGTTGGTTCGATCGTTTATGAACTACTTTTGCAAACAAACATGCAAGTCGTTGACCGTGAGACCAATGAAACGTTGCCAGAAACTTTACCGCTCGGATTTGATGTATATTTAAACCCAAGTCGCCAAGGCCTCATTATTGATAACATAAATGTGAACGACTATGAATTAACATTTACTCAACAAGGTGAAAGGATCAACGCTGAACTTATTGGTCCAGATTTTCCGCACGAATTTCGCGTGCGAATCAGTGAGGAGCAAATGATTGATCCAAGGACGATTGTGCGAAGAAATGACTCTCTTCACCGAACGTCTCAGATTGTTCGTCATGGTGAACAGGGGGCGTTTGCCGTTGTTGAACGACGACGCATTAATGAGCAAAAAGAACGGATTGAAACTGAGACGATTTCTGAGGACTTTTACTCGCCAGTTCATCATATTGAAGAACGCTCACAAGGGGCATTTGATGATGACGTAGACGAAGAGGAAGCACTTGAAGAAGAAACTGGTTCTTCTGATGAGGAGAAAGAGGAAAAGTCAGATGAAAATGATGAGGCCGATGATGAAGCTGATGAAGATGATGAGGAAGAGCCATTGCCAATAAAAGGGTATGATTAGGAGGAGATGATGGCACAAACACGTAAACGTCTCGGTGACTTGCTCGTTGAAGCGGGAATGATCACTGAAGAGCAAGTTAAAGAAGCGCTCAACAATAAAAAGCCAGATCAAAAGCTCGGCGATGTGTTATTGGAATTAGGGTTTATAACCGAGCAACAGCTTATTGAAGTGCTTGAATTTCAATTGGGTATTCCGCACGTATCGCTCAATCGCTACCCGATTGATTCATCGGTCGTAAAACTCATTTCCAAAGATTTTGCCCGTCGTAACGGATTGATCCCTTTAAAACGCGAAGGAGATAAGTTGATGGTTGCGATGGCGGATCCCATGGACTATATCGCAGTTGACGACTTGAAAATGGCTACGGGCTTTCAGATTGAAACGGCGATTGCCTCAAAACAAGACATCTTTAAAGCGATTTATAAATATTACGACATCCAAGAATCCTATGACCAAATGCAAGTTGAGGAAGGTGATGGGGCTGATTCGTTTTTGAATCCGAATGCGCTTGTCGATGATGACGATGAAGCGCCTGCAATCCGGCTTGTTAACCAAATCTTACTACAAGGGTTAAAGCAACAAGCCAGTGATATTCATATCGATCCACATGAGAAAAAAGTGCTGATTCGTTACCGTGTAGACGGTATGTTGCAAACAGAGCGTGCGATACCGAAAAGTATGCAAAACTCGTTAATTGCGCGAGTGAAAATCATGGCGAACTTGAATATTACTGAAACGCGCTTGCCGCAAGATGGGCGTGTGAAAGTATCGATGGATGGTGGTCCTGTAGATTTGCGTATTGCCACGTTGCCAACAGTGTTTGGTGAAAAAATCGTGATTCGAATTCTTGATTTAAATCAAGCGATCACCAATTTATCGCAACTAGGTTTTAATTCGATTCATTTTGAACGCTTTCGCAAACTTTTAAAACAACCGTCAGGAATGATTTTACTTACAGGTCCAACGGGATCAGGGAAAACATCAACGTTATATGCGGCGTTAAATCATTTGAATACGGATGATGTCAATATTGTCACGGTTGAAGATCCTGTGGAGTACCAAATTGAAGGGATTAACCAAGTTCAAGTGAACAGTGATGTCGGCTTAACGTTTGCGACTGGCTTGCGCTCGATTTTACGGCAAGACCCAAATATTGTCATGGTCGGTGAAGTCCGCGACAGGGAAACAGCAGAAATTGCAGTGCGTGCCTCGTTAACAGGGCACCTCGTGTTCAGTACGTTACATACGAACAACGCGATTGCGACGATTCCACGTTTAATTGATATGGGTGTTGAACCGTTTCTCGTTATGTCTTCATTGAGCGGCATTGTTGCCCAGCGTCTTGTGCGACGAATTTGCCAAGATTGTATAACGTCTTATGAGGTTACAGAAGAAGAACGTGCGGTCTTTGAGCGGCGAGGGATTGACGTTGAGACGCTTTATTACGGACAAGGCTGTCCATCTTGTCAGCATACTGGTTATGCAGGTAGAATGGCGGTCCATGAAATGTTCCTCGTTGACGATGAGGTGCGTCGACTCGTGTTAAATCATGAGCCTATGTCTAAAGTGCGCGAACATGCATTAAAAAACGATATGATCTTTCTTATTGAAGATGGGCTTCTTAAAGCGAAACAAGCAGAGACGACATTACAAGAAGTACTCCGTATCGCGATGGACGACTAAGTGGAGGTGTGTGTTGATGAAAGACCAGTTAAACGAGTGGTTAACGAAAGCTTTTGAAACAGGGGTATCCGACGTTCATTTTACGGTCGGTCAGCCACCGATTTTTCGAATAAATGGTGAACTTGAGAAGCAAGGTGAACGCCTTTTAAAACCAGAAGAAACAGAAGCGATGGCAAAAGCTGTGTTGTCAGAGCCTCTTTGGAATCAATTTTTAAAGCAAGGGGATATTGATTTTTCTTATGGAATTCGTGGAGTATCTCGTTTTCGGATGAATGCTTATTTTCAGCGAGGGTGTGTGAGTCTTGCAGTGCGGGTGATTCCAACCGAAGTTCCTACCCTCGAGGACTTAAAGTTGCCGAATGTGTTGAAAAAAGTGGCGGAAAAGCCTTCTGGGCTCGTGCTCGTCACTGGACCAACCGGCTCAGGAAAGTCAACGACGATGGCGGCGATGGTCGATCATATTAATAAGACGATGAAACGGCACGTGATTACGCTAGAAGATCCAATCGAGTATTTACATCGTCATCATCATTCAATTATCGATCAACGGGAAATCGGTTTTGACGCGAAAAACTTTTCAAGTGGATTACGGGCGTCGTTACGACAAGACCCTGATGTGATTCTCGTAGGGGAAATGCGTGACCTAGAGACGATTTCAACGGCGCTAACGGCGGCTGAGACAGGACACTTAGTGCTTGGTACGTTACATACGACAAGTGCGGCGAAAACGATCAATCGAATTATTGATATTTTCCCTTCGGATCAGCAAGGACAAACGCGTATTCAATTGGCATCTGTACTGTCTGCTGTTATCGCGCAACAGTTATTTCCTTTAAAAGGTGGCGAAGGGCGAACCGCCGCAACAGAAATATTACTGAATTATCCTGCTGTTGCGAACTTAATTCGCAATGAAAAAGTCCATCAGATTGAAAATGTGATGCAGACGAGCCGCTCTGAAGGGATGCATACGATGAAGATGGATATCCAACGTCTCATCAGCGAAAATAAAGTGAGCGAATCGAAAGCAACTTCAATGTTAAGTGAGTGATCACACGATGCCGACCTTTTATTATGAAGGACGTAACCGTTACGGGAAACGGGTAAAGGGAAAACAAAAAGCACAATCGGAACAAGACGCCCGTGACTTGTTGAAGGAAAATAAAGTGATTGTAATGCAATTAAAGGAGCTAGATTCTTGGCTCTATAAAGAAGTGAATGTGGCGAGAAGTGTGAAGGCGAAAGATTTTATTGTTTATTTGCGCCAGTTCTCTACGCTTCTAAAAGCAGGTGTCACGATCGTTGATGCCAATGATATTCTTGCAGAACAGACAGAGAGTAAAGCGTTGAAACGTGTACTGCGCGATGTTTCGGAAGAGCTGCGAGCGGGAAATAGATTATCAGAGGCTGCTGAAAAACATCCACGTGTTTTTCCTACTATGTTTACGAATATGATGCGCGCAGGTGAAGCGGGCGGGAACTTGGACGAGATTCTTGAGCGACTCGCTGACGATTATGAAAAGCAATTTGAAACGAGACAAAAGATGATTTCTGCAGTCTCTTATCCAGCTGTTGTTGCCGCTGTTGCTTTGGTGATTGTGAGTTTCTTACTCACATTTGTCGTCCCGTCATTTACGTCGATGTTTGCGGATTTTGATTCAGAATTACCTTGGATTACGACGTTTGTTTTGACACTTGGTGAGGGAATGCAGCGCTTTTGGTGGTTGATGCTTCTTGTCGTTGTTGGCGTTGGTGTCGGTTTATTTTATGCTCGTCGGTCTGAACGTGGACGTTGGTATTTCGATTATTGGCTATTGAAGATTCCCATCGTTGGTCCTTTGGTGCAAAGAGCGATTCTTGCCCGTATGGCCCGGACGTTCAGCGCGTTACTCGCCAGTTCGGTTCCAATTTTGCAAGCGACGATGATCGTTGAGCGGATTGTTCAAAATGAGATTATCGCCTCAGTGATTCGGGAGATCCGTGCGTCGCTTGAAAAGGGAGATTCGATGACGGTACCGATGGAAAAGCACTGGATTTTTCCTTCATTAGTTACGCAAATGGTTCGTGTAGGAGAAAAGTCAGGGGTTCTAGATGAGATGCTCGCTAAAGTCGCTGATTTTTATGAGGCGGAAGTTGACCATGCAACTGATCGGATGAAAACGATGTTAGAACCTCTACTCATTGTTGTATTGTCTGTTGTCGTTGGGGTGATCGTCGCTTCAATTGCGATCCCGATGTTTGAAATCTTTGATTCTGTTGGGTAATGAGGGATAGATTGACAGTAGTTATTTAGGCGGATTTATCATATAATCGTAATAGAAACTCGGGCGCGATGAAATGTTGTCTTGATTTGGGCACTTTGACAACGTGGAGTGAGTAGTGCAACCGACCAAAAAATACTGTGATTTCATAGATGAAAAGAGGAGGAGAGATGATGAAACGGTTGTTACGAAACCAGAGAGGTTTGACACTCGTTGAACTACTCGCAGTCGTCGTTATCTTAGGTATTCTTGCCGCGATCGCGGTACCAAGTATCGGTGGTATTCTTAATAACGCAGAGAAAGATGCACACGTGGCTAACGCTGAGCAAATGGCTAGTTCTGCACAATTGTATATGACATCGAATCCAGGGTTTGAGGATGGTGAAGTGAAGATTTATGTAGAAGGACCAGAGGGAGGTCAATCTGATGAACCTTCACTCGTCGAAAATGGCTACTTGGAACCAGTGGCAGATCCTTCAAGTGATGATAATATTGATGGGAATAATTCCTATGTTATCGTTACTGAAGACGATGACAGCACAGGTTACAATTATTACGTGAAGATTGAGGATTATATTAGTGAAGCTAGTGCATCGGAAGAAGATCTAGGTCACGACGAATTCGATGATGCAATCCACATCGAAGACATCCGCGAACACGGCCGCGAAATCGTTGATCTAGATGGTGGCTCTGAATAATAAACACCTCCCCCTCCGAAAACTCGGAGGGGATTTTTTGTATGAGTAAAATGTTTGAGTAAGAAATAAGTGGACAAAAAGGTGAAAATTGTAAAACTTAATAATAACTGAAGTATTTCTTACTTAATTATTATCGATGCCACCAAGAGGAAGCTGAAGCGTTGCCCGCGGAAGGCGTCCGCCTGTAACGGATTCTCATGATAACCTTCTTGTTCAAAAGGAACATAACAACTAAAAATTATGTGTTCCTCTAAAGAAAAACCTCCTACAAACGACTGATACAATCATTTTTTTCAACTTCGTTTCTCCTAAACCAAAAACGGTGCTAAAATAGAACAAAAGGTTTGTTACAATCGACTCGTAAAGGACGAAGGTTATGCTTACATTTGCCGTAATTTACGCATTCATTATTGGGCTTGTATTAGGCTCGTTTTATAACGTCGTCGGTTTGCGTTGGGTGGCCGGTGAATCGGTCGTCTCACCACGATCGCATTGTCCGAATTGTAAACGTACGCTACAGGCGATCGACTTAATCCCTCTGCTCTCTTATCTCGTCCTAAAAGGGCGTTGTCGCGGGTGTCAAACGAAGATCTCCCTCCTCTATCCGACGATGGAACTGATGACAGGTAGTTTATTTGCGACGATGGTTTACATATTTGGCTTTTCTACAGAAACAATCGTCGCTTTATTATTTGTTTCGCTTTTACATATTATTGTCGTCACAGATTTAACGGCGATGCTTATTCTTAACCGGGTACTCTTATTGTTTTTTATCCCGATTGCGCTGTTACGTTTCTCCATTGCCCCGCTTGAACCATGGTGGGACGCACCGCTTGCTGGTGCTGTCGGATTTCTCGTATTGCTAGCAATTGCTTACGTCTCAAAGGGAGGCATGGGTGGGGGCGATATTAAATTATTTTTCGTTCTCGGCTTCGTGCTTGGAACGGTACAAACCCTTTTAACGCTTTTTTTCGCCTCGGTCATCGGTGCAGTTGTCGGGTTAAGTTTCAGGGCTTTCGGTTGGATAAAACGAAGACAACACATCCCGTTTGCGCCCTTTATTGCGATGGCTGCACTTATCGCTTACATCATAGGTGAAAACATCTGGGCTTGGTATGTCCAATGGCTATAATCATTTGTTCGTGAAGGAGGCCCGTGTATGCCCATACTAAACAGAAATCAACGAACCGTTTTATCGTTTCACGATGACGTGATTCGTTACGCTCATAGTCGGCGCCCGGATCCGAAGGCGCTCATACGACATGGCGAAGCCCCACTTCCAGAAGGGGTAATTGAATCGGGTGTCATTCAAGATGAAAAACAATTTACTGATATATTAAAGCAATGCGTAAAAGACTGGAAATTGCGTCGACAAGAGGCCTATTTTCATATCCCTGATTCCACTGTCGTGTTACGAAAACATAAGATTCCATTAGATGTTCCTTTAGAAGAAGCCTACGGCCACCTTTATAGTGAACTAGGGGAGACCTTACATTTGCCGTTCCAACAACCTGTTTTTGATATTTATCCACTCGGTGAAAAAGAAGGGGAGCGTGAATTACTCGTTTTCGCTGCACCAGAACATGTGATTGAGACGTATCAACGAGCATTGACAAAGGCGGGATTAAAACCTGTCGTTGCCGATGTGTCGGCACTTAGCGTTTTTCGTCTAGTCGAGTGGCTTGACCTTGTCACGAAAGAGGATCATGACCTTGTGATCCAATTTCGTGGCGATGCAGTTAACCTCAGTGTTTTTCACCAAGGCATTCCATACTTAATGCGCTATATCTCATTTGCAGAAAGTTTGCGTGTCGTACAAGATGGAGAAAGTGAGGATCACGAAGGCGATCAATTGCACCTTGTGTCGACGATAAGAACGGAGATCGATAAAGTGTTAAATTTTTATCGCTACAGTCTCCACCAAGGACAAAAAGGCGTAACGCGAATCGTAATAACGGGTGATTCCGCAATTGAACGAGAACTTCACCGCGAGTTTAGCGCCGAAGGTTATAAAGTGTTACCAAGTATGGATGAAAAAACAGATGAACCATATGCGATACTACGAACGCATAATGAAGTGGCAGGTTTGATTTTAAAAAATGAGGTGTAACGATGGCTGTTGAAATTAATTTGCTACCAGAAGAACAACGAAATAAATCAACCCTAAAACGTTTCCTCATTTTACTGATAGCTTTTCTTATAGCGTTTGCCCTGTCTGTTTGGTTATATGGTCAACACCTTGAGCAAGAGGCGAGAGAATGGCGGCAACAAGCGGATCACTTGTGGACAAGCTATGATGAGCGAGCGCAAGACATAGAGAAGTGGCGCTCATCAGATATTCATCAGTGGTCACAATATGTTGATGAAGTTGAAGAAGGTTTGTTTCCTTTCTCAGAAGTATTTTCAGATATCGACGCTTACCTCCCAGATGAAGCGGTCGTAACAGAAATTCATTATGGATATCCAGAAGAGCTATTTTTGTCTATCGATTTTGAAACGATCGATGCTATCGCAGTATATCAAGAAGAGTGGCAAGATACGTCTTACATTGATGAGGTTTGGCTTGAGAGAATTGATAGTGAATTTTCCGACGACCTTTCGTTATATGGAGATGAAGATATATTACCGAAGTATCGAGCAAATTTAACGCTGATGTTCTCAGAAGGCGTGACGTCAGACGAGGAGGAAGATGAGAATGATTAACACGAAAAGAGAGCGAATGCTCGTAACTTTGACTGTTGTTGTGTTGTGCTTGGCGATCATCATTCTTAGCTTTCTTTATTTATCTCCACGTTGGTCAGAACGAGCGGACGCAATCGCTGATTATGAGCAAGCTGAGGGACAATTGCAACAAATTGAAGGGGTTTATCAAGAAGTTGAACAAGAACGTGAGCGTCAAGACGGAAGGTATAGTGACGACTTGCGAAAACTTCCTCCCGCACCAATGACTGAAGTGTGGGTGATGGATTTATTACGAGCTGAGTCATTAGCTAATGTGTATATGACAGAAGCGAATTTTTCTCAACAAGAGCGTGAGGAAGGTGACGAGTCAGCGATCCAACGCCAGCAAGTGAATATGCAAGTTCAAGCGACAAGCGACGCATCATTACAACGCTTCTTTGATGAATTAGATCGCCTCCCTCGTCTTGTGAATATTGAAGAAGTCTATTACCAAGGAACAGATACCGATACACAAATTGATGGTGTGGCACCGAAAAATTTTAACGTAACGGTCACTTCTTACTATATTCCGAATGAAATGTTACACGAACAAATAAGGGATTCCTCTATGACGATCGAAGGTTCTACAGACATCGATGCTTTTTTTCAAGGAGAACCAATGTCATAATGTTTTAACCAACCTCACGAATGTAATCAGTTATTACGAAGTTTAACGTTCGTTTTTGAAACTGATTGAAACGAAAGGCGGTGACGCCCAAAGGATAATCGCAGTCTGAAGATCCAATTCAGCGACGGATCGTGGAGCTGAATTTAGCTGAAGACAAGCCCTTGGGAAAGCGTCCGCCTGCAGTGAAAATCACAATCCATGTTCGGAAATGATCTTTACATCATCGATTATGAAAATCAAAAAATGTCTAAAAGCACAAAACTTCTCGTTCTATTATTTTTTTCTCGTTAATAGTCTATAGTAAAACGGAAACTAGAAAGGGGCTGACGAACGTGGCTTACGACCCGCGTATATCAGTTCGTTTAAACGGGGAGCAACATCAATTTAAAGAGAGGAAAGAGGCGAATTCTTCAGTCAAAGGTCACGAAACAATGCAGGTTGAGTTAGCTGAACAGCAAACTGACTCAGAAGGGACAAGCATTTATTCGTTCTCATCAAATGACGACGCACAAGAAGAAAAGAAAAACGTGATTGATTTTGAAGAAAGACGGGACAAGCATGAGCGTGATAATGAGCCGTATTGGGATGATGGCAAGAGCGAAAAAAGTCCGAAGCTGCCACCCTTTGCTCGCAAAAAACGCCGTGGCAAACCTTGGACTTTTGAATTACAGCCACACCAATGGCGTACATTAGGCATTGTATTTGGTGCAGTCTTTTTCGGGTTAGTGTTAGGTTCGATTATTTTATCGTTATTTACATCAAATGAACTGTCCTCAGAGGCTTCTGGGGGCGTTAATATGACTGATTCGCAAGGTGGAACAGTGGCCTCGGCAGTTGATGGAGGGCATGAAGATGGTTATTTGGTGCCTGCGCGTTCATTTACCGTTGTCCAAGGGGGCGCTTTCTCAGATATTGAAACGGGAAAAACATACGCTGAATCAATTCAAGAACGTGGTGGTGCCTCTACACTTGTTCTAAGTGAAGACACAACATTTATGTATATTGGCGTAGCCAAAGAAAGAGATGAAGTTGGTACGTTCATGGACTACTACGCAGGACAAGGGCAAGAAACGTATGTGAAAGAGCATGAGACACCGAAAATTGCAGTTGAAGATGAAGAATTAGCTGAGTGGTTATATGAAGGCGGCGAAAGGTTGGTGGGGTTAGCAAAGCATGGAGGACATGCTGATGAGCCCATTGACGTTGACCATCAAGCGTTAGAGGAATGGTATGATCAAGCCATTCAGTTAGAAGGGTCCGGAGGTGAATGGAAGGACCAATATATCACACAATTGGTTTCGGCAGTTATTACTGGTTATAAAACAAGTGAAAGTGATGAAATGGTGAATTGGTCATTCCAACAAGCTGTTCTCGATGGCCTTGCATCATATGATCAACTTGTCCATTCGTTGTGAACAAAATAAGTCATGAAGATCCTCTCCAAAGTAAAAGGTACATCAAAAGTGTAATGGATGTACCTTTTCGTATAACGGAGGGGATTATTTATTATGAATATATGCTCTTTTCGTTTACATAGTTTGCTAGATTCCTTACAATAATGGGGATGGTTGAATGGAAAATACCTATACGGATAGGATAAGCATATAGAAAGGACGGAGTCATAATGGCTGATCAAATGCGAGTAGAACGGGATTTAATGGGAGAAAAGAAGATCCCAAAACAGGCATATTACGGAATTCAAACGATGCGGGCAGTGGAAAATTTCCCGATTACGGGCTATCCGCCCCATGTGGAATTAATTCGTGGTCTTGGATACGTTAAAAAAGCAGCAGCAATGGCGAACCGAGATGTTGGTGCGTTATCACCTAACATTGCGGATGCGATTATTGAAGCTGCACAAGAAGTGATTGATGGCCATTTGAACGGCGAGTTTATCGTCGATAGTATTCAGGGAGGGGCAGGGACCTCTTTGAATATGAATGCCAATGAAGTCATTGCCAACCGTGCAATCGAAATCATCGGTGGAGAAAAGGGAGATTACATACACGTCAGCCCAACGACCCATGTAAATATGGCGCAGTCCACGAACGATGCGCTACCTACAGCGATTCACATCGCTTGTTTGAAACTATCAAGTGGTTTGATTGATGCGCTAAGTGGTGCCATCGAAGCGATAAAGGAGAAGGAAGCGGAATTTGATGACGTCATTAAAATGGGGCGTACGCATTTGCAAGATGCAGTACCGATTCGTCTCGGACAAGAGTTTGGTGCCTATCGACGTGTCCTCGAGCGCGATTTAAAAAGATTCAAACAGTCGGTCAACCAACTATATGAGATCAACATGGGCGCAACCGCTGTCGGAACAGGATTGAATGCAATGCCTGAATACATAGATAATGTCGTTGGGTATTTGCAAGAGTTAACGGGACATCCGTTTTATTCAGCAGAACATCTCGTCGATGCGACCCAAAATACAGACGTTTATACGCAATTGTCTAGTTCAATGAAGATTCTCTCGATTAATTTGTCAAAGCAAGCCAATGACCTTCGCCTCATGAGTTCAGGGCCGCGCACAGGATTAAATGAAATCAACTTGCCGCCTCGTCAAGCAGGATCATCGATTATGCCAGGAAAAGTAAACCCTGTCATGTGCGAAGTGGTTAACCAAATCGCATTCCAAGTCCAGGGCAACGATCAGACGATCAGTCTTGCTTCGGAAGCAGGTCAATTAGAGTTAAATGTGATGCAACCAGTACTTGTATTTAACTTATTGCAATCATTTACAATCTTACAAAATGGTTTGAATGTGTATCGTGAATATGCCATTGAGGGAATGACTGCTAATGTAGAACGTTGCCGTGAATTGGTTGAACACAGTGTCGGAATTATTACAGCGATCAACCCTCATGTTGGCTATGAAACAGCTTCTCGTATTGCAAAAGAAGCGATTTCTAGCGGTAGGTCCGTTCGAGAAATTTGCGTAGAAAAAGGAATATTAACAGAAGAAGAATTAAATCAAATTTTAGATCCGCAAGATATGACAAACCCAGGGGTATCGGGACGTGATTTATTGTATAGAGATCGAAAATAATTGAAAAATGATTGTGACATATTGTTCGGTTTGGTATGCTTAAAGTATCCTCCTGAACAATATGCACAATCAGTGAAAGGAGGATCTCCTTGAAACCACTTATTTTAGCCTCAGCATCACCTCGAAGAAAAGACTTGCTTGAACAAGCAGGGATTTCGTTTTCCATCGTCGTAAGTGACGCCAATGAACAAATTGACGAACAGTTTACGCCAGAGGAAGCAGTTCTATCGCTTGCTGAACAAAAGGCGACGACTGTTTTCGAACAACATCCTCAATCGATCGTTCTCGGTTCAGATACTGTCGTTAGTCTGGACGGTGAAATTCTTGGTAAACCCGCTAGTGAACAAGAAGCTTTTCGTATGCTTCGTGCATTATCAGGTCGCACGCATCAAGTATTCACAGGGGTCTGTATTGTATCTGAAGAGGGTATGGAATCTTTTTATGAAGAAGTGGATGTTTCATTTTATCCTTTGACGGATGAAGAAATCACCGCCTATATCAATACGCAAGAAGCATTTGATAAAGCAGGTGGTTATGGGATTCAAGGGGTCGGTTCCTTGTTCGTTGAGCGTATCTCAGGCGATTACTTTTCTGTTGTTGGCTTGCCAGTTTCCAAAGTTGTACGTACGTTAGCGTCTTATCAAGTATCATCACACCTGTTTCGATGATCGTCGTCTCTCCTCTATGTACATTCACCGTGACTAGCGATGGTTCTAGATATAGGTGAATATTCATATGGAGGTCATGAGATGGTTAAACCAATGATGATTCGTGATGTACCAAAGTCAGAACGCCCACGAGAAAGAATGTTACAAGAAGGGGCTCAGTCTCTTTCAAATCAAGAGTTATTCGCTTTACTTTTAGGTTCAGGAACGAAAGAAGAATCAGTCGTTCAGCTTGCAGGGCGAGTTCTTTCTCACTTTAAAAACTTGCGCTTTTTAAAAGATGCGTCAATCCATGAATTGAAACAAATTCGTGGTGTTGGTGATGCAAAAGCTGTACAAATGAAGGCAGCGATGGAAATTGGACGTCGGATGAATAGTGTTCCAGCTGAAGAACGCTATGCGATTCGTTCGCCTGAAGATGTGTCCAAACTCGTCATGGATGATATGCGCCACTTAATGCAAGAACATTTTGTAGCGATTTATCTAAATACAAAGAATGAAGTTTTATATAAGGATACGATTTTTATCGGGAGTCTCAATGCATCGATTGTTCATCCTCGTGAAGTGTATAAACAGGCTTTGCGTTACTCAGCAGCAGCTGTGATTTGTTTACACAATCACCCGAGCGGAAATCCAGACCCGAGTCGTGAAGATATTGATGTGACCCGTCGTCTCACCGAATGTGGACAAATGATCGGTATTGAATTATTGGACCACGTTATTATTGGTGACAAATGCTTTACGTCCTTGAAAGAAAAAGGATACATTTAAAAAATGGAAAGATTCGACTTTTACCTACACAGAATTTCCATGTTAAAGTAAAGTGAGGGGTTTAGGAGAAATTGAGGATTTTTTTCTTCGATTTTGAAAGTGCTACTCAACACGTACATTTTTGAGTATAATAAATGGTATCAGTTTGCATCGAAGGGAGATTACATAGATGTTTGGTGGTTTTTCAAAAGATTTAGGTATTGATTTAGGGACAGCAAATACACTCGTTTACGTAAAAGGGAAAGGTGTTATTATACGCGAACCTTCTGTCGTTGCGACGCGAGCGGACACGAATTCAATCGAAGCTGTCGGTAATGATGCGAAAAATATGATTGGTCGTACACCTGGAAACATTATTGCTGTTAGACCAATGAAAGACGGTGTCATTGCTGAATTTGATACAACAGCAACAATGATGAAGTACTTTATTAAACAAGCATTAAAAAACCGTTCTGTTATGACACGTAAGCCAAATGTGATGGTATGTGTACCGTCTGGCATTACAGCCGTTGAAAAACGTGCGGTAGAAGATGCGACAAAGCAAGCAGGCGCGCGAGAAGCTTATACGATCGAAGAGCCATTTGCAGCTGCGATCGGTGCAGACTTACCTGTTTGGGAACCGACAGGAAGTATGATTGTCGACATCGGTGGAGGAACAACGGAAGTTGCGATTATTTCACTCGGAGGTATTGTCACAAGCCAGTCCATTCGCGTCGCAGGTGATGAAATGGATGACGCTATTGTTCAGTACATTAAGAAAAAATATAACCTGATGATTGGTGAACGTACGGCCGAAGCGATCAAGTTTGAAATTGGATCTGCTAGCTCTCCTGAAGGAGTAGAAGACATGGAAATTCGTGGACGTGACCTCGTCACAGGCTTACCGAAAACGATAACCATTACATCAGGGGAAATTTCAGCTTCACTAGAAGACACAGTGTCTCAAATTGTTGAAGCGGTGAAAGACACATTAGAACAATCTCCTCCTGAATTGGCAGCCGATATCATGGATCGAGGCATCGTTCTCACAGGTGGGGGAGCAATGCTCAGAAACCTTGATCATGTCCTTAGTGAAGAAACAAATATGCCTGTGCTTGTCAGTGAAAACCCACTAGACTGTGTAGCCATTGGTACAGGAAGAGCTTTGGAAAACTTGCATTTATTCCGATCAAAAGCAGGGATCACTGCACGTTCAAACCGAAAAGGATAAGTAGGTGTCTAAGATGCCACCATTTTTTTCTAATAAACGATTAATTGTGCTACTCGTATGTATCGTTATTCTTGTCGGACTTATCGGTTATTCGATGAGTGAACGACGGTCGATGACGTGGCCAGAACAATTTATCGTCGATTCCGTCGGCTGGGTCCAATCTGTGTTTAGTCAGCCCGCTCATATGGTAGCGGGCTTCTTTGACACAATTGAGGATATTCGCAATGTATACGAGGAAAATCAAGCACTAAAAGCCCAATTGGATGATTATGCAACGGTTTCTGTTGAAGTTGATGAATTACGTAGGCAAAATGATCAATTAAAGGAATCATTAGATATTACAGAAAGTCTTTACGATGCTTCATACCGTTCAGCAGCTGTAATTAATCGCTCTCCGGATCGCTGGAATGAATTTATCGGTATTAATAAAGGTGCGCAAAATGGTATTGAAGAAGACATGTCTGTGATAACATCAGAAGGTCTCGTAGGAAAAGTGGCAAGAGTTTCGCAGTTTACCTCGACGGTTCAACTGTTGACAGACCAAGATCGAGCAAATCGAATCTCAGCTATGGCCAGTGAAGATGATAGTGTTTATGGTTTTATTGAAGGCATAGATGAAGACACTGGGTATCTCCACTTCACAAAAATTGAAACAGACATGGAAGTGGAAGAGGGAATGACCGTTGTGACTTCAGGATTAGGTGGTGTGTTTCCACGAGGATTGGAAATTGGTGAGGTTATTGGTGTTAAAGATGATGAATTTGGATTAACGCAATCGGCGTACGTGGAGCCAGCAGCGAATTTCCATCACCTTGATTATGTGATGGTTGTTGAGCGTGAGTCACAATCGCTTGAACCAGATATCGATCCAGATTTGGGGGACGATGACGAATGAACCGCTATCTGATCATTATTGTTCTTTTTCTTATGTTCATTATTGAGGGAACATGGTTTCAGTACTTTTTAGCTGACCGATTTATGATCGAGTTCCAGTGGGTTCCTCGCTTTGTCCTCGTCTTGATTATTTATATTGGATTGTTTCATGGTCGTTTAACAGGTGTCATTTATGCGCTTGCTTTCGGTATTCTCTATGATGTTGTATATGGTCCTTTTCTCGGTGTATACACGTTTTCATTCGGTTTGATTTCATACATATTATGCTGGCCACTATACATTGTACGCCGAAATGTTTCCTTGAACATCGTGGCTGCGACCATTGCTGTTCTATTTATCGAATATTTCGTTTATTTGATTAATGATGTTCTTGGGCTTGCGATGCTCAGCCATGAAGCCTTTATATATGAGCGCTTGTTACCAACGATAGGAATAAATTTTGTTTTTGCTGTAATGATTAGCTACCCTTGGCGGAAATTATTGGAAGAAATACGAAAACGAATGAATCCACAAGAAAGTTAAAGACTTTAAAAGGGTTTTTCATATCGATGTGGAATATGTCAATCATGTAGAGGTGAGTAAACCATGACAGAGAAAGAGACGAGACCACCTCGTGTAACGATTAAAGGGACCCGGGATGGACTGACGTTCATTTTAGATGATCAATGCTCGTACAATGAACTGCTAACGGAGCTCCATGAGAAACTATCAGAAGAACAGTATCGGCTCGATCATGGTCCGCTTGTTCATGTGAAACTGTTTTTAGGAAAACGTTACCTAGATGATCAACAAATTGCTGATTTGAAAGAGCAAATCAGTGAACGTAAAAATATTGTGATTGATGATATTCGCTCTGACGTCATTACTGTCGAGGAGGCTGAAAACCGCCGAAAGGACAGTCGTGTGACACGTTTAGCGAAGATTGTTCGTTCTGGACAAGTTATTGAAATTCGTGGAGATCTCTTACTGTTAGGTGACGTGAATCCAGGTGGTACAGTCCGAGCAACTGGGAACATATTTATTTTAGGTGCATTACGAGGGATTGCTCAAGCTGGGATATCAGGAGATGACCGTTCGATTATTTGTGCAGCGACGATGCAACCTTCACAGTTGCGTATTGCTGATATTCTTAGACGGGCTCCAGAAAAGGGAGAGAAAGTAGAAGAAGAACGTTTTGAAGATCTTGAATGTGCTTATGTGAACGGTCAGTTTGAGATGGTCTTAGATCAATTACAACGGGTTGCAAAGTTGCGACCTGAATTGAATGATGAATGGAATGTACGTACTGTTGATATGTAATACAATCACGAATGGTCAACATTTGCCACGAAGGTAGAGTTTGAACATTCGTCGGTCAAAGAGGGGAACGAGCGGATACGATCGAAGAAAAGTGATCGAAACAAACGCGTCGATCTCGAGGAGAAAGGGGAATGCACTGTGGGAGAGGCGATTGTCATTACATCAGGAAAAGGTGGAGTCGGAAAGACGACGACAACGGTAAACATCGGAACAGCTCTGGCGTTGACAGGAAAAAGTGTAGCGCTTGTTGATACAGATATAGGTCTTAGAAACCTTGATGTCGTCATGGGACTTGAAAACCGAATTATTTACGATCTCGTCGATGTCGTCGAGCAACAGTGTAAATTGAGTCAAGCGTTAATTCGCGACAAGCGTTTTGATTGTTTAGTATTGTTGCCGGCAGCTCAGACGAAAGACAAAGCTGCGATAGACCCAAGTGATATGGAAGAAATCGTCGAGGAATTAAAACGGGATTATGATTATGTATTAATTGATTGTCCAGCAGGGATTGAGCAAGGTTTTAAAAATGCAGTAGCAGGAGCTGATCAATCGATCGTCGTATCCACCCCAGAGGTGTCTGCTGTAAGAGATGCGGACCGAATTGTCGGGTTGTTAGAGCAAGAGGATATGGATCCACCTCGTTTGGTTGTCAACCGAATTCGTAATCATATGATGCAAAATGGAGATATGCTCGATGTCGATGAAGTAGTCTCAACACTCGCAATCGAATTATTAGGGGCAGTTGTTGATGATGATTCAGTCATTAAGGCTGCAAATGATGGTCAACCAATTGCCATGGACCCTGATAGCAAAGCTTCGATTGCTTACCGTAACATTGCTCGTCGCATTAATGGGGAGTCGGTTCCGTTAATGAATTTTGACGATGATAAAGGCGTATTAAAAAAAGTGAAAAAGTTTTTTGGCATTCGTGCGTAACGAATGTGATGGAACTTATTGAACCAGCGGTGATTGAAAAGTCATTGCTGGTTTTTTTGTTGGAGTTGGAGTTGGAGTTGGTGGAATAGTATTTTAGTCCCTATTTGATCATAAATAGTGGATTTTCGCTCGTAAAGGCATGGATTTCGTTCGTAAACTCACGATTTTCGTTCGTAAATACTTGTTTTCGTTCATAACTCCCTAGGTTTCACTCATAAACCCCAAAGCCCATCCGATTCTTCTTTTAGTCATATGTTCCCGGGACAAGTCATAGGTTGAAGTAAGGAAATGGATAAGCCTATGAAGAGGGAAGGGGAACATTATGTCCAAGAAAGTTGATAAAATTAGACGCCAACTTGATGCGAAAAGAAAAAAACGGAGTACATCATTACATCAAAGGCAACGCTCAGCTCCACAAATTTATCAGCAGCATGATGAAGCGAGAGAACATGATGATGTTGTCATCCCCCCATCGGCACCCAAAGGAAAGAACAATACAGAGTCGAAACAACCGTTGATACGTAAAGATATCTTGTTATTGCAAATGATGGGAAGCATTTGTTTGTTTCTTATCGTCGGTATTCTTTTTCAAAATCCTTCACCAACTTTTGATTCGGCACGTGACTTTATTTACCGTTCGATGACAACAGAGTTCGAATTTGACACGATTGCTCATTGGTATGAAGACCAGTTTGGAAGACCGCTAGCACTAGTACCGCCAACGACGAACGTTGCCTTAGACCAAACCGATGAACCAAATGTTGATTATGCGTATGCAGTACCCGCGAGTGGGACAGTTTCAGAGAGCTTTGATCAAAATGGACGTGGCATTTTTGTAGAGACTTCTAAAGGTTCTCAAGTTGAAGCTGTAAAAAGTGGTGTCGTGCAGTTTGTCGGGCAAGATGAAGAGGAAGAGGGGATCGGAAAAACGGTTGTTGTCCAGCACTATGATGGCGGAGAGTCATGGTACGGGTCACTTGGGGATATTGATGTAAATGTTCATGATCATGTTGAAACAGGCGATATTGTAGGTACAACATCTAAAACAAACGGAGACAGAGAAGTTTATTATTTTGCATTAAAAGAAGATGAAACATTTATTGACCCATTGGACGTGATTTCATTTGATTAATCTTCTCCGCTTGGTTCATATACACCCTTGCTTTTGGCTCGTGCTTGGTGCCGGTGCATTAACAGGTTATTTCAAGGAAGTTATCATGATGTTTTTGATTGTTTTTGTACATGAACTCGGTCACACTGTAGCAGCTATGCACTTTCGGTGGCGGATACAAAAAATTGAGTTGCTGCCATTTGGGGGTGTTGCCCATGTCGATGAACATGGTAATCGGCCTATACGAGAAGATTTCATCGTCACAATCGCAGGTCCTCTCCAGCACATATGGTTGATGGGTCTATCTTTCCTTTTATTGCCGTTTGATTGGTGGACGACAGGTGACCATGCAATTTTTATGTTTCATAACCTTACTGTCCTTTTATTTAATTTGCTTCCTATCTGGCCATTAGATGGAGGGAAAATTCTCTTTATCTTATATTCATATTACGCCCCCTTTCGAATGGCTTATGAACAATCGTTGATTCTTTCGTTTATTCTACTTGTGACAATGGGCGCTATTGCTTTAGTGCAATTACCATTTCATTTGAATTTGTGGGTTGTGCTTGCGTTTTTATTATTCCACCATTATATAGCATGGAAACAACGTTCATTTACATATATGAGATTTTTACTTGAGCGTTATGACATAGCTAGAAATGATGAGATGGTACCTCGAAAAGAGCGGAAAACTTCTGCGGATACCACAGTTATAGAAGCGATCAACATGTTACATCGCTGTGCACGATATGATTTCAAAATACCGTCAGCAGGACACACTGTACGTGAAGAAGACGCTTTAAATGCATATTTTGACCAAAAACAGAGGTTTGTTTCCTTACGGGATTTAGCGGCTACCCCACCTATATTTGATTTGAAATAAGGATGCTATATTATATTGATTTCTCTTAGGCGCTTGCCATCAATTAGGCAAGCGTTTTTGCTGTTTTCTAAAATATGAATGAATTTCATAATAGATGATGTAAAGATCATCCCCGAACATTGATTGTGATTTTTACTGCAGGCGGACGCTGTCCCAAGGCGTTGGTGATTTGAGCTTTAGGTTGATGTGGCTCTCGGCTTGCGGGTCGCGGACATACGTTCCGTTAATCCTCATTTTTGGATGCAGTAAAGGGCGAAATTTTGCAAATAACGGAATCAATGTCCCCGGCCGAAAACGAACAGTGACCGTGACTACATTGATCCGACCTGGCGTCGCCACTTTTCGCTTCTCCGAGTTCATCAAAGACAACAACGAAAAGAGCGTTTTTAAATATTGACCACCCCCTTAAAACTTTTCGCGTCCTGTGAACATTGTGTTTGCTTGCCTAATCCATGTATAATGATTGCGAATTGATCATGAAGGGGTCAAAAAACGTGAAACGAATTATTATGAATGCAAATACAGATGAAAAACGTGTAGCGCTAATTGAAGAGGGACAAGTCGTAGAGTGGATGATAGATTCACCAGACACGAGCCCGCTTGTCGGTAATATTTATAAAGGGCGTGTCGTAAATATTTTGCCAGGGATGCAAGCAGCATTTGTTGATATTGGCTTACAAAAAAATGCCTATCTCCCACTAAATGAATTACTAGCATGGCAATGGATTAGTCAAGAAGACCCTGACCAGAAACGTAGAGCTAAGATTCAATCGTTTTTAACAGAAGGACAAGAAGTTTTTGTTCAAGTAACGAAAGAACCAACGGGGTCTAAAGGTGCAAAGCTGACCGAAGTCATTGAACTTCCCGGCAAGTATCTCGTCTACCTGCCAAAAGCTAATTATGTAGCGGTATCTCGCCGCATAGAAGATGAAAAGCGAGGTGAATTACGCAAGTTTGCAAATAATGAGAGGCAACTTGACGAAGGTGTCATTATAAGAACGGAAGCAGCGAAAATATCACCCACTTATTTACAAAATGATTGGTCATTTTTAAGAAGGCGTTGGGAAAGAATTGTTGAATATTCAAAACAATTACGTACTCCCACAAAAATTCATCATGGTTCTTCAATGATAGACCGACTGATCCGTCAGTCTTTTATCGATTCGGAAACTGAAGTGATAACGGATGATAGGGTAGTTTATCATACATTAAATGATTATCTTTCTTATACAGATGATTTATCACCTTCACAGTTGTCACTTTATCAAGGGTATGATGATATATTTTCTCACTATGAACTAAAACAAGTATTACAACAAACATTATTGTCACGGGTAGAATTACTAAATGGCGGATACATTGATATTGAAAAAACGGAAGCAATGACCGTCATTGATGTGAATACCGGCACGTTTGTAGGTAAAGATACCCATGAAGAGACAATGAGAAATATGAATATACAGGCAGCCAAGACGATCGCTACAGAGATACGAAAAAGGAGCATTGGTGGAATTGTCCTCATCGACTTTATCGATATGAAGCAAGAGCGTTCCCAGAGTGATGTGTTAAGAGCGCTTGAACATAGCTTTAGAGATGATCCGATGCGTGTGAAAATTCAAGGTTTCACAAAGCTTGGACTTGTGGAAATGACACGCAAAAAAGCGTATCATGAAGTGAGTGAATTACTTACGGAACCTTGTACCACTTGTCAAGGAAGTGGGCGTGTCTTAGGAAAGTCATCCCAAATGTACGAGCTGGAACGACTACTTTACGAGTTTCAAGGCAATGATGCAGAGGCGCTCATTGTTGAAGTTCCTTCCTTTATTGCTGATAAATGGCTGGAAAACCATGCCCAAAAATTAACGGATATTGAAGCGGTCATAAGCAAAACCATTTACCTTATTAAACGAACAAACACCGAAAAAGGGGAAGTTCGTTTTGTCGGTAAAAAAGAACATGCAAAGGCTCGTTGGCAACGTTTGCTTATAGAATATAACTCTTGAACGTTCGTGACAAACTAGTCAATGGAAGTTGAGGATACATTGACACGGTTGTAGCGCTGTGGTATGATACTGTCTGTTAGTTGTTTGGTGCACCCAAAGGACTACAACCGCACAGATCAGGTTTTAAGCTTATGTATTTGCTACATAATGCACCTGTGATGGCGAGTCTTAGTGATTAAAGGAGGTGCGTGTCGTGTACGCAGTAATTGAAACAGGTGGAAAGCAAGTAAAAGTTGAAGAAGGACAAGAACTTTACGTTGAAAAGCTTAACGCAGCAGAAGGTGATTCCGTTACTTTCGACCGTGTAATTTTAGTTGGTGGAGATTCTACAAAAGTAGGAGCACCATACGTTGACGGAGCATCCGTTACAGCAAAAGTAGAAAAGCATGGTAAAGGTAAAAAGGAAGTTATCTTCAAAATGAAGCGTCGTAAAAACTACCGTCGTAAGCAAGGTCACCGTCAACCATACACAAAAGTAACGGTTGAAGGAATCAAAGCTTAATAGGTTCGTCGATGATACGTGTATCGATTGAACGAAATCAAGACGGTAAAATCGATGCTTTTTCGATGGAAGGACACGCTGATTTCGCTCCTCACGGTCAAGATCTTGTCTGTGCAGGTGCATCGGCTGTTGCATTTGGAGCCGTAAACGCAATTGATGCAGTTTGCCAAGTTCAATTGGATGTTGAAATGGCAAATGACGGCGGTTTTCTCCGCTGCGGTGTTCCGAATGAAATCGGAAATCAAGCGTACGAGAATGTACAGTTGCTCTTGGAAGGTATGGTTGTATCATTACAAACCATCGAAGAGCAGTACGGTGAATATATAACCATTCATGGATAAACAGGAGGTGAACAACATGCTTCTAAACCTAGATTTGCAATTTTTCGCTCAGAAAAAAGGTGTAGGTAGTACGAAGAACGGTCGTGACTCGATCTCAAAACGTCTTGGTACAAAACGTGCTGACGGTCAGCAAGTTACAGGCGGTTCTATCCTCGTTCGCCAACGTGGTACGAAAATCTACCCAGGTGAAAACGTAGGAAAAGGCGGCGATGACACATTGTTTGCAAAAGCAGACGGTGTTGTTAAATTCGAACGCGTCGGACGTGACCGTAAGCGCGTTAGCGTTTACCCAGTTGCACAAGAAGCGTAAAACGTCATAAAAAGAGAGTACTCAATAATGGGTACTCTCTTTTTTCGTTTCTTTAGCGTTTAGCACTTTCCCCTCGATCTCCGACGCTTTTAAATCCAGCCAAGAACAAAAAAGCTATATAATGTTAAAGATAGAAAAATCATCGACAACAAAACGAACATTGCGTTTTGTTTAGCGATTTTAAAGGTTGAAATGTTAATTAACCTCGAAGCCATCAACACTTGACCTGAGAAAGGGGAAACTTGCGTCGCGAGCGACCAAGCTAATAATAACGTTAATGCTAAGTACTCTGGACTGACACCTAATGTTACTGGCGAAAGTGAACTTCCGATACCGATCACAATGACAATTGGATGAATGCCTAATTGGGCCAATAAAATCGAGACAATGATAATCAATAAGGTGAGAAAGTATACGGAACCAAGAGATACTCGGTCTAAAAAGGTGGACACCCATTCTCCCATGTTCGTATTATTAATTGCTGTCCCGAAATAACCAGCACTAATAAAGATGGCTAGCACATTTTTCACCTTTGGAAACGCAGATTGGATATGTGAGGAAACATCCTGAACATATTGTTTTAAAATGTTTGAATATAGCGCCCATAAGAGTGGCAAAGCAATCGCTAGAAAAGACACGATCGTGATCATGTTCATCTCTAGCCAATAATCAAGCAAGATCGAAAGCGTTAATAAAACCATTGTAAATAAAATTAGCGGTCTTAACGAATATGATTCAACCTCATCTTCAGCTTGCGCTTCCCTTTCAATGAAGGGGTCATTGTCGAAAGAAATACGAGAAAGCATCAACGTACTTAACGTACCGTGGATCAAAGCAAGAATAAACCCGTAAAGGCCTATTTGGAACCATGAAACATCAAACAGCACCGTGACGAGACCGACATTAACAAAATAAGGAGACCATAACATACAAAATCCAAATGCCCTCATGATATGTAAAGTGAGCTTTCGTTCATGAAAAGAGGTGAAGCTTTCATCAGCAATTCGTTTGACGATCGACATCGCCCCAAAGTTTAAAACCGTCCCCGTTGTTGCCAGTAATAAAAATCCCATTTTATACGGGTGATTTTGTCCATTACGTGCTCTTTTTTGAATTGCATATTGTAAAGCGTTCAAATACCCAGCACTCGAGAGGAATGTACCAATTAAAGGGATAAACAAAAATAAAGCTAATAGATTAATATTTTCACCAAATCCAAGTACAACTTGATATAAGGCGACACCTTCAATGTAAAAAATCATTGTCCCAACAATGATCAGTGTTAAGGCAACGATCCGATTCAACATCGTAATATGGAAGAGTGCATAAATAAACAATCCTGAAGCAAGTAAACTATAAACGAAGCCGAGCCATGAAAGTGGAAAAATATATTCAAATAAATAGAAGAATGTACACACATAAGCAATAATACTTAAAAAACGATCCAGCTTCGTCTGTCTCGTTTTCACCACCTTCTTTCTGAATCTTTTTAAATGTTTCATAACATCCCCTATATTACCATAAAAAAGGTGTGTAAGCGTGCAAAATCGGGAATACAGAATTGTAGGAACCAATAAATCACAAGGAGCGTATGAGATGAAACTGACGATTATTGGACATTGGGGCGCCTACCCAGAAGCAGGAGAAGCAACATCGTCTTACTTAATTGAAGATGAAAACACAAAATTACTATTAGACTGTGGAAGCGCATCTGTTTCCACACTGCAACAATATACAACATTAGAAGACATTGACGCTGTTCTTCTTTCCCATCACCATCATGACCACGTCGCAGATCTCGGTGTTTTAAAATACAGTCGCATTGTAAGCATAGGACTAGGAAATACAAACGAAAACATACCGGTTTATAGCCCAGCAAAAGAATCGGAAGACAAGCGCACACCATTCAAAGGAAAAGGGATCACATTCCATACATATCAAGAAACCGATCAACTTCTTTTTGGAAACATCCAAGTAACATTTCAGAAAACGATCCATCCGTCACCTTGTTATGCGATGAGAGTTGAGCAGTTAGACACAAGGAGGGTGCTTACATATACAGCTGATACCAGTTTTGACGCTTCACTATCAACATTTGCAGCTCATAGTGACATCTTGATCGCAGAATCAAGTTTTTATGATGGACAAGATGCAACAAGTTACGGACATTTGACATCAACGCAAGCTGCGACCATCGCTGATCAAGCATTTGCAGACACACTCGTTTTAACGCACCTTCCTCATTTCGGTGACAAAAAGCAGCTAGTAACTGAAGCGGCTACGGTTTTTGCAGGGAATATTGAACTAGCCCAAAAAGGAAAGCAATTGTCGATTTAAAATGATTTTAAACAGCAAATCTTTTGCACATTAAAATGTGAACCGTTATACTTATTATTATAAGATAACGACTAAAATTACAATAAAACTAATATGAATCATCGTCGTTTTATCTAAATGGAAAAAGGAGGAAGATTAATGAATTATGCAGCGATCTTACATTCACATGCACTATTCTGGCTTTTAGCAGTTATCTTGTTTGTTGTTACTGTCATTTTAATTAAAAAGCAAAAGGAGAAGCCTGCAAAGATCGTACAAATGACGTTGCGTCTTATGTACGTTCTCACATTGGCAACAGGTGGGTGGCTTCTTTTGCAATATACGACCAGTAACACGATATTAAAAGGGATTCTTGCCGTTTGGTTAATTTACGTTATGGAAATGATCACAACGCGAAGTAAAAATGGTACACTCACGGGGAACTTAAAAAGCTTCTACTGGATTCAATTTGCGATTGCACTTATCGTTGTCCTTTACTTCGGTTATGTTGTTACTTAATGAAAGCAGAGAAATCGGTAATTAGTTACCGAACGCTAATATACAGTTAGCAAAAGCCCTGACATTTATTTGTCAGGGCTTACTTTTCCTATCAAAAATCCAAGAATGACGCCAATGATGGCAAGCCAAATCCAACCTAGACCAACTTCAAATAATGGTAAATAACTATAAATTTCGTTGAGAAGTTGAATGTCTATACCCATTTCTCGCATGCCATCATAAATACTGATAAGAGCAGCACCGATGACGCCACCTCTATAGTGGGATTTCCGAAGTGGGATCAAACTTTCAGTAAGAGTTAGAAAGACGAGCGTAATCGCAATTGGATAAATCGCTACAAGAACAGGTACGGAAATAGAAATAATCGTGTTGAGTCCTAAATTGGCAACCGCAAAACTAACGATTGTCGTGATTAACGCGAGTGTTTGGTAACGCATGCTTGGAAAGTTCTTCTTAAAATACTGACCACATGCCGTTACAAGGCCGACACATGTCGTTAGACAAGCGAGAGTAACAATCACTCCGAGCAGTAACATGCCAATAAGCCCATATGTTTCATTGGCGGCAAATGAAAGAATCTCGCTTCCAGTTGCAAATGTTTCAAGTGGCCCCAATTGCATTCCGAGCCAACCAATAGATACGTATACAAAAGCTAATCCGATTCCAGCCACGATACCAGACATAGCCGTTGTGCGAAGGATCGAGTTTTTGTCTTCAATGCCGCGGGCTTGTAATGTGGAAACAATCACAAGACCGAAGGCAAGAGCTGCTATTGCATCCATCGTCAAGTAACCTTCTAATATGCCACCGATAAGTGCATGATCTGAATACGCATCAGAAGGAGCTTCTCCACCAGTTATATTTCCAGTTAATGCGCTTCCTGCGACAAGTAGAACGATCGCGATAAGTAAAATCGGTGTGATGATATTACCGATTCGTTTTACCAGTTTAGATGGATTTAAACTGAGCCAAAAAACAACGATAAAGAATACAACTGAATAAATGAATAAAGATATATCAAGTGCTTGGCTTGGAATAAACGGCATGACACTCATTTCATAGGAAACATTCATCGCACGTGGAATGCCGAAAAATGGACCAATCGCCAAGTACAAAACAAAAGTAAATGTAATCGCGAAAGGGGCACTTACTTTTTTAGCAATGCTTTCAATACTACTTCCACTCAGTGCAATCGCGACAATCCCAAGTACAGGCAGTCCAACTCCGGTAATGACAAACCCAAAGATCGCTGTCCAATAGTTCGTTCCTGCTTCCTGACCGAGAAATGGTGGAAAAATTAAATTACCTGCCCCGAAAAATAAGGCAAAAAGCATTAATCCTATAAAAAAGGTTTCTTTTTTAGTTATTTTTTGTTCCAACATGATGACCTCCAGATCCCTATCTACCTAAATAAATTGTTCGACAAATTTCGAAAGACTTTATCTATCCTAACGTTGATCCAATGTTTTGTAAAGAAAAAGTTTTCGGAAAAAACAAAAAAGATAGAGTAGGTCTTAAAAATTGGACAAAATTGAAAGAAAAATTTCGTGAAGGGTATAAAAAAACGGTTAGCGCTCACGCAAATGGGTGAGGAGCTAACCGTTTGGCAATTAGCGTTTATTAAGAACTTTTTCTACAGGGGCATATTCATAGCCTAGATCATTTGCGACCGCTTGATGAGTGACGTGTCCACCAGCCACATTGACACCGAATTTCAAGGCCGGGTTTTCGACAGTTGCACTCCAAATTCCTTTATTTGCAATTTGAAGGGCATATGGAACAGTGACATTCGTTAATGCAATTGTAGATGTACGTGGTACGGCCCCGGGCATATTCGCAACCGCATAATGAACGACCCCGTGTTTTACGTAAGTTGGGTCAGCGTGTGTTGTGACTTTATCGACTGTTTCTATAATTCCACCTTGATCAATAGCAACATCTACGAGCACAGACCCTTCAGACATTTCTTTAACCATTTCTTCCGTAACAAGCTGAGGTGCTTTGGCGCCAGGAATCAAGACAGCACCAATCACAAGATCGGATTCTTTAATGGCAGAAGCAATGTTCAATGGGTTACTCATTAATGTATTGATGTCGTTACCAAATAAATCATCGAGTTGTCGCAACCGATTAGGGCTAAGGTCGATGATTGTTACATCGGCACCAAGGCCAATAGCTTGTTTAGCGGCATTTGTCCCAACAACCCCACCACCGATAATCGTGACTTTACCACGTTTTACACCAGGGACGCCGGGTAATAAAACACCTTTTCCACCTTTAGGTTTTTCTAAAAATTGTGCACCAATTTGCGAAGCCATTCGTCCAGCTACTTCACTCATTGGTGTCAGTAAAGGAAGTGTTCCATTAACTTCGACTGTTTCATAAGCAACAGCTGTTACACCTTTTTCAGTTAAAGCTTTTACAAGTTCTGATTCAGCAGCAAGATGAAGATATGTAAACAAAATAAGTCCTTCATGAAAATAATCATATTCTGATGGAAGTGGTTCTTTTACTTTCATGATCATTTCTGATTTTGTCCAGACATCTTCAGCTTCCTCGAGTATAGTAGCTCCAGCTTCTAAGTAATCATTATCAAGGAAGCCGCTTTCGATCCCGGCTGAGCGCTCAATCAGAACTTCGTGTCCAGCTTGTACGATAGAAACGACACCAGCTGGCGTTAAAGCGACACGATTTTCATTATTTTTTCTTTCCTTAGGTACACCTATCCGCAAAGTAACTCCTCCTTAAACAAAGTACATATTCACTAACATTCTATCGGAATATGACGGAATCAACTATAACTTTTTAAAAATAATAAAAAGGGATGTTATTTAAATGAAGAAAAAATGACTAGTCCAAATAAATTGTCTACTTACATGGAATAGTCATTTAAATAAAGGAAAATTTCATTTCCGTTGTTAATCTTTCATATTTTTTGAAGGGAAACGGGGTTCAATCTTCTCTTTAAAATAGTCACCATAATTTTCACTAGATAGTAATCCGACATAATCAAGCTTAAAAACTTCGTAGTAAACGATGTATCGCCCATCTTGAAAGTGGACGTGCAATGCTCTTGTTTGCTCATCGTAACTAACCTTTTTAATAAGAGAATCGTTTAATGTTGTCGTTTCCATACGTACGCCCCCTCTTATCCGAATTATTTTTACTATACCCGATTTATGCTAGGGTCAATCATAGTACATGCGAAAATCTTTCTAGATGTGATTTTATTTCTTCTTTTGTAAGTATTTTTCCATTTGATACGAGCTGATCATCAATCAACAGTGTAGGCGTAAAAAAAATGCCATGTAAGTGAAAGTTATTTACATCTGTTATCCATTCGATGCTGATGGTGTTATGCAATTCATTTACCACTTCTTGGATGTTTTTTTCAAACACTTTACAATTGATGTCTGAACTAGTGAAAACTTTGAGATGCAACGAAATCACCACCTTAAATTTGAATGTTATCTATATTATAAGGTAATATTTAGTTTCATTTGTGAGAGAGGTATGGCAACTACATGAAAATATTGTTACAGTTATGCAATAGGTCTCGCTTGAAAAAGTTGGAATGTCGTAATAAAATATAGAAAAATAACAATGTACTTGTTTATGGAGGCTATGATTGAACATCTTTATATGGGCACTTGGATGTTCAGGAGCCAGTAGTGCAACCGACCAATGCGAATGGTCGGCTTTTTTTCTATATAAAGGGAAATTATTACAATTGCCAATCGACCCAACAGTATTTTTACTTGTTGCATATTCCTTAATGGTGATGTGTTTGAGGAGGGAGACGGTGGAACATATAAGAAAACAGGGGGAAAATAAGGAAGAGCCAGAGCCAGAGCGTCGTACTGAATGGGAAGAGACGACATCATTTATGAATATTTTTGACGACTTAGATATTCCGTCTACTTCAGTTGAAACATTGAGTACATGGCTCCATTATTTTCGCACTTCATTAGATCAAGCTGCATTCTTTGTGATTACTGATGAAAGAGGTACAATAAAATACGCTAGTCCGTCTTTTTGTGGACGTTTAAAGTTTCAGAAAGAAGCGTTACTAGGTGAAGATTATATATCCTTAAAAAAGATGTTCTACAATGATAGAGATAAACATTTATTACAAGAAGCCATTGAAAAAGGTTATGAAAAAACAGTAGAAACTGTTCAGAAAACGAATCGTGGTGACATGCTTTCATTAAGAATCGTCGTTGTACCTGTTCGTTTATCGGGTCGAGATTTTCGAATCATTCTCCATCATGATGAGACACACGAGCAGAGAATGTTAGATGAAATGGAAAAGTTACAACATATTGATTTTATGACGAATTTACCTAATCGCGCGAAATTTGAACGAGATGTTAAAGGAAGCTTACAAAACGAGGATCAAGACCACTTCGCGCTATTTTTTATCGATGTTGATCGTTTTAAGTTTTTTAACGATACGCTTGGCCATTATATTGGCGATCAACTCATCTTACGTATTGCCAATACTTTAAATACGTTAGCAAATGATCAGGTGACTGTTTATCGGTATGGTGGTGATGAGTTTGTCTTATATATGGCATACCCTAACGATAAAAAGCACGTGGATGAAATGGCAAAACAAATCATCGAAATGTTTCAAAAACCGTTTGTCGTAGAAGGCCATGAACTCCATTTATCTGCAAGTATCGGTGTTACATGTTATCCGGACTATGGTTTAGAATTTGATGAGTTAGTTCATCAGTCAGATACCGCAATGCAGTACGCGAAAGAGACAGGTAAGAATCACTATCAATATTTTTCTTCTACTTTGAAAACGGCTCATAGTGAAAAGTTAAAAATTGAAAAGCAGTTACGTAAAGCTGTCGATTATGGGAACTTTGAATTGTATTTTCAACCACAAATTGATTTATCGCAAAAAGAAGTTTTCGGTGTTGAAGCGTTATTGCGGTGGAATGATCCGACATTAGGAAATATTTCTCCAGGTCAGTTTATCCCTATTGCTGAGGAGACTGGACTCATTATTCCGATGGGAGATTGGGTGATTGAACAAGCGTGTCAAAAAGCAAAACAATGGGTTGATCGCGGTCTGTTTAATATTCAAATGGCGATTAATATTTCCCCATTACAGTTTCAACGACCAGACTTTGTGGAAAAAATACGTCATGTGCTTAGAAAAACAGGGCTTCCGCCATCATACTTAGATTTGGAAATCACTGAAAATGATCTCATTTATGATCGAGAAGAAAGTTTTCATACATTGGAGCGCCTAAAAGAATTAGGAATTAGAATTTCAATTGATGATTTTGGTACAGGGTATTCTTCTTTTAGTTATTTGAAGCATTTTCCGATTGATACACTAAAGATTGATCAATCGTTTATTAAAGATCTCACTTCAAATCCTCAAGATCAAGCAATTGTAACTTCGATTATTGATTTAGCTCAAAATATGAATTTACGTGTCATTGCTGAAGGGGTAGAAACCGAGGATATTGTTCGCTTTTTAAATGAACGAAATTGTTATGAGATGCAAGGCTTTTTATATAGCAAACCACTTCCTGAAAAGGATTTGGAACGTTTTATGCTGAGGAGGGAAAACTGGTTTGCTACGTTGTAAATACACATAACTTTTTGCAATGGAGGGGCCGTTTCTGTCATCGATCGAATCGAAGGTAGAAGCGGCTTTTTGATGCAGGCGTAAATTGCTATCCAATCAACTGTGATCCGTGCTATGATATCAAGGAAATCACAGGAGTTGTTTGTATGTTTCAGTTCGTCATGCTGAACACCATTAGTAAAGGAGTGAATTAAAAGATGAAGAAAATGATCATTTTTCTCGGTATTATTGTCGTACTACTAGGATCCTTGACTTGGTTGACTTCTCAACAACAAACACAGGAAGCAGAAGGCAATCCATTCGGTAAAGACCAGCTTCATCAATCGACAATCGATCAATTAGATGACCCCTTGTATGCCAATGTGATTCTTCCTAATGAAATGGATGAGATCTTGGGAAATGAAGAAAATAAAACCGTTTATTATTATAGCCCACAGTGTCCTGCTTGTGATGATGTTACACCTATGTTAGTGCCATTAGCAGAAGAGGAAAATGTCGACTTACAATTGTTTAACGTGTTAGAGTTTCCAGAAGGACACTATGGTTATGACATTGAAGGTGTACCGACAGTGATTCATTATGAAGCTGGAGAAGAGCAAGAAAGGCTTGAAGGTGGACAAGAGGAAGATGTGTATCGATCCTTTTTTCAATCTGTTGTGACGGAATGAAGCGCCAAAACTTATCTTGAATATGTTAAATTCTCTCGTTTATACTATTAATAGTGGTATGTTTTTAGTGAAAGGATGAAACAAATGCAAAGGTTATTAATGTATATCGGTATAGGTTTATTCGCGTTATGGACATTAGCCATTTTCGTTAATGCTTCGATTTATCAAGAAACGACGTTACAGCCTATACTATTTGGTCCGATGAGTGATGCGATTTTATTTATGGCTGTTATGGTTACTGCCTTTTTATTACTTGCCAATGTTTTTCGAAAGTCGGAGAAAACGGCAAATTCGAGCCTTCTTATTATAGGTTTGATTTCGATTGTTGGAATATTCATCGTATAATGTATGTAAAAGATCTGAATGCCTATTAACATTTATTCCAGGCGTTCAGATCTTTTTTTAAAACGATATTAATTAAGAGCCTGCTTATTTAGTTTGCCCCTTTTACACTTCGGAAATAACGGTCACCTAATGTAAATGCATACCTATCACTTAGCTCCTGATGTTTTTCAAGAAGTTGAAATTCACCCTCACTCATATTCTCATCAAAAGAAACGGCAAATGATGATGGGGATTGGCTTTGTTGACGGTTAATAAGGCTAGCGCGTTCTTCAACACTTACAGATGAAAAACCAGCGTTAGCGAGAGCGACAATCCATTCATGTTCTGAAAGGATGTCGTGCCAACCGTAAAATTGACAGAGTTCCTGTTTTTCATCTGTTGTTAAATGATCATCTTCTTTTACTAATTCTTGATGGTAAAGTACACCACCAGGTTTGAGCCAGTTGTAGTAACGGCTGAGAAGTTGATCAATTGGATTGAAAAAAGTAACGGATTCGCTAATGATGACATCAAATGTTGCTTTGGGAAATGAAGTATAAAAGAGGTCTGCGTGTTCAAATGATAAATTGTTATGGTTGTGTTTCAATTTTGCTTTTTCAATATAAGCGGCTTGTCGGTCCACCGCAATGACGTTGACAGAGAATTTTTCAACAAGCCAAGCTGAAATGTCACCGCTTCCACAGCCGGCGTTAAGGACATATTGGTCTTTGGTTAAAGGGTGTGTATTTAAAATTCGTTCACTACATTGTTTCCCACCAGGGTGGGCATAGGTGACACCAAGCTTTGCGATTGTGTGTTCATAGGAAGGTATGATAACAAACTCCCCTTTCTTTAAAGGCACTACCATACTTTATGTTGTTAGTAAGAAAAATGTCCCGATCTTTCAGTTATTGGACATGTGCACAACACAATCATTATTAATAGACATATGTTATTGGTGACTGTGCAAAAGGGGGGTGGACTTTTTGGCACAACATGTATATGATTTTTGTTGTAAAAGTTATGGAAAAATTGTCTATTTAAGAGAACATTGTGGTCGTGTTCATTGTGGTCGAGTGGTAGCAGTTGATCCAGATTACGTTTGGTTAGAACCTATTCCATGCCCAGGACCAGGACCAGGACCAGGTTTTGGATATGGTTTTGCCGGTGGCGGTTACGGCGCCGGTGGTGGCTTCGGATCCGGTGGCGGAACGTGGTTTCCAGTCGCTTTAGCAGCCGTAGGTGGTTTTGCCTTAGGATCAGCGTTTTTCTGGTAAAAGACAAATATCTAAACCTTAAAGAAGGTGACTCCGAATGTGGGGTCACCTTTCATGATGAAAATGAAATGAGTTTGTAATAAGTCGGTGCTTAAATACACTAATATGATGTATAATGGAAGATGTTCACACAATGTAGGCATGAGAATATGATAATTAGTATATGAATAAGGTGATGTTGCCATGAATAGAAGGCACTTGTTGTTTATCATGTTTATTCCACTTTCTTTTTTACTAGCCTGTCAGCAAGAGGGGTTAGGCCAAGAAGGGGGATCGGATGGGGAAAGTGATGACCAACGAATTGAAGAATATAAAGACGAAATTCAATTTATTGAAAAAATGCTTGAGAACGAAAAGTCAAAGGTAGAAGAGCTACAAACGCAAGTGAATGAAATAGAAGACGAAAATGAAAAACTTAAAAGTCAACTTTTAACGATCCGGCAAGAAAAGATGCAAGTTAAACGTGATTTTGAAGAAAGTGAAGATTTACGTAAGCAATTAGATAAAAACGTTCATGATTTGATTGTATCGATGAATATTGAAGACCATGATAAAATTGAGGAGATTGTTCATCATAAAATCGATATCTCTGAGGAAGAAAAACAGTTGAAAGTGAAAAATGAAGGACGAAACGTTTCGATAGAATATATTCACTTAGACGGTGAAACGTTTATTCAACAAGACAGTTTCACTTATGACCCCGAAAAGGGAAGAGCTCAAACTACATATACGATTTATTCGCTTCAAGACGAAGAAATCGTTGTGGATCGTGAGGTTGATTTCAATTTCATATATGTAGATGATTCAGGTCAGTGGATGATTACGGATATTCATTATCGGTAGTAATAAAATAAGAAAACCGATGTAAGACGACTTAGCAATATAGGAGGAGAATGGATGGGCAGTACTCATACGTTTACGAAAAGAGAAGAAGTGGCAAATGCCATTACACATGGTATAGGTGTTTTATTTGGTATTGTTGCTCTTGTTTTATTGATCGTTTTTGCGTCAATTTATGGAACAGCAAGTCACATTATTAGTGTAACGATTTATGGTGTAACATTAACCTTGATGTACGTTTGTTCCACATTGTTACACAGCTTTCAAAAAGAAAAATTAAAAAACTTGTTTGAGATTTTTGATCATGCTGCGATTTATTTGTTTATTGCAGGGACATACACACCATTTATGGTCATCGTTGTAGAAGGGACGCGTGGATGGGTTTTACTTAGTGTTGTTTGGGCACTGGCGATTGCAGGAGCAATCTTTAAAATATTTTTTGTGAAACGTTTTATCGTGCTATCGACATTATTTTACCTTCTGATGGGGTGGCTCGTTGTGTTTGCTTTGGAGCCGATAAGCACGAATGTTGCGATACCAGGAACAGTTCTTTTAGTTTCAGGGGGGATTCTTTACACTGCTGGAACAGTATTTTACATTTGGCGTCGCTTTCAATACCATCACGCCATTTGGCACCTATTCGTACTCGCTGCAAGTATTACTCACTTTCTATCGATTCTCCTTTATGTCATTCCTGCTTAAAAAAATGCGCTGGGGCTTTATGCTCAGCGCATTTTTTTCATATATAACCGGGCATACTAATTTTGAACGAACAAAGCATCGAAAGGTGTTTGAAGAGGTATGCGACGATTATTAATATTTATACGAAATAGTTACTGGTTCATTCCATCATTTTATGGCTTTATCGCTTTATTTCTTGCTATAGTAAGTAGTGTAATCGACATTTATTTGTTCAACAATCCTGAGACATATCATTGGTTTCCATCATGGATGTTATCAGATATCGATTTGGCACATACTTTACTTGGTTCAATTTCCGGTTCAATTTTAACGATGACAACAATTTCATTCTCATCGATTTTAGTTGTGCTTACGACTTATTTATCGGAATTTTCCCCCCGAACACTACAAAATTTTATGAATGATTCAAGTACACAAAGAATTTTAGGTGTATTCATTTCGGGGTTCTTATATTCAACAACTTTGCTTTTATTAACGAAAAAGCCGATTAATGAAGATGATATATTATTTTTTTCACCAACCTTAGCATTGATAGTAGCAATTATTAGTGTTGGTTTTTTTGTATTCTTTGTTCATCATGTATCGAGATGGATTCAAGTACGTCATTTGATCGAACAAATCGATAGAAAAACGAAAGAGTCGGTGAAAAATCAATTACCAAAACGTAGTAAGGGATCGAATCCACCGTGGCAAGATTGGGAAGCGTCTGATCTCCATACCCACTCTCCTCATGGTTTAATTAGTGAAAAGTCTGGTTACATTCAATGGGTTGATACAGAAAAAGTTCTTAAACAAGCAGAAGAAGATGATGTCATTGTAGAAATGAAACCGAGGGTAGGCCAATATATCGAAAAAGGAAAAACAATGATGGTCATATGGACGAGTTCAGAGAGTAGTGGGTTTAGTGACTATAGAAAATGGGTGTTGATCGGTGAAGAGAGGGAATCCGTTCAAGATATTACATTTGGCATCCATAAGATTGTGGAAATCGCGTTACGATCTTTATCTCCAGGGATTAATGATCCATTCACAGCGATTTATTGCATTGAAAAGTTGGGGCATTTACTGGCAATGATAGGAAATAGAGATCTGTATCACACGTATCGACATGATGAACATGAACAATTACGATTCATGGTTGAGCCGATTTCGTTTTCCGACCTGTTGTATGAAGCATTTTATCAAATCCGTCATTATGGTCAAAGTGATCCAGCTGTTGCAGCGGCGCTGTACGATGCCCTTTATGAGATTGCTGTTCAGAATGATTCTTTTATTAAAGAAGAAGTAGCTGACCTTTATTATTACCTTGTTGATGGCATCGAAGCGATTGATTTTCTTAAGATGGATGAAACTTTTTTACAGAAGAAACAAGATAAGTTAGCATCAATCTTATTTTCAAATCAGTCCAATGCTTAGAGGAATTGGTTGATCGCTTGTAATACTACCCAAATGACATACGGGATGCCAAAAAGAATAAAAGCTTTGAAAGAAAATGAATAGAAGCGCTCGAGTTTATCGGTAAATGATGAAAAATCCACCTCGGAGTCGGCAACTGCATTTTTTGCATTTGGTGAGCGATCAAATACTGCGGCATTTTCTTCTTTTTTGTCCAAAAAACGTTCTTGTTTCATTGCTTGTCCCATTGTTTTCTCTCCTTTTGAAGTACATTGTTAATACATACCTATGTGATAAACATGACAATATGCAAACAAAAAAATCAAATAATGCTAGATCAAAAAAATAGGGGTGCTAAATGGCATCCCTAAGCTAGAAGAGAAAAAGCAGTAGAACTGTCCGAAAGTAAGGATTGTTCGGACAGTTAGAAGAGAAAAAGCAGTAGAACTGTCCGAAAGTAAGGTATGTTCGGACAGTTAGAGGAGGAAAAGCAGTAGAACTGTCCGAAAGCAAGGTATGTTCGGACAGTTAGAGGAGAAAAAGCAGTAGAATTGTCCGAAAGCAAGGATTGTTCGGACAATTAGAAGAGAAAAAGCAGTAGAATTGTCCGAAAGCAAGGATTGTTCGGACAGTTAGAAGAGAAAAAGCAGTAGAATTGTCCGAAGGTAAGGTATGTTCGGACAGTTAGAGGAGGAAAAGCAGTAGAACTGTCCGAAAGTAAGGTATGTTCGGACAGTTAGAGGAGGAAAAGCAGTAGAATTGTCCGAATCCAAGGGGGATATGGGCAATTGAAAATGAAAAGAGGCCAAGCGATAGCCAAATCGCAGCAAATGAAATCCTATGTGTCGCGGAAAATTGCTCTTCGAATTGAACAAGCCAAAATAAGGGTGGATGCCGATCTCCATGCCCTTATTTTTTCAAGTGATTTCTATTGTAATTTAGTCTGAGATCTACGATTTTGCCCCTCACAAGTGAACGCGTTCCATTTTTTTGGGGGTTTCAAATCGTACATTGATCAAATTGGCAATAGTTGCACTGTAAATGATCTTGAAAATATTCGACATCATGGATGGTGATGAACTTTCGATCAATGGAAATAATTCCATCTAGCGTTAATCCGTTTAATATGCGATTAACACTTTCTCTGGTAGCGCCGATATAATTGCTTAGTTCTTGATTGGTTACTTTTCGATTAATAATAAAACCATCTTCTACTTGTTCCCCATGTTCATTAATCAGACGAATTAAAATTGAATATAAAGCACCTTGCTTCCCACAAAAAGCGAGGTCGCGGAATTTGGATAAAAGTATATGATTTTGAGAAGCGAGCCAACGTATATAAGTTTCAGCCATTTCACCGTGTGAACTTAACAACTTCTCTAATTCTAGCCGCTCGAAACGAAAGACTGTGGCGTCTTCAATAACTTCTGCATTAAAGGAGTTGGTTAATTCTGTGAAAATACTTAATTCACCGACAAGTTCGTGGTGTTTTTTCGTTTCTAGGTAAAAGATTTTTCCGTTGGGCGTCGTTTTACTAATTCTTATTTTTCCTGAACGTAGTAAATAAATATGATCAGGCCAATCACCTTCTTGAATAATTAGGTTGCCTTTTTGCACGATCAATTTACTACCGATGGATAAGAGGTCTTTTTGTGCTTCTGTACTTAATTGGTCGTAAAATGAGGCCAGCGATTGGTTATGTTCCATTTACTTTCTCTCCTCTGCGAAAATGCTGTGGTGTCATTTTGTTTTACTCTTCAAAAGCCGCACGCATCTCTATTACTTCAACAATAACATAATGAGTTGAGGAAGGGGCGTAAAAATAAAGGCAGATTTTTTACATTTCATTGTAATGAAAATCACCTTCCCACTAAAAGCGGGAAGGTGTGATGTTTAAGATGGTGTACGTTTTGAACGAAGTGATTCTCGTTCATGTTGCTGATCGTTTACCATATGATAGTTGAATGATAGAATCGATTGGTTTAACTCCTCTAATTTTCGTTCTATCCGATGGAGTAAATAAAAAGTGATTGCAACAGGAACGCCCAATTCGCTGATCATTGTATACCACCCATCCATATTTTTCACTCCTTTTCATACTTGTGGTAGAAGTGCTAACGGTATCCGTGCAAGGTCAAATACCATAGATTAATCAATATCAATTGTATCTACTTGACGCTCGATAATACTGGCGTTGTGTTTTTTAACGAGCTTACCTCCTGTAGAGTAAAAAACATCGAGGTTTATCAAGTCATCCATTACTTCACTGACTTCTTCGGCTTCAAGATCTTGACGTGGATCATGGATGGATAAACTCACAGTACGATCCTCTTCATTTTTAAATTGTAATCGGATTCGCTTACTCATTAACAATTCCTCCTTTCCTATAGTCTATTCGTAATTACTCACCTTCCTCTTCTAAGTCATACGTGTTAGATCGTTGGATGTAAAGAACCGGGTGTTCTTGCAATGACAATAATGCATTGGCAGCAGCTTGCACATCTTCATTACTCGAATTTGTGTTAATATTTTGAAATGTTCTGCGTTGCTCAATGTCTTCACCGTATTCATCCATGCCCGTAACGAGTGTTAAGATGAGTCTCGAATCATTAACTTGTTCCATTGTCTCACCCCCTTTCACCTTATAAATACCATTGAATGATGAAAAAGGGAGACACGATTTTGTGGAGAGGAGAAATAATAACCCCCTCCAACATCGTTGAAGGGGGGGATGAAAGCGAAATTAATGAGTCTCGCTTTTTATGTTTTCATCATCTAATGAATGGAAGGAATCATGCAATTGGCTAACAGAATCGCGAATGTTATCTAATTCTGAGGACTGGTTTTCGATCCAACGATTCATTTCTACTAATTGATCCACCATTTTTTCTGTTGAAGCCGTCTCTGTTTGCATGGCTGAAGCGATTTCTTTACTCGAATCGGTCATACTATGTATATTACTAGAGATATCTTCTATAGCTTGTGTGTTAGTAAAGACATTTTGGATAATGTTTTCGAATTGTTCGCTCATATCTTCAATTTTCTCAATACTTGAATCTATCGTTTCAGCACCATCTTTTGCTTTCGACACATTTAATTCGACGTCGTTTAAGATCGATGATACGGTCGTTGATATTTGTTGTGTTGCTTCCACGGATCGTTCTGCTAACTTACGGACTTCATTTGCAACGACTTCAAACCCTTTACCATGTTCACCAGCTCGAGCCGCTTCAATGGAAGCGTTAAGTGCCAATAAATTTGTTTGCTCTGAAATATCATTGATAAGTGCGACAATATCATTAATACTATTCATGTCCTTTGATAATTTATGTAAGGATTCACTCATATCGTTCGATCTACTGGAAACTGTTTGAATCGAAGAAGTCACATCTGTAATATGTTCTTTACCGATGTTTGCATTTTCTGTCATTGTTTGCAAAGATTGATTGAGATGACTTAAAGTAGAAGAGATATATTCCATTCCATCGTTTAGTGAGTCTGAGACACTAGTTGTTTCCTCGAATGTTGCTAATGCGTTTTGTGAATGGGAAGAAATCGCATTAGACATTTCTTCAGTTTGGTCAATGCCACTTGTTAATTGATCAATCCGTTCATTGATGGATTTTGCTTCTCTTTCCATGACTTCAAGTTGGTGCTCGCGGGATGTTTCTAATCGATCGATATTTTCAAAGAAGTGATTCACTTGACGTCCAAGTGAAGAGATTTCATCGTTTTTATCCATCGTAATTCTTACGGTTGTGTCGCCATCCTCAAATTGTTGAATCTTTTTTTGGATTTTACGAATTGGCCGTAAAATAAAATATTCTAATAAGAAGTAAACGATAGCAGTTGTTAAAAGAACATTCGTCATGTTGTTTACCCATAAACCAACTGTTTCATTGAAGGAAATCCCCAACGTTTCAATACCAACGAGAATCCCGTTAGTAATTGAAGTATTTAGCAGTAAAACAATAATAATTGATACAATAAACCGAAATTTAATACTCCTTATAAAAGAAGGTAGGTTCATTATCAATCTCCCCTTTTTGTTCTTTATGTGATACATTCGACATAATACGTAGTTCCCCTTTTTCCCCAGAATTAAAACGTGTTTAAATATGTCGAGATTTTCTTTAATATCATAACAAAGAAGATCGAGAAAAGTCGAGATACTTATGCGTAATAATATGAAAAAATTTAAACAATACGGAGGGGGAACCTTGTATCCAACCGGTAAATATATAAGCGATGGAAAAATTCAAACTGAAAAGCTGTTGACATCTCCTGGGGATACGCTCTATGCATTGGCTTTTCATCTCTTATATGATGAAACAATCCAAGTGGGGAAGAAAGGGACATTTTCATTTGAAAGAGGGACGTATATTTATATTGGAAGTGCCAAGAAGAACATGGAGGCAAGGTTAAACCGTCATTTATCAGTAGATAAAAAGTTACGTTGGCACATCGATTACATTCGCGAAAAGATGCACTTTATTGAGGGACAGACGTACTTAGAAAGAAGAGGAGAATGTCAACTCGTTGAGGCTACTGCGACGTATGTTCAGGCGACTAGGCCGATTTCGCAATTCGGAGCGTCTGATTGTAAATGTAAAGGTCATTTACTATTTGTACCTTATTTTTCGACCGGTGAGGGATGGTTACTCCCGCGAGAAAAATGGAAAAGGATGTAACTTGTTGACAGGCTTGGCATCATTTATTTAAAATGATATTAGTATGTACTTATATAATCTACTTATTTATCTGGCCAGTGTTGATTTACAATGGGTGACGAAAGGAGAAAGTTATGACCAATCAAACAACATTTATAGATGTAGCTTCAGTGCTTAAGTTGTTAAGTGATAAAACACGCTTACAAATGCTCGCCCTTCTTCAGATCGATGAGTGTTGTGTCTGTGAGTTCGTTGAATTTTTTCAAATGAGTCAACCTTCGATTAGTCAACATTTGCGAAAACTTCGTGATGCTCGTGTTGTTCATGAAGAACGGAGGGGGCAATGGGTTTATTATTCTTTGAACCTTTCTCATCCACAAGTTGAATTAATTAATAATATTCTTAATCAATGTCCAAGTCAAATAGCCGCGATTGAAACATGGAATGCATCAGGAAATCGCGTCAAATGTGCAACAAATATCCTCGCAGGTTCGAAGGAGAAATAGTCGTCAATGGGTTTAGCGATTGAAAGAAAAGTATAAAAAACGAGGCTGTGATAAAGAAACTCCCTTTATCGTTTAGCCTCGTTTTTTTACTTAGTTGAAGTTTTCTTAGACAAGTCATCTTCAAATTGAACATATTGTTTAAGTACTTTTTCGAGTTCTTTCGTTTCACTTTTAGGAATTTTAATTCGAATTTTTGTTCCTTTGTTTAATTCCATCATTAGTGTTGAGAATTTGTCTTGTTTTTTTAACCAGCCAATCTGACGGATTTTATGCCAGTGAGCTTGATAGCCACTAAAAATGACTCTATCTGATCGGACTTCAAAAAGTTTATCTAAAGTAAATAATACATGAAATGATACAGGGATAAGTAAGAGAAATAACAAAGCTGTTGTATCAGTATTTCGAAACATTTCAAACAATATGACGAGTGATAAACCTAATACGACGTATGCGGAAATGATGGACGTTCTATACATCTTTGATTCCGTATGAATCTTCTTTGTATCTTTAAGAAGGTAAATGACATCACTTTCTGAGTTGTTTCTTTGCTTATGGGTGCTCAAGTGATAAAGGGCCAAGCTCCCCATAATTGCGATGTAAAATAAATAAAACCAAGCTAACATGTTTAATTCCTCCGAAGTTAATATGACGCCATTGTACCATATCGAAAAATGAGATGACAGTTAAACTAAACGAGGCTGTGCCAAATAAGTTTGTCCTTATTTGCACAGCCATTGCTTTTTTTGAGGGGGGTTAACGATGGTATTTTTCGTAAGTGAGATCGTATGCGTGAGCAGACTCAAAATCTAATTGTGTAAGACCACCTTGGTCAAGTGTTGATAACTGAATGGTTACATTTGAATGATCGATGGTCATATGTGGATGGTGTTGCCTTTTTTCAGCGATATCCGCGAGCTCATTAATAAATTGCATCGTTTTTGTGAATGACGGAAATGTGTATGCTTTTTTAATCCAAGTTTCAGACGTTAGCTCCCAACCATTTGAATCCTGCAAATTTGCTTCAATTTGTTCATCTGTCAGCTTCATGTATTTCTTCTCCTCCCTCAATAAAGTTTATTCATATGTCATGTCTTTTCCCGCATTGTATCAACTTCAAAACTGCTTTCTTGGTTATTCAAAATGATATGCTGATTAGAGCCTGTTTTCGGATCATAGGCGACCAACAGTAAAAAATCTCCTTTGTGAATATCACCGGATTGAAGGAATTCATCGATATCAATTGAAATTTTCTCGATGATGATATGTTTTTTCATCCACTTTTTATCGATATGTCCATTTGTTTGTTTTAAAAATGAAGCAGGGATTTGTTGTAAAAGTTCCTTATTTGCATCATCAAGATGGAAACGGTTTGGTTCAATTGAAAGTGAAGACCACCAACGTTTTCTAGGTTTCTGTTTTTGTTGGAGAAGGTAGTCGGCTGTTAAAAATGAGAAAGCAACGTCTAAATCATCGATGTTTTTGTAAGAAAGGAATTGCCAGATTCGTAAAAATAAATCTTCTAGTTGATGGCCAATGCGCTGCCAATTTTGTTGTTCCCAATAAGTACCAAACTGTTGGAAGAAGTCGAAGGGAGAAGCGTAAACATGTTGGAATAAATATTCCAATGTTCGATCCATCCGGTGGTCATTCCAATATTTCTCGAGAATATCTTCGACTTGTTTGATCGCAATCACATCATCAAAGGGCAGTGTCTTGTGACTAAGAATCTCATAAGGTGAATGGCTTGTGTATTTGTAATCATATTCCTGAGCCATTTTTCGCATACCTGTTCCACGGAGCATCTTTAAAAAACCGAGTTGAAGCTCTTCAGGGCGAAGTTCAAAAACATCATTAAATGTCTTCCTGAAAGAATCATAATTTTCTTCTGGTAAACCAGCAATTAAATCAAGGTGTTGGTCAATTTTGCCGCCGTTTTTAATAAGTGAGACTGTACGTGCTAGTTTTTTAAAGTTTTGCTTACGTTTAACGAGTTCGTTTGTCATATCGTTTGTTGATTGAACCCCGATCTCAAATCGGAAAATGCCAGGTGGTGCATGTTCATTTAGAAATTCAATGACCTCAGGGCGCATGATATCTGCTGTAATCTCGAATTGAAATTGGCAGCCTTGATGGTTGTCAATTAGAAATTGAAAAACCTCTAGGGCGTATGAACGGTGGAGGTTGAAAGTGCGGTCAATAAATTTAATCATTTTCGCACCATTTTTTATTAAGTACAATAAATCTTCCTTCGTTCGTTCAATGTCAAAATAACGAACCCCTTGTTCAAGAGACGAAAGGCAAAATTGACATTGGAAAGGACACCCCCGGCTTGTTTCAAAGTAAACAATTCGTTTTCCTAAGTCTTGTACGTCTTCAGGATAGCGATATGGTGTTGGGATTTGATTGACGTCGATATTCTCACGATTATCGTTGATCATCACTTCTTTTCCTTGCCGATAAGTTAATCCTGAAACTTTTTCGTATCGTTTTTGACCGCTTAGTTCATCTAAAAGTTGTTTGAATGCGACTTCACCTTCACCAGAAATGATAAAATCGATCTCTTCATGTTGTTCCATCCATTCTTGCACATCATAGGAAACTTCAGGCCCACCAAGAACGATCGTTACGTTTGGTGCAACTTGTTTTAACATTTTAACAATACGCAAGGTTGGTTCAATATTCCATATGTAGCAACTGAAACCAATGATGTCTGGTTCCAATTGGTAAATGTCGCTGACGACTTGAATATCGGGATCTTTAATCGTAAATTCTTTCATCTCAATATCATAGTCTGATTCATTGTAAGCTTTGAGAAGACGAAGGGACAGTGCTGTGTGAATATATTTTGCGTTTAGTGTAGTAAGAATGGTTTTCATGGTCTATAACTCCTTTATCAAAATGGCACCTTTATTGTTATGATAATAGAAAAAACGAGGCAGAACAATTTTTCTTGAAAAGTTCTGCCTCGTTTTATTTTCGAAGGTATTATGTGTTTAGTTTATCATTAGCACCAACAAATTCTTCTAATTTCTTTTCAGGTGCTTTCCAGTACTGTTCGTTTCCTGGTAAATCATCAAACCAAGAAGCATCATCTGGACAGTCAAGAACCATTAATTTTCCATAGTTACCGTCACGCGATTGGTGATATTTCAAGTAAGCTTTACCGTCTTCAATCGCTAAAATTTCAATCTTTCCAGATGTATGACTCATTGATAGACGAACGCGCTTTCCAAGACCTGATGTTTTTGCTTTCGCTTCTTCAACAGCGTCATACGCCTCTTTTAACGATAATACAAAGTCATTGTTACCGGCGACTGGACGGTTGATAAAGAAGTAATATGGCGTGACACCAGCCCATGATAATTTGTCTAAAAGCTCTGCGAGTACTTCAGGGTCGTCATTAATCCCACGTAGGACTGGCGTTTGGTTAACAACGATCGCGCCTGCATCATGGAGGGCTTGGAATCCGCGTTTTGCTTCTTCAGTAATTTCACGTGGATGGTTAATATGCGCCATCACGTAAATACGCTGTTCTGGCGTAGAATACTCACGAATGAGTTCGAGCAATTCTTCATCTTCATAAATTCTCATCGGGTTAAATACTGGCATTTTTGACCCGAGGCGAATAATTTTCACATGTTCAATTTCTCGTAGTTGTTCAATGATTTTACGTAATTTTTTCGATGCGAGAATAAGAGAGTCTCCACCGGTTAATAATACGTTATTAATTTCAGGGTGTTGCTTAATGTATTCGATGCCTGGTTGTACGTCTGACATTGCCTCTTTAATATCATTTCGAAATAGTCGCTTACGGAAACAGTAGCGGCAATATGCACCACAAACTTCACTTACGATGAGTAAGGCTGTCGTCGAATATTTATGTTGGCAGCCTGGAACGACGTAGTTTGTATCTTCATCGGAAGCATCCCAACGTCCATATTCTTCAAGTTCGCCCTCGTTTGGAATAACGAGCTTGCGAATAGGATCTTCAGGGTCATTCCAGTCAATTAAATTTAAGTAGTATTCATTTACACGAAAGACAAACTTCTCAGTAATCGGTTTCAATTTCTCGCGTTCTTCTTCTGGAATGTTTTCAATCTTGTCAAGGTTCATCACGTATTTCGGTTGTGCCATGTTTCCACCATCCTTTTCCCAGATTGATATGGAGATTATAACAAGAGGGAGATAATTGGTCAAAAATGGAGGAGATCATTAGTTTCATAGATAAAATGAAGGAATTCCTCCAAAATTGAGGATTAGCGAACATTTTTAAATTTCTTTTAAAAAATGGTCTCATATCATAATCAAAACAACCTTTCACTCATATTATGAAATAAATCCTTCAAAAATATGAAATGAAGAAAGGCGGACGGTGAACGATGGCAATGAGAGAAAACTCTTTATTGAGAACACCTGACTTTTGGCATAAGGAAAATTCTAAACGGTGTTATGAAAAAGCGAAGGAGTTTTTACCAGGAGGGGTTACCGCCAACATTAAACATTTTCCACCTTATCCAATTACGATGAAACGAGGGGAAGGGGCATATATCGTCGATGTCGATGATAATAGATATATTGATTTATTAATGGGTTATGGTGCACTTGCGCTTGGACACGGACATCAGAAAATAAAAGAAGCGATTGAAGAACAATTTCAAATCGATGGAACTCACCTTTTTGGAACACCACATGAAAAAGAAGTTTCGTTTGCCAAACGCTTGCAGGAACACATGCCATCTTTAGAGAAAATTCGATACACAAATTCAGGAACCGAGGCGACATTACTCGCTGTCAGACTTGCGTATGCATATACAGGCAAAAAGAAGATTGCCAAGTTTGAGGGGCATTACCATGGCGGGTTTGAAGAGGTTCTATATAGTATAACACCGACTATTAGTGAGGCTGGTCCTGGAGAAAATCCACATCCAGTACCAGAATCATCCGAAATTGAAGCGGGAACAGATGAGGACACAGTTATTTTACCATTTAATCAAATTGAAGATTGTAAAAACATTTTACGACGTTATAAAGATGAACTAGCCGCTGTGATTGTCGAACCTGTTCAGGGAGGATTTATTCCAGCGAGTCGCTCTTTCATGAAACAATTGAGGGAAGTGACGAAAGAATTAGGGATTGTTCTTATATTTGATGAAGTAAAAACAGGGTTTCGAACAGGGCTTCAGGGCGCTCAAGGGTTCTATAATATCAAACCTGATTTAACGGCGTTAGGAAAAGTCATCGGAGGTGGCTTCCCGTTTGGTGTCGTAGGTGGAAAAGATGAGATCATGATGGAAAGTTCGCCAAATAAAGGAAAAGATTTATTTGATGCGCAAACAGCTAAACAAGCAGCGAACAAAAGTGATGTTCTCTTTCATTCTGGAACGTACAATGGTCACCCGATGATTTTAGCAGCTGGGCACGCAACATTAGACGTTTTAGAGCATGAATATCATGACACTGAAAAACGAACAAATCAATTTCGAAAAGCGTTAGAAGATATGTTTTCTGCATACGGTTATCCTATGATCACAGTTGGCACAGGAACAATCTTTAGTGTAGTATTAACAGAGAAAGAAAGACTCATAAACTATCGAGATTTTCAGAAAACAAACTTACAGTTAAGGAAACAATTTGACTATTGCATGTTACGAGAAGGCGTTTACACGAAACCTTTGAATCGTTATAGTATGGCGACTGTCCATGGAGATGACGTGATCGAGAGCATTTTGCAATCGACAGAGAGGGTTTTACAAAGAGGAGGCCTATCCCCAATACGAGATAAGGAATAAAGGTGTGGATGCTATGCTTCAAAGCGAATTGTATCAAAAAATTATCGAAAAGCAGCCGCAAATGAGTAAATCACACAAAAAGATTGCTAATTATTTACTAGAGCATCATGAAACAGCCCCGTTTTTGACGGCCTCAAAATTGTCGAAAATGGTTGGGGTTGGCGAGGCGACAGTGATTCGATTCGCCTTTTTTCTCGGCTACAAAGGATATCCCGATTTACAGTGGCACATGCAGCAAGCGTTGCAACGAAAAATGACGTCCGCTGAAGTATTAGCACGAACGACAGACGAAGATGAAGCAGCTGAGCATGTCGTTGAAGAAGTGTTATCAGATGACCGCCAAAATATTAGTATGACCCTTGATCAGATTGAACCCGAAGTATTTGAAGATGCGGTCCACCGAATTATAGAAGCGGAGCGCGTATACATTGTAGCCTATAGAAGTGCCCAAAGCCTTGGTACCTATTTAGAATTTTATCTTGATCTTGTGTTGCAAAATGCAGAATTAATCAGGGAAGCAGATGGGGTATCGGAACATTTACTTGATATCTCAGAAAAGGATCTTGTCATCGGTTTCGGCTTTTCTCGTTATACGAAGAGAACCGTGGAAGTGTTGAAGTATGTGAAGCAACGAGGGGCAGAAACGCTCGTCATTACCGATCACCCAATGAGTCCGCTTGTTCCTTATAGTGATTTACGGTTAATCACGACAACAGAAATTAACTCGTTTATCGATTCATTTGCAGCTCCATTTAGCGTTGTAAGTGCCTTAATTACAGCTGTCACTCGTTCAGAACACAAAAAAGTAGAAAAACGTTTAAGTGAATTAGAGTCTCTTTGGGAAACCTTTGATGTTTTCTATGATTAATGAAAAGCTGAAACGGCTCGCCCACGAGCGACAAGCGCTGGAGGTCCGACAAGAAGAAGCGCAATACGCTTCAAATGTCGTCCCGAAGCGACCTCGAGCTCGTAGCCGTAGAAGCTAGAGCAAGAGAAGCTGAAACGGCTTGCACACGAACGACAAGATATAAAATCTTTTAACTTAATAAATAAAAAGGGTGCCGCATTTTGATTGCGACACCCTTTTAATTTACGCACCATTTGCTAACTTTAGATCTTTCTTCTTTCTTATCCATTGTAAAAATCCGATTGCAAGAAGAAGGATTAAGCCATTGAATGAAACGAACAAGTTTGCAGGGTATACGAGTAAAAATCCTGCTGCTATAAGCCCAATTCGTTCATACCAAGTCGGTGTGTAGTAAAAATAATTCATTAGCGCAGCGCTAATCATACCCATACCAAGCATTGCGGTAATTAACACAGGTGCTAATTCGGTGATTGTTACATCTTGTAATAAGAGCACCGGGTTGTAAACGAGTACGTATGGAATGATAAACGCAGCGATTGCCAACTTGAAGGCATTTACACCAGCTTTCATTGGATTTGCCCTGGCTATCCCGGCTCCTGCATAGGCGGCTAAACATACAGGAGGTGTGATATCTGCGACGATACCAAAGTAAAACACGAAGAAATATGCTGCGATTTCTGGAACGCCAAATTCGATCAATGCTGGTGCAGCCATCGTTGCTGTAACAACGAAGTTTGCAGTTGTAGGTAATCCCATCCCTAGTAATATACAAGCAATCATCGTAAAGAATAGAAGTAAGAAAAGACTGTCTCCTGCTAGTGAAAGCAATCCACCGGCAATTCTTGCGCCGAGTCCTGTGAAAACGACTGTACCGACGATAATTCCAGCACTCGCACAGGCGGCAATAACAGGGAGCGCCACACGTGCCCCGCGTTCAAGCGCATCGAAAATATCGGAAAAGCCCATTCGAGTATCTTTACGGAAAAAGCTTACGAGAAACGCCGCTCCAATTCCCCACAATGCAGCCATTGTTGCGGTATATCCACTTACAAGCATTCCGATGATTGTGATAAGTGGAAGTAAAAGGTCAATGCGCTTTAAAATCCCTGCAAAAGTCGGTAATTGTTCTTTTGGTAAACCGACGATTCCATCACGTTTTGCTTCATAATGGGTTCCCATAAATACGCCTGAAAAGTATAATAGCGCTGGAATGATTCCGATAATGACGATATCAGCGTAGGATACATCAGAAATATATTCAGCCATAATAAATGCAGCGGCACCCATGATCGGAGGCATAATTTGTCCTCCTGTCGAAGCAGATGCTTCTGCGGCTGCAGAAAATTCTGGACGAAATCCAGCACGTTTCATCATCGGGATCGTAAAAGATCCTGATCCTACGGTATTGGCAACAGAACTTCCTGTCACCGTTCCTTGCATAGCAGAAGCGCCGACTGCGGCTTTCGCCGTTCCGCCTGTAAAGCGGCCCGTTAAGCTAAATGCAAGGTCGTTAAAAAATTGTCCGATGCCAGTTTTCGTTAACATGACCCCAAAGAATAGAAACAAATAAATGTACGTTGATGAAATTTGAATTGGGATACCGAAAATCGCTTCAGATGTAAAAAATAACTGCGTTACAAGTCGCGGCCACTCAAAGCCACCATGACCAAAATAAGGAATGTCTTGCCCAAATAAACTATATAAGATGGCAACGATTGAAATGATGACAATAGGTAAACCGACAGCGCGACGTGTGGCTTCTAATAAAAGGATAATGCCGAGTGTAGCAACGACAATGTCGATTGTTTCAAAACCTAATACCCTTGCTCCACCTGTAATCCAATCATAGCGAAATAAAATGTAGTAGCCACTCCCCATTGCCAAAAAGGCAAGGAATACATCATACCAGGGAACACCATGCTTATGAACGAGTGACTTTTTTATTGGGTAGAGTAGAAAAATCAATCCCATCGCTGTTCCTAAGTGAACCGCACCTTGCATAAGGTAGACGAGTGGTCCGTGATAGGCGCGATAAAGGTGGAATACAGTTAACGAAATCGCTATAAAAGTAATGACCCATTTCCACTTCCCGAGATCTGTTCGAAAAGCAGATTCTTTGTCATATTTTTGTAAAAGTTCTTGGTTGTTTTCATTGACAGCTGTGTTGTTCATAGGTTCACCACCTTGTCGAGTCTATAGTCTATAAAACAATGAAACGACGAAAAAGTAGGGCAAGTGTAGCAGTCCTGCTTTTTCGTCGTTGCTCCGCTTATTTTCGTTTTCGGAGCAGAAGATTCGACATCATTATATTTTTATTTACAAATGTATACATAAAAAGAAGGCTGACTCAATAAGGGGGACTCCCTCTACGAATCCATGATATACAATTCATCGATGAGAAAAGAATTGTATATTTCTTCGAGGGGTCTGACCCTTATGATGAGTCAGCCTCGTATCCAAACGTGTCGTTTATTCTAGTATACCTTCTTCTTCAAAGTATTTTTCTGCACCTGGATGGATTGGAAGACCTTCCGAACCATTCATGGCATTGTCTTTTGTCATATGGTCACCTTGTTGATGACTGATCGCATCGCTATGTTCAAACATTGTTTTCGTAATTTCATAGCCTAAATCTTCGTCAATCGTATCGGTAGAACCTACCATCACGGCATATGCAGTAACCGTTTGTACAGGATCTTCTAGGAAGTCATAAGAGCCTTCAGGGATTTCATACCCTTCATAACCACTTACTTCTTCAATTGTAGCTAATGTTTCGTCATCGATGTCTAAAATTTTCACATCTCGACCAGATACTTCAAGCTCTTCAATACTTCCATTCGGTAATCCTAATAAACCAAATGATGCATCTAAGTTTCCATCTTGGATACGGCTTGTAGCATCACCAAATCCTTCTTCCATTGCTTCATAATCGCCTTCTTCAAGTCCGGCTGCTTCTAAGATCGTCTTTGCAGCTTCTTGTGTACCGCTTCCAGGAGGTCCAATTGCTACACTCTTTCCTTCGAGGTCTGCAAGTGTTTCAACACCCGTCCCCTCTGTTGTAACAATTTGCATGACTTCAGGATAAATGTGACCCATGAACCCAAAGTTATCCATTTCAACACCTTCAAATGCTCCAGCCCCCGTTAATGCATCAAGTGCTGGTAGGTGTACAGTCATGCCGAGGTGTAACTCATCACGATAAATAGAGGAAATGTTGTCAACACTCGCCCCTGTACTAACTGAACTCAAGTCAAAGTCATCCACATCTATATGTTCATTCAATGCTTCTGCGATTTGCTGTCCAAGTGGAAAATATGTTCCACCAGTACTACCTGTTCCTAATTGTAAGTTCGAGACGTCAACATCAGAAGCTTCAGTTTCTTCTCCTGCATCTTCAATGCCATCTTCGTTTGTGTCGTCAACATCATCACCGTTTCCTTCTTCACCACACGCTGCAAGAACCAATGTTGATGCTAATGCACCTGAGAGCAAAGTGTAGAATTTCTTTTTCATAAAAAATCCCCCTTTGTATAATAGAAAGTGTAAAGATACCAACAATCGCATAAAAATTGTTGATGTCCATTTTTCATTTAAGCAGATTAAAAACGGGTTGTCAAAACATTATCTAGAAAAAAAGAAAATATGCATCACCTAATGTTGATAAAGTCTATGAAATCAAGGACTAAATTATCCGTTATACATAACAGAATTTTCTAAATGGTATGTAACATTTTTATTAGCAACAAATATTGACATGTTACTTCAGTTATTGTCGCATATTTATGAAATGTGTGATGAGTGAATTTTTATTGTTATAAATAAAAAGACGAGGGAACATTCCCTCATCTTTGGCGCTATTGATTAGTAGCAGGTTTATTAACTAGGTTATCCTCTTCAGTTTCTCGGTTTTTTTGATCGTCTACAAAAGACATTGACTCCCACTTACGTGTCCGCCATCGCCGTAGCATAAGTAAACCGCGTAACCATTCATCGAGAATAAAAGAAATCCATACGCCTATAAGACCGAGTCCAAGTGCGACACCAAGTCCGTAAGACAAGGTGACCATCACTCCCCACATCGATAAAACACCGATATAAACAGGGAAACGAACATCACCAGCTGCTCTCAATGAATTAATGACAATGAGGTTAAATGCTCGACCTGGTTCAAGAATGACAGTTAAAAGTAACAACGTTCCCCCTAATCCAATAACTTCGGAGTTATCAGTGAAAATTCCTAACAACGGCTCTCTAAAAAATGCAATCACAATAGCCATTGAAGTGGAAATCGCAATACCGATACTTAAACTTTTTATACATCTTAGGTAAGCCTCTTTCATGGCCTGTTCACCAATTAAATGTCCAATCAAGATTTGTGTACCTTGACCAATAGCAGCTGAAAATAAGAGCATAAACATCATTAAGTTTTGAGCGTAAACACGTGTTGTTAATGCAGTTGTCCCCATTGTAGCAATAAAAGAAGTCACAACAACTTGTGATGTATTATAGGATAATTGTTCACCGGCTGATGGGATACCAATTTTCAGAAGTTGCTTCAATTCTTTTTTGGGGAACTTTTTTAGTAAATAATTGAATGGCAACCCACCAGTAATACGTTTATAAAGAACAATGAACATAACGAGCATTCCTAAAAAGCGGCTCGCGGCTGTACTAATCGCTACACCAACGGGTCCTAATTCTGGAAAACCTAGCGCCCCAAAAATGAGAACAAAGTTACCGAAAACATTTATCACGTTCATCCCCATTGTGACAAACATGGCATCCTTTGTATGTCCGTGGCTACGAATAATAGCAGAGACAGTCATGATCATGGCTTGAATGAAAGCAAAGCCACCGACAATTTGTAAATAAAGAAGGGCAGTGTCCATCAATTCCTCTGGTAACCCCATCAAACGTAATATCGTATCTCCAAATCCCATTAAGAAAATACTTAAAAACAAGCCAAAAGTAAGGTTTGTTGCAATTGAGACAACGGCAATTTGGTTGGCTTCTTGTTTACGATCAGCCCCTAAAAATTGTGAAATTAAAATGGTAGTTCCAGTTGCGATAAAGCCAAACATCACAACAATAAAGCCCATAATTTGGTTGGAAACACCGACAGCAGCAACGGCGTCGTCACTATACTGACTTAACATCAGAGTATCGGCATTTCCCATAAGCATATGTAAAAAAATCTCAATAAATATTGGCCAAGTTAAAGCAAAAAGTGTTAACTTTTTTTTACCATTGTTTGTTTCTTCCTTCATGTTGTCCTCCATGTGTCATAATAAGGGTTGGATCATTTCGTAACAAAAGGTACTCTTAGTTTATTAGTAATAAAAGTGTTTGCAAAGACATAAAAGCGATAACAATTGTATAATTCCGACTTAGAGGAGGGAGAACATGACTGTACTTTGTTTTCAAGTACCACCTTATCCAACTTATATTAAAAGTGGAAAAGCGACGTTTCCGAAAGGACACCAACATTTTAAAAGAACTTTTCATGTATTTGATTTGTTGTTTGTCGAAAAAGGTACTTTATATATGAAAGAAGACGATGAAGCATTTAGTGTCGGTGCCGGGGAATACATGTTACTTCTACCGAACAAAGAGCATGTTGGGTTACGTCCTTGTGATGAGGATACGACTTTTTATTGGCTGCACTTTGAAGTGGAAGGAGAATTTATAGACAAATGGTTGGAGGGGGATATAGCTTGGGCAGACGTCTTGAAACAAACAGGGACATTTACAGAACCGGCACGTTTTCAATTACATTTATCAAGATATGGAAAAGTGATGAATAAAGAGACATTTACAGATGAATTTGAACGACTCATTCAATTAAATGAATCCTATTCATCAATTGATAAAATGAAACAACAAGCAATTTTTACGGACATTATTGTTCATTGGCAAAACCATTCGGTTCGATTACCGACTAGTGCAGAAAAAGTGACAGAAGAAGCACTAAATGTCATTCACAATTTATACTCAGATCCTACACTATCAGTTGCACACCTTTCCAAAACGCTTCTTTATCACAGTGATTATATCACGCGTTGTATGAAGAGGACACTTGGTATGACGCCTGTTCAATACATACATCAATACAGAATTCAAAAAGCAAAGTCGATGTTAAAAGAAGGAAACACTAGTGTACAAGCAATAGCAAAGTCGGTTGGTTTTGAAGATCGCGCTTATTTTTCAAGAGTGTTTCGAAAAGTAGAAGGTATTTCCCCTAGAGATTATCGAACAATGGGTATCCGTCGATAAGTCACTTGTGGAAAAGATTTTAGTTGTTACAAAAAAATAGAGTGAAACCGCATTCAAAACATGATAGAATATTCATGAAATTGAAGAAGTCTTTAGGGTTTTGTGCAAGCGCTTGCGCAGGTTTAGGAGACATAGGACGATGATTTGAGGAAGGGGTTTTGTGATGAGATGGCTTTATCGGCTAACACTTATGCAGAAGTTAATGATTCTTGTAATCTTTTTAGTAAGTATTAGTATGTTGTCAGGGCTATCAATATTATATTCAAATCACCAAGTCAGTCAGGAGAGTAAGAACTTAGACGAAATAGCATCCTTTCATGATGATTATACTCGTTTAAAATCATTCATTGATGAAGCGGCTATTTTGCAGATGCAATTGGTTACTTCGGGATATGATGAGTCTGCAGTAGAGCGTTTGGAAACAGCACTTGATTATGCTTCTGACTACTATAAGCAAGTTGAAGACCGAGCGAGTGGCATCGATGAAATGGAAGTTTATTTAGGACGTTTTAAAGAAGGGTTGAATGGTTACGAAACTTTATATGAACAACATTTTACATCCATCTTTCATGGCGGTGATGTTGACCAAATTCGTACAAGGGTTGCTCCTGAAGTAGAACGGACGCAAGAGGCAATTACGCAAGGAGATGAACGTATCCAAACTTATTTACAAACATCACGAGAGCAAGCGAATGATAACTTAGTTCAAGCACAGAGTTTGACAGATGGATTAATCTACGGAGCGGTTATTTTCATGGTGTTCATTCCGCTTATTGGTGTTATTCTATTTGGAAAAAACTTAAAAAGTGGATTGAACTATATCTACCAGCGTATCGATGCTTACCGTAAAGGGGACTTTGAGTATCAACAGTCCACCAATCGAAGGGATGAATTTTACGATATCGATCAATCTTTGACGGGGATGGGAGAGCAATTAAATGAAATGTTAAAAGCGGGACATAAAGTGAGTCATCAATTGTTTGGGATCTCTGAACAAGTCAATGAACAATCACAAAACCAGTTAATGAATTTACAAGGTGTTCAAAGGACAATGGGAACCGTTGAAGATGAAGTGAACAAACAAGCTGATCACACGAACACGATCTCGTCTATCACGGAAGAAGCATCGGCGAGTTCTCAAGAAATTCGTGCATCATCTGAGATGATTTATGACCAAATGAAACAAATGAATCAATATGCTCAAGAAGGTCAGAAAGCCTTAAAACAAATGCAACATCATGTTGTTGATGGGAAAGAGAAAGCGAATACGATGACAACGAAAATCGAAGAAATGGATGAACGGATGAAAGAAATTTCTCAATTCTTACAAGGGATTGATGAGATCGCAGAGCAAACAAATCTTTTAGCGTTAAATGCTTCAATAGAGGCAGCGCGAGCAGGGCAAGCTGGGAAAAGTTTCTCTGTTGTCGCAGATGAAATCCGAAAACTTTCGAATCAAACGAATGAATTTTCGATGAGAACAAAAAAGGTAATTGAAACGATCCAAAATGATACTGAACATGTCGTTAAAGAATTTCAAATGTTGAAGTCTGTTCACGAGGAATCAGAAAAAACAGCTCTTGACACAACATCTACATTTAGTGAAATCGTAGAAAAAAGTGATCAACTTCAAACGCAAAATGCAGAGATCACAGCAGCAATTGAACAAATTTCTAATGGCATACAAGAAGTCGTTGGTTCTGTTAGTCAATTAGCACAATCAGCACAGGATCTTTCTAAACGAGGTGAGAATGTAAATAGTAGTTTAAAAGAACAATTAGAAGGGCAAGAAAGATTAACAGGAAGTGCTGAACAATTAAAGCTGACAGCAAACCATTTATTAAAGACAACTGAACGAAAAAATGAAGAATATGAAAGCGCTTGATTTTTTTATTGGAAAGGGTTGTCTTTTAGACTATCGCCCTTTATAATAATCAATAGGAACATGGTGCAAACGGTTTCACGAAACTTTTATAGTTCGTGATTTCTTTCGAGCACTTTGTGCAAACGATTGTCTTATAAGTTTCATGGTTTCTGTGAATAGTGTCAGTATGACCAATATTTTATTGGATCTAAATGAAATTTCATTGCGAACCCGGAACCGACAATCGTTTCTCAAAACATGTTTCTTCTCATTCAATGACTAAAATTTTTAAGGGGGAAAAGAGATGTTCAAAAGAAAATCGTTTTTGTTTTCGACCTTACTAGTGCCTGCCCTTTCTCTCCAACTCGTTGCATGTGGTGGAGGAGAAGAGGAGCCTGAAGAAATGCCAGCTGATGATGGTACAACAGAAGATGTCGATGAAACCGCAGAAGTTGAAGAGCCAGAAAAGCCAGATAGCCTTGAAATGTGGGTGAACGATGAGGAGTCACAATTAGAGGCACATGAGGATATGGCTGAAGACTTTGAAGCAGAATACGGCATTGAGGTTGAAATCACACCAATGTCTATGCTAGACCAAACAGAAGCGATGTCTTTAGATGGCCCAGCAGGTCAAGGACCAGACTTATTCTTCCAACCGCATGACCGTGTAGGTGATGTTGTTTTACAAGGTTTAGCAGCAGAGCTTAACTTAACAGAAGACCAAGAAGAGCGTTTAATGAATGATTACAATGAAGAAGCAGTTGAATCATTCAGTTATGAAGGTTCTCAGTATGGAATCCCTTCTGTTGTAGAAACATATGCACTATTTTACAACGAACAACACTTGGATGAAGCACCAGAAACATTCGAGGAACTCTTCGAATTTTCACAAGAATTTACAAACCGTGATGCTGATGAATACGGATTCTTAATGGAAATGGGCAACATTTATTTCACTTATCCGTTCTTTGATGCGTTCGGTGGATACATCTTCGGACAAGATGCAGATGGTGCTTACGATCCAGAAGATATTGGTTTAAATAATGAAGGATCTGTTCAAGGGGCAGAATTTATTCAACAATGGTTTGATGAAGATCTTCACCCAACAGGTGTAGACGGTGAAATTCTTAACGGATTGTTCGAACAAGGAACAGTAGCTGCAGCTATTAACGGGCCATGGGCAATTCCAGATTATGAATCAGCACTTGGAGACGACCTTGCAGTTGCACCTATTCCAACGATCGAAGGAAATGATGCAAACTCTTTCGCAGGAAACAAAGGTTGGCATGTTTCTGAATACAGTGAGAACCAACATTGGGCTACAGAATTAGCATTATTTATTACAAATGTTGAAAACTCCGAGCACTATTTCGATCTTGCAGGTGAACTTCCAGCGAACTTAGAGGCTGAGGTAGAAGATGAGTTCTTCGAGCCAATTCTTGAGCAAACGGAAACGACTCAGCCAATGCCGAACATTCCAGAAATGGATCAAGTATGGGACCCAGCAAACGATGGTCTTGAGTTTATTACTCAAGGTGATGACGCTGAAGAAGTGATGGATGAAGTCGTACAAGAAATTCGCGATGCAATCATGATGATGGGGCAATAAAAAAATAAAGGATTGAAGAGGCTTTCCCTCTTCAATCCTGATTCTTTAAAGCAGGAGGATGCGAAATGGCTACGAACGAGAAACAACCAAAAGAAGTAAAACAGCAGCTCGTTAACCCAGACCATAAACCGCGTGTAGCCGCATTGTTATCGATCATTCCAGGTATCGGTCAAATGTACAATAAACGTTTCGGTAAAGGAACCGCCTTGTTCATTCTCTTTGCGGCTTTCGCCGTGGTTCTGGTTTCATCATTAGGACCAGCTATTGGCGGACTGATTACTCTTGGTGAAGTGCCAGGACAAGATGACTCACGTGTCTTTTTAAGTGAAGGTTTATTATCAGCAACTGTCGTCGCCTTTTTTATCGGATTTTATGTATTAAATATCCTTGATGCACATAAAGACGCAAAGAGAATTCAATTAGGCTGGGAAGTTCCAAATTTGCGTGAAGGGTTTAGAAATGCGTGGGACACAACTTTTCCTTATGTTCTAATTTCACCAGGGATGTTCCTTTTAATATTTGTTGTAGCGTTTCCACTTATGTTTATGTTGGCACTTGCATTTACGAACTATAACTTATATAATGCACCGCCGCGCGCAATTCTTGATTGGGTAGGTTTTCAAAACTTTACGAACTTGTTTACGATTGCAGAGTGGCGCAATACGTTGATCAGTGTTTTTTCCTGGACGTTAATTTGGACGTTCGTTGCAACAACATTACAAATCATACTCGCCTTATTCTTAGCGATTCTTGTAAACGACCCAAGATTGAAATTTAAGAAACTTATTCGTACGGTCTTCATTTTACCGTGGGCGGTACCAGCATTTGTTACGATCCTAATCTTTAGTGCACTATTCAATGATAACTTTGGTGCGATTAACCGTGATATCCTTATACCACTGTTTGGAATGAGTGATGGGATTCCTTGGTTAAGTGATCCATTTTGGACACGAACGGCTCTGATTATGATTCAAACATGGCTAGGGTTTCCATTTGTGTTCGCTCTCTTTACTGGGGTTCTACAAAGTATCTCATCTGACTGGTATGAAGCAGCGGACATAGATGGGGCGAACCGATGGCAGAAGTTCAAGTTTATTACCTTCCCACACGTAATGTTCGCAACCGCACCACTTTTAATTATGCAGTATTCGTTTAACTTTAACAACTTTAATATCATCTATCTCTTTAATGAAGGTGGGCCTGCCGTACGAGGTCAAACGGCCGGTGGAACAGATATTTTGATTTCGTGGGTATATGGTTTAACCTTCGATAATCAGCAATTTAATATGGCAGCCGCCATCTCGATCATCTTAGGGCTACTTGTCGCCACATTTGCGTTTTTCCAATTTCGGCGTACTCGTTCCTTTAAAGAGGAGGGAAGCATCTAATGAAAAAAGGTATGAAAAAAAGCACAAAAAATACCCTCGAATTAATCATCATGTACGCGATTATTGCTGTCATGTTTGTAGTCATCTTTTATCCGCTCGTTTGGGCGTTCGGGTTATCACTAAATCCAACTTCAAGCATGTTTGGAGCTAGTATGATCCCGTCAGAACCGACTTTAGAACACTATCGCTGGCTGTTCTTTGATGAACGAAGTAACTATTTACTTTGGTATCGTAACTCCATAGTTGTTGCACTTGCAACATCGTTCTTTGCCACATTGATCGTCTCTTTGACTGCGTACGCGTTTTCACGTTACCGCTTCCGAGGACGTAAAAATGGTCTTTACGCGATGCTTTTGTTACAAATGTTCCCAGTTCTTATGGCGATGGTTGCCCTCTATATCTTGCTAAACACTGTAGGGCTTCTTGATTCCCTTGTCGGTTTAACCCTGATTTATATCGGTGGGGCTGTTCCGATGAATGCGTTTCTTGTAAAAGGGTACTTTGATACAATTCCACGAGAACTGGATGAATCTGCACGTATTGATGGCGCAGGACACTTTCGCGTTCTTTTCCAGATCATGTTGCCACTAGCAAAACCAATTTTGTCCATTGTTGCATTATTTAACTTTATGACGCCGTTTATGGACTTTATTTTGCCAAGAATCATTTTGCGCAGTCCAGAAAACTTCACGCTCGCTCTTGGATTGTTTAACTTTGTTAATGACCAATTTGCGAACAACTTTACACGATTTGCTGCAGGTGCGATTTTAATTGCTGTTCCAATTGCAACCGTGTTCTTGCTCTTACAACGTTACCTCATTGGTGGTCTCACAGCTGGAGCGACAAAAGGATAAATATAAGATGCATGGGAAGGTTGTTGTTTAGCCTTCCCATATCTTATATAAGTGAAGAAACCGCTTGCATGTATAGAGTATTCAAAGATGAACTTATATCGTTATTGATTGGAGGATGAAGGAAATGGATGATACAAGTTATGCTATCCATCCTGGGAATGAACAAAATATGATGGACACTAGTTTTAAAGATGTAGGTCGTGTGATTGATCAACACCTAGATGGACAGCAATTCTTTATTACATGTGAGAATGTGTATATCACGTTAACGTTTGTTCGTGATGATATATTGCGGGTGACGATGGACCCCGAAAAATGGCCAGAAATGAAAACAACTTCTGCAATCATTCGTCAACCTGAAAATATAGACATTCATGAGACAAAAGAAACAGATCATTCTATTATTGAAAGTGAATTGTTACATGTAGAAGTGACGTACAACCCATGTCGTCTAAATATTCAAGATAAAACGGGACGTGTGTTATCCAAGGAAAGCGCCCGCGGAATGGGTTATAAGAAAAATGGTGAAGTCATTGCATATAAAATGAGAGCTGAAAATGATCGCTTTTATGGCTTTGGGGAAAAGACTGGTTATCTTGATAAACGTGGTGAAAAATTGACCATGTGGAATACGGATGTTTATGCCCCTCATAACCCAGAAACCGACCCACTCTATCAATCTATTCCATTCTTTATAACCTTTCGTCAAGGCCATGCCTGCGGAACATTTTTCGATAATTCAGGAAAAACAACTTTTGATATAAAATCAGAAGAGGAAACGTACCATTTTCATGCTGAATCAGGGGTATTAGATTACTATATGTTTGCTGGTCCGACAATGAAAGATGTATTACAGCAATACACGTGGCTAACAGGAACGATGCCTCTTCCACCAAAATGGGCACTCGGTTATCATCAATCAAGGTATAGTTATGAAAGTGAGGAAGAGGTACGTCAATTAGTGAACAACTTCATTGATAAGGATATCCCGCTTGACGCAGTCTATTTAGATATTCATTATATGAATGAATATCGTGTCTTCTCATTTGACGAAGACCGTTTTCCAAACCCAAAACAATTAGTAAAAGACTTAAAAACCGAAGGGATACGGATCGTCACGATTGTAGATCCGGGTGTAAAAGTTGACCCAGAATATGAAATTTATCAAGAAGGTGTTCGAGAAGGGCATTTTTGTAAGTACTTAGAGGGGAACCACTACGTTGGTGATGTGTGGCCAGGCCCAAGTGCGTTTCCAGATTTCACAAATGAAAAAGCGCGATGGTGGTGGGGGAATAAACACCAGTTTTACAGTGACCTTGGTATAGAAGGCATTTGGAATGATATGAACGAACCAGCAGTTTTTAACGAAAGCAAAACCATGGATATCAATGTCATGCATGATAATGATGGGGACCCAAAAACCCATCGTGAACTGCATAACCTTTATGGTATGCTTATGGGGCAGTCAACCTATGAAGGGATGAAAAAGCATTTAAATGGGCGACGACCATTTCTATTAACGAGAGCAGGATATGCAGGTGTTCAACGTTATGCGGCCGTCTGGACAGGAGATAACCGAAGTTTTTGGGAGCATCTTCAATTAGCGATTCCGATGTGCCTGAATTTAGGGTTATCTGGAGTTCCACTATCAGGTGCAGATGTCGGCGGATTTGCATACGATGCCAACGGAGAACTCTTTGCTCGTTGGATGCAATTTGGTGCGTTTGCACCGTACTTTCGGAACCATAGTGCAATCGGAACCGACCGTCAAGAACCTTGGGCTTTTGGAAAAGAAATCGAAGAAATTGCGAAAACATATATCGACTTACGGTACCAATGGCTTCCTGAGTGGTATCGCTTATTTAAAGAAGCGAGTGAAACTGGGGTACCAGCTATGAGACCACTAATATTAGAGTACCCAGATGATGAAAATACGTATCAGTTATATGATCAATTTATGTTAGGAGACCATACAATCATCGCCCCGGTCATGCAACCTGAAAGCCAACACCGAGTGGTATACTTACCAGAAGGAAGATGGGTTCATTATTGGAATGGGGAAACCTATGAAGGAAGAAAACATCATCTCGTTTCAGCTCCACTAGACACTTTACCTCTATTTATAAGAGAAGGAGCCATCATTGTCCATGGTCCGAAAAAAAGATCAACAGCTTATAAAGATGAGGAATTAACGTTATATGCATACTTGTCTGAAAGTGGTAAGGCGAGTGGTGAGATTTACGATGATGATGGAGAAACTAGCGATCACAAGAAAGGTGAATATTTACAATATCAAGTGAGTGTTCGAAGAGATGGTCAAGATATTTATCTTGATGTAGATAAACAAGTAACCAACTTTTCTCCGCAGTGGACTCGCATTCAACTTGTTATACATGGAATAGGTCACGTTGAAAATGTCCTTGTGAATGGAGAGAAGTTAAAAGATAAAAATATGAACGTATCCTCAACGCAAGTAGCTTTGCAAATCCCTTTGTAATCGTTGACATTTGGATTGTATTCACGCTAGGGGATCGCTAAAATAAAGGAAGAAGTGAAATGCTATACGAAGGGGGCGAAGAAGGAACCATGAACGTTACAATTAAAGATGTGGCCAAGCGAGCAAATGTAGCCCCTTCAACTGTTTCCCGTGTGATTGCTAATAGTTCAAGGATAAGCCAACGAACGAAAGATAAAGTGCGAGAAGCAATGAAAGAATTAGGGTATCATCCAAATTTTAATGCTCGTAGCCTCGCAAATCAAAATACAAAAACACTCGGAGTTGTCATGCCGAATTCTGCGAATAAAACGTTTCAAAATCCGTTTTTCCCAGAAGTTATTCGGGGTATTAGTTCAAAAGCTCGCGAATTAGATTACGGATTATATTTGTCGACGGGACAGACGGAGGAAGAAATTTATCAAGAAGTCCAAAATATGGTCCAAGGTAAACGTGTTGATGCAATTATTTTACTTTATTCTCGTGTCAACGACCGAGTGATGAATTATCTTTATGAACAACATTTTCCTTTTACCGTGATTGGCCGGCCATATGATGAAAAAAACATGGATATTACGTATGTTAACAATGACAATTATCGTGCATCGAAAATGGTAACTGAATATCTCCTTCTTCTCGGCCACGAAAGAATTGCTTTTATTGGTGGTAATCTAGACTTTGTTGTAACTGTTGACCATATGGAAGGTTATAAAGATGCTTTAGAAAATGCGGAAGTAGCAGTGAGAAATGATTTCACCGTTTTCCACGAAGAATTACAAGAAGGAGGGCAAGAGGCGGTCATCGATTTAATGTCCCTTCCTGAGAGGCCGACCGCACTTGTTGTTGCTGATGATATTATGACATTTGGGGTTTTAAGAATGTTAGATGAGATGGGGATCAGTGTTCCTGAAGATCTCTCAATCATAAGCTTTAATAATGTATTGATTTCTGAGTTATCACACCCTCCAATGACGACAGTTGATATCAATATTTACGGTTTAGGGTATGAAGCAGCAAATTGTGCAATTGAAAAAATTATGAATCCTGAAATAGAAACAAAACAGGTGATCATTCCTCATCGTCTTGTAAAACGTCAATCTTGTAAGAAAAATGAAGCTTCGATTTCGACATCATAAGGTATGAGTAAAGGGCTCTCAAAAGCCTCTTTAAAAAACAAAGAAGAGCCAATCGTGTAGCTAACATTCTCGGTTGGTTTTCTTTTGTTTGCCTGCTTGACGTTAGGTTCTGAAAAAAAGGTGACCCAACCATCATGCCTGTTTCTGAAATGATCGGTTGTGTCATTGTCCAAAAATCAATCATACGGACATACATACCAAGTTCATAACGAAGAAATGCATTATTATATATGTTATAATAACCCCAATTGTAAGAAAGTAGGTGTTAGTTGTTGCCGCAAACAAAGTTTTTTCGCTTTTTATATGCAACGGCCATCATTTTGTTGATCATCTATTTGTCGACAAAAGTGCCGTTTATTTTTACACCCGTGACGGTCGCTTTTCAAACATTATTTATCCCGATTATTATTGCGGGGGTTTTATTTTATTTGTTGCGTCCGTTTGTCAACTTGTTACATAAACGAGTAAAAATCCCCCGAACATTAGCGATTTTAATGATGTTATCGGTGTTGGTAGGGCTTCTTGCACTTGTCGTTTGGCTTGTAGGTCCAACGCTTCAAGTTCAGATTAATAACTTGATTAATAACTTACCATCCTTAGTAAACGAAGTACGTCATTTGTTTATCGAAGTGCAACAAACAGAGTGGTTTAATCGCTTTCAAGAAACAGAAGACTTTTCGATTGAGGAGATCACTGAAAACCTTGCCGATTACGTAGGGATGGCCATCGACATTATCACATCAAATATAGCCAATTTTATTGGTTTTGCTGCGAATACGGTGCTCATATTCATTATGATTCCGTTCATATTGTTTTACATGTTAAAGGACGGTGAAAAATTACCGGATCAAACTTTGCGTCTTTTCCCAGAAGATCAAACGGTCGAAGGTAAGAGAATTCTCCGTGACATGGACGGTGCACTTAGCTCGTATATTCAAGGGCAAATTATTGTAAGTTTTTGTGTTGGTGTCATGATGTTCATTGCATTCTCAATTATTGGGATTGACTACTCCTTAGTTCTTGCATTAATTGGGATGTTCACAAACTTAATTCCGTTTATTGGTCCATGGATTGGTGCAGTTCCGGCAGCCATTGTAGGCATTATCGATTCGCCTTTTATGTTATTAAAGGTGATCATATCGATTGTCATTATTCAGCAAATCGAAAGCAACTTGATTGCACCGCAAGTGATGGGGCACAAACTACGTGTTCACCCATTAACGATTTTACTTTTACTAATTGTAGCAGGACGTTTTGGCGGGTTTTTAACGATGCTTTTAGCCGTACCTACTTATGCAATAACAAAAGTCATCGTCAGCCATACGTATCGACTCGTCAAGTTAAAAAAACAAGCTGATGAAGAGAAGAAACGAAAAGCTGAAAAACAAGAAGTAAAAGAGTAAACGTATGTAAGAATGCATAGAAGTATCTTTTAAAATATTGTATAGAGGTGATGAACATGGCTCATGAATTCGAAGGGGTTAAACAAATTGATATAGAAGAATTAAAGCAAGTGATAATGGAAAAACGCAATGATCAAGTGGTGATCGATGTCCGTGAACCAGAAGAATATGAAGAGGGACATATCGAAGGGGTTCCTTTAATTCCAATGCATTCAATTCCTGAAATGGCTCAAGATTTTGACTCGTCTAAAGAACATATATTTGTTTGTCGAAGTGGGAACAGAAGTCATAAAGTAGCCCGCTACTTAAAAGATCAAGGTTTTGATAAGGTGACTAATTTTCACGGTGGGATGCTCATATGGGATGAAGAAAAGAAAGAAGGCAATGAGTGGCATGTCCACGATGCCAAAGAGCTTTATAAATAATCAACGAAACATGAATGAAGATGAATAAACATGAAGAAGGTCAGCTGTTCGCCCTAATCCATGAAGATGGAAGGGCTTCACTGACCTTCTTTTTATAGGTGATCGGTTTTTTTCGAATATTGATTTGTATGTCGTTCCTCATGATTCTTTTCTTCTTGAATGTTTTTTACTTCGCGTTTTGCTTGTCGGTCTTGGGGCTTTTTATTATTGTCTTTTGTATTATAAGGCAATTGAAATCCTCCTTTCTATTATTAATATCATCTTCATAAGGCTTTTTATACATTTTGTTTAACGTTTTACGTTTCTGGGAATAGAGTATTACACAAAGGTCCAATCTTATAAGAAGGGTGGATGTATTTTGGTATTGGGAAAACGATTTTTTATTTCAACCATTGTTACCGCTGTCGTTGCATCAGGAACGTATATGTTAAGTAACGAAAAGCGTCGTGAAAAGGTCTTCTCATCTGTTAGACGTAAGGAAAATACGGAGCTCATTCAAGAAAAGGCGCCGACAGACTACGAAATGGTGAAGGTAGGACATTCAGATCCATATGATTCAGCAGATAATCAAATGGTTGATGAAGGGGCGCTTTATTCAGTGACCTATTATAATCAACAATTTCAATAATCGTGGAAGTTGCTTTCCATTTAGTAGGGGCTGGGTATTCACACCAGCCTCCTTTTCATATATGTATATTCTAGTGTAAAGTAGTGTTTTAACTTCATTTTACATAAAGGAGCCGAAGCACATGACAGTAAATATTCGTACAATACAACGAGCAAATATTCCAGTATTAGAAGTAGTCCCTTGTGAAAGTGAAAATCACCCTAGACCGTTAATTTTGTTTTATCACGGATTTACAAGTGCAAAAGAACATAACCTACATTATGCATACCGTCTCGCTCGTAATGGTTATCGCGTTTTATTACCAGATGCGATTTACCATGGAGACAGACAAGCACACTTATCGCATAGGTTCGAGTTATACTTTTGGAATATTGTGATCCAAACCATTGAAGAAATGGATGCGATTGTTGCAGATGTACGTGAGGATGTAGGAATTTTAGATGATCGAATTGGTGTTTTTGGAACATCGATGGGGGCGATCATTACATTAGGGGCGCTCCGTCGTTATCCATGGGTGCGAGCGGGTGCTTCATTAATGGGGGCACCCGATTACGAAGCTTTTGCACAATGGCAATTAGATGGTGAGCGTACCCGCCTTGGAAGAGAGCCCCTTTCTATAGATGAAAAAGAAGCAACGATGAATCAACTTAGAAAATATAGTATTGTCGGACACTTGGAAGATGTTAAGCATATTCCGTTCTTTTTTTGGCATGGATATGAAGACAATGTTGTTCCTAATCACTGGGCTCAAGAATGCTATAACCGTTGGAAGGAAATTCATATCGATCCAGATGCGCTTGTTTGGATAGGAGAGCCTGGTGTTGGTCATAAAGTTTCACGTACTGGTTTTCTCAAGGTAACAGATTGGATGGGAAAACACGTATAAGTCACGCAGTATTGTTAGAAAGGGGAACAAATTGTTGTGTTAGCTAGGTTAGATGTCGTAGAAGAATTAAAAAAGTTTATGATTGTTTTTGTTGGCGCTATTTTACTTGCTGGGTCGTTAAATTTCTTTCTCATTCCAGCAGATGTTTTTGCTAGTGGTTTTACAGGTTTAGCGCAAATCTTGGCGGAACTCTTGCCGTTTTTTACACCCGGGATTTTGTTATTCCTGTTAAATATACCCGTTGCAATTATTGGGTGGATGAAAGTTGGGAAAAGTTTTACCCTGTATAGTTTTATTAATGTTGCCTTTACGACGTTTTTTTTAGAAGCTCTTCCGATTGTTCATATTTCTGATGACATTATTCTTAACTCCGTTTTCGGTGGTGTCATCGGGGGATTTGGTGCTGGACTCGTTCTGAAAATGGGTGCCTCGTCTGGCGGCTTGGATATTATCGCGCTTTTACTCGCTCGTGTTAGTGATCGGCCAGTAGGGATGTATTTCTTTGCGATGAATGCCGCCATCGTCATGTCGGCAAGTGTAATATTTGACTTAGAAAAGGCGTTATACACATTACTAACCCTTTATGTGACATCACGAATTATTGATACAGTCCATACACGTCACGTAAAGCTGACGGCAATGATCGTGACGAAAAAACCAGAAGAACTTCAGCGAGCTTTTCATAGTAAAGTGACGCGAGGTGTGACGAGAATTCCTGCTAAAGGGGGGTACACAAGAGAAGATAAAGAAATGCTCATGATCGTCATCACCCGTTATGAACTATATCAGTTACAGCAAATTATCGATGAGGTCGATAGCGAAGCTTTTACGAATTTTGTACAAACGACAGGGATCCATGGCATGTTTCGAAAAGATGATTAAACATAAAAACATCATATTTACCAAAGACCTTGTATAAGCTGAAACAAGCTTACGAAAAGGAGGGGGAAAATTGATAAAGAAACTCTCTCTATCAGTATCCATTCTTCTTCTACTGTTGTTTTTAGCATCATGTGCACCATCTGATACAGATGAAGAATTGCCACTTGAAGATGAGGAGGCGATTATGGAAAACGAAAACATGCGTTTTATCATGAGTCAGTCAATAACAGGAAGCAAGTGGTTAGTTACATTAAGGTTAGAAAATAAGTCTGACATTGAAAAGACGCTTCTGTTTCCGACTGGGCAGCAATTTGATGTACGGGTACTCGACGATAACAAGGATGAGGTTTATCGTTTCTCCGAAGGGAAAGTGTTTACGCAAGTTGTGATTGAAGAAGTTGTAGCGCCAGGTGACTATTTAGAATGGGAGCATTCAACTGAAGTCGATCAGTTGGCAGGTGCTGATCAAGTAGAGGCTTTCTTAACAGCAACGGAATTAAATGGAGAAGCACTAGATGAATACGCATTTTTTCTTTCACAATCTTTTGCAGGTAAATAATGCTTGCTGATGTAAAGTAAAGGTTTAAAAAGAATCATTTTGTCCTTCTGAATTGTTCTTCTTTTTTTTGATTCTTTTCATAAGATAGTATCAAGAAGTGCATAAGAAGGAGCGAGGCTATGACCGATTATTCTTTTCAAGCTGAGTTTCGTGACGTTTATGTAGATACGAAAAAAGCAACACTCAAACCATTTATCCATGTTCTTTTGAAAAAACAATATACGTTGCATTGGCGTTATGAAGAGGAGAAAGTGCACCTTCATATCAATGGTTACGGTGATAGTGTAGCGATACCAATTGAAAAAAATGACCAAGGGGTCATGATCTCCTTTTCTTATATTTCGATTTTAAGTGAACCATTGGCAGAAGCCCTCGAAGAATTAATTGCTGTTGGCAAAGGTCAAGCGATCGTGAAAACAGTCAATGAAGGACCAATTTATGTGACATCGTTTGAAAACGGTCAGATCGTTTCAATGATGAAAATTGGTGAAGGGGAGTCGGTCATTATGGAGACAGACCGAAATGTTGAGCGTTATACGCTATGTACACGAGATATTGATCCTGACGTTCAATGCCGTATCTTGCAAATGGAAATTGATTATCGGTTAATGGAGCTTTACGAAGCAATGGAAAGTCATGACTCAACAAAGAAAGCAGAAGTGAAAGATGAATTAAAGGAGTTAGTAAAGACTTTAGATCGTATGCTTATGCACCCTAGAATGTCATGATTTTAGTGGTAAAAGTTTCAGCTAATGAAGTTCACCTTTTTAAACATGAGTGTACTGAACATTCATGTTATAAAGGTGAACTTTTTATGTGAATGCAAAAAATTGTAGACTCCGTAGAAATGATTATTTTTTCTTTTATTCAGTTCGTGTTATCATTACGTTAAATCAAGGAAGGAGTGTGAAAAAGTTGGCTATTCAAGTTCAAGCAGAACCAACACCAAATCCCAATGCAATGAAATTTACTGCCAACCAAGTGTTGTTTGAAGGATCGAAAAGTGCTTCATTTAAAAAAGGCGATGACGTCGACCATCCACTAGCGAAAGAATTGTTAGCGCTAGAGGGTGTTGATAATATTTTTGGCTTTGGAGATTTCGTGACAGTCAATAAACAAATGGATGCAGATTGGGATTCAATATTACCAGAAGTTGAAGCGGCATTTGATCGCGTGTATGAGTAAGGTTTAAATCAAGCTTTGTCGGGTACTTTTTAAACGCTATTTGTTTAGAAAGGCCCGTTTTTTTGGGACAAAAGTCGACCATCCATATCGGTACAATACATCATATAAATGAAACAACCTTGATTATTATCAAAAGAAATTATCGAAAATGTGATAGAAATCACCTCATAACAAGTGGCGCTTCGTTAAGATGTATATATAGCATACAATCATAAGGAGGCGTCAACTTGATGCAAGAACAACCATCCTGCTTCAGCGCTTTTGCTGAACCACCAACAACTTATTGTACAGCACTCCGTCAATTATTAGATGAACACCCGCTCCTCCGTGAACAAATGGAAGCATTCCAACGGACAAGCCTAGATGTAAAGAAAGACATCGAGGAAGGCCGTGATGGGAAAACGAATATGGTACGTTTACATGAGCAGTTGCAAAGTTTTGTTACTGATATAGATCCTCACTCTGAACGTGAGGAAGGGGTATTATTTCCTATGATGGCCAATTATATTGGTCGTGAGGGTGGTCCGATTGCGGTCATGGAATATGAGCATGATCAGGCTAAGCGTCATCTGGCGTTGTTTTTTGAAGAGGTAGAGCAGAAGTCAATTGCTGAATTACCAAAGGAAGCAATTTTAAAGCTTGCCAATTATGCAAATGTCGTTTACACTACGTTGACGGATCATTTTGCTAAAGAAGAACAGATTTTATTTCCGATGGCAGAAAAAATGCTAACGGATGAAGAAAAAGAGTCGTTGCAACAAAAGATTGCGGAAATTGTTTAACGACTTTTGTCATGTTCTAAAAATATATCATCATTAAAAGATCCTTTTTTTGGGGTCTTTTTTTTGTTTCTAGCAAGGTATAAAATCTTAATGTTAAGTACTTGAATGTGCAAGTGTACGTTAGACATAGTGTGCTTTATTTATCGTGGAGTTGAAAACCTGAAATGGTTGGGTTTAGGGAGGAGTTTTTACATCATGGAGGAATCGATCTCTAATAAAAATGATTTTCGTGAAGGATTATTATCAGGCATTCCGATTGCGATTGGATATGCGCCTGTGGCCATCGCTTTTGGTTTATTAGCTAAAGCGACGGGTTTGTTGTTATCAGAAACGATTGCAATGAGTATGTTTGTTTTTGCTGGTGCTGCGCAGTATATGGCTCTTTCGATGATCAGTCTTGGGGCAGGAACGGTGGAAATAATTACTGCAACGTTCATCGTAAATATACGTCATTTGTTAATGAGTGCATCGTTAAATGAGCGGGTAGAATCGGATCATCCTTTAATCAAAGCTTGCTATGCTTTTGGGATAACAGATGAAGTTTTTGCAGTTGCGTCTGCGCGTACTGACACACCGATCCGTTCGATGTATGTTCTAGGTGTTGGTTTGGTTGCTTATGGAAGTTGGGTGATCAATTCAGGTGTAGGCTATGTCGCAGGGGCGTTGATTCCAGAGACGGTAGAGGAAAGTATGGGGATGGCCCTTTATGCGCTATTTATTGCTTTACTTATTCCAGCTGTCAGACAAAAAGGACGAATCGTTATCAGCCTCGCTATATTAGGAGGTGCTTTTCATTGGTTGTTTAGTTTATTTACTACAAGTGGTTGGGCGCTATTGTTGGGGGCGTTATCGGCAATTGCAGTTATGGAATTAACTGAAATGAGCACGAAAAGAGGTGGGACGTCATGAATTTATTTTGGATTATTATCGGTATGGGGATTGTGACATATATCCCAAGAATGATACCCCTCGTGACCATGTCAACTGAAAATTGGCCCGCTTGGCTCAAACGAATGTTACAACGGGTCCCGTATGCCATTTTAGGGGCGCTTATTTTTCCGGGGATATTAGAAGCTCATGAACAACCAATACTAGCGGTTTTTGCAGGAATTATTGCGATTGCTCTTGCTTATATAGGTGTGCATATGATCGGTGTCGTTCTCGGTGGTATTGTATCATTATATTTCTTACAAATGATGTTTTAACGTTGATGTTAAAAGAACAGAAGGATCGTTTGATGATTCAAACGATCCTTCCATATCTCTTAGAAACGATATCGTAAAAACCAAGTGAATTATAAAGTTTCTTCGTTGCGATATCATTAATCCCTGTCTCTAATTCGATTCCTTTGTAACCGCTTTCCTCTGCCCAGTATAAAATATATAAAAGCAGTTTTTTGGCGATTCCTTGTTGTCTTTTCGATTGTTTAACGTATAAGTCGTTTAGCCAAATGTAATAGCCGGCTTTTTCTAAGCTGATGCCGCTATTTGCAAAAGCACAGCCAACTATTTCAGCGTCTCGTTGTGCGACAAAAATTGCGGACGGCGTGTGTGGTTGTAAACTTATTGAAATCGTTTCATAAAGTGTTTCTGCACTCATCTCCACGCTTAATGAATCCATTTGCTCCATCATCAGCTCTGTAATGCCTTGTATCAATTCGTGATTTGCCTCATCTGGCACTTTCAGTATTTCCATTAGTCAGCCCTCCCTCCACATTCCTATTCCATAGAAGATGAAAAAATCCTCTAGATTTTATAAAGGAAAATGATAGGGAGTGGCTGATTATTTGTTTTTTTGTTGGCAATTGGCCTTCGTGTTGCTTTTTTATTCTTTTAGGTTCGCACAATGCGCATCGTTTGTGCGATTTTTTGGTTTTCGAGGGCGTTCGTTTTTAGGTTGAACAGCATCGACGCCTTGTTCTATCGTTCTTGATTTTGCTTTTGAAGCTTTACCCATTATAAAACCCTCCTTCCTGAGACTTAGTATGTCCAAGCAGAACGATTAGCTGTTTATCAATTTTTGGGAGTTTTTTTGTGAGCAAAATAGTTCGCTTTATTACCCATTCATGTTATAACTATACTATAATGATGTTGGAAATAGGGGAATCTTCAATAGGATAATCTTCGGTTGAACTATCAAAGATGAGATAATGAAATTTTAAATAGTAAGGAGCGAGAGATGGTGCTAGAATTTTTTTCAAGCTTAACGGCAAGAGCAATATGGACACCGGAATTAATAATTGTGTTATCGCTGTTTAGTGTTATTTACTTTCTATTAACGGGTCGGTATCGTCACCTTTTCCCAGATTCTGAACCTGTTTCAAGGCGCCAAAAAGTATATTTTCACCTTGGCTTGTTATGCATTTACTTAGGGTTTGGTGGGCCTCTATACGTGCTTGGACACATGATGTTAAGCATGCATATGCTGGCAATGGCTATTGTTTACTTGATAGCTCCACCGATGATATTGCTCGGGCTTCCAAGTTGGTTTTTTCAATATTTTGCTCAGTTTCGTGTGATTAAATCAGTTTTTCTTGTTATAGGTTTTCCGATTTTAGGACTTATTTTATTTAATGCGATGTTTTCCGTCTATCATTTACCATTTATGTTTGACACTTTGCTAATAAACGAAGGATTACATAATGTGTATCAGCTCGGTATGTTTTTGGCAGCAGTGCTTATGTGGTGGCATTTAACACCGCGGATTGAGACGCGTTATGACATGTCAGAATTAAAGAAGATTGGCTATATGTTTGCAAATGGTGTTTTGATTACCCCAGCTTGTGCTTTAATCATTTTTGCAGGGACGCCATTGTATGAAACGTATACGAATGCAACGACGTGGGCAACAGCGATGAGTTATTGTTTACCACCAGGTGCGGATATACCATATGAATTTTTTGATGGTGAAAAATCAATTCCACCATTTGCGGCAGAACACGATCAACAACTTGGCGGTGCGTTGATGAAAGTGTTGCAAGAAATTGTTTATGGTGTAGCGATTGGTTATATTTTTAAACAGTGGATTAATCGTGATCGTACGAATCCAAACCCAGATGCGACAGCATTTGAGATGGTTCGCACGTAAATTTCTAAAGTGTAGGTGAGGGATGATGAAGTGGCGAAATAAACATGCATGGATGAAAGTCATGTTCATGGCTGGGACAATTGTTTTATTAGGGACAGGGTGTAGTTTTTTATACGGTGACTCTTTACAAGATTCTGAAGCAGTCACGGATGTAACTGAAGCTGATGATCCGTGGGAGGTTATTCCTTTTGAAGCAAAAAACCAAGATGGAGAAAAGGTGACTGAAGAGGACTTATCTGGCGATTATTGGGTAGCTAATATGGTTTTTACGACTTGTCCGACTGTTTGTCAAACGATGACGCCAAATATGGTACAAGTTCAGGAGGCGGTGGCGGAAGAAGACATTGACGCTCGCATTGTTTCGTTTACCGTCGACCCAGAATTCGATTCGCCAGAACAACTTACAGAGTATGGTGAAGCATACGGTGCAGATTTTGAGAACTGGGATTTTCTAACTGGTTATTCGCCAGATGAAATTTCGACCTTTGCTGGAGAATCCTTCGGTGCTGTAATTCAAGAAGTTCCTGAACAAAATGATATTTTACATTCGACGCGTTTCTATTTAGTTAATCCAGATGGTCAAGTGATTAGGTTTTATCAAGGAGAAGAATCTTTTGACCTTGATGCAGTTATTCAAGATTTAGAAAATGTCATAGACTAAATTCAGGAAGCTGACTCAGATGCCCATGAAACAACGGTTTTGTTTCAAGATGTGGGCTGAAGAGTTAGCTTTTTTGGTGAGAATAAGAGGAGATGCCTTCCAGTTATTATTTCATTGATGTTGACGGGTGCCTTAGAGGGCAGGGAAATGGTTTGTTTAGAAAGAGACGTCGGATCATTGAGGCAGTAGTAGCGATTAAAACGATTGCAAAAGCTAAATGAAAAAACGAGTGTTTGTTTCAGTTGCCGGTGATGTCAACGGCTTGCTTTTCATCCGTTTTTGTATGGAAAGGCGTGATATATTTCATAGTTGTTGTCAGTCATAATTGGTAAAATAAAATGAACTCCTCTGAAAGGTGTGAAAATGTATGATCGAAAAACGACAAGCTATCTCGATTTATGATGCGATAGCGCGTGTGATGAAATATAAAGTAGAAGGGGATATAGAGTGGGTAGATATTGATGATGCTGATAATCGGTATTTAGCAGAACCTATTCGCGCGGATCATGATATCCCCCCATTTGACCGTTCTCCTTTAGATGGATATGCGATAAAAGCAGAAGACACGGATGGAGCAGGACGTGAGAATCCGGTAAAACTAGAAGTAATTGAGACAATTGGTGCAGGCGAAGTCGCTTCGAAAATCCCAGAGCGAGGGCAAGCTGTTCGTGTTATGACTGGGACCCTTCTTCCTGAAGGTACAGATACAATTGTCATGTTTGAGTTGGCGCGCGAACAAGAACATGATGGAAAGTCATATATTCAAATTACTCGCTCATTTTCTCCGGGAGACTACGTATCCTTTCGTGGTGAAGAAACGGAGAAAGGACAAGCGCTCGTAGAACGAGGAAAGTGTATAGATGCTGGTGTAAAAGCTTTATTAGCAACGTTTGGTTACAAACGAGTACCTGTAAGAAAACGCCCGATTGTCGGTATTTATGCAACAGGTACGGAGCTATTAGATGTTGATGAACCATTAGAATCGGGTAAAATTAGGAATAGTAATTCATATATGGTGACGACACAAGTTCGCCAAGCAGGTGGAATCCCAAAATATTATGGAAAACTGATGGATGACTTTGATACATGTTTCAATGCTGTAAGTAAATCATTAGAAGAAGTAGATGTACTTATTACGACAGGTGGGGTTTCTGTCGGTGATTTTGACTATTTACCACGGATTTATGAAAAGTTAGGGGCGGATGTTCTTTTTAACAAGATCGCTATGCGTCCAGGTAGTGTAACAACTGCGGCTGCATATAATGGTAAGCTTCTTTTCGGGCTCTCAGGGAATCCGTCTGCCTGTTTTGTAGGTTTTGAACTTTATGCTCGCCCTTGGGTTCAGACATATATTGGTTCAAGTAAACCATACCTTCAACGAGTGAAGGCGACTATGACAAAAGAATTTTTAAAACCGAATCCCTTTACTCGTTTTATCCGTTCAAAAACGCGATTTGAAGGGGATTGCTTAACGGTTGAACCTGCTGGCTTAGATAAATCACAAGTTGTCACATCACTGGCACATACCAATGCATTAGCTGTACTTCCTGGTGGTTCGAGAGGATACGAAACGGGGACGAAAGTGGATGCTTTATTGCTAGGCGGCGAAGGCAGTACTGAACCGTTAGATGATCGAAATGTAAAGAAAGAGAGGTAACTGAGTTGCAACCTAAGGTATTGCAAGTCGTGGGTTATCAAAATAGCGGCAAAACAACACTAGTAACATTATTGATTAACTTATTTTCTGACTTAGGGTTTCAAGTTGGTTCAGTTAAACATCACGGTCATAAGACACCTTTGGAAAAAGTAGTTGGGGATAAGGATTCTGACAAGCATAGGCGGGCTGGTGCGCAAGGGACACTCGTTGTCAGTCCAAACGAGCTTTATTTTACAGCTTCAATAGAAGAGCAGTCTCTTGAAAAATACATTGAAGGTTTTAGAGCGTTTGGATATGAGCAGGTCATTGTTGAAGGTTTTAAAAGGGAAAGTTTTCCCAAGGTTGTCATGGTAAGAAGAGAAGATCCAGTGACGATGATTGATATGTTCACAAATGTTTATGCAGTTGTTACAGAAACGAAAGAGCAGCAAAAGCTTTTTTCCCAAAAAGGATATATTTCAATTTTTCGAGAAGACCGTGATGAGATTGTTAACTGGGTGCGTGAACAGGTTACATAGAAAGGGGAATAGATCATGCAACGTTATCGAATTATAGAGGATCCTATTGATATAGGAGAAGTTGTTACCAAAGTAGAGGACCGTAATGCCGGTGCGATTAATACGTTTATCGGTACTGTTAGAGAAATGACGAAAGGGAAAAAAACCGTTTTTTTAAAGTACGATGCTTACGTTCCAATGGCTGAAAAAAAGTTAGAGCAAATAGGTGATGAAATCGTTGAGCAGTACCCTGAAGCAAAAGTGGCGATTACCCATCGAATTGGTCGGTTAGATATTCAAGATATCGCTGTTGTTATTGCTGTATCTACACCTCATCGGGCAGATTCATTTGCTGCTAGTCGCTATGCGATTGAACGAATAAAGGAGATTGTTCCTATTTGGAAAAAAGAGCATTGGGAAGATGGCGAAGAATGGATCGGTGACCAGTTAGAAAAGAAATCTTATTCGAAGGGGCACCCAGAAGAGGAGGATTTAACATGATCGAGATCTTACTATTTGCTGAATTAGAGGAAATTGTAGGTGAGCGTAAGTTAACGGATCCACAGTTGGTTGGAAAAACAATTAATGAAGTTCGTGAAAAATTAAAACAGGATTACCCTAACATTAAACAAATTGATCGTGCGATGGTTGCAGTGAATGAAGAATACGCTGAGGATGACCAACAATTAAATGAAGGAGACGTTGTTGCTTTTATCCCACCTGTTAGTGGGGGATAATCAACAGTTGATCACAAAAGGGTCAGACGCAATGCCTAAGCGTCTGACCCTTTTTTAGGTGTGCCCGGCATGTCTGACAGCTAGGTGGTGAAAGTCCACTACAGGCTTGGCAGTGGGAACTGTTAGCGAATGGCAAGGGT
>NZ_JACHHB010000011.1:113768-115004 GCF_014202575.1 Texcoconibacillus texcoconensis | reverse complement strand
GCGAAGAGGTCACACCCGTTCCCATGCCGAACACGGAAGTTAAGCTCTTCAGCGCCGATGGTAGTTGGGGGCTCTCCCCCTGTGAGAGTAGGACGCCGCCAGGCATTATTTTAAGATCTTGATAAAGGACAAGCCTTAACCTTATTATTCCACAGTAGCTCAGTGGTAGAGCAATCGGCTGTTAACCGATGGGTCGCAGGTTCGAATCCTGCCTGTGGAGCCATGCTTCCATAGCTCAGTCGGCAGAGCGCTTCCATGGTAAGGAAGAGGTCAGGGGTTCAAGTCCCCTTGGAAGCTCCAGGAAGGAAACCGTGGCCCGTTGGTCAAGTGGTTAAGACACCGCCCTTTCACGGCGGTAACAGGGGTTCGAATCCCCTACGGGTCACCATTGTTGATATTTAAAACTCTAGATTAGTTGTTTTAACTAGTAGACCATTTTGTTTAGAAGAAACAGGGGTGCTACAAAGGGATAACAACATCAAAACTTCGGAGGATTAGCTCAGCTGGGAGAGCACTTGCCTTACAAGCAAGGGGTCGGTGGTTCGAGCCCGCCATCCTCCACCATTAAGTTTATATCAATAAATATAGGAAACAACCTTTGTGTGCCCATAGGGTTCACTATTTATTTTGTTTAATTTTTCTGAATGCTGGCCTAGCTCAATTGGTAGAGCAACTGACTTGTAATCAGTAGGTTGGGGGTTCAAGTCCTCTGGCCAGCACCACTTCTATTTGGTATATGCATAACCACTATATTTATATTGGGCTATAGCCAAGCGGTAAGGCAACGGATTTTGATTCCGTGATGCGCAGGTTCGAATCCTGCTAGCCCAGCCATTAGCTTAGCTACGAGCGAAACCTCCTTGAAAAAACACCGAGTTGTCTCGACGCATTCACTCCGAAAGTAAAGCGAGTAGAGGAAGAGACAGGGGGAACCTCGAAGCAAAACATCGTCCGAAAGCAACATGAATCATCAACACTGAAAATACAACGAGCCATTAGCTCAGCTACGAGCGATGACTTCGGAGAAAAGACATCGAGTTGTCTCGACACATTCACTGCAAAGAAAAAGCTAGAAGAGGAAGAGACAGGTAGACTTCGAAGCAAAGCATCGTCCGTAATCAACATGAATCATCCACATTGAAAATACAACGAGCCATTAGCTCAGCTACGAGCGATGACTTCGGAGAAAAGACATCGAGTTGTCTCGACACATTCACTGCAAAGAAAAAGCTAGAC
>NZ_JACHHB010000011.1:0-113680 GCF_014202575.1 Texcoconibacillus texcoconensis | reverse complement strand
AAAAAGCTAGAAGAGGAAGAGACAGGTAGACTTCGAAGCAAAGCATCGTCCGTAATCAACATGAATCATCCACATTGAAAATACAACGAGCCATTAGCTCAGCTGGCAGAGCATCTGACTTTTAATCAGAGGGTCGAAGGTTCGAATCCTTCATGGCTCACCATTTGCGGGAGTAGTTCAGCGGTAGAACACCACCTTGCCAAGGTGGGGGTCGCGAGTTCGAATCTCGTCTTCCGCTCCATATTATTTCGTTTAATCGTTTAAACAACATCGAAAATACAACGGGGCCTTAGCTCAGCTACGAGCGAAACCTCCTCGAAAAAACATCGAGTTGTCTCGACGCATTTACTCCGAAAGCAAAGCTGGAAGAGGAAGAGACAGGAAGACCACGAAGCAAGACATCGTCCGTAAACGACGGAATAAACAACATCGAAAATACAACGGGGCCTTAGCTCAGCTACGAGCGAAACCTCCTCGAAAAAACATCGAGTTGTCTCGACGCATTTACTCCGAAAGCAAAGCTGGAAGAGGAAGAGACAAGAAGACCACGAAGCAAGACATCGTCCGTAAACGACGGAATAAACAACATCGAAAACACAACGGGGCCTTAGCTCAGCTACGAGCGAAACCTCCTTGAAAAAACACCGAGTTGTCTCGACGCATTTACTCCGAAAGCAAAGCTGGAAGAGGAAGAGACAGGAAGACCACGAAGCAAGACATCGTCCGTAAACGACGGAATAAACAACATCGAAAACACAACGGGGCCTTAGCTCAGCTACGAGCGAAACCTCCTCGAAAAAACATCGAGTTGTCTCGACGCATTTACTCCGAAAGCAAAGCTGGAAGAGGAAGAGACAGGAAGACCACGAAGCAAGACATCGTCCGTAAACGACGGAATAAACAACATCGAAAACACAACGGGGCCTTAGCTCAGCTGGGAGAGCGCCTGCCTTGCACGCAGGAGGTCAGCGGTTCGATCCCGCTAGGCTCCACCATTATATGATAATTGTTAACGACTAGATCAAATAAGATCTAGCTTTTTTTATTTATTCACCTGCTATATGTTGACCGTTTGAAGAGTAATGCAAAAAATGGTAGCTTGATACTACCATTTAATACATATTTTCTTTATTTTTGTATAATTGATATTGGTTCAACAGCTTGTCCAGCTCTGAGCTTACATTAAGAACTTCTTCTCTTGTTGTGTTAGAGCATAGTGCTAAACGATACATCTTTAGTCGCGTATTCTCGATTTTCTCCAATAATTGCATCTGGTAATGTTTATCTTCCAAATGTACGCCCTCCTTTTTTTAAGAGCTCGTGTTTGAAAAAATACCCTACTTTTTTAATACATAAACTTTTATTATATATTTGTTTATGGTTAATGTTAAAATAAAACGCAGATAATACAAACAAACAATAACAGTCTTCACTCAATAGTTGTGATTGATAAACTAAAGTGGACAGTTTCCGATAAATGAAATTGAACAACAGAAATGGTGAGAAGTGAAAAGGCTGTAGTTAAAATGTTACGCTATTTTTGTTCATTTAAGGTGATAAAAGGATATATCCATCAAAAGAGGTATGATATCAGACCAATCTGCGTTTAATACTTTAGTGACTCCCCATCATGAATAAGGACTGGACAAGTCCTTACACTATAATATAATCCCGTTATTATGTCATGAAACTAAATCCCAAAGGGTCAATCCTTTTCCTTCAAAACCTTGTAACCAGGTTCCGATTATTGTCGTTTTCTATGTTATAATAAATTTTGGAATAGGGAACCGATGACCTTTGGAAATGTAATAAATGGAGGAAAAAAGATGCTTCCAAAAGATCTAGAACTTTTAAATGTTCTTATTGTAATTATTGATATATTGTTGGTTGCTTTTGTTGTTTATAAACTAATTATGGTCATCCGTGGAACCCGTGCTGTTCAACTCGTAAAAGGAATTACTGTTATTCTCGCGGTATGGTTTTTTAGTAGCTATTTAGGGTTACAAACTTTGCAATGGATTATGTCTCAAATGGTGACATATGGTTTATTGGCCATTATTATTATTTTTCAGCCTGAGTTACGTCGCGCACTTGAACAATTAGGTCGAGGACGTTTCTTTGCAAGCAGTACTACAGCGAAAGAAGAAGAAACGCAACAATTGATTGAACACATTGTTAAAGCAACATCATATATGGGGAAACGGCGGATCGGTGCACTTATATCTATTGAGAGAGAGACAGGAATGAATGATTACATAGAAACCGGAATCCCTTTAAACGCACATATCACTTCAGAGCTTTTAATTAACGTATTTATTCCGAACACTCCGTTACATGATGGTGCTGTTATTATGAAGGGAAATGAAATATCAGCTGCTGGCTGTTACTTACCCCTTTCGGAAAACCCGTTTATTTCTAAAGATTTAGGCACAAGACACCGTGCAGCACTAGGTGTTAGTGAAGTGACAGACGCCATTACCGTAGCAGTATCCGAGGAGACTGGCGGAATTTCCGTTACAAAAAACGGCGAATTACATCGCGACCTTGACGCACAAGGTCTACGTGAGCTATTAACATCGGAATTATTATCAGTACAAACAACGAATTCTTCTTCCCGTTGGCAGTGGGGAGGGAAGAAAAATGGATAAATGGTTAAATAATCGCTGGGTATTAAAAATCATTTCGTTGTTGATTGCTATTTTACTCTTCCTTGTTGTCAATATGGATAATGTAGGAGATAGTAAAGTTGGTGGGATACCAGGAGTAACTGACGGATCCGAAGTTTTAGAAGATGTTGATTTAAACATTTATTATGATAAAGAGAAATATGTTGTTACTGAAGCACCAGAGTCCGTTCAAGTTAACTTGCGGGGCCCGCAAAATGTATTGACACTCGTACAATTGTCTCATCCCGATTACGAAGCATACATTGACCTTCAAGATGAAGGGGCAGGTTCACATTATGAACAAATACAACATCGAGGATTTCCTACAGAACTTTCAGTTTCAATAGTGCCAATGAATGCACGTGTCACGTTAGAAGAGAAAGTGACGGCATCAATACCTGTTGAAGTAGATTTCATTAATGATCAAGACCTTAACGAAGATGGATATACTATTGGTACCCCACGTATTGAACCAGAAACTGTTCAAGTAACTGGAGCGGAAAGCGTGGTAGAACACATAGATTCAGCTCAAGTACAAGTCGATCTAGAAGGTGAAGACGCCACTTTTGAAATCAGTAGTTCTGTTACGTTTTACAACTCATTAGGTAGTGAGGTCCCTTTGGAGTCTGATCCATCTGTTGTAGATGTTGAGATTCCGATTACAGCTCCTTCTAAAGCTGTACCAGTAGAAATTGATCACGAGGGCCAATCACCTGATGGGCATACCATTGATTCGATTGAAATGAATCCAGAAAGCGTGACGATATTCGGTCCGAATGATGTTCTGGAAGATACATCTTCCGTTAATGCAGGAACAATTGATCTAACTTCGATTGATGAAGATACAACGCTAGAAATGCCTATTAATATTCCAGATCGTGTGAAAGAAGTTTCTCCAGAAATGGTCGAAGTGAATATCACATTAGAAGAAGCCGAAGAAGAGGTGTGGGAGTCGTTCCCAATAGAAGTGATCGGCTTATCTGAAACATCAGAATTGGAATTTTTGGACCCTGAGGGTGGAGAAATCAATGTGACTGTGATTGCAACTTCTACTGTTTTAGAAGGGTTAGAAACCGAAGATGTGAATATATCTATAGATGTAGAAGGCCTTGAAACAGGAGAACATGAGGTCGCGCTCCAATATCGTGTACCTGAAAATGTGCAAATCATGACCGAATTATCCGAAGCGGTTGTAATGATAAATGATGACGACGATGAATAACTCAACAATATTTAATGAGATAAATGATCGATGAAATGATGAAGGAGAGATAAAGATGGGTAAATATTTTGGAACGGACGGAGTCCGAGGCGTTGCGAATAAAGAATTAACCCCAGAGTTAGCTTTTCAATTAGGTCGATATGGTGCTTATGTATTAACAAAAGAAACAGATAATCCAAAGATCTTAGTCGGGCGTGACCCAAGAATGTCAGGTCCTATGTTAGAACATGCGCTCATTAGTGGTCTATTATCAATGGGAGCAGAAGTAATGCGTTTAGGTGTAATCTCAACACCTGGTGTAGCCCATTTAACAAGAGCAGTGAGTGCTAACGCAGGGGTAATGATTTCCGCATCTCATAACCCAGTTGAAGATAATGGTATTAAGTTTTTCGGCTCTGATGGTTTTAAACTTCTAGATAGTCAAGAAGAGGAAATTGAAAAACATTTAAATGAAGGTAAAGATGATTTACCACGGCCATCGGGGGCTGGATTAGGTGTCGTCAATGACTATTTTGAAGGGAAACAAAAGTATTTACAGTTCTTGAAACAAACATTAGATGACGATTTTACAGGGCTTCACATTGCGCTTGACTGTGCAAATGGTGCCGCATCTTCTTTAGCACCGCATTTGTTTGCTGACCTTGAAGCTGATATTTCAACGATAGGTACGCAACCAGACGGTATTAATATTAATGATAATGTCGGTTCAACTCACCCTGAAACACTTGCAGAGTTTGTAAAGGAAAAAGGAGCAGATATTGGCTTATCATTTGATGGAGATGCTGACCGACTCATCGCGATTGATGAAAAAGGAAACGTCGTCGATGGAGATAAAATCATGTTTATCTGTGCCAAGTTTTTAAAAGAACAAGGCCGACTTAAGCATGGAACTGTTGTTTCCACGGTCATGAGTAATCTAGGCTTCGAAAAAGCGTTAGAGACAATCAGTGTGGAGACAAAAAAGACTGCTGTTGGTGATCGATATGTCATGGAGGAGATGCGTAAAGGCGGCTATAACCTCGGCGGTGAACAGTCTGGTCATATTATCTTCCTTGATTATATAACAACTGGGGATGGCCTACTTACAGCACTACAGCTAGTCAACATATTGAAAGCAACGAATAAACCGTTGTCTGAATTAGCAGATGAGATGAAAACCTATCCACAAAAGTTGGTCAATGTTCGTGTTACAGATAAAAATGCATTATATAATGATGAACTGATTACTGAAGAAATCCGTGCAGTAGAAGCGGAAATGCAAGGGGAAGGTCGAATTCTTGTACGACCTTCAGGAACTGAACCACTTGTACGCGTCATGGTCGAAGCAGCGACGCTTGAATTATGTGATCAATACATAGACCGCATCGTCAACGTTGTAAAACAAAATCTAGGCGCACAATAGGAATAGGGATATGTCAAAACAGCACTTATCGTGCTGTTTTTTCATATATATGAATATATCCGTAAAAGATATGTAATACAAACTTCTTGAAACAATTGTGAATCCAGCAAAGGTTTGATTGACCGAGGTTGTTTCAATGTAGTATTATTGAATCTGATTCAAAAAGGAAGGAGGATAGCGGAAAGTAAGTTTTTAAAAGCGCCAGGGCTATTCGTTGAACGTAAAAACGAATAGTTGACGAGGAAGAGGTTGATCGAGCACTCGGCGGATGCCTCTCGGTTGTTTTCACCACAACCGCAAGTTTTAGCCGAAAACAACGAGGTGACTCGTTGGACAAAAGCTAAAACAATGGTGAACCATTAGTGATCAAATGATTAAAGAGTGGGGCAAGAGTGCCCCGCGCATTTCTTGTCCCACAAAGGGAGGAAATGCACAATGTGTGGAATTGTTGGATATATCGGAACGGAAAATACGAAAGAAATTTTGCTTAAAGGTCTAGAAAAGTTAGAGTATCGCGGCTACGATTCAGCAGGTGTTGCGATTGTTAATGATGCAGGCGTTCAAGTGTTTAAAGAGAAAGGTCGAATTGCTTCACTTCGGGATGCTGTAGACCCAGCAGTGGATGGAACGGTAGGAATTGGTCATACCCGCTGGGCAACTCACGGTGCTCCAAGTCAATTGAACGCTCATCCTCATCAAAGTGCGACGAAACGTTATACGCTCGTGCATAACGGTGTTATTGAAAACTATCAACAATTGCAACGTGAACTTTTGTCAGATGTCGAACTTGTTAGTTCTACAGATACAGAAGTCGTTGTTCAACTTGTTGAACGTTTTGCTAAAGAAACGGCTACAACAGAGGAAGCTTTTCGCCAAGTCCTTAAGAAATTAGAAGGGTCTTATGCGATTGCTTTAGTTGATAATGCAGATCCTGAAACCGTCTATGCAGCGAAAAATAAAAGCCCGCTTCTCATCGGTGTTTCCGATGACGCTAATGTTGTTGCTAGTGATGCTCTAGCTATGCTAAATGTAACGGACACATTCCTTGAACTAATGGACGGTGAAATTGCGGTTGTCACTCGTGAAGCAGCGACGATTAAAAACCTTGACGGAGAAGCTTTAGAAAGAGAACCTTACGTTGCGGAAGTCGATGCGAGTGATATTGAAAAAGGGACGTATCCACACTACATGCTCAAAGAAATTGATGAGCAACCTTACGTCATGCGAAATATTATTTCTAAGTATCAAGACGAAAACGACCAAATTAAACTAGATGATGACATTCGCCAAGCGATGCAAGAAGCGGATCGAATTTATATTATTGCAGCGGGAACGAGTTATCATGCCGGTTTAGTCGGTAAACAATTGATTGAAAAAATAGCAGAAGTACCGGTAGAAACGCATATTGCGAGTGAGTTCCTTTACAATATGCCACTTTTATCGGAAAACCCACTCTTTATCTTTATTTCACAAAGTGGAGAAACAGCGGATTCTCGAGGTGTTCTCGTGAACGTCAAGCAAATCGGTCACAGAGCGTTGACGATTACAAACGTTCCAGGATCTACATTGTCTCGAGAAGCGGATTATACCCTTCACACGTATGCAGGTCCGGAAATCGCTGTTGCTTCAACGAAAGCGTACACGGCGCAAATGGCAGTGTTAGCGATTCTTGCTGTTGATACAGCACGTGCATCTGGGCTTGAAATGGAATTCAACCCACTCCAAGAGTTAGCGATCGTTGCTAATGCTATGGAGGCACTCACAGATAAAAAAGAAGAGTTAGAAAAAGTTGCTCGTGAATATTTGAGCGTCTCTCGAAGTTGTTTCTTTATTGGCCGTGCAGAGGACTATTTCGTTTGCTTGGAAGGTGCCTTAAAGCTGAAAGAAATTTCCTATATTCAAGCAGAAGGATTTGCAGGTGGAGAATTAAAACACGGAACAATTGCATTAATTGAAGAAGGAACCCCAGTGGTCGGTCTTGCGACACAACCACACGTAAACTTAAACATTCGCGGAAACCTTCAAGAAGTTGAAGCACGAGGTGCGTCGACATGCATTATTAGTACGGACGAAACGTATCAAGAAGGTGATCAAATCGTGTTACCACGTGTTCACGATTACCTAACACCGCTCGTCTCAGTCATTCCAATGCAATTGATTTCTTATTACGCAGCTCTTCACCGTGATTGTGATGTTGATAAGCCGCGTAACCTCGCAAAAAGTGTCACAGTTGAGTAGGATTCTTTAATATTAGTGATGAGTTTTACCCTGCTCAATAAAGAGTTTCCAGGTGAAACATGTCCAAAAACTATTCGATATTGAGCCAGTCATTCCGTAAAAGGAGGCTGGCTTTTCTCTATTTCCCCAGGCCTCATTTAATGATTTTCGTGAAGGTTTTATTTTACCAAAGATCATGAAAATATGACTTTTTTTCAACATTTCTTTCATCTAAAACACAGATTTATTTAGTGATCATTAACGTAAACCCTTTTATACTAGGCTGTTTGCTCATTTTTGAAGGAAATGACTCTTTTTTATACGGGCTATATAGATATATATATATATATTATAATTGTTATCTATAAATTACACATATGTAAAGTGGGGTTTTGCAATGAATAAATACATCTTAGGACTGTTTATTGGGTTGTTATTAATTACTACAGCCTGTAATACTGAAAGTGAGCAACAAGTAGAAGGTTATGAACGTTATTCCACTCATCTCTTCGATTATTTTGATACAGTCGTGCAAGTGATTGGTTACACTACTTCAGAAGAAGAGTTTTATAATTATACCGATAAGATCGAAGAACGTTTTACAAGATACCATAAATTATTCGATAAATACAATGAATATGAAGGTATGAATAATGTAAAAACAATCAACGATAATGCAGGACATGAAGCCGTTGAGGTTGATCAAGAAATCATTGATATTATTAACTTTTCAAAAAAGTGGTACGAAAAAACAAATGGAAAAATGAATATTGCTGGTGGAAGCTTAATTACAATCTGGAAAGAAATAATGGATGAGGTCAAAAAAGACCCTGAAAATACGGAACTCCCTTCAATGGAAGAGTTAGAAAAAGCCCGTGAGTCTACCGATATTGATCAAATTATTGTTAATGAGGATGAGAAGACCGTTTTCTTAGCTGATGAAAATATGAGCTTAGATTTTGGTGCCATCACCAAAGGATTTGTAGCGGAAATTGTTGGGGAAGACATGAAAGAGAAAGGTTTTACTTCTGGAGCTATTATTTCTGGAGGTAATTGGGAAGTGTTGGGGGAACCCAAAGATCCTGAAAGGGATTATTGGAAGGTTGGTATTCAAGACCCGGAACACCCTCATCAAGCAGATGAAAGTGCGGTTTTAAAAAGAATTAAACTTCAAAATCAATCGATTGATACGAGTGGGGACTATCAACGTTTTGTTATGGTTGATGATTTAAGAGTGCATCACATTATTGATATGGACACGATGATGCCAGCTAATCATCACCGTGGTGTCACTGTCATTGCAGACAGTGCAGTGGTAACAGAGTATTTAACCACCGAGTTATTTCTATTAACATATGAAAAAGGCCGTGACCTTGTCAATAGCTTTGATGGGGTTGAAGCACTTTGGGTCATCGATCATGATAAAATTAAGATGACAGATGGTATGGAAGAAAGATTACAATAAGACGCTATCATACCTGAGGAGGGCTAAGCATGGATATGAATAAAAAAATGAAACGTGGCGACTTTATTATGCTTATGGCAACAGGGCTTGTCGCTGTTGGTTTGTTTTTATGGACTGGGAGCACAAATATGTTTCGACGAATGGCGAGGTCAGATGAGGCCCCTTTAATCGCTAAAATAGAAAAAGATAGGGAATTGATTCGAGAAATTGACCTTACAAAAGTGACCGAAAGGGAACAAATTCATTTAGAAGACGACAATAATGTGATTATTGAAGTGGAAACAGGTCGCATTCGTTTCCTGAATTCTGATTGTCGAGATAATATCTGCATTAATACAGGTTGGTTATCGCAAGAAGGACAAAATGCCGTTTGCCTACCTGCACGTACAGTCGTCTCTGTCGTGTAATATCAATTGCCAATAATGGCAGGGGGACTTATATGAGTAAACATAAACGGAATGCAATTATTGTTATACTTGTTACAAACGCCATCTTAATATCACTTCTAGAGTTTTTTGTTTTTATTCCGTTACCTATTCCCGGGATAAAACTTGGATTGGCAAACATTATTACGCTTCTTGCCATCGTATTTTTAAACTTCCGCTATGTTATAAATGTCGTTGTGATTCGGTGTTTAGTGGTTGCTGTTTTAACACGAGGTGTTTTAACGCTAGCATTTAGTTTGACTGGAGGCGTATTAAGTGCCATTGTTATGGCGATTTTGTATAAAAGATTTAGGAGATTCTTTAGTATTAAAGGTATTAGTATTGCAGGGGCTCTCGTTCATAATACAACGCAAATTACAGTAGCAGCGTTTGTTCTTGGACAAATCGTTATCTTTTATTATTTACCTATTTTACTAATTTCAGCGGTTGTCACAGGTTATATTACAGGTAGTATAGGAGAGAGGGTTATTGATGAGATGGAAGAACAAGGGGTTTTGGCCAATCGATAGCGGCTATAAATTTTTTATAGCAGTTACTTTAGGTGTTATTCCTTTTTTTATTGATCATTATCTTAGTTTTATACTTTTAAGTTTATATTTGTTCCTCTCTACGTATATATATGGGGCTCGATTACGAGAGATGATGAAAAGTATGGTTGCCTATTTAATCATTATCATTGTGCCGTATATGTTTGGGTTACTTATGGCAACCGTCGTCTCCACTGTATCTGGAACTGATATGTCGATGGTGTACGGGTCCTATCAAGATGTTGGTTTACGATTAGTTCAACTCTTTTTGTTATGGTATGCGACTAGTCTATTTTTCTTCTCAACACCTACCGAAGAAATTGTTGGAGTATTTGATCGCGTATTAACGCCATTGAAGCGTTTAGGTGTTCCAGTTCGAGATTTTCTTAAAGTCATTATGTGTGTGGTAAATGAATTAAAACATTTAGGTCCAGGAGTTAAGGAAAGCTTCACTAATAGCATGACAAAGCTATCGGAAAAAAGTAGTTGGAGAACAAAGATCAGAGTAATAAGCAATATACTCGTCGCTTTCATTGTGGATTCCTTTAAACGATTGGATGAAGTAGAAGAGTATGTCAATCAAGTCGAAGCAGAAGACTTATTCACTTATAAGGTCGTTATTTCAAAATCGGAATTGTTTTTATTTATAAGTTTCGTTGCATTATTATACACTTTCTTTTTTTTAGAAACGTATATGGTAGTTTAATAAATAGGTCAGCTTTACGTGAAATCCTTTATGAGCAATTTGCTTATGAAGGATTTTTATTGGAGTCAATTTCATAATTCACTTGCTTAAAAATGAATATAAAACGTTGTATTTTTTACTGGCAATTTGTATAACGTAGGACTCAGATTTATGAATTCTTTCATTGAATTTTCATATTTATTAAATTTATAAAGGTTAAGTGTATGATAAAATTTCATTCGAGCGTGATCTTAATTGAACACATTCATGTGAAGGTAGTTACAAAAAAATTATTTTTGAGGGGGATTACGATGAAAGTAAGAGCATTGAAAGTTTTATCGCTTGGTGTAGTTGTTAGTTTATTTACTGCTTGTTCTGCAAATGAAGAAGCAACAGGAAACGAAGATGTTAATAAAGAAGAAAACGAAAATCAAGAAGTTAACGTGGATAAAGAAGAAAGTTACGCAGGAACATATGTAGGTTATTCATGGGGGGGAGAAGCTGACGGAGTAACTCTTGAAGAAGCAGAGAGAAAGATCGAAACAGAAATTACTCTTGATGATGATGGTGTTATTACAGATGTTAGCAGTCTTTACTTACATGATGATGGCGAAGGAAGTTGGTTTGCAAGACAAGATACTGATGCTGACGTTAATGTAGATTTTTCAGTTGCGCCAACTCTTGCCACTCCTGAAAATGAAGATCAGGAATACGCAGCCGGAGATTCAATGTTTGAAATCGACACTGCAAATAAGATGTCATTTTACGCACTAACAGTGAATGAAGATGGCGATGTCGCTTTTGGAATCGTCGAACCATATACAAGATATTTATTTGAATACAAGATGGACAGTGACTTTGATTTTTCGACCCCGATGAAAGATATGACTATCGGAAGTGGGTTAGCTGTTCCCACAGTTAGAACATCAGGTTCTGGTCCTGAGGGTTGGGATGAAGACGATAATTTGTTAAGTTTCAGTCTTTGGGGCGATCCAATTACAGATCAGGGAGTTTTTGAAGGATTGGATAAAGAGTCTAGCATGAAAGAATTTTTAGAAAATGCTGGCGTTGAATTTGATGGTGATGCGCCTGCTCCAATGGAACTTACTTATGACTTTTTCGGCCTAGGTGGTTGGGAAGGTAACTACAAAGCAATTGAAGAATCTTTAATCGGCGAAAATGCTACAGAACTGACTTCATTAATTGACTGGGATATTGACCGATATAATGAAGGAATTAATGATGACAATTTCTTTGGTGTTGACGATGTATCGGGTGCGACAAGAACGGTACAAGATTCAATGGATGGTATTTCGGGAGCAACAGTAAGAGTTACAAGAGAATCAACAGCTTACCAAAGAGCTTTAGTTGAAGCTGGGATCATTAGTGAAGAAGATGTTATTAAAGGTAGATTTTAATAAATCATTTCTGCTCTAAATGATGCATTAAATCGGGGCATCTATTCTGCAGGGAATGATGTAACTTTAGCTATGGATGATTATGATGATGGGACTTACCATGGTGTCTTTGCAGATGGAGAAAATATGCAAGTAAATGTCCAATTTACAATTGAAGGAAATGCGTTTAAAGAGCTTGGATTTAGACACTTAGCAATATGGTGATGTAGACTACCTTGACCTATAAGAAGGCGAAGATTTTTATGACCTTCGAATGCAGCATGAGGAAGTACTTGATTATCTAGTTGGACAACCACTTGATGCTATTGCTGATTTACATTCACCAGGTGATTTCGTTGACGATGTTGATCGATTTACTGGTGCTACTATTCGAGGAAATAAAATTTTCTCAGCTATACAAGATGGTTTAAATCGTGGTATCTATTAAAAATTGTCGTAAATGAGAGTGGAAAAGTGAAGATGGGACACGGAATCTAAATCGTGTCCTCTCTTTCTGAATATCCCTTTTATAAGGTCTTTCCCTGTTAATTACAGACTAGCAATTATTTAAATCATATAAAAAATAATTTAAGGAAATGATAATTACATTATATAAGCTTTGGGGTGTGTGAAGCAGGGATAGGTTTACTCATTCCATTGGATATTTTGTTACTTGTAAAAAGTCCTAGAATGTTACTTGTTGCAGCAGTGATGTATTATTTCGAATGAAGTTTTACAAGACATAACCTTGTAACTGCTAGGCAAAGCGTATTATTGAAACCATATACTTCCACTATGGTTTTCTTATTAAGGTATTCCCAACATATAACTAATAAACAATAGATTTTATCATGTGTAAATAAAATGAATACAAGAGGAGGACGCTGCAATGAAGAAAATGATACTTACCTTCCTTATTATTGGTATGGCAGTTATTATTATGGCATGTAACGAGTATTCTGACGGAGTTTATGAAACATCTGCTGAAGGATTCAACGACGATATTGTTGTGGAAACTACAATCACTGACGATGTGATCGAAAACGTTGAAATCCTCTCTCACGATGAGTCAGATGGTATTAGCGATGACGCAATTAACGATTTACCTAGCTTAATTGTTGACAATAACAGCCCTGACATTGATGGTATCTCTGGTGCGACTCACAGTTCCGAAGCTATTCTTGACGCTGTTCAAGGTGCGTTGGAGGAAGCGAAGTAATATTGTGCACAAGTAGTTGAGCTCGCTGGACATTGGTGGTGTCTCTGGTGCGACTTACAGTTCCGAAGCTATCCTTCATGTTGTTTAACTTGCGTCAGAGGAAGCGAGTAATAATTTGAATGTAGACAATAGATGGAATTCAAGTGACCCCAAGCTGCTGATAACAAAGAGTTATATACTGTGAAACTTCAAAAACGACGAAAAAGGAAACCTTTTCCGTCGTTTTTTTTGTTATCCGATAAAAATTTTGGCTCTATTATATTTGTTGGGGTCTTAATAAAATTTGAGCATAAAAAACACGCAAACTCCAAATTCCTATAAACTTGAATGGTCGAGAAACAAGAATAGGATAGGAGTGCGTGTAGATGGATTTTAACAGGCCAACGGCTCCGAGGGAAGTTAAGGAGAAATTATATACGTTTTATAGACAAATCCATAACGAAGAGATGAAAGAGTTCACTTAAGCTATTCAGACCCTAAAGAATTGGCAGGTAGAGACATTAAACAGTTTTGCTTTTGGTTATAGCAATGGTTTTATAGAAGGACAAAACAACCAAACAAAGGTGATAAAAAGGAATGCATTTGGTTTTAAGCGTTATGACCGTTTAAGGCTACGCATTTTATTACTTCACCAATATAAATCAACGGAATTTCAAGTAGGGTGAGGAGTAGGAGATAAGCCCCTACCCCAACATTTGACTTAGAACCAAAATTTTAGCATTTATGCAATGGAAGTGATTTACAAAGAACAAATACTAAGCAAAAAGAGCCACACAGGCCCCTTATCTTCTGGGTGGTCGAACCGTTTTTTAGAACGAACTATGGCAACACAACAGCTGAGTGGGTTTCATCCATCCACATGACGGTCCATCCCATCGATTCAGCGTAGTTTCTTACGTTAACATAACTTGTGCCATCGATAACTTCCACATGAATATCATGTGATACTTCTCCGTTTAATTTCACAGTATTATCGCTACGACTTTGAACATCTATTTCTAGTACATTGTTATGATTATCTACAATGATTTGTCGCGTTTCCTCAAGCCATTGAACATCCGCTCCTAGTTGTTCGCTAACGAGAGCAAGTGGAGCCATTAATTGTCCATCATCAATGTATAAGTGAGTGTCTACTTCTCCTTCGATTGTTTCAGCTTTATTTTCGTTTACTTTCAATTCAATAAAACCGAATTCGCCAGCCTCAAATAGAGGGGCAAGTTGTTCTGCGATTTGGGAAAAGAGGGCGTCTTCTCCGGCAATCTCTTTAAAGTCTTCCACACTCTCTAGCTCCATTAACATGTCTGGTGTGATTAATTCGTCAGGTACTTCAATTGGACCAACATCTTGATTGTGGTTCCAAATTTGGTCTTTAGAAGATAATGTTATCGAATCCCCGATAGAGAATGGTAAAGGCTCATTAGTATCTTCTAATATTAGGTCTGCAAGTTCTTCTGTAAATGTAAACTCAGTTGCATATTCCATTTGATATGTCTCGGTATCGTCTACACCAATATATGTGTCAAGTGATACACTAGCGAAATCGTTTAACATGTCTTCATTTTCTGCCACATGTTCAGATTGGAATTCTTCTAATGTGATGACTAATTCTTCGATAGCGGAAGTTAGCTCTGTTTCGATCATTTGTAATTCTTCCTGAATTTCTTCTTCGCTAATCTCTTCATTCATATTTACAAAGTCGAGCATTAACAATTGTAGATTAGAAAATTCCTTGAAGAACTGCTCTTGTAATTCCTCGTTCTCTAAAAAGTGAGAAAGGGAATAATGAAGCATATCTAAAATTTCTGCTCCCGATAACTCAACTTCGATATGCTCTGTGTTCATACTTTCGCCATTAGGAAGGTCGATCAATACTTCACCGTGACTTTCAATATGATTAAGGGAAAAGTCATAGTTTTCAAGGTAATCTTCCATAAGTTGATGAAGGATATCTTGGAAACTGGTAAGGAATTCTACATATTCTTCCTCATTTCCTATACCAAACTCTTCCTCTGCAGAGATGTCTGAAAGCTGAATGCCAATATCATCTTCTGAAGAGGTGATGATTGATTCTCCATCTTTTGATATCATCGAAAGTGTAACACTTCCATCGTTTGTTGGTTCAACGTGAAGTCCTAATAATGCGAGTAAATCAGTGCCAACCTGAAAATCAACAACGGAATTTAGTAAATCAACTTGTTTCGTATCCATTTCTACTTCAAATGATTGATTCATAGATGTGGTGTCAATATCAACTGCTAATGTCGATTTTCCTTCAAAGGATTCAAGCTCCATTTGCTTTAACGTTGATTCCTTTAATAGGAGACCAGATGATGACGTACAAGCTGCTAAAAACATAACAACGGCCATAAAGATTGTAAATAATATTTTTTTGTTCAAACCGATCTTCCTTTCTTTTCCATATTTTTGAACAAATTTATTATACCACAATATTGGTAGGACTAATGTAATAATTGGTAATTTTCAGACCGTCATTTATAAAAGCACCCTCGGAAAAAAACTTGACACAAACTATTACTAATATATATAGGTAGAATATTAACTGTAAGAGAAAAACGCTTTGCTCTCTCTACGAAAGGTACCAAAAGGGATCATCCTTTTGGTGCCTTTTCTGTTTAGTATAATAAATATAAATTTTTATTTTTAAATTAAAAAAACTTATCATTTACCTATTCAAGCATGATAAAATATATACGCACTAAACAAACAAATTCCGACGGATTTCGCAGAAAAATGGAAGCGCTTAAATGAAAGGGGCAAATGAATTTAGTATGCAAATGACAATAGGCAAGAAAGTGGCATTATTCGCTCTTGCGATCCTTATCATTCCAAGTTCGATCATCGGTCTTACTGGTTATCAAACAGCCACTGAAGAGTTGGATGAGTCGGGACAAGTGATGCTAGAAAACAGCGTGAATCAAGTATTACAAATGATCGACGCTTTAAATGAGCAAGTTGAGGAAGGAAATCTTTCGCAAGAAGAAGCGGAAGAACAGGTGAAGGTACATATTCTAGGGGAAATGCAAGAAGATGGTACCCGTCCAATTACCGATGAGATTGACCTCGGCGAAAATGGCTATTTTATCGTATATGATCAAGAAGGTTTGGAAGTTGCTCACCCGGAATTAGAAGGGGAAAATGTTTGGGATGTTCAAGATGAAGATGGACGGTACTTTGTCCAAGACCAGATTGCGCTCGCACATTCTGGTGGTGGTTTTGACTACTATGAATGGGCACTCCCAGGGTATGGAGATCAAGAAAATCCTCCGACAGAAACAAAAATTGCTTATGCGGCTGAAGATCCGCACTGGGGTTGGATTGTAACAGCAAGTTCCTATATGTCTGATTATAATAGTGGAGCGAATACGTTATTTGCTATTACAATATGGACACTTGGTGGATCACTTTTAGTTGGTGGTGTGGCGTTATTTTTCTTTTCACGTCATATATCTAGGCCAATCCGAGTACTGGATGAATATATGCAAAATGTTGCAAATGGTAACCTTAATCATGAACATCCTCACATCAAAAATCGTGATGAACTTCAATCCCTTTCTCAATCATTTAACACGGTGACAGATAACTTAAGGTACCTTCTTAATGATGTGAAAGGTTATGCAGAGCAATTGGCGGCTTCTTCTGAAGAACTGTCTGCAAGTGCTCAAGAAAGCACAAGTTCAATGGAGCAGTTAGCTGAAAGTTCCGGGCAATTTGCCGAGCAAACGAATGAAAATGCAGAAGGGCTTAAAGGCATTGCTCATCAAATTAATGGTCAAACAGAGTCCATTGTTCAATCGTCTAAAGAAAGTGAAGAAGCACGAGCCTTAGCACAAAAAACACAAACTCACTCCGAAGAAGGAGCAGAAAATCTAAGAACAGCAACAGAACAAATGAAAACGCTCAACCAGTCTGTTCAATCTACATCTGAAAAAATTGAACAATTACGCGATCGTTCAAGTGAAGTTGGAAAGATCACAGAAATGATTACCGATATTTCAGAACAAACGAACCTCCTCGCACTCAATGCAGCGATTGAAGCTGCGCGAGCTGGGGAATATGGTAAAGGTTTTGCGGTTGTTGCCGACGAGGTTCGGAAATTAGCCGAACAGTCAGGGCAATCAGCTCATCAAATTCAAGCGCTTGTCGAGAAAATGCAAGCAGATGTAGAAGTGGCTGTCTCTTCTATGAATGATTCGTCTGAACAGGTGGCAAAGAGTACAAAACAAACATCTGATGTAACAGAAAGTTTTACGACCATTCATGATTATGGGTGGAAAGTCCGTGATGCACTGGAAGGAATAACGAATAACCTCAATGTTTTAAGCAATGACGCTTTAGAAATGACCGAATCGCTACAGACGTTTCAGGAGTCTGTTCGCCAAGGGACGGAAATGAGTGATCAATATTCTGCAACAAGTGAAGAGCAAACTGCAGCGATGGAAGATATTACAAAGTCATCTGAATCGTTAGTTGAGTTGGCTGAGGAAATGCAGGAAACGTTGAAGCGGTTTAAGACATAGCGTAGACTTTTTTCTCGGACGCAAAAAAATAAAATTTGATACTTTCGCACGCAATGTCGTTTACATTAAGAGTAAACCATTGCGTGTTTTTTTATAGTACATTGATGATTTAATACATTGGAGCCTTGGAGAAGCAGCAAGATTTAGGTTCGGACGTGATTTTGTTGACAGTTTTAGTCCTTGTCATACCGATCATTTACATTTGGAAGGCCTATAGAAGTGCGAGAAGTTGAATGGTCAGGAAAAAGAAGTTGAGCGGACATATGATCCGTTATTTTCAAAAAATCGGTTGATTTTGTAGGGTGCGCGGACATGTGTTCCGTTATTTGCTCAAAATCACTGTAAAAAAGGGTGATAATCACTCAATAACGGAACGTATGTCCACCTGACCTCAAAAATAAGGCAATTTTACGTCCATAACGGAACCAATGTCCGCATTAACAACTTTTTAAGGGTTTGTTGCCAAGAGGCTAGCTGATTTAATAAATACACGCGGGTGGAGCTTTAGTTGGGAAACGATGTATTCAGCGATATCCTCAGGTTGCATCGCTTTTTCTGGGTTTCCGTCTGTTAAGTTTTCTCTTAAAGCTAATTCAGTTGTCACTGTACTTGGCGTTAAGGCAGATACGCGGATATTGTGTTTGCGTACTTCCATTGCAAGTGATTCCGTTAAGCCGATCAGGCCGAACTTGGATGCACTATACGCGCTTGTCTTTGGTGCACCTTTTTGACCAGCCGTTGATGCAACGTTAATAATGTCGCCGCCATTTTTCTCGATAAGCTGTGGGAGGACGGCCTGTGTCACATTGTAAGCACCCATTAAGTTGACATCTATGATATTTTTTACTTCTTCAGGTGTAAGGTCTAGAAATCCACCGAACTTGGCAATTCCAGCGTTATTAATCAAAATATCGAATGACCCGAGTTCATTCGTAACGCTTTCCACTGCTTTTTCTACTTGTTCTAGTTCTGAGACGTCAACGGTTGCGTACGCAGCTTTTACCCCTAATGCCTCAATTTCACTTGCTACGTTTTTTAAATCTTCTTCAGTGCGAGCTAGTAAACCAACATTGACGCCTTCTTGCGCGAGGGCAAGCGCTGTTGATCTGCCGATTCCTTTTCCTGCACCAGTGATAAGTGCTGTCTTTCCTTGTAGTGATTGTGCCATGATGAGATCCCCTTTCTATGTTCCCTTCTTTAACAAAGGTAGTTTATGTTCTCTGAGGTCTTACCATACAAAACGGGTCCATTTGTTGTCAAAGAAATGGCATCTAATGAGTTGTGTTTTTAAGATGATAGATGAGTTTTCCGATGGGTTTTCTTCATTTCGTAAACCGACTGAACATACGGCATGAAAGACTGGATAATCATTCCTCCAAAGAGTGCGGATAAGACCGTACCGATCCCGATTGGCCCGCTTAATATAAAGGCCAGGATGACGAGGACAATGCTGATGATTCCTCGCGATACCGTGACATTCAGCCCTGTGAGCTTTTTGATCACAAGCATCGTTCTGTCCATTGGGTTAGGGGCAAAGTCAGCTTGTAAATTAACCGCAATGCCTAAACCCATAAAAATAAGACCAAACAGTAAAACAATAAATTGTGTGATGATGTGTTCAGGTTGAACCCAAGGCGTCATAAACAACCAAAAGTCAATACATACACCTGTGAAAAGTGAAGTGACGATACATAAGTATTCAGGTTTTTTCCATTGAAGTAGCGCGTTTAAAATCACAAAACAAGTACCTAAAAAGATTTCCCAACTACCAACAGTTAAACCGAAGTTGATATATAAACCCACTTGCAGAGCATCAAACGGGCTTGTACCTAAATTAGAGTGAATGGTTAAGGCGATTCCTAGTGCCAAAATAAAAATGCCCGTAAAGAAAAATGAAAAACGCCATAGTGTCATGAATGCTTCTTCCTTTCCGAGATGAGAGAATGATCTCATGTCACGATGATGAAAATCGATCATGGAGCTGACAATTTCTTTCAAACAACTAATATTGTAACATTGTAACGAAAGGCTTTGAAAAAATGATACTTGTAAAACAAATTACTGAGGAACATGGTGGCACAGTGCAGATGATTCCTTGTTAAGGTAAAGGAATCGTCATGGCATTGTGACTTCCGAAAACAGGAGGAGAAAATTCATGAAAAGAAAAGTTGTGATGTCGTTAATTCCTGCTGCATTCGTAGCAATGAGTGCATGCAATGAAGGTGAACCTTCTAAAGAAGATATCCTTGCAAATGCCCTCTCAGAAAGTGATGAGCTTGACGCTTTTTATATGGAGACAGATATGCAGATTTCAATGGAAGGTGAAGAAACGGAGAAAATGAATGCCAAAGAGTGGCACTTTCCAGAAGACAGCGGGATTTCTAAAGATCGAAAAGAATTAACGCGTAATGAGGGTACGACGACTTATATTGTTAGTGATGGAGACATGTCGTTGTCTTATGAAGAAGGCGATACAGAAGCTGTACAAAATGAAGTTATACAAGCAGAGATGGAAAGTGAATTAAACCAACGTTTGCAAATGGTAGAAGATTATCAAGACACACATGACATTGAACTCGTAGGCGAAGAGGAGGTCAATGGTCGCGATACATACCATGTACTAATGGAGACAAGCGATGAGGAAGCGGCTAATGAAGATGTCGAAGTCTGGATTGACCAGGAAAATTGGCTGCTCATGAAACAAATCAGTCATATGGGTGACCTTCGTTTGACGTTTGAAATCATCGACCTTGACACGGACCCTGAATATGATGAGGAGTTGTTCACACTTGATTTACCAGAGGACGTAGAGATCGTTGACAATCAAGTCAATGAAATTGAAGTTGAGGAATCAGTCGAAGAATTAAGTGTAGATGAAGTAGAGGATCGTTTCGGTCAACCTGTCCTGCTCTTAGATGAAGAAGCAGGAGGTGTTGAATTGGAGAACATTGAATATATAGAACGTTCTTATGACAATTTTGATGAGGAAGAGTTAACGTTCACGTATGTAAAGAATCAAGAGCCGTTCATGGAAATGAGAATTGATGAACCGACCGAGGAACAGCAACCTGTAGAAAGTGAAAGGGATATTGACATTCCAGGTAGAGCTGAGCATACGATCAGAGGTGAAGACGGTCATTCGACAGATATGGATACTTTAAGGTATATCATTTGGACGGAAGAAGGATTACGTTATAACCTGTCTACACAGCAACCCGAAGTTTCGGTTGACGATTTATTAGAAGCCGCAGAACGAATGGAATCCTCCTCGTAAACGGATAAAATGAAAATGAAAAGGAAGAGATCTTATGGATGAAGAGTTTCAATATTCATAAAGGTGCTGAGATGTCTACTAAAGGTCGCGTTTCGGACAGCTTGAGGAGCAAAAGTGGTAAAACTGTCCGAAGCCAAGAGAACTTCGGACAGCTTGAGGAGCAAAAGTGGTAAAACTGTCCGAAGTCAAGAGAACTTCGGACAGCTTGAGGAGCAAAAGCGGTAAAACTGTCCGAAGTCAAGAGAACTTCGGACAGCTTGAGGAGCAAAAGCGGTAAAACTGTCCGAAGCCAAGAGAACTTCGGACAGCTTGAGGAGCAAAAGCGGTAAAACTGTCCGAAGCCAAGAGAACTTCGGACAGCTTGAGGAGCAAAAGCAGTAAAACTGTCCGAAGCCAAGAGAACTTCGGACAGCTTGAGGAGCAAAAGTGGTAAAACTGTCCGAAGCCAAGGGTTTTACGAACAGGGGGCTCTCCTTGCGAACTTTGAGGGGTTGGAAAAAGTAATATAATTTGTGAAATTCCCTCTACCAAGTTAATGTCTTCTTTAAAGGTTTATCTAATAAAGATCGGAGGCAAAAACTTATGTCATTTCACAGTAACCCTCATACATATGTCGACCATGTAAAGCTCAACGTGCAAGATTTACAAAGGTCATTAAAGTTTTACCAAGAAGTGATTGGTTTTCAAGTTCTTAAACAATCAGGGTCATCAGCACAATTAACGGCCGATGGAAAGACGAGTATTTTGAGTTTGGATCAACCAGATGGTTTAACACCAAAGGTCGGTAGAACAGCAGGTCTTTATCACTTTGCAATTCTTCTCCCGACACGTGATCACTTAGCTCAGTTCGTCCAACATATTGCAAAGGTAGGTATACCTGTTGGGTCATCGGATCATCTTGTTAGTGAAGCACTCTACTTTTCAGACCCAGATGGCAATGGTATTGAAGTATATTCGGACCGCGACCCTTCAACATGGGAGTGGAAAAATGATGAAGTAAAAATGACCGTCGATCCGTTAAATATCCCAGAACTACAGGCAAGTCACCAACCAGAGTGGGATGGACTTCCTGAGGATACAGTTATGGGACACCTTCATTTACACGTATCAAACCTACAAGAAGCAGAAGAATTTTACACACGTGGGCTTGGGTTTGAGGTCGTTTGTCGCTTTGGTTTGCAAGCGGTGTTTATCTCAACCGGGAAGTATCACCACCATATCGCCTTGAATACGTGGAATGGTATAGGTGCTCCGAAGTCTCTAGAACATAGCGTAGGTCTGCAATCATTTCATATTACTTATCCAACGGTGGAGGAAATAAGTGACGCTGTTGATCGGTTAACGTCCCTCGGGGTGTCTGTCATAAAAGAAAATGACGTTTATCAGGTAGAAGACCCTTCAGGAAATCACGTACAATTAAAGGTATCGCCATAAAATGATGAACTCCCCATCGCCAAAACAAAGGCGGTGGGGTTTTTTAAGTGATGACTGTTAAGAATTATTATACACTTGTGAAATTTCCTTTATTGCAATGTCCTCATTTACATCTTCTTGCATTTTGTGATTATTCACCGAATTGCCCGCAAATTGCTCATCGATATCTAACGTTTGACGTCCGCTTAATTTATTGTGTCCTCGTAGTTGATCACGTGAATACTCACCTTTACGTTTTCCCATACTTTCACCTCACTCGCTTCAATAATTATTTCTTATCCTCCACGCTTAGTCAGAATAAATACGAACCGCTTTTTGGATACTAATCATGTCAAACGAATAATAAACAAGGAGGGGAATTATGGAATTCGTCGACCATCTTTACGATTTATATAAAGACAAGTTAACCGGTGATGAGGAAGATGCCTTAATCATTATTGAAGGCGTCGTTGCAGACTTTAGTAACCAAGATATTGAAAAAATTTTTCGCGATTTATCAGAGGAAGATCGTTTTAATATGGTGTCGTTATTTTTATATGAGAAATTTAGGCAAAAGGTTGCTAAAGAAGGTATAGGGCAAACGAAAAATCGCGATGATCAACAGTTTAAATACTATCATTAATGCGTGGCCACTAATCAAGAGGTCATGCATTTTTTGCGGAAGAAGAAAGATACCTCATATTACCTAACATTGTTTTGTTCCATAATTGAAAAGCTGTAAAGGAGAGCAACACTTAACACCTAAAAAGCCGAACGGTGGATTCGGAATGCCAGTCGAACAATAAAGAACAACTGATCAAGGTAAAGGGGATGAGACATTGTGGATAAGCAACAAGAAAAGTGGCATAGCTTAGATGTCGACGAAGTTGTAGATAAATTAGATTCCGATCAGTCTAAAGGGTTAACGTCAGACGAAGCATCGAAAAGACTTGAAGAAATTGGACCCAACGAGTTGCCTGAGAAAAAAGGGGAACCAGCGTTTATTAAGTTTATCAAGCACTTTCACGACATACTGATTTACGTTTTATTAGTTGCAGCGGTGATTTCCGGTTTACTGGGGCATCTTATTGACACGATTGTCATTGTGTTAGTCGCTGTGATTAACGCTTCGATCGGATACTTCCAAGAAAGTCGAGCTGAAGCGGCATTGGAAGGTATCAAAAATATGTTATCGATGGAAGCCAATGTTCTCCGTAATGGAGAAAAAAGAGAACTTGATGCTGCCAAATTGGTTCCAGGTGATATTGTGTACCTTAGCGCTGGTGATAAAGTACCAGCGGACTTGAGAATTATTAAAGCGGAAAATTTTCAGACAGAAGAAGCTGCGCTCACTGGAGAATCCACTTCCGCAGAAAAAAACTCCTATACATTAGATGAAGAAACGGTATTAGGGGATCGTTTAAATATTGCGTTTTCGAGTACGGCTGTTACATCTGGTACGGCTATTGGTGTTGTTGTTGAAACAGGGTCTAATACTGAAATTGGTAAAATTAACGAATCCATTTCTGAAGTGGAAGAACTCCGTTCGCCATTAATGAAACAAACGGATCGTTTTGGGAAAACTGTGGCATTTGTGATTGTGGTTTTAGCTGCATTCATTTACGCTTTCGGTGTGTTCTTCCAAGATTTCGATCCATTAGAGTTACTCATGTCTGTGATTGGTTTAGCTGTTGCAGCGATTCCTGAAGGTTTACCTGCGATTATTTCGATCATATTGGCACTCGGTGTACAAACGATGGCGAACCGAAAAGCGATTGTACGTAATTTACCATCCGTTGAAACATTAGGTGCTGTTTCTGTTATTTGTTCCGATAAGACGGGGACGCTAACGAAAAATGAAATGACCGTTACGACAGTCATGACTAAAGATGATGACTATCAGGTAACAGGTACAGGTTATGAGCCAACAGGTCAAATTAAACAAAATGACCAAGAAGTTAAGGTCAAAGAACACGAAAACTTACACAAGCTCCTTACTGTCATGAAGACGTGTAACGACTCAACGTTATATCAAGATGAAGAAGAAGGTTGGACAATTAACGGTGAGCCGACAGAGGGATGTTTAATTACGTTAGCCGAGAAAGCTAATGATGATATCGAAAAACGTGAAGTGATCTCTAAAATCCCATTTGATTCAAAATATAAATACATGGCTACATTAGTTGAAGAAAATGGTGAAAAGTACATTTACATTAAAGGTGCACCTGACCGACTGATGGATATGGCGGAAAAAGGTGACGAGAGCTTTGATCGTTCATACTGGGAAGGAAAGTCAAAAGAACGTGCCGATCAAGGGGAACGCGTGCTAAGTGCAGGCTATAAGAAAGTATCTCAAGACGTGACAGAAATTGACCACGATGATTTAAATCAAGGTATTACCTTCTTAGGTTTAACAGGTATTATTGACCCACCACGTGAAGAGGCGATTGAAGCGATTGAGGCTTGTAGAAAAGCCGGTGTTCGCGTCAAGATGATCACTGGTGACCATAAAGATACTGCGCTCGCGATTGCTAAGCAAATGGGGATCGGTGATGGTGAAAAGGCATTAAATGGGATAGAAATCGACCAAATGTCTGATGAGGAACTGTCAAAAGCGATCATGGAATATGACGTATTTGCGAGAACAAGTCCAGAAAACAAATTACGTCTTGTGTCAGCACTTCAAGAAAACGATAAAATCTCTGCAATGACAGGTGATGGTGTCAATGACGCACCAGCTTTAAAACGCGCCGATATCGGTGTTGCTATGGGGATCAAAGGGACAGAAGTTGCTAAAGAAGCTTCGGAAATGGTATTGGTCGATGACAACTTCGAGACGATTGTCGGTGCTGTTGAAGAAGGAAGACGTGTTTATGATAACTTAAAGAAAACGATCCTGTTTATTTTACCGACAAACGGTGCCCAAGCGCTTCTGATTATGATTAGTATCCTTATAGGGGCAGTGATGCCTTTAACACCTGTACAAATTTTATGGGTGAATATGGTCATTGCCGTAACTGTTTCGCTTGCATTGGCCTTTGAACCGGTCGAGTCGGATGCAATGACGCGTAATCCACGGGAAACAAATACCCCACTTCTCACAAGGTATTACATTTTCCGGATTATCTTTGTTTCGCTTCTGATCGGTGGTGGAACGTTCATTATGTTCATGAATTTAGTAAATCAAGGTTACGACCAAGCAACAATTAACAGTGTTGTTTTACACACGATTGTTCTCTTACAATTGTTCCACTTGTTTAACTGCCGTAACGAAATCGGCTTTGCCTTTAACAAGAACTTTTTTGAGAATAAAGTCGCCTTTATCGTATCTGGCGTGTTAATTCTCCTACAAGCGTTCATATTATATGTACCTTTTATGAACGTCGCATTTGAAACTGTACCATTAGGGATAAACGATTGGATATTCCCGCTAATACTTGGTGTCATCGTGTTTATCCTTATTGAAGTTGAAAAGTATATCACAAGAACGTTTGTTAAAAATAATTAAATTCCTATTTTAAACAAATGTTTAATAATCATAAAACGCTCGGACTGTTATTGAATCCGGGCGTTTTTTGTGAAAAATTTCTATAGGCTGTACATTATTCAACTTAAAATACCAACAAATCATTATTTACAAAAAGTGAAAGTGTTATGGTTATGTTGCATAGGTATAGGGGTATGTGTATAATATATAGTGTATTGAAATGAGGAGGTCATGTTATGTCTAAAAAAATTGTTATTGTTGGTGGTGTAGCAGGTGGTGCTACAGCTGCTGCGCGCCTTCGTCGTATCGATGAAGACTCACATATTGTCATGTTTGAAAAAGGAGAGCATATATCGTTTGCAAACTGTGGTTTGCCTTATTATATAGGAGAAGTGATTCAAGACCGTGAAGCCCTACTTGTGCAAACAGTGGAAGGGATGTCTCAAAAATTCAATCTCGATATCCGTAATTTAACGGAAGTAACAGCGATTAACCGTGAGGAACAAACAGTTACGGTGAAAAAGGTACAAACAGGTGAAGAGTATACAGAAGCGTATGATGAATTAATTTTATCTCCTGGCGCACGACCAGTTGTACCACCGATACAGGGATTAAATGAAGCTGAAAATGTCTTTACGTTAAGAAATGTGCCTGATACGGATCGTATTAAGGCGTGGGTTGATGAACAAAAACCAGAAAAAGCCGTTGTCATCGGTGGTGGTTTTATTGGCTTAGAAATGGCAGAGAATTTACACCATCGCGGAGTCGATGTCACAGTTGTCGAGATGGCCGATCAAGTAATGGCGCCTTTAGATCCTGAAATGGCGGCAATTGTTCATGAAGAAATTCGTGGAAAAGCAACGTTAATCTTAGAAGATGGCGTAAAATCCTTTTCTGATAATGGAAATAAAATCACATTACAAAGTGGTGAAATACTTGAGAGTGACCTTACCATTCTTTCCATCGGTGTGCGCCCTGAAAATGAGTTAGCAGTTTCTGCAGATCTGAATGTTGGAGAACGTGGGGGCATTATCGTTGATGAAGAGTTAAGGACAGAAGACCCTCATATTTATGCGATTGGTGATGCGATTGAAGTGAAAGATTATGTGCAACAAACGCCGACGATGGTTCCCCTTGCATGGCCAGCAAATCGCCAAGGAAGAATCGTTGCGGACAATATTTATGGTAAAAGCACGAAATATAAAGGTACGTTAGGAACAGCCATTGCGAAAGTATTTGATCTTACTGTCGCTGCAACAGGCAATAATGAAAAAACGTTACGTCAGCTTGATGCCCCTTATGAATCTGTCCATGTTCACCCAATGTCACATGCCGGTTACTACCCGGGAGGTTCTTCGATTTCCTTGAAGTTAACGTTTAATCCAAACAACGGCGAAATTTATGGAGCGCAAGGTGTCGGTGTTGACGGTGTTGATAAAAGAATTGATGTGATTGCGACGGCCATCAAAGGTGGATTGACGGTATATGACTTGCAGGAATTAGAGCTCGCTTATGCACCGCCTTATTCATCAGCGAAAGACCCTGTCAATATGCTGGGTTATACAGCTTCCAACATCGCTGATGGCGAGCTTAAAGTTGTCCATTTTGATGAAATCGATGACATCGTGCGCGAAGGGAACATGCTTTTAGATGTACGAGAGGTAGAAGAAGTTGAAATGGGAGATATCTCAGGTTCAACAAACATTCCATTAGGCCAACTTCGTGATCGTTTGTCTGAACTACCAAAAGAAGAGCCTATTTATATTACTTGTAAAGTCGGTCTTCGAGGTTACTTGGCCACACGTATTTTGAAGCAGAGTGGGTTTGATGCGATCAACCTTAGTGGTGGATATACCACTTATGCAAATGTACAAAACGGTCATCGTGATGAAAAATTGGCCTCTTCACAAAACGAAAAAGATACAGATGTTGATTTAGAAATCGATGCATGTGGATTACAGTGTCCTGGACCGATTTTAAAGGTAAATGAAGCGATGAATGAATTGAACCGTGGTCAAGTATTAAATATACGTGTTACTGATCCAAACTTTTTAAGAGATATCGAAGGTTGGTGTAGCAAAAAAGGCCATACGGTGCGTCATCATGAAAAAGAAGAAACAGTTATAAGCGTTATGATTGAAAAAGGAACCGACTAAAACCATTGAGAGGACTGGAGCAGATCCAGTTCTCTTTTGTATTTGATCACACGTTAATGCTTAGGCGAATAACATAACCTTGAATCATCCACGTTGTTTTTCGAGAGGGGGATAGCGATGGGGAAGAAGAAACACGATGTCACGATGATTGGCGATGAATTTCCGAGTATACATGTGCATACAACGCATGGGAAACGGAACCTTCCCGATGATTATCAAGGTTCTTGGTTTGTGTTATTCAGTCATCCAGGTGATTTTACACCCGTTTGCACGACAGAATTTATGACGTTTGAAAGAAATCATCGACGTTTTAAGGCTTTAAACTGTGAATTGATAGGATTATCAATTGATACTGTTTTTTCTCATATGAAGTGGCTGGAATGGGTACGAGAACATTTCGGTGTAACGATCTCGTTTCCAGTGATCGCAGATGAACTAGGAAAGGTATCAAAACAACTTGGTATGATTGCACCAAAGGCAGGTACACGCGCAGTCAGAACTGTTTATATTGTAGATCATGAAGGAACTGTTCGCTTAATCATGAACTATCCTGCAGAGGTCGGGAGAAATATTGAAGAGATTTTACGTGCTGTTTATGCATTGCAAACCGCAGATTTCAATAAAGCGGCAACGCCAGCTGACTGGCCTAGAAATGAATATATTGGAGACCAATTAATCCTTCCTCCACCAACGGACCTTTTTGCTGCCCAAAAGAGAATCGAAGAAGCAAATGTGAAAGGGTATAGCTGCCTAGATTGGTGGTTTTGTTATCGTCCGTTTCAAAGAAAGGACGGGGAATCTTAAGTGAAATGATCATTTAAGATTAAACGTTTGCCCTATTCCATATTTGTCTTGGGTGCATATGATGCTAATGTCTATTCGTATACACGATTGTATGTCGTGTTGGTGATACGTATTATACTTTAAAGGAGTGATACACATGGCTGAAGAAAATACTCAGCAAAACCCATTTGGCGGTTTATTTGGTTTTCCATTCTTTTCAGGTCCGCCGCAAACAGCGCACGTTGAAGTTTATGAGACGGAATCCGAATTGGTCGTCGAGGCAAACCTCCCTTACTATAAACGTGAAGATGTTGGAGTTGAACTTGTAACAAACGGTTTGTTGATTACAGCTGAGGCGACCGCTCCTACAGATGACTCAACAGAGGAAGACAATCAACCATCATCACAAACGCTTCCTCCTAGGTTCGAGCGTTTCATTCCTGTAGGTTTTCCGTTTACAGCTGAAGATGTAACAGCAGAATTTACGGATAAAAATCACTTAACAGTACGTGTCGGGAAAAATGATAAAAATCGTACATTTATCCCTGTTCAGGAGGCTAAAAAAGAAGAAGCAGAAAAAGAAGAATCTAAAAAGGAAGAAACAGAAAAGAAAAGCAGTGATAAATAATTTGTAAATGTTGATGAGGGCCAGGTATATGTCTGGCCTTTATTTTTTGTTTAGTTACCTAAATGAATTTCATAATAGATGATGTAAAGATCATTTCCGAACATGGATTGTGATTTTCACTGCAGGCGGACGCTTTCCCAAGGGCTTGTCTTCAGCTAAATTCAGCTCCACAAACCGTCGCTGAATTGGATCTTCAGACTGCGCTGATCCTTTGGGCGTCGCCGCCTTTCGTTTCAATCAGTTTCAAAAACGAACGTTAACCTTCGTGATGTTTGTTAAAACCCTTCATTAATGAAATTGGTTACCTAAAAAAGAAATGGCCCCACAATGAGCACATCACAATCATTCTGTCCTGTTTGGTGTGATATGCCGAGGTGGGGCTAATGAACGTATATTCTATTACTAGCATTTGTCTGGGCGATGGATTAACGAAAGAAAGCGGCGCCTAAAGCCAATCCGCCAATACCTGCTAGTGCGACAGGGATAAGCCCGGAGCTCCCCCAACCTCCAACGCCATGCCCGTGGCCGTAAGAAGGGTAGCTTCCGTATTGTGGGTAGGTACTGTAGGGACTATAAGGAGAGCCGTAGCTAGGGTCCTGATAACCGTAGCCTGGATATCCATACCCTGCTCCTGGAACACTTCCACTTCGTTCAAATGGTTCGATCCATACGTATTGAGGATCGACGTGTGCAATGTTTCCAGCGTAAATATTCCCGGTTTTATCTTGGATTTGAACGGGTTTCCCTCTGTGTTGTGCACAGAGCTCGTAATAACCCATAATGATTCCTCCTTTTCTGGGATCTTGTAACAGTTTATTTACCATGGTGATTCGTTGACTGTATATTCGCCTAAATTATTGAAATGGTTTAAGAATCTTCGTCAGAAGGCATACTCTTAACTGCGAAAATGGAGTACGGAAATCGTTATAAAGCAAGTCATACAGAGAAGGGGTTGAAAAATTTCCTTAAACTAGAACAAACGTCTATACACCGTTTATTTATCAACATACGTTATTAGTGCAATGTTTATTAAGCATTGCAAAGTTTCAAACAGGAGGGGATTTTTCATGGGTGCACATGCAGGAACAGGAGCAACAGGCGGATTCGCGTTTATTTTGGTTATTTTCATCCTGCTCGTAATTATTGGGGCAGCATATGTGAGCCGTCCTTACTATTAATAAATAACTCTAAGTAGGGGGTAATCATTAAAGCAAAATAAACGAAGGTCCAAACACTCTTATAGGTTGCGCATAAGATATTAATGTGACGCTGACCTTGAGGAAGGCAGTGAGCAAAATCTTTAAAAGGAGGCTTTCGCTATGCATTACGGATATTGCCCACCACCAGCACCAGCGCCAACAGGTGGTTACGCGACAGGATTTGCGTTAATTCTTGTGTTATTTATCCTGCTTGTAATCATTGGAGCAGCTTGGGCATAAAAAAGTAATAAGCTGTTGAGGTCCTTCTCAACAGCTTGGGTACAATATTTTTAATCAGGGGATGGAAAATGAACCTCCGTTTGCAACGGGGGTTCATTATTTTTTTTGAAGCGCGTCGGTAATCTATCAATTTCTAATCATGAAATAACGTACGGTTTGATGTGGAGGGGAGATCGCGTAATACTACCTTCTAAAAGTCGGTTTTACACGATACAAAATGAACCTGTGTGTAACCTCATTAATAATTTATCGTTAATTTCCAAAATTGAATAAAGTGTCCATACACCATAGAAGTTAAATACATACGTTATGAATGAAAAGGTAACTAAAGACATTTCAATCAGGAGGGATTTTAATGAGTGATCACACAAGAACAGGAGCAGCAGGCGGATTTGCGTTTATTTTGGTCGTCTTCATCCTGCTCGTCATTATTGGAGCAGCATATGTAGGTGGACCTTACTAGTAAAAGAGAACCCCTTATAAAGGGAATGAGGTCATTTTTTCTAAAATAAACAAAAGTCCAAACACTCATTTTCGGCACGCATAGGATATGAGTGTGACGCTGACTAAAGAAAGTCAGGGTAACCTTTTAAAGGAGGAGTTCAATATGGGTCACTATCATTATGGATATTGCCCACCACCAGCACCAGCGCCAGCACCAACAGGGGGATATGCGACAGGGTTTGCGTTAATTCTTGTCTTGTTTATCCTGCTTGTAATCATTGGAGCTGCGTGGGCATAAAAACGTATGAAGCTGAAGCTGTTGAGTTTCTCTCAACAGCTTCGTAAAAATAGATAATCAGGGGATGGGAAATGGACCTTCGCTTACATGTGGTTCATTTTTTCCTTTGCCGTTCACTTTGCAAATTTCAATAGGTTCTCCTTTGGTTTTGATCTTTTATGCTAAATTAAACGAGAATCCAAACAAAGAATTTAATTACGCATAGTATATTACTGTGACGCTTCAAGAAAAGCGTCGAGTTAAATATTTTAAAAGAAGGGGGCTTTCACTATGCATTACGGTTATCCTATGTATGGACATGGGCATGGACGTGGTACGACAGGTTTCGCGTTGATCCTTGTCTTGTTCATCCTGCTTGTAATTATTGGAGCTGCGTGGGCATAAGAAATAGAGATCGTCAACATTTTCGTCATTTCATTAATGGCTGAAATATGGACCTCCGCTTTTGCGGGGGTTTATTTTTTGGTAGAAGAAGAGGGTATATTTAATGGAAGCGAATTCATTTTTGCTATGTTATACTAAAAAAATGACGACATAGTAAGGAGGATTGGCTATGAATTTTGTTACTTTAAATAACGATATAAAAATGCCCCAACTTGGGTTTGGTGTATGGCAAGTAGAGGATGAAGCGGCAGTTCCTGCTGTTAAAAAAGCTTTAGAAGTCGGTTATCGCTCCATTGATACGGCGATGATTTACAAAAACGAACGAGGGGTAGGGAAAGCGATCGCAGAAAGTGGCATCCCTCGTGAAGAGTTATTTATCACAACGAAATTATGGAATGCAGATCAAGGATATGAAAATACGCTCAAAGCTTTTGATGAAAGTTTGGACCGTCTCGGACTTGACTATGTAGACCTTTATTTAATTCATTGGCCGACACCAGAGTATGACGACTACGTTGATTCTTTTAAAGCGATGGAGAAACTATACCTTGATGGTCGTGTAAAGGCTATTGGTGTATGTAACTTCGATATTGATCACCTTCAACGTTTATTGGATGAGTGTGATGTGAAGCCAGTTTTAAACCAAGTAGAGTGTCATCCATACTTAGCACAGAATGAATTAAAGGATTTTTGTCAAAAACATGATATTTACTTAGAAGCTTGGAGCCCACTTATGCAAGGTGGGGAAGTGTTGAATCATGATGTCGTTCAACAAATCGCAAAAACCCATCAAAAAACGCCAGCGCAAGTGATCATTCGTTGGCACCTTCAAAATCACTCAATTGTAATTCCGAAATCAGTTACGCCTTCACGTATTGAAGAAAATTTCGATGTGTTTGACTTTCAATTAACTGATGATGAAATGAGCGCGATCAATGAATTAGATTGTGGCCAAAGAAAAGGGCCAGAACCGAAAGAAATGAACGTTCGCTAAGGAAAAAGGGTGCTTACTGGCACCCTTTTTTCTTCTTTTAAACAACTGTTTAAGAGTGCTTTTTGGGGTGTTACTTGAAAACAAAATATGAAAAAGGGAAATCTGGTAGGTTATTGGATAGCTGATGTGAAGGGGGATGAAACGTCACAGACCGCTTTTGATTTGTTACAATGGTATGGACATTGTTTTAAATAAGGGGAATAAGGGATATAGAATATCATAGTAAAAGGAGCTTCAAATGAGTGAAGAAACGTCAAAATTATCAAAAATACTGATCGTCGTATCTGTAGAAGCGGAAAAGGAAGCGATTCAAAAAGGGCTCGCTAATGACCAACGTTTTGATGTCATAGTTAGTGGTGTTGGGCCAACTGCTGCTGCTGCTCGAACGGCAACTGCTTTGGTAGGCGAAGATTATGAATTGGTGATAAATGCAGGAATCGCTGGTGGTTTTGTTGGTCGTGCAGAAGTCGGTTCGCTTGTTTTGGCAACGTCCAGTATCGCTGCTGATTTAGGGGCTGAATCTGAAGAAAGTTTCAAACCGCTCGAAGAATTAGGATTAGGGTCGACAATCATTCACACGGAATTTGGATACAATGTCCCTGTTGTCCAAGCTCTTCAAACAAAAAATGTACCTGTTTATCAAGGTTCTGTGCTAACGAGTTCAACAGTCACTGGAACGCGGCAAACAGCTGAATACTTGTCAAAAAGAATCCCTTATGCTACAGCGGAAGCAATGGAAGGCTTTGGTGTCGCGACGGCAGCAGAACAGATGAACATTCCATATATGGAGGTTCGCGCGATTTCTAATCCAGTTGGTCCACGAAATCGAGACGCGTGGAAAATTGAAGAAGCGCTGTCTGCATTGACGGTAGCTAGCTCGACATTATCGGAGGTGCTGTAATTTGAACAAGTTGAATATTGCTTATTCGCCATGCCCGAATGATACATTTATTTTTCATGCTTGGACGAAAGGGATGATTCCAGGTGCACCGGAACTAAATGTCTCCTTTGCTGACATTGATATCACTAATAACTGGGCGGCTGATGGTGGTGGTCCAGAGGTGATGAAAATTTCTTATGCTGCTCTTCCGTGGGCATTGCAAGAATATCGACTCATACCTTGTGGTGGAGCTTTAGGTCGTGGTTGCGGTCCACTTGTCTTAACAGCAGACGAAGCGACTGACCCATCTCAATTAACAGGAAAGCGTGTGGCCGTACCTAGTGAAAGATCGACAGCCTATCTTCTCTTCCGTCTTTGGGCGGCTGACAATGTCCCTGGTGGTGTTGGGAACATTGAAGTGATGCCGTTTGAACAAATTATGCCTGCCGTTCGTGACGGGAAAATTGATGCGGGGCTTGTCATACATGAAGCGCGTTTTACATATCAAGAGTACGATCTACATCTTATGAAAGATTTAGGAAACTGGTGGGAAGAAGATACAGGCTTGCCGATACCGCTTGGTGCGATTGTTGCCCATCGTTCTTTAGATGCTGATCAAGTGACAAAGTGGGTGAAAGACTCTCTAGCCTATGCATGGGAAGACCCACGAGCATCAGAATCCTTTGTGATGGAACATGCTCAAGAAATGTCTTATGATGTCGCCCAATCTCATATACAATTGTACGTGAATGAATTTAGTATGGACTTAGGTGAAGAAGGTTATCGGGCCATCCGTGAATTGCTTGGTCGAGCAGCCAATGAAGGTGTAATTCCACCCATAGACTTGAATGAATTAAAATAAAACCTCGAATAATCGTTCACAAAAACGTCACTTATTTATAATGATTCTAAATTGATTTTTATTATAAAAAGATATATAATACAAATAGATCAAACGAAAGGGTGAGCGATAATGAGTCAAAAAACACTAGTAGAAAAGTTAAACCAACAATTAGCGAACTGGAATGTATTAAATACAAAACTACACAACTATCACTGGTTTGTAACAGGGCGCGACTTTTTTACATTGCATGAGAAGTTCGAAGAATATTACAACGAAGCTGCAGGACATATTGATGAAATCGCTGAGCGGATTTTAACAATTGGCGGCCAACCTTTAGCGACATTGAGTGACTATTTAAACAGTGCTACCTTAAAGGAAGCAACTGGAGATGAGGATGCTGAAGGAATGGTCGCTGCGATTGCAGATGACTTTACAAAGCTTGTAAATGAAAATCGTGAATTGATTGAAGTAGCTGAAGAAAATGGAGACGAGGGAACGGCAGACATGTTCATTGGCATGAATGCATCCCTAGAAAAACATGTATGGATGCTACGTGCTTATTTAAAATAAATAAAATGAAGAGGTTGTGCGAAGGAGTATCCTCCTTATGGCACAACCTCTTTTTTAAGGCTTTAATACGACCTTAATACAATCGTCGTGCTTTTCGTCAAATACATCGTAGCCATACTCGGCCTCGTCTAAAGACAATCGGTGCGTAATCATATCGGTTGGATCAAACTCTTCATTGATAATTTTTGTGTATAGTTCAGGCATGAAGTGAATGACCGGTGCTTGTCCCATTTTTAACGTAATGTTACGAGCAAAAAAGTCGCCTAATGGGAATGCATTATACCTTGTTCCGTAAACACCGACAAGACTTACCGTACCACCTTTTCGAACGGCTTGGCTCGCTAATGTGATCGCGCCCATGGCACCACCATGTAGTTTTAGCGCTGAGCCAATCATTTCAGCAGCTGACTTTTTACCGTCCATGCCGACGCAATCAATGACAGCATCAGCGCCGCCTTTAGTCATTTCTTTTATATACTCGCCGGTGTTGTCAATTTTGGAGAAATCGAATACTTCTACCTTATTGGTTCGTTTCGCATGCTCGAGGCGGTAGCCAACATAATCAACAGCGATGACTCTTTCAGCACCTGCAAGCCAAGCAAATTTTTGTGCCAAGAGTCCCACAGGTCCGCAACCGAGTATACATACAGTGTCTCCAGGTTTCACATCTGCTTGTTTAACACCCCAATAAGCGGTAGGAATGATATCAGAGAGGAAGAGAAGGCTTTCATCTTCTAGTTCGCACTCTTCAGGAACGACAAATGGTGTGAAGTTTCCATAAGGAACGCGTAATAACTCAGCTTGTCCTCCTGGATAGCCTCCGAATGTTCCAGAATAACCAAAGTAAGCCCCAGCTTCTCCATTAGGGTTTGATTCATCGCATTGGCTTTCGAGATGATTTTGACAATAAAAACATTCCCCGCAAGCAATGTTAAAAGGGACAATGACTCGGTCTCCTTTTTTCACTTTTTCAACTTCAGGTCCTACTTCTTCAACGATGCCCATCGGTTCGTGGCCGATGATGTATCCTTCAGGAAAATTCGGCATCATTCCGTGAACTAAATGTAGATCTGATCCACATATCGCAGTACTCGTTACGCGTACGAGTACATCGTCAGGTTTTTCTATTTTTGCATTCGGCACCTCTTTTACCTTTACATCTTTAACCCCTTGATAGGTGACTGCTTTCATGGCGGCATTCCTACTTTCATATGTGATGAATTTCAACTTTATCTTTAATATTTGCATGAGGCCTGTGACTATGTAAGGAAAGATATTTGAGATCAGTGCTTTTCGAATAGGTATGTTTTTCGGTGTGCATCATAAAGGTAAAAGATGGTAAGGGGGATGATTATGGATTTTCATTGGATTTGGAAAGCGATATTGATTGTGTTTGTTGGTACGTTACTTTTAAGGTTAGCGGGCCGGAAATCAATTTCACAAATGACTGTCGCACAAACGGTCATCATGATTTCCATTGGAACGTTAATGATCCAGCCGGTCAGTGAGAAAAGTATTTGGATTACATTTTGTATTGCAGGAATTCTTATATTAACTTTACTCATCATTGAGTTTTCTCAAATAAAAATAAATGCGTTAGAAAAATTTTTTAGTGGACAAGCCGTGGTGATTATTGAAAACGGGCAGTTGCATCAAAAAAATCTGCAAAAAATTCGGTTGACAGTTGATAAGCTAGAAATGAGGTTAAGGCAGAAAGACGTGCAAAGGATTGGGGATGTGCAGTTAGCCACGCTTGAACCGAACGGTGAAATTGGGATTTTATTAAAACCAGAAGCACAATATGCAACAAAAGCTGATTTACAGATGATTATGGATTTAATTGAAACGAAAATACCTACTCCCTCCAGCAGTGATAAAATTGTTCAACCAAATCATGAGGAGGCAATTTTTTCTGAAGTGAAAAGTAAAGAGAAAAATAATAACACGCCTGAGAAGTTAGAATAGGCCATTCGAGTAACGGATTAAGGCATTCGCACATACGTATATTCGAGAAGAATAGAAAGTTGAAAACTTTGGGAGAAGATGTTGTTTTTAGTAAATTCTGAGAAGTAAAAGGTGGCGACTTCTTGTCATCTGAAAACGGTTACGTTCACCGTGCGTTCGCTCCGAACATTGATTCCGTTATTCAATTGAAAAATCTGATTTTGAATTTTTGCGGACATTTCCGCCCCTCTGAGCCATCGAAGTCGCTTCAATCCTTTTTTGCCGCTCATGAACAAGGTGCCTTTTGCTTTTCTATCAAAATTCTCATGAATGGTGATTCGTTTTTCGTTATAATGAGGTGAAATGGATAGTAAGTATATGTGATGAATAGAAACAAGATCAGAAGAGGGATAGCCATGAATATAAAAGACGATATACTCTATCAAGAGCTCTGTAAGTATTGTGGGGAAGAAAATGTCTTGCGAGATGAACCGATGAGTAACCACACATTAACAAAATTGGGTGGTAAGGCTGATTTCTTTGTCACACCTGTGACGTATGAACAAACAAGGCAAGTGATCCGAATTGTTTATGATCATGATATTCCTTTTTTATTTTTAGGAAATGGTTCGAACATGATCGTTCGGGATGGTGGTGTGAGAGGCATTGTCTTGTCATTAAAAAAATTAGCGAATATTAAAGTCGATGGAGAGCGGATGATCGCCCAAGGTGGCGCTGATATTATCGATGCTTCTGAAAAAGCCCTTGAATGTGAATTGACAGGATTAGAATTTGCTTGCGGTATTCCAGGCACTATTGGTGGTGCGATGGTGATGAATGCAGGTGCTTACGGTGGTGAAGTGAAAGACGTTGTAGAGACGGTGACAGTCGTTTCTAAAGAAGGAGAGATTTTTACACTCTCAAATGAAGATATGTCTTTCGATTATCGGAAAAGTATTGTGTCAAAAAAAGGTTATATCGTTTTAGAAACCGTTTTTCACCTAGAAAAAGGCGATCCATCCGTCATCAAAGAAACGATGGAAGATTTGACACACCGCCGTGAGTCAAAACAGCCTTTAGAGTACCCTTCCGCTGGCAGTGTTTTTAAACGCCCACCCGGATACTTCGCAGGAAAACTTATTCAAGATAGTGAGTTACAAGGAAAAGGATTTGGAGGAGCGGAAGTATCCACAAAACATGCTGGATTTATTGTCAACAAAGGAAATGCGACAGCAACAGATTACATTTCTACTATTAATATGGTGAGAAAGACGGTTAAGGAAACTTTTGGTGTTGAATTAGAATTAGAAGTAAAAATTGTAGGGGAAGAAAAGCAGGATTCCTGATTTGTTACATTGAATGGTGTAATGAACAAGTCAGGGGGGGAAGACAATGAATTTTGTTACGTTTTATCAAGGTGAAGAAAAAAAGTTAGGCATTTTAAAAGATGAAGCAATCGTTGATATTGGACAAGTGGCAAACCGCCTCAATCATTCTGTACCTCAGTCATTGGACGCATGTATCAATAGTGATGAAAGTGCTATGGACGCGATAGGTAAATTACTTGAAAGTGCTACAAATGAAGAAATGTTGGCAGCAAATGACGTGAATTTGGCCCCTCCAGTATCGAATCCAGAGAAGATTCTTTGCGTTGGGCTAAACTACCGTCAGCACGCAAACGAGATGAATTCGCCGATCCCGGAAATTCCAGTTGTCTTTAGTAAATTTTCTAATGCGCTATCGGCGCACGAAGAAACGGTTTCTATTCCCGAAATCACAGACAAAGTCGATCATGAAGTGGAGTTAGCGATCATTATTGGTGAAACGGCAAAGAGTGTTTCAGTAGAACGTGCACTTGAACACGTATTTGGTTATACAATTGCTAATGATTTGTCAGCAAGAGACTTGCAAAAACGCACATCACAATGGGTTTTAGGAAAATCTTGTGATGGTTTTTGTCCAATTGGTCCAAGTGTTGTTACGACTGATGAAATTCCTGATCCACAAACATTATCTCTTCAAACTGTTGTCAACGGAGAAGTAAAACAGTCATCAACAACCGCGGATATGATTTTTTCTTGTGCCGAAATTATTAGCCATATTTCTCACCATATGACTTTAAAACCAGGAGATATTATTTTAACGGGTACACCTGAAGGCGTGATCATGGGTGAACCAGAAGAGACGCGTGAATTTTTGAAACAAGGCGATCGTATAGATTTGCACATTGATCAACTGGGTACATTGACAACACATCTGCGTTAGCGGTATTCATTGTCCTATTCAAGGCCGGTTATACTCTGTGAGTATGTACCGGCTTTTTCAGGTTAGAATTTCATCGAGGGGGGGGAGAGCGATGTTTAAGAAGCTCTTTGGAACAACATGCGGGATTTGTAAAAAGAAAACGAAGTCATATCAAGGTTACTTGAATGATGATGGTAAACCGATCGATATTTGTTTACAGTGTGTTCCATATGCGGAGAGGCGAGCGCTAAGAAAAGCGTAAATCGTCTCTTTTTTTATGTTATACATCATACATAAGTTGCTGTTAAGTTCACAAAATAAAGACTGAAACAAAGCATTTATTGTAAAAGTTAAAAAGAGGACGTGTTGATGTTGCGCTTGGAATTGCCGCCCGTTTTATATGATCGATTTGTTCGTCCGAAATGGGTGACCGAAGCATATATTCACCGTTGTGTCGAGGAACATACACCGTTAAGTCAACGTACCGTCTTGGATTTTGGAGCGGGGACAGGATCGAATTGTGTTTTATGCTCCCCAGATCAATACCTTGGTGTTGACCCAAATCACGAACGGGTGAATTATGCAAAAACAGTCTACCCAAATTACCAATTCAAACCACTTAGTGGAAATCAATTACCTATTGAAAGTCAGTCAATTGATACAATCATGATCATAGCGGTACTTCATCATATTGATCCAAAAGAAATGCCAAATATTATTGAAGAATTTCGTCGTGTTTTAAAGCCTGAAAATCGGCAAATTATCGTTATTGAACCGTGTATTTATAAAAAGTGTAATATAAGTAATTGGTTTATGAGAACCTTTGATAAAGGTCGGTATATCCAAGATCAGCCAACGTATTTGTCTTATTTTGAAAATGAAGGTTTTACTTGCGAAGTGAAAAAAATGTTTTCGAAATGTTTGTTTTATAATGAACTCTTCTTTGTTGCTCATTAAATGAATTGGACTTTTCATGAGGAAGTGTTCAAGTATATCAAGTATATGTATGAACGATTTAGAAATGCTAATGAATGATGATATGCAATGAACAAAAAGCACTCGCAATGCGAGAACAGGATTTGTAGATATTGATTTATCCGAAAGTTTTTATGCGAAAATGATGACACCACTATATATCATGGGAAGGAATGTCCCGTGTACATATTGGTTATGATCTTAGAGAACCTCCCCTTTATCCAAGTTAATTTTTTGAAAATGCGACATTTTTAAAATTAATACTTTACGATAAGAAATTTGTCGATTATTATTATAAACAAATAAAATTCGTCGCTCCATGATTTCAGAAAAATCAATCAATTGTGCGATTCTATACTTTTTCTGTTTTGTTTTAAAACGTTATCTTACTAAATTGTTAAATTAGATAACTATTCGAAAATAATAAACAGGAATTGTACAAGCATCACATTGAGCAACGGAACGAAAAAGTTATGAAGAAAGGAGTTCAAAAAATGGGGGAGAAAAAGAGGGGGTTTTTCCAACGCTTTCTTGACATGATAGAATACGTTGGAAATAAGCTACCGCATCCAATCACATTATTTGCAATTTTAGCTGTACTTGTTATTATCGCTTCGTCAATTTTTGGAGCAATGGGTATTAGTGTTGACCACCCTGGTGAAGGGGAAGGCACTGTAGAGGTCATGAACTTAATGAGTTCAGAAGGAATTGAGTATATATTTACGAGTATGGTCGATAACTTCATCGGCTTCGCTCCTCTTGGTGTTGTTTTAGCGACAATGATCGGGATTGGAGTTGCGGAGCGGTCCGGGCTAATTAGTGCTGTACTTCGAGGTTTTGTTTTATCCGTACCGAGTCGATTGATCACGGCTGGATTAGTTTTCGCAGGTATTATGTCCAGTGTTGCTTCTGATGCAGGTTATGTTGTTTTACCTCCATTAGGTGCGGTCATATTTGCGGCCATTGGACGTCACCCATTAGCAGGTCTTGCTGCTGCATTTGCTGGTGTTTCGGCTGGTTTTAGTGCAAACTTATTCTTATCGGCAACAGATCCAATGCTTGGGGAATTGACAATTGAAGCTGCAGCAACGTATGACTCTGCATATGCAGAAACAATGAACATTGCGATGAACTATTACTTCATCATTGCTTCTGTATTTATTCTAACAATCGTAGGTGCGTGGGTTACTGAACGTATTGTTGAACCACGCCTTGGTAAATATACAGGTGAATACCAAGAGGACATTCACGGTTTAACTGGAGAAGAGAAAAAAGGAATTATTTGGGCGGTTGTTTCATTTATCGTTACTTCTGTTGCTATGCTTATGCTCATTGCACCTGAGAATGCGCCATTGCGAGGTGACGATGGGGACATTATTCAATCACCATTTATGGACTCGCTCGTTCCCATTATCATGATTTTATTCTTCGTTCCAGGAATAATTTATGGCATTGCTGTACGAAACATTAAAAACGATAAAGATGTTGCAAACCAAATGTCTGACACAATGGCATCAATGGGAATGTTTATCGTACTAGCCTTTACAGCAGGTCAATTCGTTGCTTATTTTGCTGAGTCAAATATGGGGCTTGTATTAGGTGTTTATGGTGCAGAGTTCTTAGACAGCGTCAACTTAACAGGTATTCCGCTTATTTTAGCATTTATCGTTGTCGCGGGTATCATTAACTTATTCATCGGAAGTGCATCTGCAAAATGGGCGATGATGGCGCCAATTTTCGTACCAATTATGATGGATCTTGGTTATTCACCAGAGATGACACAGATGGCTTACCGTATTGCGGACTCAACGACAAACATCATTACACCACTTATGACGTACTTTGCGATCATTATCGCGTTTGCACAAAAGTATGACAAGAAAATGGGAATCGGTACAATGATTTCCGTTATGTTCCCATACACGGTTGTATTTACAATTATTTGGACAATCATGCTCGTTGTATGGATGCTGTTTGGCGTTGACCTTGGGCCTGGTTCACCAATCCACTATAACGGATAATGAAGAGAGGGATATCCCCTCTCTTTTTTTGATTTTATATACTTAGGGGGCGAAGAGAATTTGTGAAAGGTGAAATATTCTATTGCGGATAAACTTGTTTTTCTGTTATAGTTATCATCGTTCATTTTATTAGGAGGCTAACTTTTATGGCAAGAGAATTAGATCAAATGCTAGGTTACCATATAGGTGTTGTTTCTCATCTTATACAAAAGCGACATAATCAAAATTTAGCGAAGTATGATTTGACAACATCTCAAGCAAAGGTGCTCTACTTTTTGACAAAACACGGAGAACAAACGCAGGTGGAACTACAAAGGCGTTTATATATTCAAGCATCATCGATGAATGGGATTATCGATTCGATGCGAAAAAATGATTTAATTGAAAAACGGAACCATCCAAACGATGGCCGTACAAAAGTGATTCAATTAACAGATAAAGGATCTGATTTAGAGAAACAACTGTGGTCTGAAGTTGAAATACAAGATGAAGAGTTGTTAGAAGGTTTTACAAATGAAGAACAACAGTTAATGATTTCATGGTTAAAACGAATTGAAACAAATATGAAAGACAAACTTGATTGTTAATTTCATGAAGAAAGAAGGAAAATAAATGGAGCAAAAGCAGCAAAGTCAACGCTTAGGAAGTGAGCCAATACCGAAATTACTTCGGAATTTATCTGTGCCAGCTATGATTGGTATGTTCGTCATGGCGCTTTATAATGTCGTTGATACAATCTTTATTTCCTGGGGTGTAGGTATTGAAGGTGTCTCAGGTTTGACAATTGCTTTTCCTCTTATGATGGTCATCATGGCTGTTTCAGCCGCGATGGGAATCGGTGGCGCTTCTGTGATATCTCGTAGGTTAGGAGAAGAGCGCACTGAAGTTGCTGATCAAGTATTTAGCAATGTGTTAAACATGATACTAGCGATCAGTGTTGTTTCCTTTATCCTAGGGTTAACATTTTTGGAACCGTTGCTCCGACTTTTTGGTGCGACACCAGGTATTATGCCTTACGCGTATGATTACATGTTCCCAATCATGCTCGGCTCATTCTTTTTTGCGTTCGCATTCTCAACAAATCATATTATTCGTTCTGAAGGAAATGCACGTTTTGCGATGATCACAATGGTTATCCCTGCTGTGCTTAACATCTTATTAGACCCGATTTTTATTTTTGTATTAGATATGGGTGTGCAAGGGGCTGCAGTTGCAACGGTGATATCTCAAGCGACGGTATCCATTGTTGTCGTTTTTTATTTCTTATCAGGGGCGAGTTCATTAAGCATTCGTCTTCCAAATTTTAAACCACGCTATGATTTGATTAAAGAAGTAACGGTTGTAGGTTTTCCAGCATTCGTTCGCCAATCAGCAGGGAGTGTGATGATGGTCGCGATCAATGCGATGTTGATTCGTTTTGGCGGGGAATTTTATGTTGGTGTATTTGGTATTGTACAACGGATGTCGATGTTTGTGTTGATGCCAATGATGGGTGTTTTGCAAGGAATGCAACCGATGATCGGATACAATTATGGTGCGGGCAATTATGGTCGTTTGCGGGAAACGGTGTGGCTAGGTTTGAAAGTGACGACAGGGATTTCTGTGTTTATCTTTGTTGTCATGATGGCATTTCCGAATTGGTTTATGCTCATATTTACAGCAGATCAAGCCGTTATTGATGCAGGAGCAGAAGGTATGAGAATGATGTTTGCTTTGGCTTTCTTGATTGGCGTGCAAGTTGTTAGTGGAGGGCTGTATCAAGCATTAGGGATGGCGCGTCCAGCACTTGTTTTATCGATGGCACGTCAAATATTATTTTTGATCCCACTTGTACTCATTTTACCTCATTTCTTTGGTGTGGTAGGTGTGTGGCTTGCATTCCCAATATCAGATATACTCGCGTTTTTATTATCTGTTGCCTTTTTATACCGCGACCGAGGAATCTTTCTAATCGATCGTGACCGAAATAATAATGTTCCCTATGATAAAACACCAGAATCATCGACGTCTTGATGATATTGAAAATGGGTTTGCGGAATAACAGATTTTAATAAACGTCACATGAACGAAAAGCGCAAGGGGTTATACCCTTGCGTTTTCTTGTGAATCGATTTCTTTCGTTTGTATGTCATGCAAAGCGTGCATTAAAGAGAATTGTAATCCAAAAATGATATAAGCATAGGGAACAAGCAATAATAAAAATGTGAATGGGTGTGCCCAATTGTTGAGTATAAACGCAATAACGGTGTTAAATACAAGCATAGCAAAGATAACTTCCAATGTACCAGGCACTCTTTGGCGAAAATAATCAAGACTCTTCGTTAATGCGTTTAAAACATTGATTTTGTCTGTCACAATTGTGAATTCTAAAAAGATAAACAAAATCCGTAAAACGAGGAAAAGAATACTTATAATCAAGAACCCTAGAAATCCGAGAGTGAAAAATATCGAGAGAAAAAATGTACCCAACAATAAAAGAATCGTGATAAATACATAAAGTCCAATGAAACGTAGAAAGTGAGCTTTACCGTACAAAGCGAGTGTTGAAAAAGCCGTACTGTTTCCTTGAACACCTTCATAGAGCAAGCCAATAACACCAGCATGAAAAAATGCAGAGATGACCACAACAACAATTAGTAATGATAAAAACATAAGCACAGAACTTCCCTGTACTCCATGGATGCCACGATCAATGGTGAAAGAGAGAAATTGATTATCGTCAGCTAAAAGATCATTTAATAACGAAAGACCGGGGTTAAGCGTTAATTGCAGTGTTTGTGTTGGCTGCATAGATATGCCCATCAATAAAGCACCAACGGTTAGCGTGATCATATCCAAGCTGACTGGATATAGAATCGTATGAAGATTATTGCGTAATGTCGCAAATCCCCTTGAAATCATGATATATGTCCTCCTTGAGTGATCCGTTCAATAGTGCTCTGTCTATTGTATATGCGCGAGTTTTCATTGTGAAGGTGACAATTGTTAAATTTTAGATACTTGAACCAATTTCATAATGAAGGGTTTTAACAAACATCACGAATGTAATTAGTTATCACGAAGGTGAACGTCTGTTTTGGAAACTGATTGAAACGAAAGGCGGCGACTCCCTGAGGATAGAGCGCAGTCTGAAGATCCAATTCAGCGACGGTTTGTGGAGCTGAATTTAGCTGAAGACAAGCCCTCGGGAAAGCGTCCGCCTGCAGTGAAAATCACAATCCATGTTCGGATATGATCTTTACATCATCTATGATGAAATTCATTCATTTCATGATTTGTCTAGTTTTTAAAAGGTCATTTGTTTCGATTGTCTAATTCATTCCATATGACAACAAAACGTGAGGAGAGTGTGTCATGAATGTAGATCTATTGATCGTAAATGGTTATGTATTGACGATGGAAGATGAATCAAATCAGCTGATTGAAAATGGAGCAGTGGCCATTATAGGACAGACGATTGAAGCGGTAGGAAAAAGTGATGATTTACGAGCTAATTATCATGCAGAACGAATCATTGATGCGAACAATCAGCTTATCATGCCAGGGCTTATTGATTCTCATATCCACACGGGTTTGGCCATTCTCCGAGGTGTCGCTCAAGATATGAGTCACTGGATGCAAAAAGGCATTTGGCCTTTTATGAAACATGTGACAAAAGAGGAGCGCATAAAGGGATCGCTCGTCAATATTTTAGAAGGGATCAAAGCAGGAACGACGACATTTGCAGACTATGATACAGATATGCAGGATATTGTTCAGCACTATGTCAAAATCGGTGCGCGAGCGTGTGTTGCTGAAATGGTCAATGAAATGCCAGATGATATTGATGACCTATCTGTGGGTGAGCTTTACCCACTTGATGCCAAGGTAGGGGAACAGAAACTGCAAAAAAACGTTGATTTAATTGAACGTTACCACGGTGCAGAAGATGGAAGAATCACTTGTATGCTCGGCCCTCAAGGGGCAGATATGCTTTCACTGAATCGCATGAAACAAATCGCCGACCTTGCGGAAACGTATGATACGAAATTACATATGCATGTGGCGCAAGGGGACCGCGAAATTGAGCAAATGGAAAAACGCTATGACCTGCGAACCATCCCATTTCTAGAAAGAGAAGGATTTTTAAACGAACGTTTAATAGCGGTTCATTTAACAGAAGCGACAAAGAAGGAAACGGAAAAGGCTGCTCACAGTGGTGCTTCGATGATTTGTTGTCCTGGAAGTATCGGTATCATTGACGGAATCGTTCCTCCGATGTATTCATTTTTACAAGCGGGTGGGACAGCTTCATTAGGTTCAGACCAAGCGCCGGGCAATAATAGTAACAATATGTTTAATGAAATGAAATTTGCAGCGATCGTCAATAAAGTAAAATACCAAGACCCTGCTGTTTTCCCTGCCGAACTAGCACTCCGTGCAGCAACAATTGAAGCTGCGAAAGTATTAGGGATTGATCATGAAGTTGGATCACTAGAAAAAGGGAAGAAGGCTGATATCATCGTCATCAATTTTCAAGAACCTTCCTTATCGCCGGTCATAACGAAGCCAACCTCCAATGTAATCCCAAACCTTGTCTATTCGGCACGCGGACATGAAGTGGAAACATCAATTATTGATGGAAAAGTGGTAATGGAACATCGTCAAATTGTCACGGCGAGCGAAGAACAAGTTGTTAAAGATGCACAAGAAGCTGCCAATGGACTCGCGAAACGCGTGAGTAAAAAAGTATAAATGTCTATAGCATAATAAAAGGGACGTTACGTAACATTTGATTGTCTACGGTAACGTCCCTTTCTTCATTATAATCCTTTCATTCCGTTAACAGTCTCTTCATCCAAAGATTGAATAACGGCACATAGCAATTCAACGGCATTTTCTATGTCGTCTTCGTGAATAACGGAAACATGGCTATGAATATAACGAGAAGGCACACTTACAACCATTGTCGGAACACCGCTGCCAGCTAAATGAAGTCTACCACCATCCGTGGCACCACCTGTCATCAGTTCAATTTGATAAGGGATGTCTTTTTGTTCTGCGGTGTTTACGACAAAATCACGAAGTTTTCGATGTGGAATCATCGAACGATCAAGGAACCCGAGAATTGGGCCTTTGCCAAGTTGAATATCACCAGCTTTTCCTTTATTAATTCCCGGCGTATCTGTTGCGACACCGACATCAGTAGCAAATGCGATATCTGGTAGGATTGTTTCAGCTAACGTTTGTGCACCACGCAGTCCTACTTCTTCTTGAACCGTTGCACCTGCATAAAGCGTGTTAGGAAGCTGTGCCGATTTCAAACGTTCAAGTACTTTTAAAGCCACATAGCAACCAGCACGGTTATCCCAAGTGCGAGCGAGTAACATTTTCTCGTTTGGAAGCGGCTCGAAAGGACAAATCGTTGCGACAGGGTTACCGACATTGACTCCGTAAGATTTAGCTTCTTCACGGCTCGTTGCACCGATGTCGATGAACATATCATCGATATCGAGGACCTTCTTTCGTTCGTCAGTTTCTAACAAGTGAGGAGGCTTTGCACCAATAACGCCAGTAAGGTCCCCGCTGTCTGTAAGGACTTTCACGCGTTGAGCTAACATGACGTGTGGCCACCAACCGCCAAGAGGCTTGATTTTCAAAAAGCCTTTTTCAGTGATTTGACTGACGATAAATCCGACTTCATCTAAGTGCCCAGCTAGCAAAACTTTTGAAGCACCATTTCCTACTTTTCCAGTAATACTGCCTAAATGATCGTGTACAAGGTCGTTCGTATGGTTTTTGATTTCTTGATCCATGACATTGTAAATTCGATCTTCAAAACCAGGTAACCCTTCTGTTTCGGTTAATTTACGCATTAATTCATAAGAGCTCATACAGTTTCTCTCCTTTTTACATGGGTCAAACTAAGTTTAGTTTGGAACAAGCAAAAAAAATCATGTAAAGAAGAGTGGATTCTGTAGGTGTTAAAACTTAAAATTGTTCATATGGTAATGATCTTTTATTACGCCGGATAGAATACCTGTATGTGGACAATTCTAAGACGTGTTGCAGAATGGGCAACTGGTCTAACGTGGACGATTGGCTATAGCGACAAGATGAAAGAAGCTATCGACAATTGATAAATGAATGAATTTCATAATGAAGGGTTTTAACAAACATCACAAATGTAATCAGTTATTACGAAGGTTAACGTTCGTTTTTGAAACTGATTGAAACGAAAGGCGGCGACGCCCAAAGGATAAGCGCAGTTTGAAGATCCAATTCAGCGACGGTTTGTGGAGCTGAATTTAGCTGAAGACAAGCCCTTGGGAAAGCGTCCACCTGCAGTGAAAATCACAATCCATGTTCGGATATGAGATTTACATTATCTATTATGAAATTCATTCAAATAAGTTAAAAAGTGCCAAATTCCTTGCAAAAGAAATTTGGCACTTTTTTTGTTCCGTATGCTCACTGTTGATTCAAAACGTTTAAGAAGAATGATCGAGGAGAAAACCATTTTTGCTCAAGGCATTAATCGCCTCGTTTAACTGATCTTCATCTTCGGCTTCCAAGGTGTGTAAGTGAACGCCGTCCGTTAATTTTGATAAGAAGCTGGCGTTTGTTGATCTAATTTTATCCATAAACTTTTCTACATCTTTTCGATTTTTAACCATAACAGAAGCGGTGATATCACCATAAACGGGGTGTTCAATTTTGACGTCTTTCACGTGAATGCCGTGGTCTACAAGTAAAAGTAGTTCTTCTTCTGTTTGTTCTGGGGAATGAAAGCAAGCAACCACTCGGGAGATAAGGTTTGATGCAGGCTTCTCTTCATTCCAAATGTAGCCTTGACTTGTAGCCATAAGCGGTTCCCCGCGTGCTTTCAATAAACTCATGTCATTGACAATCACTTGTCTGCTTACATTTAATTGCTCAGCGAGTTTTGTTCCTGATAAAGGACTGTCCATCGTTTGTAATTCTTCTATAATTTTTTGGCGCCTTGTTTCACCGCGCCACTTCTTTTGTTTCTCCATTTGTCATCCCTCGCGTTTTTATTAGTTTTTCAAGTGTATCTAAAAAAGTATTAACCTCGTTTTCTGTCGTTGATGGAGAAAGGGAGATGCGGATAAATTGTTGAGCTTCATCCCTTGAACGCCCAAGTGCGGTTAGCGTCTCTGCAGGGTGATCTTCTTGAACTTGGCAAGCACTACCTGTTGAGACGGCCACACCATACCTGTTCATATAGAGCATCGCGACGGTTCCGTCCATTTCTTTTATTCGAAAACCGACAATATAAGGTGACGAAGATGATTGCGGGCTTTCGATCACAATCGCGGGATTGGCTTTCAAGGATTCGATGATTTGATCCCGTAGAGCGCTTACGCCTTTATTATTGGTCTGAATATTGTGGCAGGCTGTTGTGGCAGCATCGGTAAAAGAGGCGACGCTTGGTATGTCAACGGTCCCAGGGCGAAACCCGCGCTCGTGTGTTGTTCCTCTCTCTAAACTTTCCCATTGTACGTTTTCCGATAAATAAGCAAATCCAATCCCTTTAGGGCCGCCAAGTTTATGAGCACTTACAGACAATGCATCAATTGGTATGTGAGTGACATCAATCGGTAACTTGCCATAAGCTTGAACGGCGTCGCAGTGAAGTTTCACATTGTATTGGTGTAAAAGAGAAACGGCTTTTTCAACCGGTTGAATGGTCCCAATGTCCCCGTTCACAAAAGGGAGGGTTGCGAGTATGGTATTCGGTTGAATGGCTGCCTCAAGTTCATCTAAACGAATGTGTCCTGATTTGTCAATGTCAATAAAGCTAACTTCAATATTTTCTGCTTTTAATTCTTGGCAAAGTGTGCGGGTTGATGCGTGTTCAAGGTGTGATGTGATGATGTGTGGTCGTTGGTTGCGATATGGTTTTAAAAGGGAGCGGATGATTCGTTGGTTTGACTCAGTGCCGCCGCTTGTGAAATAGATGTTGTCTCGTTTGGCGTTGATGGTAGTTGCTAGCTTTTCACGACAGTGTTCTAGTAGAGTGGCGGCTTTACTGCCGGTGTCGTGTAGGCTGCTTGGGTTGCCTGTGAAAAGTCTTGCCGTTTCGCAATATGTGTGTATGGCTTCGTCACTCATGGGTGATGTGGCTGCATGGTCTAGGTAAATCAAAAATGATCTCCTCCTGTAAAAAAGTTGTTGTCTTTACTTTAAATTTATGTAAATATAGGTGTCAAGACATATGTAAAGTTAAGGGGGTGGGGGAGTGTCTAAAAGACCAATTGTTATTATCGGAACTGGAATTTCGGCACTTGCTATCATCAACTTTATTTCCAAGGAACAACCGCTGATCATCATTTCAAAATCTGATAGAGGGAATTCTTGGCTCGCGCAAGGAGGAGTTGCCGGGGCGTTTGGTAAGAGAGACTCTGTGTCGTCACACGTAAAAGATACGATGAATGCCGGGTGTCATCATGGAGATATACAGGCGATCACGATGTTAGCTGAAGAAGGCGTTTCTTCTATTCAGTCCTTGATTGATGAAGGAATGATTTTTGATTGTGATAATCAAGGGGAACTGTTATTAGGAAGAGAAGGTGCCCATTCATCTCGGCGCATTTTACATGCAGGTGGTGACCAGACAGGGAAAAAGATCATGTCCTTTTTGACGAAAAGAGTATCTTCAAATGTTACTCGGCGAAGTGATGAAACGCTTATTGATGTTCGAATCGAAAATGGCGCCTGTACTGGCGTGTTTACAAAGGATAGAGATGGTCGAGTAAAAACGTACGAAGCAGAAGCAGTGGTTTTTGCGACTGGAGGGTGTGGGGGATTATTTCCGTATACGTCAAATAGCGAAGGGATCACTGGTGATGGTTTTGCTGTTGCTTACAGGGCAGGTGCGGCATTGTCAGATATGGAATTCCTTCAGTTTCACCCGACGATGTGTGTTCACGAAGATCAAAGTGTCGGGTTACTATCCGAAGCCGTTCGAGGAGAAGGTGCGACGGTTATAAACCAAGATGGGGATTCAGTTATGGATGGGGTTCATCCACTTGGGGATTTAGCGCCTCGGGATATTGTTGCTCGGACCATTTACGAGCGGATGATGCAAGGCGAGGAGTTATATTTAGATGCGCGTAACGTACAGCAATTTGCAGAACGTTTCCCGTCGATCGAGGACATGCGGCGACGCGAATCTCTGTCGCTTGGAATGCTTCCGATTCGTCCAGCTGCTCACTTTATGATGGGAGGCGTGAAGACGGATCTATATGGTCGGACAACCGTACCTGGCCTTTATGCAGTTGGTGAAGTCGCTCGCACGGGGGTTCATGGTGCCAATCGTTTAGCAAGTAATTCGCTTTTAGAAGCACTCGTTTTTGCAAGGCGCACAGCACACGCATTAATGAATGACCCGAAAACATCCCGCGTGGCGATTACACCTAAAACCGTTCACCCTACCTTCTGTTCAGAAAAACTTCCAACACGTAGTGAGCTGCGTGAAATGGTAGAAAAACATATTGGCATCATACGTGATCGAAAAAGCCTACGCTCATTTGTTGATTGGCTAAAGCCTGTTGCAGAAGCTTATATTCATTTGGAAGATCGTAGTGGCTTATCCCTTGATCAGCTTGAGCGGAGTAATATGGCGATTGTTTCTTATCTCATCGCCTGTAGTGCATATGAGCGTAAAGAAAGTCGAGGTGCCCATTATCGAAGTGATTTCCCGAAGTCTTCACGTAGCTGGGAACAAGTCGAAATCACTCAGTCTATGAAACAAGCAGCGATGCTTTAAGGATAACAGGAGGAGATTTTATGAATAAAATCGCGCTTCGCAAACAATTGGAACAGTTTTTTGTAGAGGATATTGGATATGGAGATGTAACGACCGAATCAATGTTTGAAAATGAGTGGAGCCAAGGAAGGTTTATTGCGAAAGAAGAAGGCATCTTTGTAGGGGAAGAAGTATTAAAGGAAGGCTATCGACTTTTCAATAACAATATTGAAATCTCACACAACCTTCCAGACGGAACTTTTGTCAAAAAGGGAGAGCCAATATGTGAAGTGTATGGACCGATTAATGATTTGCTCACAAGTGAACGCGTGTTGTTAAATGTTGTTCAACGTATGAGTGGTATTGCAACGATGACAAACCGCATGACGAAAGTGTTACAAGCATCTGGTTCCACGCGTGTGATTGACACACGCAAAACGACTCCTGGTCTGCGAATGTTTGAAAAGCATGCTGTTGTGTGTGGGGGTGGCGCTAATCATCGCTTACGTCTCGATGATGGTGCGTTGATAAAAGATAATCATATCGCGCAAGCAGGATCAATCACAAAAGCAGTTGAAGCTGTGAAACGTCATGTTGGTCATATGGTGCGAGTAGAAGTGGAAGTTGAAAACGAGAAGCAGTTGCATGAAGCGATTGAAGCAGGTGCTGATATCATCATGTTTGATAACGTCACCCCAGCTACTGTAGAGAAATGGGCGAAGGAAGTTCCGTCATCGATATACACCGAAGTATCAGGTGGTATTGATGAAGAACAAGTGGCGCAGTATGCCGAAACAGGTGTCGATTTTCTTTCCGTTGGCGCGCTCACCCATTCCTATAAGTCTTTAGATATAAGTTTTGATGTGATCAAAAAAGAGGAGTGATTGTATTGAGTATACTTCACGAATTAGAAGCAAAAACATCAATGATGCCAGAAGAGTATAAACACTTGTCGACTGACGCACTGATTAAGCGCGCTAAGAGGGTGAAGGAGAAGTTGGGAGACCGTTTGTTTATCCCAGGTCATCATTATCAAAAAGATGAGGTCATTCAATTTGCCGATGCTACAGGTGACTCACTCCAGCTTGCAAAGATGTCATCGCAGATGTCCCAGGCAGAATACATCGTATTTTGTGGCGTTCACTTTATGGCCGAAACAGCTGACATGCTTACCCGCGCCGATCAAACCGTCGTCTTACCCGATATGCGCGCAGGCTGCTCAATGGCTGATATGGCCGATATCAAGCAAGCAGAACGCGCGTGGGAGAAGCTCACGGCACAATTTGGCGATACAATCATCCCGCTCACTTACGTCAACTCCACCGCTGAGATTAAAGCATTTGTCGCTGAACGCGGAGGCGCTACTGTCACATCTTCCAACGCAAAAAAAGTGTTGCAATGGGCATTTAACCAAAAAGAGCGCATCCTATTTTTACCCGACCAGCACCTAGGAAGAAATACCGCTTATGACTTAGGCATCCCTTTAGAACAAATGACAGTATGGGACCCAATATCAGAAACCTTAAGTTCATCTGGAGAAGAAGATAAGCGTATGATTCTTTGGAAAGGTCATTGTTCAGTACATGAAATGTTCACAATTGAACATGTTCGTCAACTTCGAGAAAGTGAGCCAGAACGTAAGATTCTTGTTCATCCGGAGTGTACGTTTGACGTCGTTCAAGCCAGTGACCAAAGCGGTTCGACGAGTACGATTATCAAATCTGTCCGCGAAGCGGCGCCAGGAACAAAATGGGCGATCGGGACAGAAATGAACCTCGTTGAACGAATCCGCCATGAACACCCAGAACAAGACATCGTTTCTTTAAACCCTAACATGTGCCCATGTGTGACAATGAATCGGATTGACTTACCGCATTTCGTATGGTCTTTAGAGAGAATCGAAGCAGGTAGTGCGAACAACACGATTCGCGTAGATAAAGACGTTTCATCCAAAGCCGTGCAAGCGATTGAAAGAATGTTTGAGATTTCATCTTAGGGAGGAAGACCGCTGAAGGCGGTCTTTTTTTAGGTGATTTCAGCGTTATGTACTTGTGGAACGATTTTTATCTTTGTGTGAATGATTTTTCATCTTTTTTTCATAATGGTATAATAATGATATAAGGAGAGTATTACGTATTGGTTGTTATAAAGAGGGGAGAATTTATGCTGCATGTTTGAACAAATCATCACAACTGATGGCATCATTTTACTACTCGCATTATTATTTATTGTAGGTGTATTAACGACAAAGTTTTCAAGCCGTCTGGGAGTTCCAGCGCTCGTGCTCTTTATTGTCGTCGGTATGTTAGCGGGAAGTGATGGACTTGGTCTTATTTATTTTGATAATCCACAGCATGCCCAGTTGATTGGTATGATTGCCCTTGTCATCATTTTGTTTGAAGGTGGTATGCAAACAAAATGGACGACGGTTCGCCCGGTTGTTGCCCCTTCACTTATACTTGCAACAGTCGGTGTCTTGTTGACAACCGCGCTCGTTTCTGTCGCTGCAATGATGATCTTGAATGTCACTTGGTTGGAAGGGCTGTTGTTCGGTGCGATTGTTGGGTCCACCGATGCGGCAGCGGTTTTTGCTTCTTTAAAAAACCAAAATATTAAAGATAACCTAGAGGCGACACTTGAAGCAGAGTCAGGTACGAACGATCCGATGGCGATGTTTTTGACGATCGGACTTGTTGAATGGATTACCTTCGGTGGAGAAGGCTTTTTCGGTTTAGTAGGTTCCTTTTTATGGCAAATGGGAATGGGTCTTGTCGCAGGATTAGCACTTGGTTGGGTAGCTTCCTGGTCGATTAATCGTGTCAATTTAGATTCAGGAGGTTTATATCCTGTTTTCGCGCTAGGATTTGCGTTATTTACATATAGTGTCGTTTCTCTTAGTGAAGCAAGTGGGCTACTCGCAGTCTATGTAGCGGCGCTCGTGATTGGAAATTCCGATTTAACATATCGACATTCTATTTTCCGTTTTAATGAAGGCTTCGCCTGGATGATGCAAATCACAATGTTTGTGATCCTCGGTTTACTCGTTTTCCCTGTGCAATTATTTACATTCGATGTCATATGGAGAGGTATTTTACTAGCGATTATTTTAATGTTTATCGCACGTCCCGTCGCTGTATTTTTATCAACAATCGGTTTTGGCTTTGGGTTAAAGGAACGTGTTTTTATCTCTTGGGCTGGTTTGCGCGGAGCAGTCCCAATCGTATTAGCGACATACCCAATGGTTGCAGGTTATGAGTCGAGTCAACTCTTTTTCAATGTCGTTTTCTTCGTTGTACTAGCATCAGCACTCGTACAAGGTTCAACGATTTCAACATTTGCAGAGAAGTTAGGCTTAACAGGACCGAAAAAAGTCACCCCTTTCCATTCTTTGGAGTTAGTTTCAATTGGGCAAGCCAATGCGGAGATCATTGAATATCACGTGCCAGAAGACGCGGCAGTTGTCGGTCGCTCTTTGACTGATATTGAATTTCCTGATGATGTGCTGATTAATGCGGTCATTCGAGATGGAGATTTGATCACCCCCTATGGTGAAACGGTCATCCATGGCGGTGATATCTTGTATATTCTCGTATCGCGCAAGAGTTTGAAGAAGTTAAAGCGTATGTTGAATGATAAGAAAGGTCGACGTGCCAAAGGATAAACAAAAATGTAAAAGGTTCAAAAACCTAAATATCAGTGACAAATTGAGTAGGTTGAAGTAGGATCTTTTGTATGGAAAAAGAAATCTTATATAGAGGGGTCCGTGAATATGAGAGAAGAAAAAGTATTTGTTTTCGGCCATCAAAGTCCAGATACAGATTCGATTTGTTCGGCGATCGTTTATACACATTTGAAAAAAGTATTAGGATTAAATGCTGAACCCGTACGCCTTGGTGAAATAAATAAAGAAACAGAGTATGTTTTGAATTATTTTGAGGTTGAAGAACCTCAGCTTCGAGATGAAGTATCTGAGGAAGTCAGCCAAGTTATTTTAGTTGATCACAATGAACGTCAACAAAGTGTCTCAGACTTAGATAAGGTACAAATTCTTGAAGTGATTGATCACCATCGTATTGCAAACTTTGAAACAGAAAGTCCACTTTATTATCGAGCAGAACCGGTAGGATGTACGACGACGATCTTGTACAAGTTATTCAAAGAGCAGCAAGTTGAGATAGAACCGAAAATCGCAGGATTAATGTTGTCAGCGATCATTTCTGATACTTTGTTATTTAAATCGCCAACGTGTACACCGGAAGATGAAAAAGTTGCACAAGAGTTAGCTTCTATCGCAAATGTGAACTTAGAAGAATATGGGCTAGACATGTTGAAAGCTGGCGCAGATATGCAAGGAAAATCTATCGAAGAAATACTTACGATGGACAAGAAAGAATTTTCGATGGGAGAACATAAAGTACAAGTCGCACAAGTTAATGTGATCGATGAGAATGATATCTTGATTCGTAAAAAAGAAGTAGAAGAAGAGATGAATCGTTCTGTTGATGGGAATGAACTCGATTTGTTCGTTCTAGCGGTGACAAATATTCTGTCCAACAACACCGTTGCGTTAGCTGTGGGTGAGCAACAACAAGCAGTCGAAAAAGCGTTTGATGTTTCACTGGAAGATGGTCAAGCGACACTTGAAGGTGTTGTTTCCCGCAAAAAGCAGATTGTTCCGCAGTTAACACAAGTGTTGTCCTAACAATAGGAGGATAGAAAAAGATCCCTTTTTAATGAGGGATCTTTTTTTATCCGAACATTTGAAAGCCGAATATAAAATGTAGAACAAGAAACGTGGTTACCATCATTGTTAGTCCTAAAGCAAGCCCCTTTAGCGCTTCACGAACATGAATCGCTTCAATTTCCTCATCGTAAGGTTGTTCGTTTCGCGTATTACGCATCTTTTATCACCACCATTGGGATGTTTTGTAGGTAGTATGTACAGGTTAGGGGTGAAACATGCAGTTTGTGGGTGGTGGAACTGGGTTTATGAGTGAAAATTGAGTGCATAAGGAAGGTTTATGAACGAAAATTTAATGTTTACGAACGAAAATTTAGCATTTACGAACGGAAATCGACCATTTACGAACGAAAATCGAGTGTTTACGAACGAAATCCCAGTACTTACGAACGAATTAGTACTTTAAGCCTATATGAGTAACTATAAGAAAACTGGAAGTTGGTATACGCGATCGCGATAATTCCCTTTGTATCCAATCGCAACATCTTGAAGAATGCGTTGAGCAGTCATCCGCGATTCCAACCTCAGAAACGAGCGCAACTGTTGGTTTGTGATTGTATTTCCGATCAGCAAACTATAATCTTGCAACGCCCTCATATGGCCATCCTTCGATTTACACCTACAATGGGGGCACGCCCACTTTCCGTAGCTGACATTCATCAATACCTACCCGATTTGCATTTATCATAGAAAAATCGTCAATTCTGGAAAGGAGAGAATGGGCGTGTATCACGACATCAGCAAATTGTTCATGATGACTGACGGCTTTAATCGTTGTACTAGGATCGCTAAAAACGACGAGAGGATAAACAGGCATAGAAGGCAGTTGATGCTTATGGAGCCAATTTTTAAAGTGAAAAACTTGCATGTTTACTTGATGAATCGGATGAGGATGAGCTACTTCTTGACCATTATAAGTCCGTATCACTTGTTCAAAAGTTGGATCAAATGTCACGGTGCCACTTAAATTTTTAACCTCCACAATCACGTAAAAATAAGGAGTGATCAAAACTGTATCGAGTTGAAAAAAGCCACCTTTATCATTAGGAATTCTCAAGTTATGAAGCAAGAAGTGGGGCGTTACAGAGAGGAAGTTGAAATAATAATCAAGGGAATGCTCACCGCGATACCCCTTCTTATACAACTTAAAATCTTTTTCAATATCAGCAAAATGACGGTGTTCAGCAGGAACTCTATTCTGCAAAGACTCAAGCTGATGAATAACGACAGGGAACGAACGTGGCTTATAAATCACATCATCACCTCTTTTTTTAGATATGTGAAGAGAACAATTTTCGTAAGACATTGGATAAGGATATCTTTGAATGGGTGAGGGTAAACAGTGCGGGAGTTCAATCAGAGGGTGAAAACTTATGTATCATTATAACAGCGTAAGCAGACGAGTGTCCCGTCTCACTTACGCTGTTCAGTAAATATTTATAGGAGTAAATCCATCATCGCTGTTGCGATGGAGAAGTAAACCATTAAACCAAGGATGTCATTCACTGTTGTAATGAAAGGACCAGACGCAATAGCTGGGTCGAGCTTCAATTTGTTAATGACAAGCGGTACAATCGTACCGATCACTGTTGCAATACTTAAAGAGAAGAAAATTGAGATTCCGACAGTAAATGCAAGCCAAACGTTTGGATCATAAAAGATTGGTACAATAATCATTAGCACAACCGCACACAAAAGTCCAAGCATAATACCGGTACTAAATTCCCGTAAGATCATTTTGCCGACACCTTTTTTCTCGAGTGTGCCAAGAGCAAGACCACGTACGGCGACAGCAAGTGACTGAGTACCTGTGTTTCCGGCAGAGTCCATAATAAGTGGGATAAATGCTGCTAATAAGACAATTTGTTCTAACGTATCTTCAAATTGGCCGATCACATTTGCGGTAATCATACCGAAAAACATAAGTAAAACGATCCAAGGTGCACGTCGTGAAGCAGCTTTAATAGGAGATACATTCACGTCTGTTGCACCACGTGCAGCGGCGATTTCCCCTAAGTCTTCAGTTGCTTCTTCTTCCATAACATCGAGGATATCGTCAACCGTAATAATCCCGACGAGTTTGTTTTTCGCTGTTACAACGGGTACTGCTAAGAAATCATATTTTTTCATTAAGTTTGCGACATCTTCTTGGTCTTCTTCTGTTGCAACAGAAACGACGCGCGTACTCATCACATCTTCCACTTGTTTTTCTGGATTTGCGATAATTAAGTCACGAAGGGAGACAACGCCTACAAGCTCGTGTTTGGCGTTTGTGACATATAAGTAATAAATCGTTTCCGCATCGGGACCTTCCTGACGAAGTTGGTCGATGACATCTTTAACAAGGTTCTCCGAGCGAACGCTAATGAATTCTTTCGTCATTATTGCGCCGGACGTACCTTCTTCATAGGAGAGCAATTCTTTAATATCTTCGGCATCGTCTTGGTCGAGGCCTTTTAAGATCTCTTCAGCATTTTCGTCTTTCATTTCTCCTAAAAAGTCAGCGATATCATCGGCATACATATGAGTGATGACGTCTGTCGTATATTGTTGTTCTAACTCTTGGATAATCTTCTTTTGATCTCCTACTTCCAAGTCCTCAAATATATCGGAAAATTCCTTCGGTGATAAAAAAGCATATACTTTTTGTCGTTGGTCTTTATTTAAATCATTAAAGATGTCGATCTGATCCATTGGATGAAGTTCAAGGAAAAGGTCACGAAATGCATTGATTTCTTCTGCATTCAGTGCATCGAGGATCGACTTTTCATACTGTTCGCGGTTTTGTTCTGTAAGTTTTACCATCGCGATTCCTCCTTACGAGGACCTTCCTAAGTAACGAGGGAGGGATCCTCATTTTGTTTTAGAATTTCTCTTTTTCGGTTGATTTGATACATAATACTTTGTGATCGGTCGGGACTGGGATCCATCCCTCATCACCTCCTTTAAAATATAAAAAACACCCTCATCATACGAATGAAGGTGTTTTGAGCATACGAGAACAAAGTGACGATATACGTTTCGACACGTTCCTCCATTCGTTGAGCTTTAGCACTGCACGACATAGGTTTATAAAACCAGCTGCATTAGAAAACACCTTATGTCGATGAATTCTGTTAACCCATTGGCGTCTTTGGACATTTTTGGGCAGCAGCGTATCTTCGTACAGGAGCCTCACCTAACGAGGTATAATATTTTTAAACCATATTAAATCGTAAAGCACATACCGTTTTATGTCAATAGTCTCACATTATGTTTAATCTAAAGTTATTCTCTAACACGAAGCCTCGATTGCACATGTTATGAAACACTTCAGGGCATACTTTGTAACTGAGGTGATAAATATGAAGCGTATAGCGGTAATGACTAGCGGGGGAGATTCCCCAGGCATGAATGCGGCAGTTCGTGGTGTCGTCGTTCGCGCTGAAAATATCGGTGTTGAAACAATTGGTATATATAATGGGTATGAAGGAATGATGGAAGGCCGTTTTAAGAAGCTTACTATGAAAGATGTCGACGATGTGATGCATCGTGGAGGTACGGTTCTACATAGTGCCCGCAGTGAACGTTTTAAAACAAAGGAAGGGCAACAAGACGCCTTAGATCAATTAAAAGCTCAAGGAATAGAAGGTCTCGTCGTCATTGGCGGAGATGGTTCATATAAAGGTGCGCTTGCTTTACAAGAAGCGGGTATTTCGGTCATCGGCCTTCCGGGAACGATCGATAATGACATTTATGGCACTGATTTTACGATTGGTTATGATACAGCTGTCAATACAGCGATGGAGGCAGTCGATAAAATACGGGATACGGCATCTTCTCATTTGCGAACGTATGTCGTGGAAGTGATGGGAAGGGATGCTGGTGATATTGCTATTGAGTGTGGGCTAGCCGCAGGGGCGGAAAGTATTTTGATCCCTGAAATCGAAACCCCTATGGAAGAATGTATTGAGCGAGTTGAGCGAGCATATCGCCGTGGTAAGAAGCATAGCATCGTCATTGTTGCTGAAGGGGTTGCTTCAGGAGGAGAGGTTGCTGATCAAATCGCGCAAGCTGTTGATGTAGAAGTGCGCGTCACCGTGCTCGGTCACATTCAACGAGGTGGCAATCCATCATGTTTTGATCGGTTGCTAGCGACGAAGTTGGGTTCAGAAGCGGTCAATATGTTAGCAGAAGGTGAGTCAGGCTATGCTTTAGGCCGGCAAAACAACCGTCTATCAAAACGAAAATTATCAGAGACAGGTGAGGATGTAAATCCAAGAGTTCTCGAGGAAAAGAAAGAAAAATTAACGCTAGCAAAACAATGTGCGATTTAATGGTCAAATGTTTCATTAGAGGGGGAAGTTAGATTGTGAAAAGTTAGCGTAAAGGCTTCTTTCCTCATACCGTCTACATTTTATATAATTTTTTCGTTCTGTTTGCATAGGCTGTCACGAGAGGGGTGTGATAGCTAATGGCAAAGCTGTTTTGGGGTGTTGATTCCGCAGCGAAGGTTGACGAACAGCTATTCAATTGTGTCAAAAGTCAGTTTGGGTCACCCAAGTTTTGGGGGCGCTACCTCAATACGATCGAAGGCGTTAGTGTAGGCTTAACAAAGGAAGAGCGGTCGTTTTTACACACACGTGGTGTTAAGGTGATGCCTATCTATAACAACTTTCAAGCTTCCGTCGGTTTACGTGAAGGAAAGGTGGCCGCTCGTAATGCCATTTTTAACGCACAAAGAATAGGCATTGCGGAGGGGACGTTCATCTTCGCTAATGTTGAAAGGTTTTTTGAAGTAGATGCGGATTGGCTTGTTGGCTGGGTAGAGACTTTTTATAATAGTGAATACCGTCCCGGCTTCTACAATGACCCCGTTGAAGGCGGATTCTCAGATGCTTACTGTCAGGCGATCGAACAAAATGAACAAGTGCGGATTCAATCTGTCTTATGGAGCGCAGAGCCAGAACCAGGCGTGAGTGGTGCGAATAACTATCCAAATTTTGCACCAGAATCCCCGCCTTGTGAAGCGAATGTATGGGCTTGGCAATATGGGCGTGATGCAGATGAATGTCCAATTGATACCGTACTTCTCCAAGATCGATTGTTTGATAACTTAGACTAGGCCTTCATGACAAGAAAATAAAAGGGCACTAAGCGTTTGACGAAGGGGTAGCTGTTCGCTAAAATTTGGACGTATACGTAACCTTCGTGGTTCGTGTCGTGAATGGTTGAAGACTCCTGCAAAAAGTTTAAAACAGGGGTCTCTCTTTTTTAAACGCTTGTTTAAAAACATGTCATTCATGATGTGTCTACTTGTGCACATAGTGTTCTACTTCTCTTGTTAGGAGGCGTTGTGGGTGTCACAACCGCATGTAAAGAAATCACTCATGCTTTTAAGCATTGCTTTAGGTGGTGCACTAGGTACATCGATTCGTTATGCGATTAATGTACAAACCTTAACAACACTTTACCCAATTGGGACAGTACTTGAAAACTTACTCGGTAGTTTACTACTCGGTGTTGTAACAGGCTGGGCACTTGCCCGCGCGATCAATCCATACATAAAGGCATTTTTGGCTACAGGTTTTTGCGGAACATTAACGACGATGTCTACGTTAGCGGCTGATACAGTCTTTTTAGCTGAAGATTTCTCCCTCACATCGTCTATGACATATGTGTTACTTTCAGTTTCGGGCGGTCTGCTTCTTGCCTTTCTTGGCTATGCATTCGGAGTTGGGTTAGCAAAGTCAAAAAGAAAGGAAGGTGAGCAGACGTGAGCCTACTTTCTGTTGGATTAGGAGGAGCCTTAGGGGCAATCTGTCGTTACCTACTCGGTGAATGGGTGAAGGAAAAAGTGAACAACCCATCGATTCCCTTGGCGATGTTGATTGTAAACTTGCTTGGTTCATTGGGGCTCGGGGTATTTTTCGGTGTTGTATATGGAATGGTACCGATGGATGTATATGATGATCCTTTGTTTTTATTAATAGGTATTGGTTTTTTCGGTGCATTTACAACATTTTCAACATTTAGTGTAGAAGCGGTGGAACTAATTCGTAAACGAACGTATTTACGGTCGTTTTTTTATGTCATGATTTCGATTATAGGTAGTGTCGCTTTATTTGTGTTAGGGATCATAGGATTTATCTAAAGGATGAAGTTGTCATCTGATGTTTTTACTAAAGGTCGAGTTTCGGACAGTTTGCGTAGGAAAAGCATTAACCTTGTCTGAACCCAAGGGTTATTCCATTATGGACATGGGGTAGCCCTTTTTTGTATAAAATGACTGGATCATTAACAAGAAGAAGGTACTTTTTTCAATGTAGTTATGTTGAAATGGAAGGACATGGTATACTTGCCGCAGAAATAAGGGTAAAAACGGAGGTGCTGTCATGCCGACAATCGATGATTTTACAAAGTTAGATATTCGGGTAGGAACAGTTCAAGAAGCTGAGCCTTTTCCAGAAGCGCGTGTGCCAGCGATTAAGCTGTTCATTGATTTTGGTGAGGAGATCGGTGTGAAACAATCAAGTGCACAAATTACGAAGCGATACGACCCAGGGGTACTTGTTGGACGACAAGTTGTTGCGGTTGTTAATTTTCCCCCTCGTAAAATTGCGGGCTTCTCTTCCGAAGTCCTCGTTCTTGGTGGAACGCCTGATAAGGATGATGTTGTTTTATTAAATCTTGACGAGTCGGTGTCAAATGGAACGTCAATTTCTTAACGATATGTATAACAAAAGGCGGTGCTCGCTAGGCACCGCCGCGTTTTTTCTTAGTATTCGCATTGGAAAACCCTCTGAAATCAAAGCCCATCAAAGGAAAGCTATTCTAAAAAGAACGGAATCTGCTCGTCATATAAACCAGGAACTTCAACGTGAACGTTGTATTCACCTGGTTCGTTTAGAGGGTAGTCGGTATCGAGCAGGTCGATGTGGATGTGTTGGCCGCTAAAGTAGGTGTAGTTTTGTTCTGTATGTTGTTTGTCATCTTTGTAGATAGTGATGTTGACGGATTCTTGGCCGATTGGTTCGTCTAGTACTAGTAACAGTTGTAGTGTTGCGTTGTATCGTTCGAATGTAAAGTCGTCTTGGACGTCGATGAGTTTCTCTGGTGCTGGGTCGTCTTCTAAATGCAAGTAAACCCCTTCTGGTAAGGGTGGTGAATACGTATAGGTGGCAGCCCAGGTCATCGGTGCGCTAAAGACGATGATGAGTGTGACGGTTGTTATCATCGCAGCTAATCTGCTTGCTCCTGCTGCTTGAAACAAGGGGATCGCTGCCTGAAGTTCCTTTTCTTTGTTTTCGTGTTCAAGTTGAATACGACGTTGGATATGTCGGAAGTAAATCGCGTTTCCAAAAATGCCAACTAAGGCGTGGATGGCAAGGTGACCAATGATAGAGACGAGGACTGTAGATTCAGGTCCTGGCACCCCTATAAATTGTAGCCATGGCCAAAATGAGACGAGCAAAAGGATCAATAGTGATACAAGAAAATAACCTGTTGCCCAGCCGTACATGTGTCGGTATCCAAACCAGACCGGTGCAAAAAGGAAAGCACTCCAATTCCAGCCAGTGAATGTGGCGGGATTTTTTGCTTGTTTCCATGCATCGATGTATGTTGGGCTGTTTGAGCCGATATATTTTTGATATTGTTGTTCTTCGTTTTGTTTGAAGGAATGTTTATGATTTCGTGTCATGCTAGAGCTCCTTTCAGAAACTACCTCTATTCTATCATAGTCCTTTCATAGAAGAACATCATTACGCTTTGAGTTAACGAGTGTGGCTAAAACTTTGGTATAATGATGATGAAAGGAGAAGATAGAAATGAAACAGTTTTACGCATTGCTCGTTATCGCTATAAGTTTATTCGTTGCTGGATGTGCAGAAGGTACACAAGACACGCAAGAAACAGAAGAAGTATTCCCGCATACGGAGATTAACGAACAATTTGTATACGAGCCGTTTACATACCCTGAAGAATGGGATGTCATCACCATCCATAAAGATGTCGACCTGCGCTATCAAGATGGGGATAACCCAGAAAATCACCGCTATGCAGAAGTGCCGTATCGATATACCATAACCTTTGGAGAAGAAGCTGGCACAAATGAGACGACAACTGAAGAAATCGATGAATACAACAACCAACAACATATACAAGGCGAATCCAATCGCCAAGTGTATTACCATGATTACGAAAAACGGTATGCAACACTAACGATGAGCCGCAACGGCTTCATTCATATCCTTAAAGACTTAGACGAAGCCGAACAAATCGAGATCTCAGGCTTCGAGGCATACCTCGCCAAACAAGACAATCAATACCTCGGTAACTTTTACTTCGACGACACCTATTATGATCTCCAGATTTACGAAGACGCCGACGTGCAATCAAAAGAAGCAGCCATCACGCTTTTTGAAATGCTTGTAGGACAAGGTTAAAAACATTGCCAAACAATACTGAGGAAGGGTATATAACCCTTCTTTTTTTTTATGAAGAAACTAAGGTGTTCTCTAAATTCAGTATCACGTTGACATATATACCCCGTTACGGTATATTGGTGTTAGAAATTCATTGCTGTAGAAATGGTGTTTGATCATAAACTAAAGGTGCGACAGGAGGGGGAGCATGTCGAAAGTAAAATTATCGATTGAAGGCATGCACTGTGCGTCATGTGTCAATCGTGTAGAAAAGAAGCTTTCAAAAGTTGAAGGGATAGAAGATGTTAATGTCAACCTTGCGACACATCAAGCCCAAGTAACAGGGGATATTGATGATGAGAAAATCGGTGAAATGATTGCATCGGTTGAGAAGATAGGTTTTGGGGCAAGTCCTTTAGAAGAGGGAGAAGAAGAGGATGTGACGGCCAAGCAAGAAGCGGAGTCCAAGAAATTATTGCGTGATTTCACGTGGGCAGCGATCGTCACATCGATCGTTTTAATAGGAAGCATCCCACACATGGTAGAAGCATGGGGGGCGTGGGTACCTAGTTGGTTATCCAATCCATACTTTCTCCTTGTTTTAACGACGTATGTTCAGCTCGTACCAGGTTGGCGCTTTTATAAAAATAGTTACCAAGTATTAAAAAATAAGTCTGCAGATATGAACGTTCTCGTTGCAATGGGAACAACTTCAGCATGGCTTTATAGTGGTGCGATGACGTTATTTCCTGAGTTTTTAACAGGAGTCGGATTTCCGTATCAGCTTTACTATGATGTCACAACAGTGATTACGACACTGATTTTACTAGGACGCTTTTTTGAAGCAAAGGCCAAAGGAGAAACGTCTTCTGCGATTAAGAAATTGATGAATTTGCAAGCGAAAACCGCGCGTGTTATCCGCGATGGGGAAGAGATGGAAATTGCCGTTGAAGACGTACAAGTTGGTGATGAAGTACAAGTTCGTCCAGGTGAACGAGTTCCTGTTGATGGAACGATTATTCGGGGACAGTCATCTGTTGATGAATCGATGTTAACAGGTGAGTCGATTCCTGTTGAAAAGCAAGTAGATGATGCAGTCATTGGTGCGACGATCAATAAAACAGGGACGTTTACGTTTCGGGCATCGAAAGTTGGAAAAGAGACGATGCTGTCACAAATCATTCGTATGGTTAACGATGCGCAAGGTTCGAAAGCACCGATTCAGCGAATGGTCGATGTCATCTCTGCGTACTTCGTGCCAGCAGTTGTTGCGATTGCGACGTTTAGTTTTCTCGTATGGTTCTTTTTTGGACCTGATCCGTCCTTTATCTTTGCGCTCACGACGTTTATTGCGGTGTTAATTATCGCTTGTCCTTGTGCGCTCGGGTTAGCGACACCGACTGCGATTATGGTCGGGACAGAAAAAGGTGCAGAAAATGGTGTGCTTATTAAAGATGCGGAAAGTTTAGAGCAAGCACATAAAGTCGATACAGTAATATTAGATAAAACAGGTACGATTACAGAAGGAAAGCCGAAGTTAACCGACATCATTTCTGAAAACGGCCAAGCTGAAGATGAATTACTCAGAGCTGTTGCTTCTGTAGAAACGGCTTCTGAGCATCCTCTAGGTCAAGCGATTGTCGATGGTGCAAAAGAGCGCGGCCTTTCATTAGCTGAACCTTCAAACTTCAATTCTTTAACTGGACGTGGCTTGAGCGCGACATTTGAAGGAAAAGAAGTACTGATTGGAAACGATAAGTTAATGAAGGAAAAAGGTGTGCAAGGATACGAACAACAAAGAGATGCGGATAAGCTCGCTTCAGAAGGAAAAACACCGATGTATGTAGCCGTTGATGGAACATTTTCAGGGGTCATTGCTGTAGCTGACACGTTAAAAGAAGATGCTAAACAAGCGGTGAAAATGCTAAAAAACATGGATATTCATGTCGTCATGTTAACGGGGGATAATGAACGAACAGCTGCAGCGATTGCTGAAGAAGCAGGTATTGATACGTTTGTTGCGGAAGTTCTTCCAGAAGATAAATCTTCCTATGTTAAAGAGCTTCAAGATCAAGGGCAAAGCGTCGCCATGGTGGGTGATGGTATTAATGATGCACCTGCACTTGCACAAGCAGATATTAGTATTGCCATTGGTACCGGCACAGATGTCGCCATGGAAACAGCGAATATTACGCTGATGCGCGGTGATATCTTGAGTGTCGTGACGGCGTTTAGATTATCGAAATCGACGATGCGTATGATTTGGCAAAACCTAGGTTGGGCGTTTGGTTATAACATCGTATTAATTCCAGTCGCAGCGGGGCTTTTATATCCAATGTTCGGCCTGTTGCTCAATCCAATGTTAGCTGGGGCTGCGATGGCATTTAGTTCAGTATCAGTTGTATTAAATACGTTACGTTTAAAGAAGTTTAAAACGCTACCTCATTCAGCGTAAAAATGAGATATAAAAGAAGCGGACTCACAGATACGATATGAGTCCGCTTTTAATTTGGGCCGAAAAAAGTAGAGGAGGGGGATAAGTGATGGAGAAGTCTTACCGTGATCGGACGAGGAGGCGCTATGATCGAATAGCACCGATTTATAGTTATATGGACTGTATGATTCGTGATTCATGGCGTGAACAATTGTTTCAGCACGTTCGTCAAGGTGATCGTGTATTGGAAGTAGGGGTTGGTACAGGAGGGAATTTCCCTTTTTACCCGAAAGGTGTCCAGATGACAGCGATTGATTTTAGTGAAAATATGTTAGCTCGTGCCCGTGTTAAGAAAAAACAAACAGGAAAGAACTTGTCTCTTCAACACATGGATGTTCAAGAGATGAATTTTCCTGATCAAACATTTGATGTTGTTATCACTTCGTGCGTTTTTTGTTCTGTTCCTGATCCAGTTGCAGGGTTGAAGGAGATTCGCCGTGTTTGCAAACCTTCAGGGAAGGTATATTTGCTTGAGCACATGAGAAGTGAAAATCGTTTTCTTGGTGTCGTAATGGATTTTGTAAATCCACTTACTGTTCGCATCTCCGGGGCAAATATTAATCGGCGAACCCGAGAAAATATTGAAAAGGCAGGGTTTGTGATCGTTAAAGAAAATTATTTGCTGGGAACGATTGTACGCCAGTTTGAATTAGATCCTTCTAATGATGAATAAAAGAAGTTTCGTGTTGTTCGTGAGGGTGATGGTTCATGTGATTTTCGTTTGGTTCATCACTAGAAGGCAGTGGCGGGTAGTGAATAAAAGCATATGTAAAAATAAGCAAACCTAAAATTTGTATGATCTTCGTTCTCATAGGGTAGGGAGCGTCTTTTTCTGTCACTCTTTTCTTCACAATATGAGCGAGCACAATGAAAGATGTTAGCAAAGAGAATAGTAGGAAACTATTTACCTCATGAAGTGTCATCATCACTGCAGACATCGCTCCCATAATCGCAGCCATGCTACCGGAAAATCCCCCTTCAATCATAGCGATGGAACTAAACGCATTGCCAATCACTGTTCCGAGAACAGCGCCAGCGAGTAAACTGAGAAGTGCAGCAAAGCCAAAGGATCCATGGTGAAAGATGCCGCCGATATATAAGCCGAATGTCCAATTTAAAGCCATGCTACTAGCCATCGTCACCATCATCTGATCCATCATTGATAAATGCTGATGATATTTATGGCATGATAAGTATAGCCATACGCTAAACAGCAGGAGGCTGATTACAACAATCATTGGTCCACACTCCGTTCCGTAGATAATCACTTTATTAGTTATACTATGCTTGTACAAACAATACTTGCATGCAAAGTTTCAAAGAAAATGAATCTGTGTGTTGTTTTCCATGAATTGTTATAATCAAAGGGTGACTGTTTAAGGAAGGAAAGGTATTGATATGAAAACACAACAATTACCCTTAAATCCACCGTTTTATTATGGGTGGATGATCGTCGTTATCTCAGCTCTTGCTGTGTTCTTTTCAGGACCTGGGCAGACGTATTCAATTTCTATATTTATCGATGCGTATTTAGAGGATTTTGGGTGGAGTAGTACACTTGTTTCTAGTATGTACACTTTTGCAACCCTTGCAGCAGGGAGCCTATTGTTTCTCATTGGTCGTGCTGTTGATCGGTTTGGCGCTAGAAAGATGCTTGTGATTGTTTCGGTGATGTTAGGTTTAGCCTCATTGTTTAATAGTTTCATTGTTGGGCCAGTTATGCTGTTCATAGGTTTTTTTATGATTCGGCTTTTTGGGCAAGGGTCGATGGTGCTTATCCCAGGTACACTTGTACCACAATGGTTTGAGGCGAAACGAGGGCGGGCGTTAAGTTTTATGGCCATCGGTGCGTTTACGAGTGCTTCGTTATTACCGATATTAAACGCTTGGTTAATCGATACGATTGGTTGGCCGATGACGTGGCGTTTTTGGGGGATCCTGTTACTCATCTTTTTTGCACCTCTTGCTTTTTGGCTTGTCAGAAATAAACCAGAAGATGTTGGATTGGTTCCTGATGGAAAATCAATAAACGATGGAAATGAAGGTCAAACGGCCTCGAAGAGTAATGACGATGAGAGTTGGACGGTACGTGAGGCTGTGAAAACACGTGCATTTTGGGCTGTATTATTGGGTGTAGGTGTTCCTTCGATGGTGAATACAGGGATCGTTTTTCACTTTATAGCCATTGCTGCTGAACACGGTATTTCAACACAAATTGCTGCTCTTATCATAAGTTTAATGGCATTTCTTAGTTTTCCTGTTTCACTCGTTGCAGGTTATATTTTGGATCGAATCAAAGTACGCTATGTTTTTGCCTTTGCGTTATTTGCTCAAGCGGTAATTATGATATGGCTTGCGTTTGCAGTATCACCGTGGATGGCCGTGATTTTTGGTCTTGGTCGTGGCGTTGTCGAAGGCTTTGAGAAGATTAGTGTTAATTATGTTTTTCCAGCTTATTTTGGGCGACAATATTTAGCTAGTATTCGTAGTATCGGTTCAACGATGACTGTCGTTGGTTCAGCCTTAGGTCCACTACCTTTGGCGCTTTCCTATGATTGGTTCGGTACATATCAACCAATGATATTAGTTCTTGCGATCCTACCACTTTTAGCTAGCGTGTTCATGTTTATGACACCGAAGCCAGAAAAACAAGCATACATGCAAAGAGAGAGCGCTTCTTAAGAGGCGCTCTCTTTTAATGGGGCAAATCTATACATCTGAAATTCTTGGTCTAGGTAGGTTACTCATTCCTACTCAGTTAAACAACTTAATCATCCACTTTTTTAATCGTGGCATTTTTATCAGCGAAGATAAAGTGCGATTGGCCGAGGTAGAGTGGAAGAGTAATGTTTGAGAAGTTGGGAAGGCCGTTTTCTTGAAAGGTTTTTTCATCTTGATAAAACCCGCGAATGTCGGCAACGAACCAATCGTGATCGCCATATGTATTTTGGTCCCGCACTTCACACTCATAAGCAACGTATGCGTCAGTTAAAATAGGGACACCAAGGTTTTCACTTTCTTGCCAATCAAGTTGTAGTGCTTCTAACTTATCACCATCTGCACCAGTCATTTTTCCTGATTCTTCAATTTCTTTCGCTTTTTCAGCTGGTAGAAAGTTAACAGCATACGCCCCGGATTGTGTAATCAAGTCGTGTGTAAACCGCCCTTCTCCAATTGCGACACCGTAAATTGGTGGGTCAAAAGACATGTAGGAATGCCAACCGGCGGCCATCACATTTTGAACATCCTCGTGCTTTGCAGTTATAAGTGCAATTAATCCAGGATAACAATGGAGTAAGGTTTGATTCGTTTTCGTTAACATATGATCCCTCCTAATCGTCATCTATCTATTATATAATATTTTCTAAACTGGAAATGGATAGGATTTTACGTATTTATGAAAAATAATAAAGGGTGCTAAATGTATCTCTCGTTAACTGTAAGTCGTAAGTCTAGAACAAAAAAGGTTGAACATATGACTTATGTGCATACGTTCAACCTCTTCAAACGGTTAAATATTATTGTTCAAGCTCATCATAATCATCTTGTGAATCGGCTTGAATTGGCTCATCAAGGCCGATATGTCCATAAAGGGTTTCAACTTCTTCATCATCGATAAGGATTTTTGTTTGCTCGTAACCGAATTGTTCCATAATCATGGTAATTTGTTCGGTAATTGCTACTTCAGGAGCAGAACCAAAGTTTCCTTCTAATAGTTCTTCTGAGAAGGAAACAACGGCGATGTCATCCTCAAAGGAGACGGACTGAACGCTCACCCCTTCAGGAAGCGAAGTCGTGTATCCTTCTGGCGTTGCGACCTCGTTTTCATCATCTATCCAAAGGTTAAGAGCTTGTTTAGCACCACCTTCATCATCTGTTACTGTTTCACCAGTTTCCATTTTGTAAATATCCATGAGTTCATCATCAGCAAAATAAACGATAAGGTTTTCAATTTCACTTAGTTCGTCTTCATTTGTTTCAGAAGCTTGGTCATCTTCTTGATTATTATCTTCATCGTTGTCAGCATTGACTTCTTCACTTTCATTACCGTCTTCAATGGTCGTTTCTTCTTCCAAATCTCCTTGTCCACAAGCGGTAAGAATCATGAAGAAACTTAACGTTGTAATAAACCCTTTCATGCTCTTCATGTCGATCCCTTCCTTTATTATCTAAATATTTTTTCATCTTCAACCAAATTTCTATTTCAAGAATAGCATAATTTTCTTTGCTTGTCTTATTTATATAATAAATTCCATCGTTATGCTCAGTGGAAATCGGATTAAAAAAACGGAACGGGATTACCCGTTCCGTTCGTGCAATTCATTATTTTAGGTCTTCGATGGAATCAATGTCCACATATTCTGGAACAACAAGACCTGTTTGTGCACCTTCAAGGTTTACACCGAGACTTACGATGTCATCTTCGAAGTCTTCTAGAAGGTGTTCGTGAGTGATTGGTAACCACGCAGCAACCATGCCGTCAGCGTCACCTGCTGCTACAGATTGGAACATATATGGTGCTTCAAGTGGTGTAATCGTCACATCATAGCCAAGATCTTCTAAAACTTGTGCAACAACGTTTGTAGATGCAATTTCAGAATCCCAAGCTACGTATACGAGCTCGATCTCTTCGCCGTCTACTGCGTCAAGGCCATTTGTCCATTCAGAAACCATGTCTTCATTAGCGTCTACCCAGTCACGAGCTGCTTCTTCTTCGTCAGCACCCTCGTTGATATTAAGCATAACTTCGTTCATGTTTTCGCCTTCCCAGTAGAAGTTGTCAAGAACTTCAAATGCTTCCGGATGATCTTCTTCTAGTCCTTGGCGAGCGAATGTTTGAATATCTTCACCTTCACCGAAAGTGCCTTGTGTATCTTCAAGATACTTTAAGTCGTATTCAGCGAATTTCCAGTGTGGGTTCCAACCAGTAACGATGATAGGTTCTTCGTTATCAAACGCGTCACCTAAAGCTTGCGTCATTGCAGCGCCGGAACTAGTTTGTAAACTCCAATCTTCGAGGTCATATGCTTCAAGGACTTCTTCAGTACTAGCGGTAACACCAGCACCTGCATCGATACCTGTGATTGTGTAATCTACTTCTTCTCCGAAGTCAGAGCCAGCTTCTTCTTCACCGTCACCGTTTTCCTCTACTTGATCCTCGTCACCATTTTCATCGATTTCTGTTGTGTCTTCTTCTTCTGCGCCACAACCAGCTGCGATAAGAGCGAGTGAAAGACCAGTTACTACACCAAACTTCTTCAGTTTCATAATTTGACCCTCTCCTTGTTTAAATTTTCTATGTTCTCCCTTTTTATCCATAAAAGAAAAAAGGGGGAAAAACGTTATTGTATCAAACTTATTTATTAACGGATTGCGTAAGTCTATCCAAAATAATGGCAAGGATAACAATCGCAATACCTGCTTCAAAACCTTGTGAAATATCATTTCGTCCTACTGCATAATAAACTTCACGACCAAGACCATCAGCACCGATCATCGCTGCAATAACAACCATTGATAATGCGAGCATGATCGTTTGGTTAATACCCGCCATAATGGTTACTTTCGCCATAGGTAATTGAACTTTAAAAAGTTTTTGCCAAGGTGTGGATCCGAATGAATCAGAAGCCTCGATAATCTCCGTAGGTACTTGGCGAATACCTAGGTTTGCAAAACGGACTGTCGGTGGCATTGCGAAAATAACTGAAGCCACAACACCTGGTACCATTCCAATACTGAAGAAGGCAACGGCAGGAATCAAGTAAACGAATGCCGGCATCGTCTGCATGAAGTCAAGGATAGGTGTAATGATTGACTGCATGAGATTACTTTTAGACATTAATATACCTAGTGGAACCCCGATGACAACAGAGATAATACCTGCAGTAACAACGAGTGCTAGCGTCTCAATGAGGTATTCCCAATAGTCGATACTTGCAATAAATATCAAACCGATAAATACAAATATGGGTAATCCATAACTATTTTTCTTTTTCGAAATCCAAAATGCAAATGCAGTAATTAATAGGATGAAAAGAACTGCCGGGATTAATCCAAAGACCCATAACCATGTATCGAGCATTACTTCTATAAGGGATCTTACAACTCCGATTAAGCCAGCTGCATTGTCTATCAGCCAGTCGACAAAGGCTTCAACATAGTCTCCAAATGGAATTCTTGGTAACCAATCTAACGTAGCGGCAAGGATTAAACTATTTATTAGCCCCATTGCCGTTCACCTCACTTCCTGATAATGCCGATAATACTGTACTTCGAATAATGATCCCTCTAAGCTTCTTGTTGTCTACAACAGCAATAGGAATTGAAGAAGTGGAGGCGATATCGAATAATTCGTTCATCGGTGTATCTTTTTCGACTCGCGGAATGTCCGTTTGAATCAATTCTTTTAAGTTAGTCGCATTTTCTTTTACAGCTTTAGAAACATCGTCCGCATGTACAATTCCTTCTAATTCACGGTTACGGTTAATGACAAAAATACTAGAAATATTTTCGTCTCGCATACGTTGTAAGGCAACGCGTGGTCCATCTTTTTCCACATTAACCGTTTCAGGACGAACCATGATGTTTTCTGCTGTAAATACTTTAGAGCGGTCAACATCTTCAACAAATCGTTCTACGTAATCATTTTCTGGACTTGTTAAGATTTCTTCAGGTGTACCGATTTGAACGATTGCACCGTCTTTCATAATTGTAATTCGATCACCGATTCGAAGAGCTTCGTCTAAGTCGTGGGTGATGAATACGATTGTTTTCTTCATTGTTTGTTGCAAGTCCAGTAACTCATCTTGCATATCTTTTCGAATTAATGGGTCAAGTGCTGAAAATGCCTCGTCCATTAAGAGGATGTCAGGATCGTTCGCTAACGCACGAGCTAGACCGACACGTTGCTGCATTCCACCTGATAATTCATCAGGGTACTTATCTTCATATCCTTTTAGTCCTACAAGCTCTAAAGATTCAACACATTTTTCTGAACGTTCTTCTTTAGGAATGCCTTGGACTTCTAAACCGTACTCAACATTTTGTAAGATCGTTCGGAAAGGAAATAAGCCAAACTTTTGGAATACCATACTCATTTTCTTTCGGCGAACTTCGCGAAGTTGTTGGTCGTTGATTTGAGCTAAGTCTTCACCATCAACCCAAACATTTCCTCCAGTTGGATCGATCAGACGATTTAGCATACGAATAATTGTAGACTTACCACTTCCTGAAAGTCCCATTATAACAAAAATTTCCCCATCTTCAACTTCAAAGTTAGCTTGGTTGACACCAACTGTCATGCCTGTTTCTTCAAGGATTTCATTTTTCGTTTTACCATCTTGAAGTAACTTGAAGCCATGTTTTGGTCGTTTACCAAAGACTTTAGTTAAGTTTTCCACTTTAAGTTTTGCCACGTAATGACACCTCAATCTTTTTGATTACCTTCTAATGAAATACCCTTATTTTGTCAAAATAAACTTGTTTTCGACAAAGAAAAGGAAAAAGTGATGCGATCAATTAACACTTTTATACTATAAACCGTTTTGTGTAGATAACACAAACAGTACATTCTCTATATGTCGTAAAAAAAGTTTGTTCAGTAAAAACTGTACAGAATAACCCAAGAGTTTCTAAAAATTGCTCCAAATTACGCAGTATTTCGATATAATGACTGACTTTTCAGCCCTTTTTACGGTTTGCTACCATAAACAAAGGGAAAAAGTTGAGGAGGTACGCAATGCGTAGCCAAAGTAGTTATGGAGCAGAATTGGAACAATTGGAAGAGTCTAGAAACCGGTTTATTAGTGAACTTTCTAATCATGTCCATTTATATGGGATCACTCCATCTGTAGGTCGCCTTTATGGGACGATGTTCTTTTCAGATGGTCCAATGACGCTTGATGATATGAGTGAGGCCCTAGGCATGAGTAAGACAAGTATGAGTACTGGGATTCGTGCATTATTAGATGCGAATATGGTTGAGAGAGCTTGGGAGAAAGGAATTCGAAAAGATTTATACCAAGCTGATGAAGATTGGTATAAATCATTTACAAATGTGTTCATTAATAGGTGGCGAAACGCAACGGAACTTAATAGGTCAGCAATTGAAGAAACAAAAGAGATGCTCAATGATTTGTATGCACGCGTTGAACACCCGGAAATTATTGGGAAAATCCAATGTGATCTGGGGAAACTGTCTGATGCCCAAGCCTATTATGAATGGCTAGATGAGGTAATTTCCTTATTTGAAACAGGAGAAATCTTTGATATCGTCCCGAAGAAGAAAGGCAGTCGAAAACATAAAATGTAATAGGGAAATTATTTTGAGGTAAATGAGCGTCATCGAGCAAAACGTTTTGTGATGATGGCTCGTTTATCTCTTTTTTTAAAGGTATGGAAGAGATAAAATATTTTTAAATTCGCAACTAATGCTTGTACTAAAGTTTCAAGAGGCAATGAATATATATAAGGAAAGGATGAATGGAGAATGAAACTCTCAAATACAAAATTAGCATTTCTATTGTTAGGCATAGGGTTTTTAGGAGCCATACTATTTTGGGTTTGGGCCTTTTTTAGTTAATTGCTTCTCTTTTCTGTAACGAAATGAAGGATAAGACGACAAACGTAATGTGGAGAGGGGGGATTCGTGTGCATGAAAAGTTTGAACGGATTTATGATCATTATCACCAAATGTTATTCCAATATATTTTTTATATGGTTCGCAATCGTGAAGTAGCGGAAGAATTAGTTCAAGAAGTCTATATCAAAGTCCTCCACTCTTATGATGAATTTAAAGGGGAGAGTAGTGAGAAGACCTGGCTTTATTCGATCGCCAAGCACGTAGCGGTTGATTGGATAAGAAAGCAAAATCGTCAAAAACGAAGATGGTTAGGCAAATGGTTTGATGTTCACGAACGAGATTTTGAAGTGAGTGATTCAGAGCCGTTACCTGAAGAAATTGTTATACAACGTGATGAAATGAAAGATGTTTACAAACAACTACGTCGTTGTCGTATTGATCAGCAACAGGTTATCGTTTTGCGATATTTGCAAGGTTTGTCAATTAATGAAACTGCAGAAGTGCTTGGGTGGACAGAGAGTAAAGTGAAAACGACGCAACACCGTGCGATTCAAAAATTGAAAAAACATTTATCTGACTACGATGACCAAGAATTGAAGGAGGTGAGCCGATGAAGCGACGGGAAAAATGGACAGACAAGAGGGTAGAGAAACAACTTGACCAATTCCCCGATGTAAAGGATCACCGTTCAAAGGCAGAAATCTTTCACAAAGTTCAGCAGAGGACCGACGAAAAACAAAAGTCTCGCCGTAAACAGCGCTTTCCTTGGTTAATACCGAGTTTGGCCGCAACAGCCGCGGTAATTTTGGGTATCATTATTGTTCCGGGAATGATCCCAGAGCAAGATGAGATAAATAATGATCAATTGATGACAATGGATGTTGAGGAAGAAAGTGAACAGTCAGAAGTTAGTGAAGAAACAGGCGAAGTCAACGAAACGGTGGAAGAAGATATAGATATGGGAATACAAACAGAACGGGTTCAAGAAAAGGAAGTCGATGATGTCATGCAAGTTTTGGACGAATATGAAAGCATATTTATGGATATTGTTGATCGTGCAGGTGAAGATGGAAAGGTAGCAAGTTTCGAGTCAAAAGATGACTTATTGTCTCATTTTACAACGGTTATGTCTGAAGACTTAGCGAAAAGCCATGTGGATATGTATTTTCAAGAAGACGGTGATGAATTATATATCCTCGCAATGGATGCTCCAATATGGTTGAATGAAGAAGAACCATATGATGTCGAAGAAGTTTCAACTGAGGAGTACCACGTAATACAAGAACATGACAATGAAATGTTCGGTCATGTGAATATCATTTACGTGTTAACATTTGATGGTGACAATTGGGTTGTTGATGAAATTAAACAAGATGAATTAGGGTAACATATAAACATACTTTCACATATTCAAACACTGTTCATGGTAATTAGAGGTTTCGATTTAGTTGTGTGGAAGTTCAAGATTAGATTGAGAACAAGTAGAGTTTATGACCGAAGGGGTGGATACTTTGTATCCAGCTCTTTTTTTTAAAATACATTGCTTATAGTACCCGATTAACTTGTGTTTGAGTTGAGATTGAAATGGTAATATCACTAAGAGATCCTTGCATAATTGAGACAATACAGAGGTGAATTTGTTGGATACTGTAACACATACCCTTTTCGGTTTAACGCTTTACGGTTCTGTTAATAAAAATGAATGGTCAAAAGATGCAAAAAAAGCGTTATTATTTACAACCATTGTCGGAAGCCAAATTCCTGATATCGATGTGATTTCGCAACTTTGGGATACAAGTGGCCAGTATCAGATGTGGCACCGAGGCATCACCCATTCGATTTTCATGGTTCCGGTGTGGGCTGCATTGATTTATTGGCTAAGCCGATTTATTTGGGGAGTCGGAGATAAGCGGCTTTTTTGGATGGGGATGCTAGCGGTTTTCATCCATAATACGACTGATTTATTTAATGCTTGGGGAACGGGCTATTTTGAGCCATTTTCATCAGTTCGGATCACCTTTGGTACAATCCCTATTATCGATTTTGTCGTTTGGGGGATCATGTTAGCAGGTTTTATTGCACATAAATGGTTAAAAAAACAGCCGCATGTTGTTTATAAAATTGTATGGATTTTTATCATTGCTCACTTCGCTATCCAAACAGCCCAAGGGTATCTGATTTATCAAAATTATAGCGATGTATATGACGAACAAGCATTGGCAGCTAGTTTCAAGCCATGGCATTTCACTTTTGTCGGCAAGTCTGACGGTCGAGTCGACATCTATCAAACGACGGCTTGGGGTGAGGCTATTTTACAAGAGGAGATCGATAGCCACGAATCAGCGAATTTAGATTTATTATTTGAGGAAAACCCAGAAGCAGAGACACTTTATGATTGGGCTCCTTTTGTTGTTATTGTCGATGATGATGAAGTGTTAGGGTTGTATGACCCAAGGTTGTTCCGTGGCGGACAAGCGATTTTATTTGAATTCATTGAGAAAACACAAGACTTAGAGTTTGAATTGCCAGACGTAGAGAAACATGAGACAGATTGGGGAGAGCTTGACGATTCATCATCATAAATGAGGGCAAACGTCGAATATTGTTTCCCAGGAAATAAAAAAGGAAATTTTTGTTGATATTTCGACAGCCATAATAGCCTGGTGTATTTCGGAAGTACGTTAAAAAAGAAGAAGCGTCGGGGAATGATCTAATATCATTTCCTGACGTTTTTTTGTCCAAACGTTTTGAAGTCGAGAGGAAGATGGTTGGATATCCTAAAGCTTATGGGTGATTGTTTTTGATCATTTTGTGGTGATTGTGACTGTTTCTTTAATCTAAATGACCGAAAATGATTGATTGTGATTGATTTTTGTTGTATGATCATGATGTAAGCGGTTCACAGGAGGTGTTCTCGTGTTAACAATCGAGAGGCAACAAAAGATTTTAGAAGTATTAGAGGAAAAAGAGACAGCAGCTATACACGATTTTGTTCAAATAACAGGTGCTTCAGAGTCAACGATCCGTCGTGATTTAACGGATATGGAAGAGAACGGTCGACTTAAACGAATTCACGGAGGAGCGGCACTGTTAAAAAGTGGTCAAGAAGAATTAACAATGGAAGAAAAAACGACAAGGAATAAACAAGAGAAACAAGCGATTGCAAAATTTGCTGCAGATTTGGTCAAGGATGGAGATTGTTTATATCTAGATGCTGGAACGACGACACTGGAATTGATTCCTTATCTTAAAGGGCGTGATGTCGTCGTCGTGACAAATGGAGTATCCAATGTTGCAAAACTCATCGAAGCAGGAATTGAAACGTATGTGACAGGTGGGAAAGTCAAAGGAAAGACGTCCGCACTCGTTGGTGCGAAAGCTGTCGAAACGTTAACATCTTATCGTTTTGATCATTGTTTTCTCGGGGCGAATGGGATCCATTCAGAAATGGGCTTTACAACACCAGACCCTGAAGAAGCAGTTGTGAAGGCGACGGCACACTCGCTTTCACGAAATTGTTACTTTTTAGTCGATCACACAAAATTGGGTGAAGTCGCTTTTACAAAAATTGTTTCAGTGACATCCGCGACGGTTGTGACATCTAGTGCAACACCTGAGGAGCAACTTAAGAAGTTAGCAGAACTTACAGAAGTAAAGGTGGTTCAACAATGATATATACCGTGACACTTAACCCAGCAGTCGATTATGTTGTCAATCTTGATTCTCTTCAAGTCGGTGAAGTGAATCGCGCGCGCTCTGATGAAAAGTACCCAGGTGGTAAAGGAATTAATGTTTCGCGAGTGTTGAAACGATTGAACATCAATAGTGTAGCGACGGGGTTTGCTGGTGGGTTTACAGGAAAATACATTTCCGATGCGTTAGCTGAAGAAAAAATTAACACTGATTTTGTACGGGTCGAAGGTGATACCCGTATCAACATGAAGGTACAAAGTCAAAGAGAGACAGAAATCAATGGTCCGTCCCCGGCGATTACCGACACGGATCAAACGCTTTTATTAAATAAGTTAAACGATTTGGAAGCAGGGGATGTGCTTGTGTTAGCGGGAAGTGTGCCTAAAACGCTGCCACCATCGATTTATCGAGACATCGTCAATGGTCTTGAGAGCAAGGGTATTCTCGTTTATATCGATACTAGTGGTGATGCACTAAAAGAATCACTTCTTGCAAGTCCGCATTTTATTAAACCAAACCACCATGAATTAGGCGAATTGTACGATGTCGAGATCAAAAATGAAGAAGACGTTTATTACTACGGTCAAAAACTACAAGAGGAATCAAGTATTCAGCACGTTCTTATTTCTATGGGAGGTCAAGGGGCCATTTTATTATCAGATAACGAGATTTTAAGAGCTAAGGCCCCAAGTGGCCAGCCGATTCATACCGTTGGTTCTGGTGACTCAATGGTTGCTGGCTTTCTCACGGGAATGTCAAATACCGATAGTTTGCAAAAGGCCTTTATTAAAGCCGTAGCAGCAGGGAGTGCGACAGCTTTTTCTCAAGGGCTTTGTCAAGCAGAGGACGTCCAAAACTTAGAGAAACAAATTCAAGTAAATGTTAGAAGAAAATCTTCGTTGTAAGAAAGGGTGAGAGGGATGAAAATTACTGAACTGTTACTTAAAGAAACAATCATTCTTGATTTACAGAGTGAAACGAAAGAAACAGTTATTGACGAAATGGTTACTTGTTTATCTGAAAAGAAAAGAATTGACGATCATAACGCTTTTAAAGGCAGCATTTTAGAACGAGAGAGTCAAAGTAGTACTGGTGTGGGTGAAGGTGTAGCGATTCCGCACGCAAAGTCCAGTGCTGTAAAAGAGGCGACGATCGCATTAGGTCGTACAAAAAAAGGCGTTGATTTTGATTCGTTAGATAATCAACCGGTGCACCTTATATTTATGATCGCTGCCCCAGAAGGAGCTAACGATGCGCATTTACAAGCATTATCAAGGTTGTCAACGCTTCTAATGGATGCATCATTTAGAAAAGAAGTGCTAGAAGCAACAACAGAGGATGAGATTTTAAAAGCGGTAGACAAGAAAGAAAAGGAAAAACTTGATAGTGAAGAAAGAGTGCATCATACAAGTGCCGAGGCGAAAAGTGGGCAAGCAGAAAGAAAAGTTCTTGCGATCACTGGTTGCCCGACAGGCATTGCTCATACGTATATGGCAGCTGATGCGTTAAAAGAAAAAGGGCAAGAAATGCGTGTAAACCTGAAAGTTCAAACGAACGGATCTGATGGCGTCAAAAACCGTTTGACGGAACAAGACATAGCAGAAGCTGAAGGAATCATTGTTGCTGCAGATACGAAAGTTGATTTATCTGCATTTAAAGGAAAAACAGTTTTACAACGTGGAGTAACCGACGGGATGAAACGTCCAGGAGAGTTAATCCAACAAGTAATCAACGGAGATGCCCCGATTTATCAAGGGGAAAATGATCAAGAAGAGGCGCAAGAAGGACAGAGTAGCAGTGGCGGTGCAGGCTTTTATAAACATTTAATGAATGGTGTTTCAAACATGTTGCCATTCGTCGTTGGTGGCGGTATTCTCGTTGCCTTATCATTTATGTTTGGTATCGAATCTGAGCACCCATTAGCAGAAGCACTTGGTTCCATCGGTGGTGGACACGCATTAGCGTTAATGGTAGCTGTTTTAGCAGGTTTTATTGCGATGAGTATTGCTGATCGTCCAGGTTTTGCTCCTGGTATGATTGGTGGTTACATGTCAACAACAGGTCCTGATGAAATGCAAGCTGGATTTTTGGGTGGTATTATTGCCGGGTTTTTAGCTGGTTACGTTGTTCTTTGGTTAAAGCGCGTATTTAAAAATCTCCCTCAATCTTTAGATGGCATTAAAACCGTACTTTTATATCCGTTATTTAGTATCTTAATTGTAGGTTTATCGATGCATTTTATCATTATTGAACCAATTGGTACGATTATGATGGCACTTGAGAATTGGTTAGGTGGCATGACAGGTGCTAATGCGGCGATACTAGGTCTCATTCTCGGTGGCATGATGGCTGTCGACATGGGCGGTCCTGTTAACAAAACGGCCTTTGCTTTCGGTTTAGCGATGATTGAAGCGGGTACTTTTGGTCCTCACGCTGCGATTATGGCAGGTGGAATGGTACCACCACTCGGTTTGGCGATTGCTACGACTGTCTTTAAGCGTAAATTTACCAAAGAAGAAGCGGACGCAGGAAAAACAAATTATGTGCTCGGTGCGTCATTCATTACCGAAGGAGCGATTCCGTTTGCTGCAGCTGACCCAGGTAGAGTGATTCCTTCAATTATCGTAGGTTCATCTATCGCGGGTGCCCTATCAATGTTGTTTAATATTGGTTTAATGGCTCCACACGGTGGTTTGTTTGTATCACCATTTGTAGAAGGTAGTTGGCTCTTATATATGATTGCGATTTTAACTGGAGCAGTAGTTACGGCATTGATGGTAGGTTTTTGGAAGAAACCGATCAAATAAAATACTAAAATATGATAAAAGCTGGTGTTATAACAAGGAGAGAATCATAAACTCCTAATAACACCAGCTTTTTTATTGGTGAGTATTCACCTCGTATTCGACATTGCGAGTTTTACCTACTAATTCTCAGTTGTTAGCCTGTTTTACTACTGTTAGCGGTAGGGACGGGCGTTAATCTGGAAGCGTTTCCATTTTGTAGGGAGGAGTGTTTTGTCTATGGTTGTTACTTACACACATGAACCATTTACAGACTTTTCAATTAAACAAAATCGTGAGGAGTTTGAAACAGCACTTCGTAAAGTTAAGGCGGAACTAGGTAAGGAATATCCACTCGTCATCGGTGGAGAAAGAATGACGACTGAAGAGAAAATTGTTTCTGAAAACCCAGCAACGAATGAAGTAGTTGGAAAAGTGTCCAAAGCAGATCAAAAATTAGCAGAAAAGGCGATGCAGTCGGCAAACAAGGCGTTTAAAACGTGGCGTAAATGGGACCCGGAAGCACGAGCTAATGTGCTATTTCGTGCTTCGGCGATGATTAAGCGACGTAAGCATGAATTTTCATCTTGGCTTGTTTATGAGGTAGGAAAGCCGTGGGTTGATGCAGATGCCGACACAGCGGAAGCGATTGACTTTTTAGAATATTATGCGCGTCAAATGATCCGATTAAAAGATGGAATACCGATCAATAGCCGTCCGATTGAGCATAATGAATTCCGTTATATTCCGCTTGGTGTTGGGGTGACAATTTCCCCTTGGAACTTAGCATTTGCGATTATGGCAGGGACAACGATCGGACCCGCGGTAGCAGGAAATACAGTATTGTTGAAACCAGCAAGTAATGCACCGGTGATTTCCTATAAATTTGTAGAAGTCTTGGAACAAGCAGGGATGCCAGCTGGTGTCGTGAATTTTATTCCAGGAAGTGGTTCAGAGGTAGGTGACTATCTCGTCGATCACCCTAATACTCGCTTTATTAATTTCACAGGCTCAAAGGAAGTTGGCTTACGTATACATGAGCGTGCGGCTAAAGTACAAGAAGGGCAAATTTGGCTAAAACGTGTCGTTGCAGAGATGGGTGGTAAGGATACGATTATTGTTGATAGCGACTCAGATTTAGATGTAGCGACAGATGCAATTATTTACTCAGCTTACGGTTTTTCTGGTCAGAAATGTTCAGCATGCTCCCGCGTCGTTGCCCACGAAGATGTATACGATGAGCTACTAGATAAAGTTGTCGCGAAGACAAAAGAGGTTACAGTTGGTGATCCGACAGATTATAACACGTACATGGGTCCGGTGATCGACCAAGCAGGGTATGACAAGATTATGCGCTATATGGATCTAGGCAAAGAAGAAGGCCGCCTTATGGTCGGTGGCGAGGGGGAGGTTTCTAAAGGATACTTCGTACAACCAACTGTCTTTGCAGATTTAGATCCACAAGCACGTATGATGCAAGAAGAGATCTTTGGTCCGGTGGTTGCATTTTCTAAAGCGAAAGATTTTGATGAGGCTATTGATGTCGCAAACAACACCGTTTACGGATTAACTGGGGCGGTCATTTCTAACAACCGTGCACATCTAGAGCAAGCACGTGAGGAATTCCACGTCGGCAACTTGTACTTTAATCGAGGTTGTACAGCAGCGATTGTAGGTTATCAACCATTTGGTGGTTTTAATATGTCAGGAACAGATTCAAAGGCTGGTGGGCCGGATTACCTGTTGCACTTCTTGCAAGCGAAAACGATAAGCGATCAATTTTAAATGGAAGACCATATCATAATAGAGAAGGAGCGGTATCATGAGTATTTCTGATCGAATTATTGAGCAAACCGATCGATATGGCGCGCGAAATTATATACCGTTACCAATTGTGATCTCAAAAGCGGAAGGGTCTTGGGTTGAAGATCCTGAGGGAAATAAGTATATCGATATGCTTAGTGCGTATTCAGCATTAAACCAAGGGCATCGGCATCCGAAGATTATTCAAGCCCTAAAAGAGCAGGCAGATAAAATCACCTTAACATCGAGGGCTTTTCATAATGATCAATTAAATCGCTTTTATGAAAAAGTTGTTCAACTAACAAATAAAAATCGTGTTCTTCCTATGAATACAGGTGCCGAAGCGGTGGAAACGGCAGTGAAGGCCGTTCGCCGCTGGGCATATGAAGTAAAAGGTGTTGCTCGAGACGAAGCGGAGATCATCGTCTGTGAAGATAACTTTCATGGCCGTACAATGACAGCGGTTTCCCTTTCCTCTAATGAAAAGTATAAAAGAGGCTTCGGTCCAATGTTACCAGGGATTAAAGTTGTCCCTTACGGTGATATCGATGCATTAAAAGCGGCAATAACACCGAATACAGCTGCGTTTCTTTTTGAACCGATACAAGGAGAAGCGGGTGTTAATATTCCGCCAGCAGGCTTTTTAAAGCAAGCTTACGACTTATGTAAGGAAGAAAATGTTCTTTATGTAGCTGATGAAATTCAATCTGGACTGGGGCGTTCAGGGAAGATGTTTGCTTGTGATTGGGAAGGGGTTACCCCTGACATGTATATTTTAGGTAAGGCCTTAGGTGGTGGGGTGATGCCGATTTCAGCAGTGGTTGCCAATGACGACATTCTCGGTGTGTTCGACCCTGGCTCTCACGGTTCGACATTTGGAGGGAATCCATTAGCAAGTGCTACAGCTGTCGCAGCTTTGGAAGTAATAGAAGATGAAAAGTTAGTTGATAGATCTATTCGCCTAGGAGATTACTTCAAAGCAGAGCTTGGAAAGATTGATCATCCAAAGGTTCGTGAAGTACGTGGAAAAGGACTATTCATTGGTGTGGAACTAACTGAACCGGCTCGTGCTTATTGTGAACAATTGAAAGAAAAAGGGCTACTTTGTAAAGAAACACATGAAAATGTCATTCGTTTTGCTCCACCGCTGATCATTTCAGAAGAAGATTTAGAATGGGCACTCGAGCGTATTCGGGAAGTTCTTCATCGTTAAGTGTGTTTATATTTTAGTCGGGGGAAGACGTCAATTCGTCTCCCCGTCTATAAAAATTTGAATATAAACGGTGAAGGGGGGAGAATATTGCTTTCACGTCAGTTTTTCTTATTTTTATCACAGAGTAAATGGTTAAAGCAAAATGCTCGTCGCTGGGGCCAAAAGCTTGGTGCTAAACAAGTGATTGCAGGTGAGACGTTGGAAGAGGCTATGAATACGGTTCGAAAGTTAAATGAACAAGGTATGTATGCGACCTTGGATCATTTAGGGGAATTCGTTCATCGTCGAGAGGAAGCGGAACATTCTGCGGAATATTGCGTAAAGATACTACAGGCGATTCATGACGAAGGATTGGAATGTAATTTATCTTTGAAACTTACGCAGTTAGGCCTTGATGTCGATCGTGACTTATGTCGCGACAATATGATGTATATTTTACAAATAGCCAAAGAACTTGAAAACTTTGTACGTATTGATATGGAAGACTATTCACATCTTGATGCGACGTTAGATATATTGAACGAGTTAAGGCAATCGCATGACGACGTAGGTACAGCTATTCAAGCGTATTTATATCGGGCTGAAGCCGATGTGAGGCGCTTGGGAGGTGTGAATTTACGACTTATTAAAGGTGCTTATAATGAATCCCCGCAAGTTGCCTATCAGAAACAAGAAGATGTTGATGAGAACTTTATGAATATTATACGTACGCATTTATTAAATGGTAGTTATGCTGCTATCGCCACACATGATCATCATATTATTAATCAAGTGAAACAATTCGTTAAAGAAAAAGACATTTCCAAAGATCAGTTCGAATTTCAAATGCTTTATGGATTTCGGACGAACTATCAAAAACAACTCGTAGATGAAGGGTATAAAATGAGGATTTACGTCCCATTTGGAACTGACTGGTACGGTTATTTTATGCGCAGACTTGCAGAGCGACCGCAAAATGTTCGTTTTGCTTTAAAAGGGCTGTTATCAAAGTAAGAATGTAAAGGCTTGTGAGAGGCAAAGGGGGATACTGTATGAATAAACGGATTTCCGTGATAGGTGTGCCGATGGACTTGGGACAAAATCGACGTGGTGTCGATATGGGCCCGAGTGCGATGCGCTATGCAGGAGTCATTGAGAGATTAATAGCTTTAGGTTTTGATGTTGTAGATAGAGGAGATATCGAAATTGGTCGTCCTTCTAAGTTGGATGTCATTGAAGAAGGCAATTTAAAAGATTTAAAAGTGGTAGTAAAAGCGAATCAATCTCTTTATGAAAAGGTGAGAAGTGTTGGCGAGCAAGGAGATTTCCCCCTCGTGTTAGGGGGAGATCATAGCATCGCAATTGGTACATTAGCTGCGGTCGCCAAAGAGAGAGAAAACCTGGGAGTAATTTGGTTTGATGCTCATGGTGATTTAAATACAGGTGAAACATCGCCATCTGGCAATATTCATGGAATGCCATTAGCAGTAAGTTTAGGGTTAGGTCATCAGTCATTGGCGGAACTAGGTGGTTATGCCCCTAAAATTAAGCCAGAAAATATTGTGATTATTGGTGCTCGTTCTTTAGATGCTGGAGAGAAACAATTGATACGTGAAAAAGGGATGAACGTTTATACGATGCATGAGATCGACCGACTCGGGATGACGCAAGTGATGAATGAAGCGATTGCCTATTTGTCTTGCGGGACGGATGGTGTTCACTTGAGCGTAGATTTAGATGCTTTGGACCCGCAAGATGCACCAGGGGTAGGGACAGCTGTTCTGGGTGGTACCTCCTACCGGGAAACACATTTAGCGATGGAGATGCTCGCTGAACAAAATATGGTTACATCTGCTGAGTTTGTCGAAGTAAACCCCATCTTAGATGTGAGAAATCAAACCGCGGTTGCTGCAGTTGAATTAATGGGTTCACTTTTTGGAGAAAAATTATTATAAAGGTTATAATATATAGATAGAGTAGAAACTGGTTGTGATAGGATCAACCAGTTTTTGATATGATCGTTTTTGGGAAGGAGGTCGGCGAGATGAAGAAGGGGTTAGTTTTATTGTGGGGAATGCTTATACTAATCATCGTAGCATGTGACGCTGAAGATGGGTCAGCAGTTGAACAACTATCTGGAGACGAACTTGAAGAAAAAATGAGTGATGATGATACGTTACTGGTTATTGATGTTCGTGAAGAAAGGGAGTTTGCTGAAGAGCGTGTACCAGGGATGGAGAATATGCCATTAAGTACGTTTGAAGACACATATCATGAGTTACCTGAAGAAGAGATTTATGTGTTTTGTCGAAGTGGAAATCGCAGCATGGAAGCGGCGGATATTTTAAAAGGTGCTGGATATGAAAATGTCTATAATGTCAAAGGCGGTATCACAGATTGGGAAGGTCCGACTGAAAAATAAGTTACCTTATCCAATACTCGAGCTAGCAAGATCGAACGGTCACTAAAGAAGCGAATGGAATCCGTTTTGAAATAGGTCTGGACGGTCCTCAAAAGAAAAACTGTGATCAACACAGAAAAAACATCAAATAACGATGTTAGGAAAGTGGTAATGAAGTTATATGGTGTTGAAGCACATCGTTTCCTTTTCTCTTTAGAAAACAGCGATTATAATAGTTGATAAGACAGTTCACACTGTTAACGTGAAAGGGGGAAGTTGGTATGAATCAATACGATGAAAAAGTTAAACATAGACTGAAGCGTATCGAAGGACAAGTTAAAGGGATTGTGAAAATGGTTGATGAAGGTAAAGATTGTCGTGACGTCGTCAACCAAATGTCAGCTGTACGAAATGCATTAGATCGTGCGATCGGTGTTGTTGTTAGCGCAAACTTAGAAGAGTGTATTCGCGAGCAAGTTGAGAAAGGTGAAGAGACAGACGATGCAATAAAAGAAGCTGTTGAGTTACTCGTTAAAAGTCGTTAAAGATGAACACCACCACGGGGCCTTTAAAAGTAAAGGTCTCTTTTTAACATAAATAAGAAAACGCTATCAAAATACTGACGTTTGTCAAACAAGTGTTATTGACCATGTGAAATGGGCTGTGCTATAATCCAACTACAATGAAAATCATTCTCAACTAATTTTTATCAATTATTTATTTATTATGTTTCTAAATAAAATGAACCACCCGATATTCAGTGAGGAGGATCGCTCATGAGTTTCATTGAAATTGACCGTATGACGAAATTTTTTACAGGGTCTTTAAAGCCTGCTGTAGATTCGATGCAACTAAATATCGAAAAAGGTGAAATTATCACGTTACTCGGGCCGAGTGGGTGTGGGAAGACGACGACGTTGCGTATGATTGCTGGATTTGAGCAGCCGAGCTCAGGGCGGATTTCCATAGGAGATCAGGAAGTTGTGACTGATGATTATTCAGTTCCTCCAGAGAAGCGTGGTATCGGTATGGTGTTTCAAGATTATGCGCTTTTCCCACACATGAGCATTTTAAAAAATGTCATGTTCGGACTAAATAAGTGGAGTACGCGAGCGAAAAAGAAACGAGCCCAAGAAGTTCTTGAACTTGTCGGTTTAGCTGAATATGCCGATCGATATCCGACGCAATTGTCAGGTGGGCAACAACAACGTATTGCTTTGGCGCGAGCTTTAGCACCAGAGCCGCATGTTGTATTAATGGATGAACCATTTAGTAACCTTGACGCAGGTTTACGCGAAAAAATGCGTTTTGAAATTATGGGTATTTTGAAAAAGGCGAATGTGACTGCGATTATGGTCACACACGATCAAAAGGATGCTTTTGCTGTCTCTGATCGCGTCGTTGTTATGAACGAAGGTGTGATTCAACAAATCGCAGAACCAAGGGAAATGTATCGTTGCCCCAAAAATTGTTTTGTTGCGCAATTTGTCGGTAAAACCAATTTGCTTAGTGGTGTGATGGATGATGATTTACAACATATAAACACACAAATTGGTCGTGTATGTTTACCTGAGCAGTGGAAAGAAGACTTAGAATCTGAATCAAGTTCTGTGAAATTATCTATTCGCCCAGAAGGTTGTCGCTTGGCAGAAGAGGGCGAGTATCGTGGCACGGTTGAGCATGTCACTTACAGTGGCGAGTTTCAAGAACTATCTGTTCGGTTACAAGCTGACCATGCGGTGTCTAACGAACCAATGGTGATTTATGCACCTGTGGAACAAGACATTGAAATCGGAACAACAGTATCTTTTGATATAAAACCAGAACTCGTTGCCCTCGTTGAATAGACGCCTGAGAACTAGTCTCTCATAGAGGTTAGTTCTTTTTTTGCCCAAATAACTTATTGCTATTATGTATTTATTAATAATTATTATAAAAAACAACAGACTTGTCAATATTTTTTCTTGAAATTCGTTAAATTTCGTTGACGAGGGTTCTGACATGATGTAAAGTGTGCTTGTAAATGATAATGAAAATCATTCTCAACAAAGTGATGAAAAACTCTATAGGGGGAAATAAAAAATGAAAAAAAGTCTTAAACGATCATTATTCGGTGTGTCAGCATTAGCGATGACTGTTGCGGCAGGTTGTGGTCAAGATGAAGCTGAGTCTGGCGACGCAGACCAGCAAGATTCTGGAGATACACAAGAGACAGAACAGGAAGAAGCAGTAGATCAGGATCCAGGTGAATTAGTTGTATACTCAGCACGTAACGAAACTTTCGTAGACGCACTCCTTAATAAATATGAAGAAGATACAGGTGTGGAAGTTCAGGCTTTACATGGTGCGAATCCACTTCAAATAGAGGAAGAAGCAGGGAATGTCCAAGCAGATGTGTTTATTTCCAATGACCTAGGTGCATTAGGTTACCTTGAGCGCCAAGACTTACTGGAAGGTTATGACTTCGATGGAATAGACTCTATTCCTGAAGACTTCCGTTCAGATGATAATGAATACTTTGCGGTTTCTGCTCGTGCGCGTGGGTTCATTTATAATAAAGATATGATTTCTGAAGATGAAATGCCAACAAGTAGTGAAGATTTATTTGATCCAAAATGGGCAGATGTTCCAAATGGTTATGCGGTTACACGTGGTGGTAATGGTGGTATGACTGGTCACGTTTCCGCACTTCGTCATGAGTGGGGGGATGAAAAAACGTCTGAATGGGTAGAGTCTATTCAAGAAAATGCAGCAGCGATTACACAAGGTCACAGTGATATTCGCCGTTTGGTAGGTCAAGGTGAGCATGCATTTGGTCTAGTAAATAACTATTACTTCCATCAGCAACTCTTAGAAGAAGAGGACAATGTAGGATTCCTTTATCTTGACCAAGGTGAGGACCAAATGGGTACGGTAGCGAATGCTGCAGGTGCTGGGCTTGTAAGTGGAGCACCTAACGAAGAGAACGCGATCGGATTCATGGAATGGTTATTAGAGCCTGAAAACCAAGTTGAGTTTGTTGGAGAATCATTAGAGCTTCTTATTAACTCTGAATATGGTGTTGAATACCCAGAAGAGGTAGAACCTCATATTGTTGATTTCGACGACTTAAAAGTTCAAGACATGCCGATTACTGAGCTAGGTAACTACTTTGAAGATACACAAGACCTAATTGAACAATCTGGCTTAGACCTTGATCTAAGATAACATTTAGCTTATATTAGATTAAATAGGACAGAACTATATATGAGCTTTAGGAGAGGGCATAATGAGTAATGACAACAATCGCAAATCTCATCAAAATAACGACCAAAATGCCAAGGTTGGGGAGAAATTGTCCCCAACCCTTCTCCGTTACTGGAGAAGGAATTGGCTAAATATATGGAACGGTAATCCGCCAGGGCTCATACTACTTTTATTCGGATTTGTTATTGCGGCCATTATGTCTATACCTATTATTTATGTGGCTTGGAGGTCAGCCTTTGCTGGGGTAGATCGATGGCTCCGGCTCTTAGATGATAGGATCCCTGGATTATTATGGAATACTTTGTCACTAACTTTTTCGGTTGCTGCCTTTGCGGTAACGATTGGTGTGGCGCTAGCATGGATTGTTGTTCGCACCAATATACCAGGGCGTAAAATGTGGCAATGGTTATTAGCTTTACCACTCGTTATTCCCCCTTATGTGGGGGCGATGACATATATTATCATTTTTGGACCAAGTGGTTGGGTACGTGAATTTTGGGAGGATACCCAGTTGCTTGGAGGTATATTTGGAAGTTATCCTATCGATATGTATTCATTTTGGGGTGCCTTTTTCGTTTTAACGATGTTCACCTATCCATATGTGTTTTTGATCGCTAGTGCTTCCTTACGAAAAATGAATCGCAATTATGAAGAAATTGCCCGCTCGCAAGGGTTTAAAACGTCGCAAATCTTTTGGAAAGTGAACTTACCGTTCTTACGTCCAGCCATTGGGGCGGGGGCTATACTTATTATATTATATGTCCTCGGTGATTTTGGTGCAGTATCAATGCTACGTTATACTACATTTACGTCGGCGATTTATTTTCAAACTTCAAGCTTTGACATTGCTTCTGCATCCGTTTTAAGTCTGGTATTAATTATTATCACACTGATTGTATTGTGGATTGAGGCACGAACAAGGAAAAAAAGCAATTATTATCAGACCTCAAATAGCTATAGAGAGCCAGAGATTTTACCTCTTGGAAAATGGAAGCCATTAGCCATTTTATTTGTTATCTTTATTTTTCTTATTTCCGTGATATTACCGATTCTCGTTCTCGTTTATTGGTCTATCATTGGTATAGAGCGTGGGGCATTAGATGCTGACTTTTTCGGTTATGCGTGGAATAGTTTAACGGTCTCTGGTATTGCTGCTTTATTATGTATGGTATTAGCGATGCCGATTGTTTATTTGAAGTCTCGTTATCCATCTGTTATTTCAAGTTTTGTTGATAAGTTGAGTTATGCAGGATATGCACTACCAGGGGTGATTGTGGCTTTAGGGTTTGTTTTTATTTTCAACAATCATATTCCATTTCTATACCATACGTTATGGATGGTGGCGCTAGCGTTTGTTGTTCGCTTCTTACCGCAAGCGATTCAAGCTGGTGAAGCATCATTAAGCCTTGTTTCTCCGAGGATAGATGAAGCTGCACGAAGTCTAGGGTATCCTCCATGGAAGGTGATGTTAAAAGTCATCTTTCCGACGATTTTACCGGGTGTTCTAGCAGGTGGTGCTCTCGTATTTGTGAGTTCTATCAAAGAGTTACCAGCTACTTTAATGTTGCGTCCGCCTGGATTTGATACGCTGGCAGTTCGAATTCACTGGGAAGCTTCAGAATCCATTTACCATCAAGCTGCACCGGCAGCTTTGCTCATCATTTTAGTTTCTGTCATCCCATTGAGGTATTTACTAAAAAAATATTAATATTGACTAAAAATAGTACCAACAAGTTGTTGGTACTATTTTGGGTGATTGCTATTATTGGCTGTCACTCTGGGGACTGCTTTTAGAAAGTGATTAAACCTCAGGATCAAATGTTTTACAATCTGTTTCTTCTTGTCTTTTTGCTTCTTTTCCAGTATGGCTAATGACATAAATACTATCTGCTGCACATTTATTTCCTTTAGTTCAAAATTTACAGTTGTTTACTTCACATAAAACATCAACGGCCGTATCTCCTCACTCATTTAGTATGAGAATGACCACTTCCAAGGTCTTTATTCATCATTTTTTAATTAAAGTGCACAATTAGCCAATGATTGAATAAGGTAATTGATAGACAGCGTTGATTTGGTTTGCGAGTGATGGGGGGCTTTTTTTAAAGGAAGGTGCTTTTTCCTAAGTCATTCAAATTAAGGTTTTTGAAAAAATGAATAAATGTTCTAGACAAATAAGGCGCATACCCTCTATAATAAAAGGAGATTTTGCATTAGGTAAAAAAATGTTACGTTATACAAATGATGACTGCACATTCATATGTATAGGTGAATATAAAATAAGTGGTTGTGCTTGGTTTTTTGATTGAAAGATCATTTTTTTATACTCAAAAGTTGGTCTAGGGAAAATTAATTCACTGTGGACAAAACAAAAGAATACGATGCCTAATATGGTTGCGAAAATTTTTTTGAATGAAAGTTGCCTTCGTGCAAAACAATTGTCCAGAGAAAAATACGCAGCTCTAATGTTTTGTCAGAATCGGAGAGGAGGATTATTTATGAATTCAGCGGTACAAGTGAAGAATTTATCGGTTTCTTACTACGGACATACCGCACTTGAGGATATCTCCTTTGAAGCAAGTCCTAAACAGCTAATAGGTATTATTGGCCCAAATGGTGCCGGCAAATCCACGCTTATTAAAGCAATTATGGGTATGGTTTCTAAAAATGACGGTGAAGTCACGGCTTTAGGGCAATCAATTTCTAAAGTGAGAAAACGAATTGCTTATGTTCCTCAACGAAGCATGATTGATTTTGACTTTCCGGTATTGGTTGAAGATGTTGTCGTCATGGGAAGTTACCCTCACCTTAAATGGTGGAAACGACCAGGAAAAAAAGAGCGTGAAATTGCCCTCGATTGTTTAAGGCAAGTAGGAATGCTCGAATATCGGAAGCGTCAAATTGGCGAACTATCTGGAGGCCAACAACAACGTGTGTTCTTAGCTCGGGCGTTGGCACAGGATGGAGATGTTTTCTTCTTGGATGAACCATTTGCTGGTATTGATGTGTCATCGGAAAATATCATTATTGATTTGTTAAGGAAATTAAGAGATGAGGGGAAGACGATCTTTGTTGTTCACCATGACCTCAGCAAAGTTGAGGAATACTTTGATAGCCTCATGTTATTAAATAAAAAACTTATAGGCTATGGTGATAAAGCAAAGGTCTTTCAACCAGATTTGGTTAGCGAGGCCTACAATGGAAACATCGCCATGCTATCTGATGAAGGTGGGAAGATGGTGGTGACGGGGTGATGGAAGAAATACGGTTCTTTTTTGATGCAGTCAGTACGTATCCCTTTCTACAACATGCTTTGATTGCAGGGGCCTTAGTAGGCATACTCTGTGGTGTTGTTGGTTGCTTTATTATTTTAAGAGGTATGGCTTTAATGGGAGAAGCCATATCCCATGCCGTGCTACCAGGTGTTGTTATATCCTACATGTTAGGGAGTAGTAGTTTCTTTATTGGCGCAGTTGCTACAGGAGCTTTATCGGCATTAGGTATAGGTTACATTAGTCAAAACAGTAAGATTAAAGATGACTCTGCGATCGGGATCCTTCTTACTGCCACTTTTGCGATTGGTATTGTTATGGTGACGTCGCTCAGCGGCACGAGTGTGGATATTTGGCACATCTTGTTTGGTAATGTGCTGGCAGTGTCCCGAACAGACCTATGGGTCACATTAGGCATTACCATTGCCGTCTTATTAGCGATTATTTTGTTCTATAAACAATTGTTATTAAGTACTTTTGACCCTACGATGGCTAAAGCGATTGGCTTACCAACTAAGGTGATTCACTATATCCTCATGATCGTACTTTCGCTAGTTACAGTGGCATCTTTAAATACAGTTGGAATTATCTTAGTCGTTGCGATGTTAATCACGCCAGGAGCAACAGCATATCTACTGACTGAACGTTTGCATATTATGTTGGTGCTATCGGCCTTCTTTGGTGTGGTATCAGCTGTTACAGGCGTCTACTTATCATATATTTATGATGTCGCTACTGGAGCATCTATTGTTGTCGTTGCTTCGATTTTGTTTACGTTAGCCTTTTTCTTTTCACCTAAGCAAGGTGTGGCCATTCGTTGGTGCAGGAGGTTATCAACAGGCAAAGCTTAAATTTGCCTGAGAAGATAAATAGATTTATTGAATATGAAATTAAGGGAGGAGAACATCAAGATGTTTAAAAGCAAATCTTTACTTAGTGCACTAGGTTTACTTTTTGTCTCAGGGTCCATTTTAATGGGTTGTTCCGAAGAGACTGATGATCAGGAAGCAAATCAAGGTGAGACAGAACAATTGGAATTAACAGCTAGTTTCTCCGTATTAGCTGATGTTGTAGATGAAGTTGTTGGTGACCGCGGTACCGTGGATTATATTGTACCGCTAGGAGAAGAACCTGAAGAGCATGAACCAACACCAAGTGACTTTGAAAAAGTGACGGATTCTGACTTGTTTTTCGTTAATGGATTAGGCCTAGAGTCTTGGTTAGAATCTATGATGGATAATGTCACAGATACACCAGCTGCAGAAGTGACTGGTGGAATTACGCCAATTCCATTATCCGAAGGAAATGCAGATGACCCACACGCTTGGTTAAACCCGGCGTTAGTCAAAACGTATGTTGATAACATTGTTGAAGAATTGGTTGAACTAGACCCAGAAGGTGAAAGTACTTTCACTGAAAATGCAGAAAGCTTTAAAGAGGAATTAAATGAACTAGATGCATGGATTGAGGAGCAAACAGAGCAGATCCCAGAAGAGCACCGTTTCATTACAATTAGTGAAGATGCACTAGTTTACTTTGGTGAAGCTTATGGTTTTGAGACAGAGGGAATTTGGGAGTTAAATGCTCATGAAGAAGGGACACCTCAGCAAATCTCAAGACTTGTTGATATGGTGACTGAGCGCGGTATTCCTTATGTATTTATCGAAACGACTGTAAGTCCTAATTACATGGAAACTGTATCTGAAAACGCAGGTGTTCCGATCTTTGAAGAAGTCATATATTCTGATGCCCTTGGAGAAGAAGGCACAGGCGTATACAGTTACATTGATATGATGGAGCATAACGTAGAAGCAATTGTAGAAGCGTTAGGCCAATAAATAACAGGTTTATGTTTTATAACAGGCCGTGAGGAAAGTGTTTTTTCCTTCGGCCTGTTTTTTTATTTGGAGATTTTCCAAAGGGAGTTATTTCGGTTGTAGGCTTTATCGAGGTATAAAAAAGAGGCTCTTTTCAAGGCCTCAATTTTTTCCAGACTTATAGGAACAACTGGCCTAACCAGCCGATCAACAAAACAATACCGAGTGCGATCCCTGCGCGTTTTAACCACTGCTTTTGTTTTTCTTTTTTCTGCCAACGGTTTGGATCGAAGGCAATTTCATCTGGGTCAGGGCGACGCCGGAAGCGGTTGAAGGACTTAATTTTATATAAAATCATAGGTCCAATCGCAGCCCCTGCAATTAAGCCAAACAAGTGGCCATAAATATTAATTCGTGGATTAACAAATGTCATAATAAGTCCGATAACGACGATTGTCATAATAATTTGTGCATTTGCAGAATCGATTAAATCTTTTCTAAATAGTACCATGTAAATATAGATACCAAATAAGCCGAAGATTGCTCCTGAAGCACCGAGGTGAGGGTTATAGTCAATGCCTCCAACGATGAGTGTTCCAATATTCGCTAAAATTCCCGTTCCAAGGTATGCAACAATAAATCTCATTTTTCCTAGCATTTGCTCAAGAGCGGGACCAAAAAGGAACAAGGAAAAGGAATTAAATAAAGCATGTGTTAAACCAGCATGTAAAAAGATAGAAGTGACAAGGCGCCAGTATTCATCGAGCATAATGACAGCAAAATTGAATCCGATCCCCATATCACGAATGAAGTCCCCACCTAACCATGGGAAAAAATAAACCCAAACATATAAAATGAGGTTAATGGCGATTAATCCAGTGACAATCGGGTAAGATCGAATGTAGGAATCGAAACTTTCATTACGAATAAACAAAGAGAGTCCTCCTTTCAGATGGGTTCCTTTATTTAAAAATTTGACTGTTCTCTAAAATAAACCTGATCAAGTAAAATGTGGTTCGTGGTCCCGGGCATACGTTCCGTTAATCTTCTCTTTTGCATGCAATGAAGGGAATTTTTTTGCAAATAGCGGAACTCATGTCCGCAAAAAGCTCAAAATCGGCCTTTTTCAGGTAAATAACGGAATCAATGTCCAAGCGAACGATACGACAACCACAAGCGAACCACATGGTCGACGACGTGACCGCATTTAGCCAACCTAGTGCCGTCACCTTTCGCTTCACCGAGTTTATCAAAAACAACAAAGTTTAAGGAAAGATCCTTTATGTAAAAAGCATATGAGAAATGATCACCATTTATTGTAGCATACTTTATCTACAATAAGATAAGCTCTTGTTTTGTGAACAATGTTAAATTTCATTTAATTGAACCAATATCATAATGAAGGGTTTTAACAAACTTCACGAAGGTTAACGTTCGTTTTTGAAACGGGTGATTGAAACGAAAGGCGGCGACTCCAAAAGGGTCAGCGCAGTCTGAAGATCCAATTCAGCGACGGTTTGTGGAGCTGAATTTAGCTGAAGACAAGCCCTTGGGAAAGCGTCCGCCTGAAGTGAAAATTACAATCCATGTTCCGAAATGATCTTTACATCATCTATTATGAAATTCATTTAATTAAAAATTGTGGAGGAGTTCCGTTTATGATTGTAGGAATTGGTTTAGATATCGTAGAAATAGAACGTATACAGAAACTTACAAAGCGGCAACCGAAATTTGTGTTTCGCATCCTTACAGAAAAAGAGTTAACATCCTTAGATAAATTGCCAGAAAAAAAGCAGATGGAATACATAGCAGGCCGGTTTGCGGCAAAAGAGGCATGTTCGAAAGCAATAGGTTGTGGAATCGGTGCGTCTTTATCTTTTCAAGACATTGAAGTTTTACGTTCTGAGTCGGGTAAACCCCTTCTAGAAGTGAAGAAGCAAGCTTATAAAAATAAAAGTTATCACGTTTCAATTACGCACACATCAGGCCATGCAGCCGCTCAAGTAATTATTGAAGAATGAAACGGGCTAGGCTCGTCATATTGAATGGGCTAGTCTCATATAGTGATATTGCGGATAGGAGGGAACTATCAAATGAAGGTGGTAACTGGTGAGGAGATGCACCAAATTGACCGCTACACCATGGAATCGATAGGGTTGCAAGAAGAGTTGTTGATGGAAAATGCAGGGCAAGCGTTATTTTTAGCATTGGAAAAAGAAAAATCTGTACAAGAGGCTAATCGGATCGCTGTTTTCATTGGTGCAGGAAATAATGGAGGAGATGGCTTTGTTGTCGGGCGATTACTGAACGAAAAAGGTTATCTTGTAGATGTATGGACGATACCTCCAATTGATCGGATTCGTGGAACTGCGAAAACCCATGCAAATATTTATCAACGATGTGGTTATAAGTTTCGCGAGTATCAAGAGGAATATGAGACTTTCTACCGTAACATCAATCACTATGATGTCATCGTTGATGGGTTGTTAGGAACAGGAATTCGTGGTGAGGTAAGAAAGCCATATGATGAAGTCATCGCAGCTGTCAACGAAAGTAAAGCCAAAGTTTTCTCTATTGATGTTCCTAGTGGTATACCGTCAAGTACGGAAAATGAGCAAAGAGAAGTTTTGGGTGTGAAAGCAGATAAAACTTTCACTTTGCAAGCACCTAAATTAACAGCTTTTCATTTTCCTTACGCTTCTTTCTACGGAGAACAGATCACGTTGGATATCGGGATTCCTGCTGCTGCTTTTCAAAAAATGAACATTCATCGGGAACTATGGGATGAGACGCGTGTGCGTAACTCGTTGCCCAAGAGATCAGATCATGCACATAAAGGGGACTTTGGTCGGGCGCTCATTATAGGTGGGAGTCGTACGATGCCAGGAGCTCCCATTTTAACAACAAGAGCATGCTTACGAGCGGGAGCGGGTTTAACGACATTAGCGACACCTTTATCTGTTGCAACAGCAGCTGCTTCACAAGCGCCTGAAGCGATGGTTCATCCATTGGCCAATGAGCATGAGCAAGAAGAATGGATGTCTTCTGTTGTTTCTGTACTAGAGTCGAATCGATTTGATGGGATAGCTATTGGCCCAGGAATCGGACGTGATCAGCGTTTTTCAATTTTCGATATGTTCTCAGGGTTCCAAGGCCCAGTCATTATGGATGCCGATGCAATCCACAATGTGGCTTATGAAAAAGAACGTTTAAAAGAAGCGTCGTTCCCAGTTGTACTGACTCCTCATCCAGGAGAAATGGCTGTGTTAACAGGGGAAACTGTAGAGAACGTTGAGCAGGACCGTTTTCATGTCGCAAAAGCTTTTGCCATGGATTTTGGTGTATACCTCGTGTTGAAAGGGAGGTACACGATCGTTACTGCTCCTGATGGTAAGCAGTGGATTAATCCGACGGGAAACCCTTCGTTAGCTAAAGGAGGATCTGGAGATATTTTAACAGGCGCGATCCTTGCCTTTTGCCTGCAACACGAATCAATACAAGAAGCTCTTTGCAATGCTGTGTATATCCATGGTTATGTAGCTGATCAATTGGTAGAGTGTGGTGCTTCACCAATGGGTTTGGTCGCATCTGACCTTATTAATGAATGGCCTTATGCCTTTCGTTAAAACAGGGACCACGATGAATAGAATCCCTCCTTTGTCGTCCAATCGAGACAAAGGGGTTGAGCAGATGAAACGTTCGATGACTTTCGTGATGTTTCTTGCTGTTGCAGTATTGACATTAGCCGGATGTGGCGAGAAAACACAAGAAGATGTCATAGGAGAATTAGAGGACCGTCTTGAAAGTATGTCAGGTTATAAAGCAGAAGCGCAGATGACGTTAGAAACAGGTGAAGAGCCGCAAACGTACGACGTGGAAGTATGGCATGACAGTCCGTCATTTTATCGTGTTGCGCTAAATAATGCAGAAAAAGACCAACAACAAATTATTTTGCGTAATGACGAGGGTGTGTTTGTTTTAACGCCAGCATTGAATAAGAGCTTCCGATTCCAAAGCGACTGGCCTGAGAATAATAGCCAAGTCTACTTGTATGAATCTTTGATTAATGACATTTTGGTCGATCCAGAACGTACATTTACAGCAACAGATGATGAATACATTTTCCAAACGAATACAAACTATACAAATAAAAACTTAAACCAACAAGAAATTGCACTCGATAAAAAAGACTTAGCGCCTAATAAAGTGCAAGTGATGGACCCAGACCTTGACGTACTTGTGGAAATTGAATTTGAAGGATTTGAAGTCGATGCATCATTCAATGAAGCCGACTTTGATATGGATCGTAATATGGCAGGAGCACAGTTGAACATGGAAGAAATTCCGACGTTAGCTGAAGAAGGTTCAGAAGAGCCATTTAATGTTTTATATCCAACTTATCAACCACAAGGTACGTCCTTAGAAGAGTCTCAAGAAATTGAGACAGAAGATGGTGAACGAGTGATTTTGTCCTATGATGGAGATGACTCTTTCACATTAGTACAACAGCGAAGTCAAGCGGTAGATGCGAGTACGCCGATGCATATTTCCGAAGGTGATCCTATTGATCTAGGTTTCGCGATTGGTGCATTATCTAGAGATGGAGATAACAAAACGATCTCATGGTCTTACCAAGGGGCAGATTTCTTCTTAGCATCACAAACATTAAGCGATGAAGAATTAGCAACAATCGCTCGTAGTGTATATGGATCGGAAGAAAAATAACCTTTGGACTGAAGAGGCAGACTTTCGTGAATGGTTTCCGTTCGGCGAGTCTGCCTCCTTCTATTTTTGATACTTTTGGACTGAATTTTAACGAACCGTATTTTACCATCTTGTCCTTTATTGACATAAAGACTTTTGCGAAGGATAATAAAACATAGCGCTTAAAAAGAACGGAATGGTTGGCTCATCAAAGGAGGCGTCAAGGTTGGGGGAAAGGCAACCCTTTTATCGAGACACGTGGGTAGAAGTGAATTTGGATGAGGTTGAAAAAAATATTCACAACTTCCAAAGTTGGCTACCCGATGAAACGCAAATGATGGCGGTTGTCAAAGCGAACGGTTATGGCCATGGTGCTGAACATGTAGCGCGAGTCGCACTTCGTTTAGGTGTTCCTTATATTGGTGTAGCAACACTAGATGAAGCGTTAGCATTACGTAAAACAGGTGTTACAGCCCCTGTCCTTGTACTAGGTTATATACGCCCGCAAGATACAAAACTCGCAGCTGAATATTCAATTGCTTTGACTGTTTTTCAAGCTGATTGGCTAGATCAAGCATCCAAGGTCATAGAAGACGACGATTTGATTAATTGTCATTTAAAAATTGATACTGGTATGGCTAGAATTGGCATACGAACGGAAAAAGAAGGGCATGCTGTAGTTAAGAGGATACGCGATTCGAAAAACTTCCAGTTGGAAGGTGTGTATACACACTTTGCGACTGCGGATGAACTCGATGCGTCGTATGCTGATGAACAGAAGAATCGTTTTGACCGGATGCTGCGTTGGTTAAAAAAAGAACACCCAGAACCGATAAAATATATACACGCAGGCAACAGTGCTACGGCACTTCGTCACTTAGATAAAGTGTATAATATGGTTCGTGTAGGAATATCTATGTATGGTTTGACGCCAGCTGATGAAATTGCGGAGCATTTACCCTTTGAATTACACGAGGCATTTTCTCTGCATAGCCGTCTCGTGCATGTTAAAAAACTATCTGCAGGTGAAGCGATTAGTTACGGTGCTACTTATCAAGCACAAAAGGATGAGTGGATTGGAACTGTGCCGATCGGATATGCAGATGGGTGGATTCGAGAAAATGCTACGCAAGGTGAAGTCCTTGTAAATGGTGTTCGTTGTCCGATCGTCGGTCGTATTTGTATGGATCAAATGATGGTCTTACTACCACATAGAGTGGAAGTTGGCGAAAAAGTTACGTTGATTGGAAGACAGCAAGAAGACATGATTTCTGTAGCAGAAGTGGCTAGGCGTCTAGGTACAATCACTTATGAAATCCCTTGTATGATTAGCTATCGGGTTCCTCGGGCTGTATGGAAGGGCGGAAAGATGGTTCAGATTGATAACGATGTTTTTTAGTGTTTTATCTTTTTTTGAAGGAATTTTACGTTTTTTGTAGAAAAGTTATTATGGTGATTGCTTAAGTTACTTTGCAATCCCGGTAGGCAAGTGCTATGATTGTTTTGGGATAAATTTCAGGGTTGTCAGTTTCGTTGGAGGTGTTATTGTGTCAGAAGAGAACACTAAACGAATCATGGTGAGTTTACCACAACATGTTTTAAATGATTTGGATGGTTTGTTAGAAAACGAGGATAATTTAAAGCGAAGTGAGATTATTCAACAAGCGACAAAAATGTACCTTAGAGAGCAGAAGAAACAACAGATTCGTGAAACAATGCAACAAGGTTACATGGAGATGGCGAAAATTAATTTAAATATTGCAACGGAAGCCTTTCTTGCCGAGGAGGAGGCCGAGCATACCTTGGATCGATTAGTTAGTGGGGTGTAAGGCCATTGATTGTAAAACGCGGTGATGTGTATTTTGCTGATCTTTCACCCGTTGTTGGCTCCGAACAAGGGGGCGTTCGACCAGTTCTAGTTATTCAGAATGATATCGGCAATCGATTTAGTCCGACTGTAATCGTGGCAGCTATTACTGCACAAATTCAAAAAGCGAAATTACCAACGCACGTTGAAATTAGTGCAAAACGATATGGATTCGACCGCGACTCTGTCATCTTATTAGAGCAGATTCGGACGATCGATAAACAGCGACTAACAGATAAAATCACTCATCTGGATGACGATATGATGGTGAAAGTTAATGATGCACTCATGATCAGCCTAGGGCTGATCGACTTTTAGGATATTGTAAATAGAAATACGATCGACCGTTCAGAAAGTTGCTTTTTCCAAGCAGCTTTTTTGTTTTATTAGAAATTAAAATGCTAGGGTGGATCGCAAGAGATGAATTAAAAATCCTGTTCATATGCCGGGTATGACCTCGGGTGGTTTAAAGCATAAATGGAGTAGAAAATTCTCCGTTTAATATACAGAATATTCGGAAAATAGACGGAGTAACACATTTTAAGTAAAAAATTGTGAACTTTTAAGTGAAAAGATTACAAGTTTTTTACTGTCTACAAGTATCGTTGCAATCCGAAGGAATCAGTGAAATAATATTGATACGAGCATAGAAAATGGGGGAAGTATGGATGCATCCATCGATTAAAGAAAGTATTTTAGAGAAAAAAGATGAAATTGTCGAACAATGGCTAGAAGAGATTGAGCAATTTAGGTACGAAGATTATTTGCAGAATATTTCGGATTCAGTTTATCGGAGCACAAATCGTGAATTTGTCGATAAAATCTTTGAAACGGTTGACCTTTGTTCTGATGATGTATACGAGCGCATTAGTCAGTATTCAGAGCGTCTGATTCAACTAGGATGGCCTCTCAATTATATTACTCGTGGCTTGCAGTCTTTTCGACAAATTACTGTGGAAACGCTGTCTAACACAGGTGATAACTACTGTTATGACATTGAGTTTTATCAAGAAATTGAAAGTTGGATCGACAACCTCATCAATGCACTAGTAAGTGATTATAGCGGTTCGTGGGAGAACACTGTTTTTTCGCAAAAAATGGCATTAAAAGAATTGTCAGCTCCGCTTATCCCTGTTTTTGATGAGATCTGTGTTATGCCGCTTATCGGGACGATCGATAGTGAACGAGCGAAATTGATTATGGAGAACCTGTTAGAGGGTGTGATTGAGAATAGGGCTCAAGTCGTTCTTATTGATATAACAGGTGTTCCGGTTGTTGATACCATGGTGGCTCACCACATTATTCAAGCGGCGGAAGCGGTTCGGTTAGTAGGCGCCGAATGTATTCTCGTTGGTATTCGACCTGAGATTGCGCAGACAGTTGTTAACCTAGGTATTGATTTAGGCAAGTTTTCGACAAAAAGTACATTGAAAAAAGGAATGGCGACAGCGCTTAAAATGACCGACCGTGAAATTGTTGATTTAGCGTCGAAGTAAAGGGGGCACTAGCTTTGCGAATTCCGATATTAAAACTCTATGATTATTTATTAATTTCTATTCAAGTCGAACTAGATGATCAAACGGTGCTTCAATTTCAAGAAGATGTACTTAATAAGATTCACCAAGAAGGTTCGCGTGGCGTTGTTATCGATTTAACATCTGTGGAAATGGTTGATTCATATATTGCAAAAGTGTTGGGTGATGTTGTTGATATGTCTAAATTAATGGGGGCGAAAGTTGTTTTAACAGGCATTCAACCGTCAGTAGCTATTACGCTTATTGACATGGGTATCACATTGGAAGATGTTGCAACAGCGCTGGATTTAGAGCAGGGGTTAGAGAAACTCCAACGGGAACTGGAGGGTTGATACATGCAGGTGCAAACCCGAGTAGATATTCATAGTGAATGGGGGATTGTGGCAGCCCGTCAAGCCGGACGGAAATTAGCAAAGGAAATAGGGTTTGGTTCTGTGGACCAAGCTAGAATAACGACGGCAATTTCTGAACTTGCCCGTAATATTTATTTATATGCTAATCAAGGTGAGATATCCATTGAGGAAGTCGCCTCAGCTGGAAAACGAGGAATGAAAGTTGTCGCCTCGGACCGTGGACCAGGTATTAAAGATGTTCGCAGTGTCATGGAGGATGGCTTCACTACATCTGGAGGTTTAGGTGCGGGATTGCCGGGAGTGAAGCGTTTAATGGATGATTTTGATATTGATTCTGAAGAAGAGGAAGGAACAACGATCATCTCGATAAAGTGGCTCCGTTAATAAGGAGGTGCCGGGCACATGAAACAAATAGAATCTTCGCTGTATCAAATATACAAGGAAATGTTGTCTAACTATTTAGAAAGCAAAAATGAACATACGCTGTATTCTGCACAACAATTTAGCAAAGAGATGATCGAACAGGACATGTCACCAGAAGATATGATTAGCTTGCACCTTTCTGTTTTTCGAGAAATCATCCAGTACGTCCCAGATGACGTAGAAGATTCATTTGATGTTTTATTAGAAGTAATGGTGGGCTATGGTCTTGCGCATCGGGAGCATCAAAGTTTACGTGATCGTCAACGTGAATTGGAGTCGGAGTTAAATGTGGCTGCCCAAATGCAACAGTCTTTACTCCCTTCAGACCCTCCAAGTAATGAAAATGGCGTGGAACTAGGGTTGATTAGTGTTCCTGCAGGAAAAATGAGTGGTGATTATTATCATTATATGACTGATGATCATGGCCGTTTAGGAGTCGCTGTTGCTGACGTTATTGGTAAAGGGGTTCCAGCTGCACTTTGTATGTCGATGATTAAATACGCGATCGATAGTTTGCCAGAACAGCGCTTGCAGCCAGGTCCACTTTTAGAGAATGTTAATCGCGTCGTCGAACAAAATATTGATAATCATATGTTTATCACGATGGTTTATGGCTTTTACGACCCGGATGTTCACCAATTTCATTATGCAGGTGCTGGGCATGAACCTGGATTTTTTTACCGCGCAAAAACAGATACATTTGAGGATCTTAAAACGAAAGGGCTTGTACTTGGGTTATCGAAAAAGACATCATATAACGAATACGTAGCAGAGGTTGAGCTGAATGACATGATTGTTCTTCTTTCTGATGGGGTAACTGAATGCCGTTATGGGAATGACTTTATAGAGAGGGACCAGATTACAGCACTCATTCGAAAGTATTCTCATTTGACTGCTCAAGAAATTGTCGAAAATGTGTACCGCGACCTAGAACGACTGCAAAGCTTTCAATTGCGTGATGACTTCACTCTTCTTATTTTACGACGCAATATGTAACGCACGTTTAATACTCGTATTCGATGGGTAAAGATAACCGACGCAAATGATGGACGTGTCAAGGAGGGAAAGTATGAATCTAGAACTGCAAGTGCAAGAGCGAGAAAATGAGAGTACGGTATTTTTACAAGGGGAAGTTGATGTATATACAGCATCTACATTAAAGGAGTCTCTCCTGCCGTTAACGGAAAAGCAAGATGAGAAGGTCGTCGTTGATTTGTCTGAGGTTGATTATATTGACAGCACAGGGCTTGGTATCTTTATTGGCGCTTTAAAATCAACGGACAAGCATGGCAGTTCGTTGAAATTAGTAGGATTGAATGATCGTGTGAGCCGTCTGTTCGATATTACGGGGTTAAACGAAGTAATGGACATCGAAGAAGGGAAGAGGGAGGAAGCGTAATGTCACAACAACTTTCTGATTTTATAGAAATGAAAGTGCCGGCAAAACCGGAATATGTCGGTGTTGTTCGTCTAACAGTTTCTGGTGTTGCAAATCGTGTAGGGTATACGTATGACGACATCGAAGATATTAAAATTGCCGTTGCAGAAGCATGTACCAATGTCGTAAATCACGCTTATGATGGAGAGGAATCCGAAGCTTTTATGACAGTAGGGTGCGGCGTTTATTCGGACCGAATTGAAATGATGGTCGCAGATCGAGGTAATAGCTTTGATATCGAAGCGCTAAAAAAAGATCTAGGTCCGATTGATGCGCAAGAACCGATTGGCGATATGAAGGAAGGAGGTCTCGGGCTTTTCCTTATCGATACATTGATGGACCGCGTAGAAATATGCGGGGAGTCTGGCGTCATTATTATGATGACGAAGTTCCTACAAAGAGGTGAGGTGGAACAGAGTGACGACGGAATCTCAGCAAAAACGAAGCAATAGTCCAGATCTATATGAAGCAATTCGTCAATTCCAAGAAACAGGAGACGAAGCAGTTCAAACGCAACTTGTTCAACAATTTGAAGGTCTCGTTCACTCTTTAGCACGGAAATTTTCCAAGGGGCAAAGGTATGATGAAGATTTAATCCAAGTAGGAATGATCGGGCTGCTCGCGGCCCTTCGCCGTTTTGACCCTGAATATGGTCGCAGTTTTGAATCGTTTGCAGTGCCGACAATCGTTGGTGAAATTAAACGATTTATTCGCGATAAAACGTGGAGTGTTCACGTTCCGAGGAGGATCAAGGAACTAGGTCCAAAAATTAAGGGTGCTGTAGAAGAGTTGACTGTTGAAATGCAACGCTCTCCACAAGTCGATGAAATTGCTGAGCATATAGGCGTTTCTGAAGAAGAAGTGCTGGAAACGATGGAAATGGGTAAAAGTTATCAAGCGCTCTCGGTCGACCGTTCAATTGAAGCCGATGACGAAGGAAGTGCCGTTACATTACTCGATTTAGTAGGTGCAACGGATGAAGGTTTTGAAAAAACAGACCAACAGTTGTTGTTACAGAAAGCCTTTAATGTTTTGAATGAGCGAGAAAAGCAAATTCTTTATTATACATATTTTGAAAACTATAGCCAAAAAGAAGCGGGAGAACATTTGGGGATATCGCAAATGCATGTATCGCGTTTGCAAAGACGAGCACTTAAAAAGTTGCGCGAGTCCCTTCGCGTTGAACCATCGGAGTGTTTGTAATGTATCAGTCGCACACCTTTCAACATGTAGATGTCTCTGTACACCAGGCCGCGAAAAACGGGAACCTTTGTTGTGGTGATGCCTATTATGTTCATGAAACGAAAGACTATTTTATTTGTGCGATTGCAGATGGATTAGGAAGTGGTCGAGAGGCGAGGGAGGCATCAGAGGCGGCGATTGAGGTGGTTGCTCGCTATTCGAATCTACAAGTTGATCGATTGGTGCAGAAGTGTAATGAAGCCCTTGTGAACGAAAGGGGGGCAGCTCTAATGGTCGTGAAAATTGACTATAGAATGAATGAAATCTCATATAGTAGTATCGGGAATATAACGTGTATATTCTATTCGCCAACTGGTGCATGGACTCATCTGATTTCGACACGCGGCTATTTGTCTGGGCGTCCACGACAAATTCCTATTCAATATATTCCGTTTGAATCGAACGTGAGTTTTATTTTATATTCGGACGGCATGTTATATGATCCTGTTATTCATTCGCTGATGTCTCCCGTTTTCTCCACTAAAAGTACTGTTGAAGTGATCACGGAGTCTGTGCCTAGTGGGGCAGATGATGTAACGGTCATGGTGGGAAAGTTCTGTTTATGAGTGGTAGTGTTAAGTACCTAAGCCGATAATATTCTTAGCTTTTCACCAGGGAGCCCCTGGTCTTTTTTTGTTATGTTGGAAGGATAGACGATGCTTGTGTACAATAGAGTGGTGAAATAGTGATAAAACATCAAGTTGCGAAAATTGGAATTTGGAAGGGGTCGTACCAGCAATGGCGACAGTGGAAGAACAAACGACAATGATAAAGCAAATAACAAAGCAAACAGGGAACAGTGAAAAAGCTGTTCGAGAAACGGTGAAACTCCATGAAGATGGGAACACCGTTCCTTTTATCGCCCGTTACCGTAAAGAGCAAACGGGTGGATTAGATGAAGTTCAATTACGCGAAATTCTCGATATGTGGACCTACGTTAATCAAGTGGCGAAACGTAAGAGCGAAGTGCTTCGTCTCATTGAGGAACAAGGGAAATTAACGGAAGAATTACAGCAAAATATTGAACAAGCAACGAAATTGCAAGATGTAGAAGATTTATACCGTCCTTATCGTCAAAAACGCCAAACGCGAGCAACGAAGGCGAAAGAAAAAGGACTTGAACCTTTGGCGGACTGGATGATCTCGTTCCCGAGAGAAGGTTCATTGGAGGAAGAAGCAAATAAATATATTGATGAAGAAAAGAAAGTGCATCGTGTTGAAGATGCGGTACAAGGAGCCAAAGACATTATAAGTGAAAGGGTCTCTGATGATCCTCAACTTCGTCAAGAAGTGAGAAGAATGACTTACCAATCTGGAAGTATGACTTCTAATCTGAAGAAGGACGCAGTGGATGATACAAATATTTATGAAATGTATTATGAGTATGAAGAGCCTGTTAAATCCATTGTTCCTCATAGGGTCCTTGCTTTAAATCGTGGTGAAAAGGAAGCGGTATTGCGTGTATCCATCAACGCCCCGACAGATCGCATAACCGAATTATTAAAGAAACGTATTGTTCAAGAGAAGGAGAGCATCGTTGGAGTTGAAATTGATGAGGCAATTGAAGATGCCTATAAAAGGTTAATCCAGCCTTCGATTGAACGGGAGTTACGAAAAGAATTAACGGAAAAGGCTGAACAACAAGCCATCGAGATCTTCTCAGAAAACCTCCGCAATTTACTTTTACAACCACCTTTAAAAGAGCAAGTTGTTCTTGGTGTGGACCCTGCGTATCGTTCGGGTTGTAAGCTCGCAGTTGTTGATGAGACAGGGAAGGTGTTAGATATTGAGGTCATTTACCCAACGCCCCCTCGTAACGAAAAAGAAGCGGCAAGCAAGGTTGTTAAAAGTTTTATTCAGAAACATCGAGTAGATGTGATTGCGGTAGGTAATGGGACTGCTTCTAGGGAGACGGAGCAATTTATTGCTGAGACGATCCAATCACTAGAAGAGGAAGTCTTTTACTTAATCGTTAATGAAGCGGGAGCTAGTGTCTATTCCGCCTCTTCTTTAGGTCGTGAAGAATTTCCTGACTTACAAGTGGAAGAACGTAGTGCCATTTCAATTGCGCGGAGGTTACAAGATCCTTTAGCTGAATTGGTGAAGATTGATCCGAAATCTGTGGGTGTCGGTCAGTACCAACATGACGTATCACAAAGCTGGCTTAATGATTCGTTAACTTTCGTTGTAGAAACGGTCGTAAACCAAGTCGGTGTGAATGTGAATACGGCTTCGGTGTCACTTCTTCAATATGTTTCAGGGTTATCAAAAAACGTAGCTAAACAAATCGTGAAAAAACGCGATGAAGAAGGGAAGTTCACTTCTAGACGTCAATTAAAGGATGTTCCGCGTCTAGGTGCGAAAACGTATGAGCAAGCAGTTGGGTTTCTAAGAATTCCAGAAGGAGAACAACCTTTAGATGAAACGCCAATTCACCCTGAGAGTTATTCTTTAGCGAAGCAAGTATTAAATGAAGTTGAGGCGAGTGTAGATCAGGTTGGCACAAGTGAGCTACAACATAAACTTTCTTCATTAGATGAGAGAATTTTAGCTGAAAAACTCAGTTGTGGTTTGCCGACACTCAAAGATATTATTAGTGCACTAGGTCAGCCACAGCGCGATCCCCGTGATGATATACCAAAGCCGTTGTTGAAAACAGACGTTCTTTCAATGGAAGACCTGTCACCTGGGATGGAACTTCAAGGAACAGTTCGTAATGTTGTCGATTTCGGTGCATTTGTCGATATTGGCGTGAAGCAAGATGGACTTGTTCACATTTCTAAATTAGCAAACCGGTTTGTGAAACATCCAATGGAAGTCGTTTCTGTAGGGGAGATTGTTACAGTGTGGGTAGAAGAGGTAGAAACGAAAAAAGGGCGGATAGCCTTGACGATGTTACCACCCAAGAACCAGACGTAACTATGATCTAGATGAAGCGGAGCCATGAATTTTTTGATAATAAAACCAACATTGGTTAAGTAAACGAATGCGGTACAAGTCTTTATTTAAATATGCTTCTCGCAATTGTTGCTTTAACCATGTTGGCATGATATTCACTCCTTCAAACGTACTGAATTAATCTTTTAGGTGAAAGTACGGCATGGATATTCATATGTTATGCAAATATGTTTGTCCTTGTTTCTTAGTAAATGGCCTTTTTGAAAGGGGCGCCTTAAAAATGGAGAATCGAGAGTTACAAAAGCTCGTTGAAGATATATCTATAAAAGACTTTGGTGTCCCCTTTCGCCACGAGGCGAGGTTTAATGCAAGACTGCGAACGACAGGGGGGCGCTATTTATTAAATAGCCACGACATCGAATTGAACCCTAAGCAGTTGGCGTATTTCGGTTATGATGAATTCGTGAAAATTATTAAACATGAACTTTGCCATTATCATTTACACATTGCAGGGAAAGGGTACCGCCATAAGGATGCCGATTTTAAGGCGTTATTAAATGAAGTTGGCGGATCGAGGTATTGTCAATTGCCGCCAGGGGCAAAACGTTCGTCGTCTAAGCGCTACATTTATGAATGCAAAAAATGTTCAGCTCGCTATCAAAGAAAGCGAAAGATTAACTTAAATAAGTTTGTTTGCGGGCGTTGTCAAAATCAATTGAAGCTAGTGTTGGAGGAGATTGTGCGCTAATGATGAATGGTTTTATAGAAAAATTGTTTTAGTAGTTGACGTTGTTATATATGTGTGATAAATTATAAAAGTCGCTGTTGAGGCGAAGGGAAATTGGCTGAAAAAGCTCGAAAAAATACTTGTTGACAGAAACTTGGGTTTGAGTTATAATTTAAAAAGTCTGATTCGAAGACGAGCATTCCACAGTAGCTCAGTGGTAGAGCAATCGGCTGTTAACCGATGGGTCGCAGGTTCGAATCCTGCCTGTGGAGCCATTTAGGAGAAGTACCCAAGTGGCTGAAGGGACTCCCCTGCTAAGGGAGTAGGTCGCGAAAGCGGCGCGAGGGTTCGAATCCCTCCTTCTCCGCCATAGATTAACTTTTTTATCGGCCCGTTGGTCAAGTGGTTAAGACACCGCCCTTTCACGGCGGTAACAGGGGTTCGAATCCCCTACGGGTCACCATTGCCGATATTTAAAACTCCAGATTCGTTGTTTTAACTAGTAGATCATTTTGTTCAGAAGAAACAAGAAGGTCGATGAAGGAGTAGGAGACTTCATTGAAATACAACATCAAAACTTCGGAGGATTAGCTCAGCTACGAGCGAATTCACCTAAGGAAAAGCATCGAGTTGTTTCGACGCATGAACATCATTGATTGTACTTGCAGAGGAAGAAACAGGGATGCTACAAAGGAATAACAACATCAAAACTTCGGAGGATTAGCTCAGCTGGGAGAGCACTTGCCTTACAAGCAAGGGGTCGGTGGTTCGAGCCCGCCATCCTCCACCATTTTAAAAAGAACGGAATAAAGTTAGGTCCCGTAGTGTAGCGGTCAACATGCCTGCCTGTCACGCAGGAGATCGCGGGTTCGAATCCCGTCGGGACCGCCATTTTTTTGCGGGTGTGGCGGAATTGGCAGACGCGCTAGACTTAGGATCTAGTGTCTTCGGACGTGGGGGTTCGACTCCCTCCACCCGCACCATTTGAAGAAATAATTAACTAGAGTTAAAAGGTTTATAAAAAAGCTTATTGACATCCAGAAAACATTAACTTATAATTTTAAGATATGCGGTCGTGGCGGAACGGCAGACGCGCTAGGTTGAGGGCCTAGTGGGGGCAACCCCGTGGAGGTTCGACTCCTCTCGACCGCACCATATATTGCGCCCGTAGCTCAACTGGATAGAGCGTCTGACTACGGATCAGAAGGTTAGGAGTTCGAATCTTCTCGGGCGCGCCATTTTTAAAAAAAGCGGGAAGTAGCTCAGCTTGGCAGAGCACTTGGTTTGGGACCAAGGGGTCGCAGGTTCAAATCCTGTCTTCCCGACCATTTCAAATATCATATGTGAGTGTAGTTTAGAGGTGAAACCTCAGCCACGAGCGAAACTTAACTGGCATGACTTCGAGTTGTCTCGACGCATCATCTCCTAATGAATGAACGAGAAGAGTAAGAGACATGGTGAAATTTTGAAATGACAAAACTATATTTGCGGGTGTAGTTTAGTGGTAAAACCTCAGCCTTCCAAGCTGATGTCGTGGGTTCGATTCCCATCACCCGCTCCATAATGGGCCTGTAGCTCAGTTGGTCAGAGCGCACGCCTGATAAGCGTGAGGTCGGTGGTTCAAGTCCACTCAGGCCCACCATTATTGATGAGTTCAACTGACCTTTGAAAACTAAACAAAAAGCTAAGCGACCAGCGGGATCTTATTTAAGATTCTGTCAATGAAACAATAAAGATGTCAGAGACATCAAA
>NZ_JACHHB010000010.1 GCF_014202575.1 Texcoconibacillus texcoconensis | reverse complement strand
TGATGAAACTATCATACTACGGAGAGTTATTATTTGATCGAAAAGTGTTCATTTTTATTGAGCAAAAACTGTCTACTTTAGTTTAGCGGTTACAAGGGGTTCCTGTAGTAATTATTGGAACGATAATCGCACCATTCATAGTGTCCTATAGATATGAAAAAAATACTGAAATAGAGTCCTGACCTATCAAGTGATCAGTAACCAAGATTTATATCATCCCTTCATCATTTAGGTATCTATGAGATTAGATATGAAGATGAATACTTATTCAACAGAAGTTACTGATTGGTTTTTAACTTTAGCACTATTTGTTTCGATAGCCGTAGGTTGGGGTGTTGGTCCTGTTGGTTGGGCTAATAATGCACTGACAGCATCTAATGCGATTATAGTTTTTGCTGATTTAACTTCAAATGCGTATGCGGATGATGATCGACTTATTATGAGTGAAGCAGCAACTAACCACTTAAACAATGCGAGAGAAATTGCTTGGGCACCAGGAGCATTCGATAATTATGATTTTGACATTGTTGATGGGTTTGGAGGATAACAGATAAACTTAGTTTCTCCATCCGCAGAAAAGAGATCAAGAAGCTTTAATTACTCCTTGATCTCTTTTCAATAAATTAAAAAAGGGTGAATTGAATGGGGAAAAACCCGTTATTAGCTGCATTTATTTATTTATTTATAGGTTTACTTTTTATTATTCCAAACTTAACTTTTTCTAGACCTCTAAGTTTAGGTTTTATCATAGTTGGTGTAGCGAATATTATTTATGCTGTTTATTTATTTTCTAATTACTCTACCTCAAAATCATCGGACAAAAAGTATGATTGAGCTAACACCAATTATCCCCCCTGAAGTTTAAGACTTGTAGCTGATTTTATATGGAGTTTAAATAGGTCATGATAAAGTAGTTTAAAGATTTTAATAAAATTGAGAATAGGTTTGATAATTTTAATATTTATGATGACCAGTGATCAAATAATAGTTATGTAGTTTAGCATCAATGCTTTAGGAACCAAGACATTGATGCTTATTTTATCGATTTTTAAATACATTATCGAGCGAATTCCTTCGATCATCTATCGTTTGATTCGTATAAATAGTTGTTGTCATTATTGATGTATGTCCTAATTGTCGTTGAATTTGGTTAAGAGGAACCCCTTCTTTAACCATTTTTGTTGCTAATGGTGATTGTAAGAAACATTGTAAATGTATTCGTTAATATTACCTAGACCTATATCCCACCTTTTAACAATCTTTAAAAAAGATTTAGCAAACAAAATGAATAACAAATAACCAATAACAGCCCCTAAAGTATTAAACAATAAATCATTGATATCGAAAGAGCGGAAAGAGTATCGGGTTATCATCATGTTGATTAACTGTAACGACTCTAAAATAAAGCTAAAAGAAAAACCCCATAATATGATTTTTTTCAAACTTACTTGTTTTAGAAAACATAATCCAAAACCAAAAGGAACTGTCATGACAACATTAAGGATGCCAGGTTCAGACAAGATACTTAAAATGTCTGGAGTTAAGTTCACGTTATAACTTAGCAATTCTTCAGCGCTCATAGCCAACTCTGGAGGAGTTGTTAAGTAGATTGGAAACTGCGTATAGGCTAAAACGAAGAGAATATATATGTAATAGATACAAAAAAACATTATGTAAACAATGCTTTCACTTTTTATCTTTCGTAAATAAAGACACAGAGCTGCTCCTACAAAGAAAAAGACTATCCAAATAGGAATAAATGATGGTGTCAAAACCATAATATCCACCCCCCTTTATTTAACCCAAGCCATACTATGTAGTATAGCTTGGGTTATTGTTCCTCAATTTACACTTAGAGTTCCGTTTGAGCTTTTCGTATGTCCATCCTCATTAGCTTGAGAGGCTACTATATAATAAGTTCCTGCATCTTGATCACCAAAATTACCACTCACTGAGACATCTTCATATAAATCAGGTGTTGCAGTTGTAACCCCAGCGCTTCTATCAGGTGACCAAGAGCCTGTATCTTCACGAACTTCATAGGTGACTTCATATGGTCCAACAGCACCAGATTGGGAATCTGATATTCTAATTGAACCCTCTAAAGACATGTCGCCAGAATTGAGTTCGTGAAGTTCATTGTTATCTTTACCATTAATGTAACGGTGTTCCATTGTCCAGCTCCAGAATGACGTATCTGAGCTTGCAAGAATTGTAGGTGTTAAGAAAGCTGAGCCAATAATACCTAATGAAAAAAGGGATAAAACAAATTTTTTCAAGACTAATCACCTTTATATATATATTTATTTATGCCCTGATCAAGACATATAAAAATTAACAGATATATCGATTTAACTCCATGAAATATAAATAGATTTATATTTTTGTGATACAAATGAAAGAGGTTGGCAAGTGGTCTTTTTTTGTCTTATAGACCTACATAAATTAAGTGCCAAAACCTACATTTTTAGTTTGCCATAAACAACCAAGATCGTATTGGGTTTTTGCTTTATTATAGAGCATCTTTAAACGAAAAAGGTCAGGGGTTAACATCGAATGTTTCATTTCCAAATGATCTGTTTTCATAACTTTTGTTTATTTTAATAAAGGGATCTTTATTACTAGCTTAAACCTTTGTATAACTAGTAGAGTGACTAACAACGGAATATGTATAGTCATAATACCAGCTAAAATTCGTAACCACGGACTTGCTGCAATTTGTTCAAATGGAATAATTTGTGTAAGAGGAAGAAGTAAAATGATTTCAAAAAATACTAAAAAAATAAACCCAATGATACTAATAATAAAACCATGTAGCATTTTAAATTGGAAAATAATTACAACTAATAACGCGAAAACTGTTAAGTTAATTAAAGGTTTGACCGAATTCATCATATAGATATTTAAAGTAAAAGATACTCCACCATATAACAGTGAGAAAATAATCATAGATTTTAAGTTCTCCTTGATTGAAATACCAAGAAGAGCAAAAGAAACTGCGAGCATTAAAAGTACTTCTGGAAATGATAATAAAAAGAAACTAAACCACTCCATAATAACTCCTTTCTTGTTGAAAAGCATTGATGATATTAGTAGTAATTATTTTTTGGGATAAAAGGAGCCATATATATTATGCACTCTTTAGGTATTAGTGGAAGATTTTGCATTAATATTAGGCCTTTGACTAGAAATAAAGCTATCGTTTGACCGTTGGTATATAAGCGAATATTTATTCGTTACCTTTAGGTAATTTAGGTTGGTATAGCATGCTTGAAGACGCTGTACTTATTTCTGCTTTTGCTATAACAACGATTACAGTAACTATAAAACCGACAGCTACCTTTGCAAATTGTTTCAAGAGACTTCCCTCCTCTCTAACAGATGTTCCACTTTATTAACAATTAAATAAGAATATGGATGTATGCTTCCTATCTGAAATAAAAAACCGGATAGGGAGGCTAATATAACTTCAGTTGAATAAGAGTTCAGCGTTAGGGTGTAAACGGCTCCTCCCCAAATAATAATGACTGATAGCGAGGATTTCTTTAGCTTCCTTTTTTGACTTTCGGAAATCTTTTTGTAAAAGTGATTCGATGGGGCGTATTTATAAGCTAAAAATAAGCCTGTTATTATAGAAAAACATAACAAAGCTAAAATCGCCCGAAAATCTATAAAAAGCGATAGTTTACTAGAGGTAAACGATATGAAAAGCATGATAATTAGCCCCACAAACAAGCAGCGAATGTAAGTAGAGTAATGATGTCCACCTGTAAAGAAACGAAAAATGATAAACGTAAAAAGCACAGAAAGCATTGGTAAAAATAAATCTAGTAAAATTGCAGTTGTAAGTAAAATAATGATTTTAATAAGGCCTCTAATTAAAATTTCGATCCCGTAGCGAATATAATCAACTTCGGTAGTTCTATCAACATAAATACCTAATGCTTTGGCTATTCTTTCGCTAACATGATTGATCATTTTTCTACCGCTTTCGGAAATGAGATTTCAATACTTACTACATTATCTTTAGTATCGACTTCCAAAAAACCATTATATTTCTCAGTAACTTCTTGGATAATTGCTAAGCCGTATCCCCGATCTGATTTTGATTTAGTAGAATAACCAATTTTGAAATGATATTCAGTAATCTCCTTTATAGTAGAGGTGTTTTTTACGATCAATTTCACTGTTTCATTGACTTTCGTTATTTCTAATTCGATTTTTCGTTCTGCATTAGGCATTTTAAGTGTTGCTTCATAGGCATTATCAAGCAAGTTGCTAATTAATCGTATTAAATCAGTAGAAGATAAAATAGTTTCAATTTCTTCATTTGCTATATTCACACTAAAAGGTATGCCTGCTCTTTGGTACTTGTCCATTTTCGAATACAGCATTGAAGAGAGAATAGGATTTTTTATCTTCAATGCCTTATTATTAATATTAATATTACCGATCATTTCTTGAATGTATTTATCAGCGGCATCAAAGTTTTTCATTTTCATTAGTCCGGAAATAACCGTTAAGTGATTGTTAAGGTCATGGCGGTCAGATCGAACTGAAGTAACTAAGGACCGGAACTCTTTAACATGAGTAGATTCAGCATTATAAACTTTTCGTTTCTCCTCGTGTTTAAAGATTTTCCCTAATATGTAAAGAGATAATATGTTTAATAAAATAACGAAGATTAAGTGAATTGGGACCCCAATGATATCAAGAGCATTATCCTGAAAGCCTGCGATTGAAATAATAGCGAAGAAAACTACCAATAGCTGAATTAATATGGTAATTGCTAAAGTGGTAAAATTCATAAAATTTGATCATTTATGGCTTGTAACAAAAGAAACAGCCATTTTACCCCCTTAGTAAAGTTTAATTTTAATCGTATTATAACACAAAAAATGCTGGTTTTTGTCGATATCATAAATTGTGTTTATTCATACACCATATGGTAAACGCTAAATTTATTCCAATGGATAGGCTGTTATCGTCAAAAAATGTACCACCTCTGACCTAGTATTTACAACTAAATGACAAAAAGCGTACCAAAGAATGACACACTGTATACCACTGCAATCCATCTGGTAATCAAAGATATAAAACGATAGTTTTGAGAACCACAATTTTATAAAAAATTGAGTGACTTTCAGTAAGGTCAGTCTTCTGCTAACTCTTGTATGACGTAGTAGACTTTATAATGTGCAACAACGGTGATTGAAGTCACTTCTGCAAGTTTCCTGTATCGGTATAATGAAAATGGACGACACAGAGAAAATTTCGATTTCATAGATTGAAGGGTGATTTCCGATGAAAAAAACATGTTGTCAACATCAGTTTGTAACGCCTTGCACTAAAAAAGTACCGATTTTCCATTCACTATCAGAAGAGGAAATGCAAAAAATCGCCGACATGGCAAAACATGAGTCTTTCCAAAAAGGGTCCCCAGTTGTGCAAGAAGGGGATTCTTCGCAAACATTATTTATTGTTAATAAAGGTCGCGTAAAAGTATCGAAGACGACCGTAGATGGAAAAGAACAAATTTTGCACCTTCTTACTTGTGGTGAATTTTTTGGTGAACTGAACCTCTTTAACGGCAGCCCATCTCAATCGATTAGTGTATATGCCCTTGAAAGTACTGAAATTTGTTTGTTAAGAAAGCAAGACATTGACCAAGTCATGGAAGAGAACCCAAATATCGCTTTCAAACTATTAGAAACAGTAACTAACCGTTTGGCTCATACAGAAAACTTAGTGCAAAATTTAGCGACGAAAGATCCGGAAGTTCGTCTTGTTCACATGATTCTCGAGTTTAGTGAAAAGTTTGGCACAGAGACCGAAAAGGGCATTGAGATCGACTTAACATTGTCACGCGAAGAAATTGCCAATTACATTGGCGTGACAAGGGAAACGATAAGTCGAAAGTTAAGTAAATTTGAAGATCTCAACTTCATTACGGCTATTGGAAATAAGCAGCTAATCGTCAAGGATATAGATCTCTTAGAGGAATACGTCATTTAACTTTGTAGAAGCGTTCTGCAAATGATAAAGAACTTGCATTTTTCGTGACGAGCTTTTACTCATCTCGTTTTTCTATAATAGCAATATCAATAGATGCTATCCGCTTTTTTTCATTACACATTCCTTATGACCTGAAAATACAATAATGTAATGATGATTTCAGTATAGGCGGTATGACTATGAATGATGACGAGTTGGTTATTTATGGAAGTTGGTTCGAGGCAATCGGCCAAGTGATCTCTGCGATCGGTGCAACAGCAAGGGTATCAACTGAAGATGGAGAAACCGATTTAAAACTGATCGCCATTGGTGAAGTCATGCAGTCTATTGGTAATGCATTGATCGCGATAGGTACTGATGATACAACTGAAGAGTTTGGACATTGGATTGAAGTTGGTGGTGCAGCAACGAGTGCTGTCGGTGCAGCGAAAGAGATTAATGGTGAGGAGAGCGAGGGCGTTCGTTTAGAAATGATAGGTGACGGTTTTCAAGCTGTCGGTTCCCATATACAAGGGACGGCCGTCGATGATGAACGATTAGTGGTTGCCCACGACATTCAAACGACTGGCGCGCTTTTAGAGTCGGTAGGGCTATCAGTCAAATTACAAGGGAAGAGAAAAGTCGGAGAATTGCTAAATGCAATTGGAAGTTGGATTCAAGCCTCTGGTGGTTGGATGCAAGCCACGGTTTTGACAGAAAATCACTCAGGTTCAAATGATGAACGTTAACCCACCTTATGGGATCTGTCGAATGAAGGACAATCACAAAGGTGGGACATTTATGATATACGCGGAATTCAGCCACTCAACTAAACGCTTGTGTCATGGATGAATAGAATAGGTGAAGATAACAAAAACATAGGTGGTTTGCTTATGTATGACGATGAACTTCTTTTAGTTGGAAGCTGGACTGAGGCGCTCGGTCAGTTGACGGCAGCGATCGGTGCAACGCGGCAAATATACCGAGAGGAAGATATAGATACAAAGCTACAAGCAATCGGGGAATCTTTGCAGTCGACAGGCAACCTCTTTCAAGCAGTCGGAACGCCAAACATTCAAGATGCGTTAGGGGACTGGATTGAGGTTGGAGGTACGGCTGGAAGTGCAGTCGGAGGCTTTCTCGTATTACGAGGAGATGAAGTCGGGGGAAACCGTCTCGAAACTTTAGGGGATGGTCTTCAGTCATTTGGGTCTACAGTATCTGCAAGTATAGAAGATGATGATCGTTTATGGCTAGCGCACAGGTTACAAGCTTTAGGCGCTGGATTAGAATCAATTGCCGGTGTTTACCAATTACAGGGGAAGGAACAGCAAGGCTTTATCATTAACTCTTTAGGTAGTTGGATCCAATTCTCAGGTGGTTTTATTCAAGCGATCATATCAACAAGTGATTATCAAGAAAATCAACATATTTAACCCTACTTAAAACGGGCGTCACCTGCAATCCTAAGAAAGAAGGCGAAACTGTTTAAGCAAGGTTATTTGTATTTCTCTCTACTGCTGCAAGCTGAAAAAGGGCGCCAAATATGGATAAGTGTACGGCATTAAAATAGACAAGTTGACAATACAAGTTTGGAATCGCTGAATAAAATAGTGTAGCAATCAATTCATCTTAGTAGAGGCGGAATCGTCATGAACGATGAAGAGCTCATTCTCATCGGGAGTTGGGTAGATGCCATCGGCCAGGCCGTATCAGCAATAGGGGCAACAGGACAGATGCAGCGCGATGAAGATCGCGATACGAGGCTTGTCGTCATCGGTGAAGCCATGCAGTCGATCGGGAATGCTTTAGAAGGAACCGGAACACCTGACATGCAAGAAGCATTAGGGGATTGGATAGAATCTGGCGGGGCAGGAGGGAGTTCACTTGGCGCATCATTGCAATTGCGTGGAGATGAAGAAGGTGGAACCCGTCTTGAAATTCTTGGTGACTCTTTTCAGGCGTTAGGCGGAGCAATATCAGCAACGACTGAAGACGATCAGTATCTCGTTTTAGCCAACCAATTGCAATCATTAGGAGCAGGATTAGAAGCCATTGGTGGAACGTACGAAGTAAGAGGTTTAACGAGAAGAGGAGCCATGTTAAACACGTTAGGCAGTTGGGTGCAAGCAGCTGGTGGTGCCCTCCAAGCAAAAGTTGTTACAGAAGATTATTTAATGAGTGACAATGAACAAGATCCCTCACCTTGATCTATATAATGATGTTAATGAAATTTTATCAAGGTGAGGAGAACATAAGTCGTTGACTTGTGTTTCGTTGTTGCTATACAGTAGTCATAATATGATTGCGTTTTTTACATAGGAAGGGGATAACACTCAATGAACGTCCTTTACATCACAGCGAATCCAAAAAACGTTGATGACTCTTATAGTCTCCGTCTCGGTGAGCATTTCCTTAATGAATATCGCCGACTTCGCCCACATGACAAAATCGAACATGTTGATTTATTTTCTGTTGATTTACCTCCTTTAGATAAGGATATGTTGTCACTGTGGGACAAGCATAGTGACATTGAGGAAACACATACGAACCCTTTTGTTGAACAATTTATACAAGCGGATCGCTACATTCTTGTCACACCTTTATGGAATATGCATGCGCCATCCCAAGTTAAAGCGTACATTGACCAATTGATCGTGCCTGGTAAAACATTCCAATTTACGGAAACGAGCGTTGAAGGAATGTTAAGTGGCAAAAAAATGATTCACATTCAATCACGTGGCGGGATCTATTCAGAAGGCAAATTAAAAGGATTGGAAAGTGCGAATTCGTACATACAAACGATTTTTTCACTTATCGGTGTCACTGATTATGAGCATGTATTTATTGAAGGAACGAGTACGTACCCAGATGAAGCAGAAGATCGGTTAAAAGAAGCGAAAGAATCGGCAAAACAAGTAGCACAAAGGTTTAGCCAAGACCAATCATAGCTGCGCAGAGTGAGGGATGATGATGAACGTACACGGTATTCAAGTGCAAGGTGTCAAGGTTGATAAGAATACACGTTGCCAGCATTATCACACGAAGCGAGATGTTGTCGCTATTAAAATGAATTGTTGCCAAACTTATTATTCATGTTTCCAATGTCATCAAGAGATGACAGATCACAACATCGAAACTTGGTCTAAAGAGCAATTCGATGAAAAGGCGATCTTGTGTGGTGTGTGCGGAACGGAATTAACGATCACACAATATATGAAAGCGAAAGATCACTGTCCTCATTGTTTCACAGCATTTAATGCTGGTTGTCGTCATCATTATCACCTTTATTTTCAGATGGTTGTTTTTTAAGAATTCGTTCACACTAGGATACGCTACAGGTGAATATGGCTTGTGGCTCGCGGACATACGTTCCGTTATTTCAGGCAAAAACGTCATTTTTAGGAGGCGAACGGACATATGTTCCGTTAATCCTCTATTTTATAGGTACTGAATGGCGATTTTTTACAAATAGCGGAACTCATGTCCGCAAAATGCTCAAAAACAGCCTTTTTTGAGTAAATAACGGAATCAGTGTCCGCAGCGAACGAAAAAGAGGACGTGACTACATTTTTCCGCAAGGGCTTGAAGCAACGGATGGGGCGTATCAAAACTTATACAATGTTGTTTATGCAATTGGGAAACTCAATATTGATGAATTACACTTTCAAGTCGAACATTTTGACGAATTGGAAAAAGGATTTGACTTTTATGCACCTCAAACGTTTGTCGATGAAAATGATGAGCGTATCATGTTTGCATGGGCAGGTTCTGGGGAAATGGATTATCCAAGTGATGAAAATGGTTGGGCACACTGTCTGACCGTTCCGAGGAAGCTGCGGGTTCAAGGTGAAAAGTTATATCAAAAGCCAATTCCTGCACTAACAAAGCTTCGAAAGCAAGAACAAAAGAATACGTTAACCCTATCCAATCAACCTACTTCGATCGAAGGGTTTAGAGAAGCGGTAGAAGGGATTTTTCATTTTCATGAAAGTCCGTCTGAAGATGTTTATGTTGATATTCAATTTAACAAAGATGATGTTTTCCGTTTAAAGTATGACGTGAAAAAGCACGTCGTATCTATCGACCGAGGACAGTTTACGCATACATTCGGTGAACAGTTTGGGGTTACGAGAAATGGAACATTAGCTTCAGGTGAATTGAAGAAAGTCGATCTTTTCTTTGATCACAGTATACTTGAAGTTTTTATTAACGATGGTGAACTTGCGTTTACAAGTCGGATTTTCCCTACAAAACAGCAGTTAGATATTCAAGTTTACGGACCGGAGAAGACACGGATATCTTATGAACTGTACGAACTATCTAAAGCTATTGAAAAATAAGGCGCTACTTCTTAGAAAAGGCACTTGAAGATGAATAGACCTCATCTAAAGGTGTCTTTTTTGATTTCTAGATGTATACCTATCGTTGCCTTTCATGATTTTTCTTCATTTGAAATGTCTTTTTTTGAAAAAAAGACAATATCCCCAAGCCTTCTAGCATTATATATAATAAAGGTAGCGGAAAAGTGACAAGAGGTGGTGTGATGAGTATAACGGTCAATGATGTTATGAACTTGCCTGTCATGGAGCGCGTTAAAGTAAAAACGAAAGACATTTGTTTAGAGGAAAAGGTCATTGAGTGGGTTGCCGTCATTGAAACACCTGTAGAACATTTCGTTCGAAAAAATGAATTTGTTCTTAGTTCAGCAATAGAATGTGAAGATGATCCACTTTTGTTGGAATCGTTTGTGCGCGATGTCATTCAGTCTGGGGCATCGGCGCTCGGGTTAGCTACTGGCCGTCATTTGTACACGATACCTGACCGCGTCGTGCAATTAGCGAACGAAAACAATGTCGTCATTTTAGAAATTCCTTGGGATCTACAGTTCAGTGACATTTTGCAAGTTGTCATAAAAGAAATTGAGAACGAGCGTCAAAGTGAACGTGAGCGTGCTGAGTCTGCGCGGCAAGCGTTGATCGACTGTGTATTAAAGGGCCAAGGCTTAGATGATATTTGTCGTACAGTTTATGATTTTATTGGCATCCCCTTTGCGATTGCAGATCAGATGAAAACGATCCGCGCCAGTCAACATTTTAGCCAGGAGTTATTGGATTTATTTAATGATGAACAGTCATCATCGACCATCACAGCACTTCATAGACATACACTTAGAGAAGACCATCCTCTCTACCATAGTCTTTCAGAATTTCGTTTTTCAGATGATAACTACTTTCAACTTGAAATTACCAACAACCATAAAACGCAAGGGTATTTGTTATTTCAACCAGAAAAACCAGAACAATTAACGTGGTTTGTCATGAATGTATTAGAGCATGCACTGACAGCTTCTGCCCTCTATTTCGTTAAAGAAAATGCGGTAGAAATGACGCACATTCGTTTTAAGGATAACTTTTTGCTCGATTTAGCCAAAAAAGATACTCCAATGAGCACTCGTTTAATTTCTAAAGCGGAACTACTTGGCTATGATTTAGAATGTCCATACCTTTGTATCGTCGGAGATATTGTTTACCCAGAAGACCAAGAGGCGAATATTTTTAATGATAAGCCATCGAGTTCGTCTTTACACAGTATGAATTATTATATTCAGAAAGAAATGACCAATGCGAGTTCAATTCTCGGTCGAAATGTACTTGCTACCTTTGATGAAGGTGAAATTATTGTCTTTCTTGAAGCGGAGAAAGAGACGTATTCGAAAATTGCCAATCAATTGTTAGACATGATCGAACGAAGATTGCATGAATTTATTGCAGGGACCGAGTTATCATGGGGCATTTCCATGCATAAAGATGGAATGTTTACATTCCACGATAGTTATCAAGAGGCAAAGACAGCTCTTGATATTGGGATACAACAGCACGGCACTGGATCACGGACTTTTTTTGATGATACGAAGATCAATCGTTTGTTAATGACGCTATCTGATCAAAGTGAGATCGTTCATATTGTTAAAGATACATTGCAACCATTGATTGAAAACGACCGAAAAAGGCAAACAGATTTAATTCATACATTCGTTGTTTATAATAAACGAAAAGGTAATGTCACACAGACAGCAAAGGAATTAAATTTACACAGGCAATCTTTATTACATCGATTGCGGAAAATTGAATCACTAACAGGACTTTCTCTTGTGGACGCTGATGATGCCTTTTTATTAGAACTGAGTGTCCGTCTGTGGATGCTTCGAAAAATCAAATAATGTGATGTTAAGCTGGGCCCTTTAAACGTCTTTTCTACTTACTCGAGAATGAGCTGAAAACCTATTGGGAATCAGCTTTTTTTCAAATTTGTATAACTCCCTCAAACAAAAGTTCATACACATTGCACATTCCAAAAAATACCTAAAACTAATACACTAACATTAACAATAATCATAATATTCAGTCATTGGAAGGAGGGAGATTATGCTTCCGTTTGACATTGTAGAGTATCAAGAACGGCTAGAGAAAACGAAGCGGCGTATGGAAGCCAAAGGGGTTGAGGTGTTACTCCTCACCGACCCAGCGAACATCAATTATTTGTCAGGGTACGATGCTTGGTCGTTTTACGTTCACCAGGCGCTCGTCGTCATTATTGATGAACCACAGCCAATCTGGATCGGCCGTCATCAAGATGCAAGTGGTGCACGTTCTAAAACGTGGATTTATGATGAAAATATTATTGATTACCCTGATTATTACGTCCAATCTGAGACGTATCACCCAATGGCATTTATGGGTGAAATATTAAAACAAATCGGTCACGGAAATCGCACTGTCGGTGTAGAAATGGACCATTATTATTTCTCAGCTAAAGCTTACCAACGCCTCATACAATCCCTTCCCGATGCGACATTCAAAGATGCCAGCCTTCTTGTCAATGAAATTCGACTTATCAAATCAGACCAAGAAATTGAATATATGAAACGCGCAGCGATCATTGCAGAAAAAGCGATGAGTGAAGGCGTTAAAACGATTCGCCCAGATGTACGTGAGTGCGATACCGCTGCAAATATATATTATCACATTGCTTCAGGCACACCTGAATATGGTGGTGACTACCCAGCGATCGTGCCCCTATTACCATCAGGTGAGAACACATCAACACCACACTTAACGTGGTCAGAACGAACCTTCCAAGAAGGGGACTCGGTCATTATTGAATTAGCTGGTTGCTATAAACGTTATCACGTTCCATTAGCCCGCACAGTTTCCGTTGGGCAGCCGACTGATATGTTACAACAAATTGCCCCGTTTGTAATCGAAGGAATGAATGAAGTGTTCGACGCTGTCAAACCAGGCATGACCTGCGGTGAAGTTGAAGAAGTGTGGCGCAATAAAATGAAAAAGCGAGGCGTCGAAAAAGAGGCCCGTTTAGGCTATTCAGTTGGACTCAATTATCCACCTGATTGGGGAGAGCATACAGCCAGTTTAAGAGCTGGTGATTCGACGATTTTACAGCCGAATATGACATTCCACTTTATCCCCGCTTTATGGTATGCGAACTACGGCATCGAAATTAGTGAAACGTTTCGGGTCACAGAGGAGGGGTGTGAATCATTTACAACGTATCCTCGTGAATTGATCATTAACGATCCGTTTCAAATCGATGCCGATGGAAAAATAAGCTGATGTAACTTGTCGCGTCGTGTGAAAACTGAATGATCAAGGAGGAGATCTCTATGAAAAAAACAAACATGGGAACTCAATCGATTTGGGCTGGAGAAAAGGATTCATTAGCATTTGGCGCAACACAAGTTCCAGTCGTGCACAGTGTATCTTACGGTTACGATAACTTGGATGAGTGGTATGACGTTGTCACAGGGAAAGTATCGGCGCATGTGTATGGAAGATATACGAACCCGACATTGGATGCCTTTGAAGAGAAGATTCGTATCCTTGAAGATGCAGAAGCGGCAACGAGCTTTTCTACAGGAATGGCTGCGATTAGTAATTCACTTGCCGCATTACTAACACCAGGTGACCGTGTCGTTTCTATTAAAGATACGTACGGAGGAACGAACAAGATTTTCAGTGAGTATCTCCCAAGACAGCATGTGGATGTTGTTTTATGCGAAACGGGAAATCATGAAGAAATTGAGAAAGAAGTAGATAAAGGATGCCAAGTGCTCTATTTAGAAACACCAACTAACCCAACAGTGAAAATCACAGACCTTGAAAGGATGGTTCGTAAAGCAAGAGAGGTTGGTGCAATCGTCATTGTTGATAACACGTTCGCGACACCGATCAACCAGAAGCCGCTTCATTTTGGCGTCGACCTTGTCATTCATAGCGCGACGAAGTTTTTAGGTGGCCACGCCGATGCATTAGGTGGGGCAGTATGCGGAAGAAAAGATCTCGTTGAGTCTATCTTCCATTATCGTGAAGTAAATGGGGCTGTATTAGACCCGATGTCAGCTTATTTTCTCTTAAGAGGAATGAAAACGCTACAAATTCGAATTGAAAAGCAACAAGAAAATGCGATGAAAGTAGCTGATTATTTGCGTTCCGTTGATGTCGTAGAGGATGTGTTATATCCAGGTTTCAAAGACCATCCCGGCCATGAGATTGCAAAAAAACAAATGAACGGTTTTGGCAGCATGCTTGCTTTCTCTGTCAAAGGTGGTATTGAGACCGTTCGCCATTTGATACCAAAGTTAAAATACGCACATCGCGCTGCCAACTTAGGTTCTGTTGAAACGGTCGTTGGCCCAGCAAGAACGACAAGTCACATTTCCTGTACGGAAGAAGATTTAGCTGAGTTAGGGATTCCAGAAAGTTTAATTCGTTACTCAGCAGGGATTGAGGATGCAGATGATCTCATCGCCGACCTTCAACAAGCGTTTGATGCATTGCCAGAACATTTATATACGACGAAGTAACACCGCATCGCGGGAAAATTTGAATAAAGGGAGGCCAGGATCATGAAGCTAGCTTTTATCGGGTTTGGTGGTGTCGGGCAGTCGTTAGCGAAGCTGTTAGAAGAGCGACCGTTAGGGGCGGAAGTTGTTGCGATTTCGGATATGAAAAAAGGGGCCATTTATCAACCAAATGGCCTCGATGTAAAAAAAGTGCTTGAGGTTGTCGAAGAAGATGGCACGTTAGACAATTACCCGAATGAACCAGGGTTAGTACGTGGAATGGGAAGCATTCAGACGATTGAACAGACGAATTCGGATGCGATTGTTGAAGTCACTTACACAGATGTCAGAACGGGGCAACCGGCGATTGATCACTGCCGAACGGCATTTCAACATCAAAAAAGTGTCGTAACGACAAATAAAGGCCCGGTAGCGTTAGCTTATCGTGACTTAGCTGCACTTGCCAAAGAACGTGGTGTATATTGGGGATTTGAAGGAACGGTCATGAGTGGGACACCAGCTTTGCGTTTACCAGAAGTGACACTTGCAGGAAACGAGATCAAGGAAATTCACGGCATTTTAAATGGAACGACAAACTATATATTGACGGAAATGGAGAATGGAAAGCCATACCAAGATGCACTGAGGCAAGCGCAAACTTTAGGATACGCTGAAGCCGATCCAACAAGTGACGTTGAAGGGTACGATGCTCGTTACAAAGTAGCGATTCTCGCAAACTATGTCATGGGTTCTTCGTTGGCGGTGGAAGATATTCCGTGCGAGGGCATTTCCGGTCTTTTTAATGAAGACATCAAAAAAGCACGAGATGAAGGGAAAGCGTGGCGGCTGATCGCAAGTATATACAAAAGTGGTGAGGAAGTGAAGGCGGTTGTAGAGCCGCAATGCTTAGATGAAAATGACCCGCTTGCGAACGTAAAAGGACCGACAAATGCGATCGTTTATGAATGCGACTTATCTGGTCCGATCATGCTGACAGGTGCTGGAGCTGGCTTGATTGAAACTGGGTACGCGCTTTGGATCGATTTATTTTATGTCAAAAAACAATTAGGTGTTACATCGATATGAGGAGGTGATGGGTAATGCGTACGAAGGCGAAAGTTGAAATGATGTTTTTGGCTGGTGAATGGGTTAGGTCCGATGAGACGTTTGACGTGTATGACCCACAGGATGATCGCCATTTAGCTGTGGTCCCATCTGGAGAAGACCAACACCTAAAGCGTGCTCTATCGAAAGCAAAGGAAGTACATGAGAAAAGCGATAATTTTCCAACTCATGAACGAATCCGTGTTTTACAAGAAGTCGCCAATTATATGGAAGCAAGGGTAAATACGTACGCAGAAACGATTGCATCAGAAGGAAGTAAAACCATTACAGAAGCGACAAAGGAAGTGAAAAGAGCGATCGAAACGATACGAATAAGTGCAGAAGAAGCGCGTCGTATCAATGGTGAAACGATCTCCTTCGATCAACATCAAGGAAGCGAAAATCGCATTGGTTATCAATATCGTTTTCCGATTGGCATCATCGGAGCAATCACACCTTTTAACGATCCGCTAAACCTTGTTTGCCATAAAGTGGGTCCGGCATTGGCAGCAGGAAATCCAATTATCGTAAAACCCGCTAGCACCACGCCATTAAGTGCACTTCTTCTCGCTGAAGCATTTTTACATGCGCAATTACCTAAAGGGTACTTGTCCGTCATTCCTGGGTCAGGCCGAACGATCGGAAACGGGCTTGTCACTCACCCGGACGTAACGATGATTTCGTTTACAGGAGGGTTGGATGCAGGGGAACACATTATACGCGAAGCGGGTCTGAAGAAAGTAAACATGGAGTTAGGGTCCAATTCTCCTGTTATTGTGTTAAATGATAGTGATATTGATGAAGCAGCAACTTCATGTGTATCAGGTGCATTTTCTGCCGTTGGTCAAAATTGCATTGGTGTACAAAGAATTTATGTTGAAAACGGAAAATATTTCCCGTTTTTAAATAAGCTGATAGAGAAGGCTGCTGAGCTTCGGGTTGGCAATAAGATGGATGAAAAAACAGATGTCGGTCCAATGATTAATGAAGAAGAAGCAAAACGTGTAGAAACATGGGTGCAGGAAGCGATATCAAAAGGGGCGAAAATCCAAATCGGTGGTCGCCGCAACGGTACGTTTTATGAACCGACGATCTTAACAGGGGTTCCTCGAGACGCACAAGTTGCAAAGGAGGAAGTGTTCGGTCCAGTTGTCATCGTTGAGCCTGTAGATTCTCTTCAGGAAGCTGTCCAATACTCAAATGATGTGAACTACGGCCTCCACGCTGGAATTTTCACTTCTAATATAGATAAAGCATTTTATGCGATCCAACATTTACACGTCGGTGGCGTTATGGTCAATGACAGCAGTGACTACCGAATTGACGCAATGCCTTTCGGTGGTGTGAAAGGATCGGGTCTCGGTCGAGAAGGTGTTCGCTCCGCAATTGAAGCAATGACCGAACCGAAGGTGATTAGCTTTAATTTGAAGCAATTTTAAAATTGAAATGATGTTATAAACAGTCGTGATTGGTGGAACAGTCACGGCTGTTTTTTTATGCGCTAAGGTTTGAACGCTAGGTATTAAGTCCTGATTGACGCATAGAATTCTCCTTTGAGTGTGTGATCCATAAAAAAGATGCTCCTCGTAAGAGAAGCACCTTCTATTAAACAGAACTTGAAGTAACAACTTTTTCAACCTTGGCACCGGCACAATCAACGCTCAGTTGTTGAATATCGTGGTCGGGATAATAAGCGGATAGTTGGTGTTTTACATTGCTCCCTTCTCCTTCAGGAGCAAAAAATAAAACAATAGGTCCTGCTCCACTTAGAGCCATCCCGTATACATTCAGCATGGAACGCACTGATTTTGCCGTTTTTAACTCAGGTACAGCTTCCATACGGTATGATTGATGGAAAAGGTCCTGCTCCATCATCTTTCCGGCGATCTCCCATTTCCCTTGCAAAAGCGAAGCGACGAGGACGTTACTTACGCTGCTTGCCCTGACTGCCTCACCATGTGTGAGGTTGTCTGGAAGTAAGGTGCGTGATAAATCCGTTTTTAATTCATAATCAGGTATGACCGCAATGATATCTAGCGAAGGAGCCCCACCTAAGATGACATCTGTTGCTTCTGAATCATGGTGGCCGATCACTAATCCACCGTAGACAGAAGCGGAAACATTATCTGGATGTGTCTCGTGTAAACTAGCCCAACGTGCTTTTTCATCTTTTTCCATTCTAAGATCAAGAAGGTGGTCGGCTAATTCAATACCTGCAACTATTGCTGCAGCGCTGCTTCCTAATCCTCGGGACATCGGAATCGAACTCGTGACGTCAACGTGGCACGTTGGTAATAAAGCACCATACTCTTCAGCCACTTTTGCTGCTACTTGATACATGAGGTTATCCTTTCCTGTAGGAATCCCCTCGAGCTCTTTAGATTGAGAAGTAAACGCCCATTCATGACTAGGTTTGACGGTCAGAGTAAGGTAACGATCAATCGCAAGGCCGACCGAATCAAAACCAGGACCTAAATTGGCCGTACTTCCAGGTACTTGGATCATAAACATGTCTTCATTCATTGCTCGATCACCTGACCTAAGATGTGTTCAATAACAATCTTTTCATCGTTAGGTAAAGAAACAGGTTTTTCCCCTACCACATCGATTGCTGTATCAGGGTCTTTTAATCCATTTCCAGTAAGGACAGCAACGATAGACGATCCTTCCTTTATTTCTCCTGTACGGAGTTTCTTTTTCACCCCGGCTAAAGATGCACAAGATGCAGGTTCAGCAAATACACCCTCTTCTTGAGCAAGCTCTTTATATGCTTTTAGAATCGCTTCATCATCCACATCGTCAATAAACCCTTTTGATTCGTTTGCTGCGTCAATGGCATAGGACCAGCTAGCAGGGTTTCCGATACGGATTGCAGTTGCAACGGTCTCAGGTTGTTCTATGACTTGGTTTTGTACAATAGCAGCAGACCCACTCGCTTCAAAACCACACATCTTCGGCAGTCCTGACTGGTTCTGTTCATGCCATTCTTTGAATCCGCGCCAATAAGCCGTAATGTTTCCAGCATTCCCAACAGGAATCGCTAGGTGGTCAGGCGCGTGGCCAAGTTGTTCACAAACTTCAAACGCAGCTGTTTTTTGCCCGTCAATGCGATATGGGTTGACTGAGTTCACGAGTGTCATCGCCGATTGTTCGCTCAACTTACGCACCATATTGAGGGCATTATCAAAGTTTCCTTTGATGGCATATACTTCTGCACCGTGGATCATCGCTTGTGACAACTTACCGAGGGCAATTTTACCTTCTGGGATGATGATAATGCAGCGTAAACCTGCTCGAGCGGCATAGGCTGCAGCCGCCGCCGAAGTGTTTCCGGTCGAGGCACAGATGACGGCCTCACTTCCGGCTTCTTTCGCTTTAGCGACGGCCATCACCATGCCGCGGTCTTTAAATGACCCGGTAGGATTTAAACCTTCAAATTTCACATGGAGGTCGACGCCCCATTTCTGAGAAAGTTTTTCTAGGTGAATGAGTGGCGTATTGCCTTCGTTTAACGATAGTTTTGGTGTCTTGCTATTAACAGGTAAAAATGATTCATAGTGATCGATTAATCCACGCCAGCTCATTACGCTTCCTCTCCTTCCACACGGTAACTACTTTTTACTTCAACGACAACGTCTAGTTCATTTAATTGCTTTAACATTGATTTATAGGCAGATTTAGATGCGTTATGGGTAACGATGATAATTTCAGCAACGTCACTTTCAGGGACCGGTAATTGCAAGATCTTCTCTAAACTTACATCTAATTCTGAAAATAATGAAGTTAAAGAAGAGAAAGTTCCTGGAAGATCACGAGCATGTAAACGAATGAAGTATTTAGCAAAAATATCTTCATCTGCTTTTAGGTTCTTTTCATATTGAGGTAAAACTGCACTATTGCCGTTTACACCAAGACGCATATTTTTCATGACTTCAACGAGGTCAGAGACAACGGCTGTAGCGGTCGGAAGTTTCCCTGCACCTGGGCCGTAAAACATCGTTTCTCCAACTGCTTCCCCGTATACATACGCCGCATTAAATTCATCTTTGACACTCGCAAGTGGATGTTCATTTGGAAGTAACGCAGGTTGAACACTCACTTCCACTTGATCTTCTGTACGATTAGCTAAACCAATTAATTTCATCGTATATCCGAGCTGCTTACTATACGCCAAATCCTCTTCTGTCACATTGGAGATTCCTTTCACGCATACATCATCCAAATCAATGTTCATGGAGAAGCTGAGTGTAGCCAAAATTGCGACTTTTCTGGCCGCATCATAGCCTTCCACATCTGCTGTCGGGTCTGCCTCTGCATAACCAAGTTCTTGTGCCTCTGCTAAAACATCATCATAACTACGATTGTCATTAGCCATCTTCGTTAAAATATAGTTTGTCGTTCCGTTAACAATGCCCATGACCTTCTGAATTTGGTCAGAAGCAAGGCCTTCTGTTAAGCTACGTAAAATTGGGATTCCACCGGCTACACTGGCTTCATAAAAAAGGTCACAGCGCTTATCATTTGCTACTTGTAAAAGTTCCGTTCCGTGAAGCGCCATAAGGTCTTTATTAGCTGTCACCACATGTTTATGGTTATTTAAAGCCTGTAAAATGTAGCCGCGCGCCTGTTCGATGCTGCCCATAACTTCAACGACGACATCAATTTTAGGATCATTGATAACATCATCAGCATCCGTCGTAAATTCAATGTGACCAGAAGGCACCTCACGTTCTTTTCCCATATCGGAAACAAGTGCCTTCGTCACCTGTACTTCACAACCAATTTGATGCTGAAGCTTTTCTTGATGCTCATGAATGATTTGCGCGACTCCAGATCCTACCGTACCATATCCAAGTAAACCAACAGCTAACTGCTCTGACATGTCTTTCGCCCCATTTCTGTCTATTTATAAAATACATTTGTTTATCTGTTGAGGACATTATAAATCCGATTCATATTTTTTACAACAGGTTTGCGAAATGTAAACGCTTCCTCATGAAAAAGAATTTTTTGCCTAGAAATTGACCGTTCTTATGTACTTATGTGGTGCATTTTCGACCCTTATGTTTTTCGTAAACAGTAGTGGATCATCTTTATTGTAGGCTGTTTTCTAAAAGATTGTTGCTTTTAAAGAATGAGATCGCAGTTCGTACCATAGCAACTACGTCAAAACGAGATTTGAGCTCATTTGAACCTGGTCAAATGAATGCGGGTCTTGGGGGCGCGGACATACATTCCGTTATTTCAGCGAAATACGTCATTTTTAGCGGTTGGACGGACATATGTTCCGTTAACCCTCTCTTTTGCAGGCGATAAAGGGCGATTTTTTCAAAATAGCGGAACTCATGTCCGGAGGAAGCTCAAAAACAGTCTTTTTTCAGCGAATAACGGAATCAATGTCCGGAGCAGCGAACAAAACAGTGGACGTGACCTCATTTAACTAATCTGTAGTCGCCACGTTTCAATTCTCTGAGTTTATCAAAAACAACAAAGTTCACGAAAAGAGTTTTATATGAAGAAAAAAATCGTCTGACGATGATGATGAAGGTATAATCTCCTCGGTTTTGAAGCATGTTAATAGTCGAGGAGGTAAAAAATGCCACGCACATCTGTATTCACTCATAAATCTTTCCGCTCGTTCTTATTAGTATTAGCTGTACTTTTCGTACTTTTTTTATCGGGGTGCCAAGCGTCAACAGAACCGATAGATGCAGAAACAACCGGAACGTTTAACCACTATGTCGTTTATCCATTTTCGTTTTTAATCAAGTACTTTGCTTCTCTATTCAATGGAAATTATGGCCTATCGATTGTACTTATGACGCTACTCATCCGTATAGCGATCATGCCGCTTATGTTAAAGCAATTTAAAATGCAAATGTTTATGAAAGAAAAAATGACTGTTATTAAACCGGAAATGGATGAACTGAGAGAAAAATATAAAAATGATAAAACGTCAGATGCTAAGCGGCAAATGCAAAAAGAAATGATGGAATTGTATCAAAAGCACAATTTTAACCCGATGGCATCAATGGGTGGTTGCTTACCAATGTTTATTCAACTTCCGATTATGATTGGTTTCTATTATGCAATTATGCGTACACCAGAAATCGCTGAACATACGTTTTTATGGTTTAATCTAGGCGAGAGTGATATCGTTCTCCCTTTTATTGCTGCATTCGTATATTTGGTGCAATTTAAAATTTCCCAACAAAATATGGACATAGGTAATGAGCAACAAAAACAACAGATGGCGGTCATGGGTTATATGATGCCGTTGTTTATGGGGTTTATTTCTTTTAATGTAGCCGCCGCCTTACCGCTTTATTGGTCAGTTGGTGGTCTGTTTTTAATCGGGCAAACGCTACTATTTAGATGGATTGTAAAACCAAAAACGTCATCCATTGAAACTTCTATGCAAAAACAATAATGTTTTAAATTGGGCAAATCCCTAACCTTTATATTGGCGCTTGTCACTTCGACAAAAAACGTCAAAAGGAGACGGGATTTGCCCTCTTTTTATACACTGATATTGTATAAATAATCACTTGTATGAATTTGTTAAATAAAGTGAGTAGCGAATACAGAAGATATTTTCATTTCTTTGTCACCGTAAATAAGGATACACTTTATTTTTTTTATAAAATTCACAGAAAAAAATGTTTTCAGACGGTTGAATAAAAATAAATCAAAGAGTATAATGATGACCAAATAATACGTCAGGAGGAAAACTAATGACAGTGCAAGTTGCAGTGGTAGGCGGAACAGGTTACGGAGGGCTTGAGCTGATTCGCTTGTTGCATATGCACCCTTATGTTGAACTTACATCAGTCATTTCACATTCAGAAAGCGGCGAAGACCTTCACCATATTTATCCGCACACGAAAAATGTTGTAGAAGTGAATCTCGATGAATGGAATATAGAAGAGACATTAGAGGAAGTAGACTACGTGTTTTTTTCACTTCCTTCAGGAATAAGTCAGAAATATGTCGCACAAGCAAGAGAGCTAGGAAAAAATTGTATCGATTTATCAGGAGATTTTCGCCTAAAACAGGCACAATTATACGAAGATTGGTATAAGAATACACCAGCAAATGAAAAAGACTTAGAAGAGGCTGTTTACGGTTTGCCTGAGAAAAATCGTGCCAATATTGAAAAAAGTTCTTTGGTTGCTAATCCAGGTTGTTACCCGACGGCGGCACTCTTAGGGTTGTTACCAATGGCGGAAATTGAAGGAGTCGATCCTTCATCAGTGATTATTGATGGCAAGACGGGCGTTTCAGGAGCGGGAAAATCTTTGACGCTTGCAACACACTTTACAGAAAGCAATGAAAATGTGAAACCATACAAAGTAGGTAAGCATCAGCATATTCCTGAGATCGAACAATTACTAGAAGAACAATTTGCAAAAGAGGTAAATATAACATTTACTCCCCACCTTACACCAATGACACGAGGTATTTTATGTACGATGTATGTTCAACTACATAATGAAGTGACAGCTGAAGAATTGATTGATCATTATCGTTCATTTTATGAATCTGATTCCTTTGTGCGAGTTCGTGACGCAGGTTCGGTTCCTGGAACGAAAGATGTTTATAGTAGTAACTTTTGCGATATTGCCATTGATGTTGATTCACGTACAAATCGTGTAACGATCGTCTCGGCGATTGATAATTTAGTGAAAGGTGCTAGTGGTCAGGCGATTCAAAACTTAAATATTATGAACGGATGGGATGAGCGGACTGGATTATGGACGCTCCCGATGTATCCTTAAACGAAAAAAGGAAGGGATGGAAGATACGATGGAGATCGTGGAGGAAGCAGCGATTCACGTACTGGAAGCAGGTGGCGTAACGTCTGCGAAAGGTTTTTCTGCCGGAGGGATGCACTGCGGTATTCGAAAAAGAAAAGACGACCTCGGTTGGCTCGTCTCTGAAGTACCTACTTCTGCTGCCGCTGTGTATACGACAAACCAGTTTCAAGCTGCGCCGTTACAAGTGACAAGAGAAAGTCTTCAATCAGAGAAACCTTTACAAGCGGTATGTGTGAATTCAGGGGTCGCAAACGCGTGTACAGGAGAACAAGGGTTAAAAGACGCTTATGAAATGCGTCGTGCGATGGCTGAAAAAGTGAACTTAGCAGAGGAACAAGTTGCAGTTGCTTCAACGGGGTTGATCGGTGATCCACTGCCGATTGAAAAAATTAAAGCAGGGTTTCAAAGCATAGGTGAGGAAAACGATCAAACTGTGGAAAGGTTTGAGCAAGCGATATTAACGACGGATACATGTACAAAGCACGTTGCCGTACAAGTTGAGATTGATGGGAAGACGGTAACAGTCGGAGGCGCTGCTAAAGGTTCAGGCATGATCGATCCAAATATGGCTACGATGCTCGCTTTTATAACAACCGATGCTTCAGTCGAAGAGAGCGCCTTGCAAAATGTTCTAAAACAAGGGACGAACCGGACGTTTAATATGATTACCGTTGATGGTGACTCCAGTACGAACGATATGGTGCTGGTGATGGCAAACGGTAAAGCAGAAACGGAAACATTAACAGAAGATCATCCATCTTGGAGCGCATTCGTTAAAGCATTTGAAAAAGTATCAGAACAATTAGCGAAAGAAATCGCCCGCGACGGCGAAGGAGCGACGAAGTTAGTTGAAGTTCATGTAAAGGGAGCGACAACAGATCAGGCTGCTCGTTCTATCGGTAAAGAAATTATTTCTTCTAACTTGGTGAAAACAGCGATTTACGGCTCAGATCCAAACTGGGGGCGCATCGTTTGTGCGATCGGTTATGGAGATGAACCAATTGATCCTGAAAAAGTCACCGTCTCACTTGGGGATGTAACGGTCGTCGATCAAGGGCTGCCTATTCCATTCGATGAAGAAAAAGCAAAGCAACCTTTACAACAAGAGACGGTGCCAATATACGTAGATCTACACCTTGGTGACGGAACGGCAACGGCATGGGGCTGCGATTTAACGTACGAATATGTACGCATTAATGCGGCTTATAGAACATAAAAGAACGGGGGAGAAACGTGAAAACGGTCGTCTTTAAATGTGGTGGAAGTACGCTTGATCAATTACCAAACACTTTTTATGAAACGGTCGCAAACCTTCACAAAAATGAAGGGTATCAACCAGTTATCGTTCACGGTGGAGGACCATTAATTACTTCAGCCCTTTCTCAATTTAATGTTTCAACGACATTCGTCGATGGATTGCGGGTGACGACAAATGAAGTGCTCGACATCGTCGAAATGGTACTCAGTGGTACGGTCAATAAACAGATTGTCCGAAAATTTCACCAAAACGGCGGCGTCGCTCACGGAATGAGCGGTGTAGACAGTGCATTGTTACAAGCGCGACCAGCGAAAAATGCTGAAAAGCTCGGTTTCGTTGGGGAAGTGGAGCACGTAAATAGCGGCGTATTACAAACGATGATTGAAAGTGGTGCGATCCCGGTTATTTCTCCAATAGGCATTGATGACAATGGCCAGCGCTATAACTTGAACGGGGACACTGCGGCATCAGCCGTCGCTCAAGCACTTCAAGCACCACTATGCTTCCTAAGTGATGTCCCAGGTGTGATGTACGATCAAAAAGAAGGCCACGGTGTTTATGAACAGTTAACGATCCAACAGGCCGAGTCTTTAATAGATAAACAGCAAGTCACAGGTGGAATGATCCCTAAATTGCGGGCTGCAATGAAAGCAGTAAAACACGGGGTTACCAACGTGTCGATGATCGATGGCACGAACGTGAATGATTTAGAGGATTATTTCAACGGAAAATCGATCGGTACGACAGTGGAACGAGGGGAGGAAATGCACCATGTCTAAAGGCGCCGTCATGAATACGTATCAACGTTTTCCACTAACAATTAAACGAGGTGAAGGTAGTTATATTTGGGACGATAACGAAAATAAATACCTCGATTTAACGATGGGGATTGCCACATGCAATCTTGGGCATGTACCTAAAATAGTCAAAACCGCTGTCGAAAATCAATTAGAACAGCTCTGGCATTGCTCTAATTTGTATGAAATACCAGCGCAACAACAGCTCGCGGATTTAATTGTCAGTCATAGTGTAGGCGATCAAGTATTTTTCAGTAATAGTGGCGCTGAAGCAAACGAAGCCGCAATTAAACTGGCAAGAAAATATGCGAAACAAACAGACGAAGCGAAATCAACGGAGATCGTGACATTTAAGCAGTCGTTTCACGGAAGAACGGTTGCGACGATGTCAGCGACAGGGCAAGAAAAGGTTCAAGAAGGTTTCGACCCGCTAGCACCAGGGTTTCGTACACTCACTTTTAACGATCGGGACGCACTTGAGTCTCTCGCTGAGAACCCACCGTGCGCGGTTATGTTAGAGCTCGTACAAGGAGAAGGCGGTGTCGTTCCGGCTCATCAACAGTGGGTGCAAGATTTGGCGTCATTATGCCAGGACAAAGGCATCCTCCTCATGATTGATGAAATCCAAACGGGCATCGGCCGAACAGGAACGTTGTTTGCGTATGAACAGTATGGGATTGAACCTGATGTGTTCACGCTCGCGAAAGGATTAGGATCAGGTTTTCCGATCGGTGCAACTGTAGCTAAACAACACGTTTCCGAGTATTTTTCGCCAGGTAGTCATGGAAGTACGTTCGGCGGAAACCCGTTAGCTGTGACAGCAGCGAAAGCGACGATTGAACATATTATTGAGGCAGATATACTGACGTATGTTGAAAAAGTATCGATTCATTTTAGAAAAGAACTAGAAAAATTAGCTGCGCGTTACAACACGATTGAATCAGTGCGTGGGTGCGGGCTGTTACTAGGTTTAGCCGTTAACGTCGAGGCGAAAGAAATCATCACGTTAGCGAGGGAAAAAGGGTTGCTCGTTCTTCCAGCTGGACCGACAGTCGTACGATTGCTTCCTGCTTTAACGATAAGCTATCAACAAATTGAGGAGGCCTTGTCCGTATTAGATGAAGTGTTTGCCGAAGCGGCAAAAAAGGAGGCGACGGTAAAATGACAGAAGGTTATTTGCAACTAGAAACAGGTGAGACGTTTACCGGCACATGGATTGGAAGTGAAGCCGCTACGTCCGGGGAAGTCGTCTTCAACACAAGTATGACGGGATATCAAGAGATGATGACAGACCCGTCTTACGCAGGACAAATTTTAACATTTTGTTACCCCCTCATTGGTAATTACGGGTTAAATCAAGCAGACAATGAAAGTATAAAAACATCGCTTTCCGGTGTGATTATCAGTGATGTTTGTGACGTACCAAGTCATTATAGTGCGACAAAATCCGTTTCTGACCAGTTAAAAGAAGCAGGGGTTCCAGGTCTAACAGGTGTTGATACACGTGCTTTGGTGAAGACGATCCGAAAACACCACACCGTCAAAGGCGTACTCGTTAAAAGCAGTTCGCAAGTGACCGACGAATTGTGGCAGCAACCAAGCACTGAACAACTTGTTCAACGCGTTTCAACTCAGAAAGTGCAGACGTTTTCTGCAGATGGTGCACATATCGTTCTCATCGACTATGGATACAAAAAATCGATCTTAGATGCTTTGATGGAAAAAGGTTGCTCTGTTTCGATCGTTCCTTATGATTATAGATTTGAGCAGATTGAAGCCATGAATCCAGATGGCGTGATCTTTAGTAACGGCCCTGGTGATCCGATGGGGCTCGTCGATCAGTTAACAAACATTCGCAAAGTTGCGGAGACATATCCGACGTTAGGGATTTGCTTTGGACATCAACTCATTGCCCTTGCGTTTGGCGCCAGAACGGAAAAATTGCCTTATGGTCATAGAGGCGCCAATCACCCTGTAAAAGAAACGAAAACAGGACGTGTCCATATGACGTCACAAAATCACGGCTACGTTGTTGCTTCAGAAACGATTGATGAGCACGCGTTTGACGTATCGTTTTATAACATCAATGATGGCACGGTTGAAGGGATGACTCACAAGCGTTTGCCTGTACAGTCTGTTCAATTTCATCCTGAAGCGCACCCTGGACCAAGTGATACAGAATACGTCTTTGAAGCATTTATCCAACAAGCAAATGCAGCAGGAGGAAGCGTATATGCCAAAGTATGATTCGATAAAAAAAGTACTCGTTGCAGGCTCTGGACCGATCGTCATTGGTCAGGCGGCTGAGTTTGACTATGCTGGAACCCAGGCTTGCTTAGCGTTAAAGGAAGAAAATATTGAAGTTGTACTAATAAATGATAATCCTGCGACGATTATGACGGATGAATCGATTGCAGATCATGTCTATATTGAACCGTTGACTGTTGAGTCCGTGGAAAAAGTAATTGAAAAGGAACGCCCTGACGGATTTATCGGTACGTTAGGTGGGCAAACGGGACTCAATTTATCCGTTCAATTGTATGAACAAGACATCTTTAAAAAGTACGATGTGAAGTTGCTTGGCACATCGGTCGAATCGATTCAAAAAGGGGAAGACCGCGAGTCTTTCCGTCAGCTCATGGTCGATTTAAATGAGCCGATTCCCGAGTCACACATCGTTTCTACACTCGAAGAAGCGCAAGATTTCGTCAAGCAAATTGGTTATCCAGTCATTCTTCGCCCAGCTTATACACTCGGTGGTGCAGGGGGCGGATTTGCCACAGATGACAAGTCGCTTGCTGCCATCGTGGAGCAAGGACTTGCGCAAAGTCCGATCCAGCAAGTGCTCGTAGAAAAAAGTATTAAAGGCTGGAAAGAAATTGAGTACGAAGTGATGCGCGATGAAAACGATACGTGCACGATCGTCTGTAACATGGAGAACTTAGATCCAGTCGGCGTCCATACCGGTGATTCGATCGTCGTTGCCCCATCGCAAACGCTCACGGATCGTCAATATCAAATGCTAAGGGATGTCTCACGTAAAGTGATTCGTGCCCTAGATGTCATTGGTGGATGTAACATTCAATTTGCAATGGATCCACATTCTGATAAATATTACATCATCGAAGTGAATCCACGCGTTAGCCGCTCATCGGCACTAGCATCGAAAGCGACAGGGTATCCAATCGCCCGTATCGCAGCGAAATGTGCGATCGGTTACCATCTCGATGAACTAATGAACCCGATTACAACGACGACAAAGGCTTCATTTGAGCCTGCATTAGACTATGTCGTCGTCAAGTTACCGCGCTTTCCATTTGATAAATTTTCAACAGCTGAGCGTCACCTCGGCACACAAATGAAGGCAACAGGAGAAGTGATGGCGATCGACCGTAACTTCCAAGGAGCACTAAATAAAGCGCTCCGCTCGCTCGATTCGAACATTTATCGCTTGCTACTACCTTCGATGACGACTTACAGTGACGCAGCATTGCAGGATGAATTAGCGGAGCCGACTGACACAAGGTTATATATTTTAGCCGAAGCCTTTCGTCGAGGCTACTCAACCGAAAAAGTATACGAGATGACACAAGTTGATCCGTGGTTCTTATATCACATTTCAAATATCGTCAGTTTAGAACAAGAAATCGCAACTTATTCGTTGGCATCTGCGCCAATCAGCTTATTAAAAGAAGCGAAACAAATGAATATGAGCGATCAAACAATTGCCGAAGGTTTAGGGGCATCAGAACAAGAAGTTCGTCACGTTTGCCGCACGCAAAATATCCATCCCGTATACAAACTCGTCGACACGTGCGCAGCGGAATTTGATGCCGTCACCCCTTACTATTACTCAACATGGCACGGATTTGATGAAGCCGAATCATCAAACAAAAAGAAAATTCTCGTCATCGGCTCAGGACCGATCCGAATCGGTCAGGGAATTGAATTTGACTACTGCTCCGTACACGCCGCACTCGCTGTACAAAAGCTCGGCTACGAAGCGATCGTCATCAACAACAACCCAGAGACCGTCAGTACCGACTATTCCGTCGCCGACCGACTCTACTTCGAACCACTCGCAGCCGAAGACGTGCTCGCAGTTATCGAAAAAGAACAAGTCGAAGGCGTCGTCATCCAATTCGGCGGCCAAACCGCCATCAACCTCGCCGAAGCACTGCAACAAGAAGGCGTAAAACTTTTAGGCACAGACCTAGACGCCGTCGATCGCTTAGAAGACCGACAAAGATTTTATGATTTATTGAATGAATTAAATGTTCCACATATTTCTGGTGAGACCGTTGACTCGTCCGAGCAATTATTTCACACGGCTGAGACCCTAGGATTTCCCGTTCTCATCCGCCCGTCTTACGTGATCGGTGGTCAATCGATGTTTATTTGTCACAATAAACAAGAGCTAAAAAGTGATCTTGAAAAAGTTCGCCGAGATACCGCAGATGATTGCTGGCCGTTACTTGTCGATCAGTACTTACCTGGTCTCGAGTGTGAAGTCGATGTGATTAGCGACGGAAAGACAACCGTTGTCCCGGGAATCTTTGAACACATTGAAAAAGCAGGCGTCCACTCTGGAGATAGTATCGCAATGCTTCCGCCAATAACGATGGATGAAGAAACGAAAAAACAACTTATTACGCATGCGAAAAAAATCGCTGAAACGCTGCCAATTCAAGGGATGATGAACATTCAATTCGTCGTCGCAAACGGTACCGTTTACGTTTTAGAAGTAAATCCACGCGCGTCTCGTACAGTGCCGATCGTTTCTAAAGTAACCGGTGTAGCGATGATTGAATGGGCGACACACGTACAACTCGGTGTCCCATTAACGGACATGACGGAAAGTGAAGGTCTCTTGGATGAACCGAACGTTTACGCAGCAAAAGTGCCTGTCTTTTCAGCAGCAAAGCTAAAGGACGTCGACCATGTACTCGGTCCGGAGATGAAATCGACAGGTGAAAGGCTTGGTCTTGCTTGGACGCCAGAGGAAGCGCTGGCGAAAGGAATTTCACTTGATGAACGATTGATTGAGCGCGTTGAAACGGATGACCCTTGGGTGCTTTGTTCTGTTGCGGATCGAGAAAAAGAAGAGAGCATTCCGCTCGTACAATCGCTGATTAACCGAGGATTTCGCGTGGCTGCAACGGAAGGGACAGCACGTTGTTATCGTGATTACGGGTTAGATGTTGATGAGATTCCTAAAGATCGAACAGAATTAGAGCGTGTATGGAAAGCGGGGGTACCGTCCTTTGTAATTAATATTGCGAATCACGGTAGCGCGAAAGAAAAAGTTGGCTTTTTCCTACGGGAGCTTGCTGTTCGCTACAATGTTCCTTGTTTTACGAGTTTGGATACAGCAGAGATGTCTTTGTCATTGTTAGAGAAAAAGCTAAAACTGAGCGCGCCACAAACGTTAACGTCGTATCGAAGCGGCGCTGATTCTAGCCTGAAAGAGGTGGAAGCATGACGACAACTCAATCGAATATCGATTTAACGGGTAAACATTGTTTAACAATCAATGATTTTTCTGTAAAAGAAATTAAACATTTGCTGCAAGAAGCGCATGATATCAAATATAAACAGAAAAAAGGGATCAAGACGAATGATCTCGAAGGAAAGACATTAGGAATGATTTTTGAAAAAGCGTCGACGAGAACGCGTGTCTCCTTTGAAGTCGGTATGCAGCAACTCGGTGGCCAGGCGATTTTCTTAAATGGAAATGACATGCAGTTAAACCGCGGCGAATCAACTGCTGATACAGCGAAAGTGTTGTCGCGTTACGTGGACGGATTAATGATTCGTACGTTCGAACACGAGACGATTGAAGCATTTGCAGAAAATGCTGATGTACCGGTGATTAATGGCTTAACAGATCCTCACCATCCGACGCAAGTGCTCGCGGATTTGATGACGATTGAAGAGAACAAAGGGAATCTCAATGGTTTAAAAATGGCGTTTATCGGTGATGGTAACAACAATATGACTCATTCTCTTATGGAAGGTGCTGCAAAGGTAGGCATGGATATGGTTGTTGCGAGTCCAAAAGGATATGAACCGAATGCAGAGATTATGGAAAACGCGCAAAAAGAAGCGCAACAGGCATTTGGAGCAACGATATCATTGACCGATGACCCGCAAGAAGCCGTTTATGATGCAGATGTGATCGTAACTGATGTCTGGGCGAGTATGGGTGATGAAGCGGAAGAAGAAAAACGTAAAGCAACGTTTGCTCCTTACCAAGTCAACGATGAACTTTGTCAGTCAGCGAAGGATGATTTTATTTTCTTACACTGCTTACCTGCTCACCGTGGTGAAGAAGTGACAGCATCGATCATTGACGGGAAACATTCAGTCGTGTTTGATGAAGCGGAAAATCGTCTTCATGCACAAAAGGCGTTAATGAAAGAGACGATCTGACCGATATTTAATCGTTAAAATGTATAAAAATGCTTGTATTTAAATATTCATTATCAAAAAGGAGAGAAAGTCCAAATGAGTACAAAGAAAAAAGCGGTTTTAGCCTATTCAGGTGGTTTAGATACATCGGTTTCTATAAAGTGGATCCAAGAAAATTACGGTTACGAAGTGATTGCTCTTGGTATTGATGTCGGTGAAGGAAAGAACCTCGAGCAAATTAAAGAAAAAGCCCTCAATGCAGGCGCGGAAAAAGCGATTGTCATTGATGCAAAGGAATTACTCGCAGAAGAATACATTTTGCCAATGCTAAAATCGAACAGTTTATATGAAGGGAAATATCCAATTTCCTCGGCAATATCTCGTCCACTCATTAGCCAACTGTTAGTAGAAACGGCAGAAAAAGAAGGCGCTCAAGCAGTCGCCCACGGTTGTACCGGTAAAGGAAACGACCAAGTACGTTTTGAAGTATCGATTCAAGCATTGAATCCAGATTTAGAAGTGCTTGCTCCTGTCCGTGAGTGGGGGATGACGCGTGATGAGGAGATTGCTTACGCAGAAGAAAAAGGCATTCCAGTTCCAGTGAACTTAGATAAACCTTTCTCCATTGACGCCAACATTTGGGGGCGTGCGTGTGAAGCTGGCGTATTAGAAGATTTATGGGCTGAAGCACCTGAAGATGCTTACGACTGGACGAATCCGATTGAGATGACGCCAGACGAAGCAGAATACATTGAAATCACCTTTGAACAAGGAAAGCCTGTTGCGTTAAACGGGGAAGGAATGCAGTTTGATAAATTGATTGAATCGTTAAATTTACTAGGTGGTAAGCACGGTGTCGGTCGAATCGATCACGTAGAAAACCGACTCGTCGGCATTAAGTCACGTGAAGTGTATGAAAACCCAGCTGCTGTCATTTTAATTAATGCGCATAGTGAGTTGGAGCTTGTGACTTTACCGCGCGAAGTGACGCAATATAAAACGCAAATTGAACAACAAATCACTCAAACGGTTTACGATGGCAAGTGGTTCTCTCCTTTGAAAAAGGCGCTTGATGCGTTTGTTGATGAAACGCAAGTGCCTGTATCTGGTACGGTACGCGTCAAATTGCATAAAGGAAATAACACCGTCGTTGGTCGTAAGTCTGAAAACAGCCTTTATAACGAATCGCTTGCAACATACTCAAAAGGCGACGAATTCGATCATAACGCAGCAGTAGGCTTCATTAAGCTGTGGGGGCTTTCCACAAAAACCTATGCGGAAGTGCATAAAAAGGATCAAGTGAACCAGAAGTAATCGTCGGTAACGGCAGTAAGTTATATATGCGATGTTGCAAACGTGATAATAGGAGGGGAACTGGCCATGTCTAAGTTATGGACTGGACGTTTTACGAAAGAAACGAATGAACTCGTCGAAAAACTGACTGCATCAATTTCCTTCGACCAAAAATTGGCTAATGAAGATATTGAAGGAAGCCTCGCGCATGTACAAATGCTAGCGGAATGCGCGATCATCACGAATGAGGAAGGCGAGCAGCTTAAAGAAGGACTATTGAAGGTGAAAGAAAAACTAGCCGCCGGGGAACTTTCCTATGACGTTAGTGATGAAGACATTCATATGAACATTGAGCGCTTGTTAACGGAAGAAATCGGCCCTGTTGGCGGAAAAGTCCATACGGGCCGCAGCCGTAACGACCAAGTGGCAACGGATATGCATTTGTATTTAAAGAATCGTACAAAGGAAATTATCGAGCTTGTCGCATCTGTGCAGGGAGCGATTGTTGAGCAAGCAGAAGCGAACGTTGAAACGATGATCCCAGGCTACACACACTTGCAGCGCGCGCAACCAGTGTCGTTTGGGCATCACTTGCTTGCGTATTTCTGGATGCTTGAGCGCGATAAACAGCGCCTTGAAGATAGTTTGAAGCGTGTTGACATGTTGCCACTTGGCGCAGGTGCATTAGCAGGCACGACGTTTCCAATCGATCGTAAGCGTACAGCTGAACTGCTTGGCTTTGAAGATGTGTATCCAAACAGCATGGATGCGGTCAGTGACCGTGATTTCATTCTTGAGTTTTTATCAGACGCATCGATTCTCATGATGCACATCTCTCGTTTATCAGAGGAAATGGTGATTTGGAGCAGTCAAGAATTTAATTTTATTGAGTTGGATGATTCCTTCTGTACAGGTTCAAGCATCATGCCGCAGAAGAAAAACCCAGATGTACCTGAATTGCTGCGCGCAAAAACGGGCCGCGTCTACGGGAACTTAATGAGTTTGTTGACTGTACTGAAAGGCTTGCCACTCGCTTATAACAAAGATATGCAAGAAGATAAGGAAGGCATGTTTGATACGGTTGAGACATTGGAAGGGTCACTGAAGATGCTCGCACCCCTCATCGAAACGATGACGGTCAATGATACAGCGATGAAGCAAGCGGTAAGCGAAGATTATTCCAATGCGACGGACATTGCCGATTATCTCGTAAATAAAGGGATGCCTTTCCGAGAAGCCCATGAGGTGATTGGCCAGATCGTCTTGTACGCGATTGATAACGAGAAATATTTGCTCGACCTCAGCCTCGACGAGTACAAAAAGTTCAGCACGTATTTTGAGGATGATATTTATACGGTGTTAGCGCCGGAGAGTGTTGTCAACGAACGTAACAGTTACGGTGGCACATCACCAAAGCAAGTGAGAGAACAGCTTAAGTTAGCTAAGCAATCATTGGATGCGTAGTGAAGGGCGAGGTTCATGGTTTATGCACAAAAATCAAGCCACTATGCACGAAATGGTGTAATTTTGAAATCGGAGATGTGAAAACACCCAGCGTCGAACGTGACGCTGGGTAGTTTTATTGCCTTTCTCTCGTTACTATGTTGTTAAGTAGTAAGGCTGAAGAGGAGACGTTATAGATCAATGTTTTACTGGTTATCCTAGGTTGTTGAGGGATTTGACGCAAGGCAATGTTAGAAATGTTTCCTTTGTGCGGACATACATTCCGTTATTTTAGTAGAATGGGCCCATTTTGTTGATTTCGCGGACATGTGTTCCGTTATTTGTGAAAAATCAGGCGTGATTCGCCTTTTTCAGGGTGAATAACGGAACATATGTCCGTTCACCTTGAAAAAATGCCGTTTGTTCCCTAAATAGCGGAATGAATGTCCGCTCGATCATCGCAGCAAACATCATCGCACTACAAGTCATCGATACCGAAGCGCCTTCCGCTTTTCTAGTGTCTAGCTTCAACGCCTACGAGCTCGAGGTTGCTTCAGGCCTTTTCTGAAGCCAAAAAGCGGCTTTACTTCTCTGCATTCCAAAGAGCATTACATCGGCGAAAAAACATCGATTTGCCTCGACGGATACGCTTCAAAGCAGTGCTAGTAGAGGAAGAGGCAGCACTTGTCGCTCGTGAACAAGGCGTTTCAGCTTTTCTTTAAGACTTGCGGTGATGACTTCCTCTTTTTATAATGAGGGGAGCTACATATACGAGATGAGAAAGGTGAGGCCAAATGAGTGAACATACGACACCGACGAACTTTATTAAACAGATCGTCGAAGAAGACATGGCGGAAAATAAATACGACGAAATCGTTACCCGATTTCCGCCGGAACCGAACGGATATTTACACATCGGACACGCGAAGTCAATCGTGTTAAACTTCGAACTCGCAGATGAGTTCGGCGGCCGAACGAACTTACGTTTTGATGACACAAACCCTCTCAAAGAAGACGAGGAGTACGTCAACTCAATCAAAAAAGACATTGAATGGCTCGGTTACGAGTGGGACAGCTTACGTTTTGCGTCCAACTACTTTGACCAAATGTATGATTGCGCTGTCCATTTAATCAAAAAAGGACTCGCGTATGTCGATGACTTGTCCCAAGAAGAAATTCGCCAGTACCGCGGCACATTAACAGAACCAGGAAAAGAAAGTCCTTATCGCGACCGCAGCGTCGAAGAAAACCTTGACCTTTTTGCTCGCATGAAAGATGGCGAATTCAGCGATGGAGAAAAAGTGCTACGCGCAAAAATTGACATGTCGTCTCCGAACATCAATATGCGTGACCCTGTCCTTTACCGTATCGCGCACGCCACACACCATAACACAGGTGACACATGGTGCATCTATCCGATGTATTCCTTTGCACACCCGTTAGAAGACGCGATCGAAGGCGTAACGCATTCTATCTGTACACTTGAGTTCCAAGATCAGCGCCCACTTTACAACTGGGTCGTTGAACAGTGTGATATGGAAGCACAACCGAAGCAAATTGAATTTGCTCGCTTAAATATGACGGATACGGTCATGAGTAAGCGGAAGTTAAACTGGTTTGTAAACGAAAATTACGTTGACGGATGGGACGACCCACGCATGCCGACGATTTCAGGGCTGCGCCGCCGCGGCTACACACCTGATTCAATCAAGCAATTCTGCCGCGAGATCGGTGTTGCCAAAGTTGATAACACTGTGGATGTGCGCATGCTCGAACATTTCGTTCGCGAAGACTTGAAGCTGACTGCACCACGAACAATGGCCGTTCTTCGTCCATTAAAAGTCGTGATCACAAACTATCCAGAAGACGAAGTCGAATGGCTTGATGCCGACATCAACCCAGAAAACGAAGAAATGGGTAAACGCCAAATCCCATTCTCACGCGAAATTTACATTGAACAATCCGACTTTATGGAAAATCCACCGAAGAAATACTTCCGTCTTTACCCAGGAAATGAAGTTCGCCTCAAGCACGCCTACTTCATCACCTGCCAAGACGTCATTAAAGACGAAGACGGAAATGTCGTTGAACTCCATTGCACATACGACCCTGAAACCAAAAGTGGCACCGGCTTTACAGGACGTAAAGTTAAAGGCACCCTACACTGGGTTGAAGCAAGTCACGCCAAAGACGCAGAGTTCCGCCTTTACGACTCACTCACAAAAGACGACCAAGAAGGCGAAGACTTCATGGACAAAGTCAACCCAGAATCACTCGAAATCGTCAATGGCTATGTTGAGCCAAACATGGCAAGCGTCAAGCCAGAAGACAAATTCCAATTCTTCCGCCATGGGTACTTTAATGTGGATCCAAAACATACGACCGACGAACAAATCGTCTTTAACCGTATCGTATCACTAAAGAGTTCATTTAAATTGTAAAGAAAACAATCAGACGTCTGTCGAACTGGTATTTCCTTGACATTTAGGAAAGAACCTGGTTCGGCAGGCGTTTTTTTATGTTTTCTATGTGTGGTTGTCGTGATGATCTTTAGGTAGTTAAGGAAATTTTTTGTAACCATTAGAATGGTTGTATCACTAGTTTCCTTGTCCAATCGTTTCCCCTTTCAGAACATAAGGTGTTAGTAACAAACATGAAAGGGGTGCTTAGTTATGGGAAAGAAAAACCATAAAGGCGGTAAGTTTCTTACAAAGCCAAAGAAATCGCAGCCATATACAATGAAAAGTTCCGTCGTACCGCATGCCAAAAGAAAGAAAGTGAAGCCAAAGGCCATTGAAGAAGCGTTGGTCAAAGTACCGGTCGTATTAGCTGAGGAAAAAGTACAGATTGATATGACGACCGACATTGAATTTCCAGAGCCAGTTTTAGAGATCAAGGATATAAAGAAGAATTTAAAGGTGACGCAATGTCGCCTACTCTTGCCAACAAATAAGCTGTTTATTGAAGGTTTTGTTCGTAAAAATATTCAATACGCGACGCCACAACAAGCAAATGAAAACTTTGTTTCATCTCGTCTAAATTCCTTAACGGTGGATGTTCCGTTTGAAACGATAGCAGAAGTTGACTTTATTAATGAACCACAAATGGACTTCAAACCAGGTGACAAAACATTCACGTACTTTAGAGAGCGTGAACTACCAGATGGTTTCTCTGATAAAGAAAAGCTAATGTCTGGTGACCTTTCACAATTTGATAAGATTAGTGAAGAGAAGTTTAACGAATTACCATTCTGTCAACTGCTCTCAAGCAAATTTATCGAATACGATGAAAAACTAGACTGGAATATGGGCGAAGTATTCGATGAAGATGGTGAACAATTAGATGCACCATTTGAAGAAGCAACATTTACGCAATTGCAAGAAAAAATGGTTATAGAAATGGAAGTGAAAGTTCTTCAAAAGCAGCAAGTGAATGTGAAAGACCTCAAAAAAACGGATTATGATTTCTAAATAACGTAATAAGGGGCGGTGTCATTTTTGGCATTGCCCCATTTTTAATGGTTTACATTCAAATGAACATTTGCATATAATATACTCAAGTGATCATTTGAATGAAGGTGAGACAATGAACCAACAAAATAAACATATCCAATTAAGTGACGTCTGTGAAGTGACATGTGTAGACAAAGAGAAAGTGAAGCGCGCATTGATTGATGAGCAGAAAGCAAAGAACGTTGCGACCCTGTTTAAAGCGCTGTCTGACCCCAAGCGTATAAAAATCGCTTACGCCCTTTTACAAGAAGAAGAGTTATGTGTGTGTGATATTGCGAGCGTGATCGACAGTTCGGTGGCTACGGCTTCTCACCATTTACGAACGTTAAAGAAGCAAGGTTTAGCCAAGTATCGAAAGGTTGGCAAACTCGTATATTATTCACTAGACGATGAGCACGTCAAGCAGGTTGTTGCTCTCTCATTTGCGCACGAACAAGAGGTGAACCACAATGAGTAGTCAATCAAAGCATATTTACCGTGTGCAAGGTTTTACGTGAGCAAACTGTGCGAAGACGTTTGAAGACAACGTCCGACGCCTGGATGGCGTCGATGATGCGGAAGTTAACTTTAGTGCTGCAAAACTGACCATTTTTGGGGAGACATCAGTTGCTGAAATAGAGAAAGCTGGTGCATTTGAACATTTACGTGTCACACCAGAGGGAGAAGAAGACACGCGCGAGACACCTTCTTTTTGGCGAGCGAATCGTTCACTTATCATTGCGTCTTTTTTTATCGTTGTTGGGTTTATTTCGTTCGGTATAAATGGAGAAAACCACTCATTTACTGTGGCGAGTTTTCTTGCATCGATCATAATTGGCGGTTATTCGCTTTTTAAAGTCGGGATCGTGAACTTATTTCAATTGCGCTTTGATATGAAAACACTCATGACGGTGGCGATCATTGGTGCGGCCATCATCGGTGAATGGGCAGAGGGTGCTGTCGTTGTGATTTTGTTTGCGATCAGTGAAGCGCTCGAACGTTATTCGATGGATAAAGCCCGCCAGTCGATACGTTCGCTCATGAATATTGCACCAAAAGAGGCGCAGATTCGTCGAAACGGTGAGATGATGACCGTGCACGTCAATGATATCCAAGTCGGAGATGTCATGATTGTAAGACCTGGGCAAAAACTCGCGATGGATGGCGTTGTCATAAGCGGTACAACGTCTATCAATGAAGCGGCGATCACAGGGGAGTCAATGCCTGTTGAAAAAACGATCGATGATAACGTTTTTGCTGGGACGTTAAATGAAGAAGGTTATTTAGAAGTTGAAGTGACAAAACGCGCCGAAGATACGACGTTAGCTAAAATCATTCACCTCGTTGAAGAAGCGCAAGCAAAACGCGCGCCGTCACAAGCGTTTATTGACCGCTTTGCCAAGTATTATACGCCAGCGATTATGGTTGTCGCTTTGCTTGTTGCTATCGTTCCACCACTTGCTTTAGGTGCAGATTGGCATACTTGGGTGTATCAAGGGCTCGCCGTTCTCGTCGTTGGTTGTCCGTGTGCACTTGTTATCTCAACGCCTGTATCGATCGTTACAGCGATTGGTAACGCAGCCAAGAACGGGATACTTGTCAAAGGTGGCATATACTTAGAACAGGTAGGCGCACTTAATGCGATTGCGTTTGATAAAACAGGTACGCTCACAGAAGGGGTGCCTGTTGTCACAGATTATGAATCATTGATTGAAGATGACTCATTATTTGCAAAGATTGCAGCGATCGAGTCACATTCACAACACCCGCTTGCAGCGGCAATCGTTCGTAAAGCGGAAAGTGACAAACGAAGTGGCAGTCACTTTACAGTTGAAGGTTTCACGTCGCTTACCGGTGGCGGTGTCGAGGCGCGTGTTAACGGTCAACCGTTCACGGTCGGAAAACCTTCCTTATTCTCAAAAATAATGAAGGAAGGTGAAGGGCTGCAGGAGAAAGTGACTGCGCTTCAAGAGCAAGGGAAGACGGTGATGCTAGCGGCTACGCCTGAGCGGGTTGTTGCGCTCATTGCTGTTGCTGATCAAGTTCGTTCGTCGTCGCAGCAAGTGATTGATAAGCTGCATGAACTGGGTATTCGTGAGACGGTGATGCTTACAGGTGATAACAAGAAAACAGCGGCAGCGATTGCGCAAAATATGGGTGTGTCAAGGACGGAAGCGGAATTGTTGCCGGAAGATAAGCTGACGTTGATTGAGCAATTAAATGAGAAGCATCGCAGTGTGGCGATGGTTGGTGACGGTGTCAATGATGCACCTGCTTTAGCGCGTGCTGATGTCGGCATAGCAATGGGAGGTGCGGGAACGGATACGGCGTTGGAAACGGCAGATGTTGCGCTCATGAATGATGACCTTGAGAAGTTGCCGTTTGTCGTTCGTTTGAGTAGAAAGGCGCTCAATATTATTAAACAAAACATTGCTTTTTCTCTTGGATTAAAGGCTCTTGCGCTGTTACTCGTAATTCCTGGTTGGTTGACACTATGGATTGCGATTATTGCTGATATGGGCGCGACGCTTCTCGTGACGTTAAATGGCATGCGTCTTATGCGTGAAAAGCCAAAACAATAAGTCTAACACCCCCTCGAGGATGCCTGTAGGCGAAAACTTCGAGGGGATTTTTGTTGATAATTGTCGAAATAGTCAGGTTTAAAAAAATCTTTGTTTAGACGATATTGTTTGTGTTCGCTCATTTACGCTAATATAATAAAATCTGTTTGCTTATATGATTTGTTTACATATATGAATCAATTTCATAATGCCGTTTTATGAGCAATAAAACGAATAATATCTATATAACTGTTATTTGATATACGGATCATAAATGGTGGCTGAAACGAAAGACGGCGACCCCCAGAGGATCAAGCGCAGTCTGAAGATCCACTTATGCGAGGTAAGCCCTCGGGAAAGCGTCCGTATGAAGTGGAGGCCCATTCATTATTCGGATTTCAATATCTTATTTTGAATGATGAAATTCATTCATATTGATATTTTTTGACAAGAGGAGGAACAAACGTGAAATCGATCCAGGCTAAAATTTTAACGATGATTTTATCTGTCGTTGTGGTTGTATTTACTGTGACAATTGGTTATGTCATTTATAGTTCTTATCAACAAGCGACAGAGCAAGCCAATGAGTTTGCTGAAGCGCAAGCCGAAAATTATGGGCAACAGGCGTTACGAGAATTAGGAAGTGGTTATGAACTGGCAGAGAATTTAACGAACACGTTCGAAACGATTCAAACAGGAGACGATCCTGATCGTGATTTGATTATTGATATCCTCGGAACAACGTTAGAAGATAATGAAGATCTTGTCGGCGTTTGGGGTGTATGGGAACCAGATGCATTTGATGGAAGCGACGAAGAATATATAGGAGAAGAAGGTCATAATGATGAAGGTCGCTTCACACCGTATTGGAACCGCGGTAGTGGTGAAATCGCTTTTGAAGCAACAGGGACAGGCTATGAATCGACAGAGTCTGAAGGTGATTGGTATAACATCCCACTTGAAACAGGAGAACCTGCAGTCATTGAGCCGACGAATTATGATTTACAAGGCGAAGACGTGATGCTCGTTTCGGTTTCTTATCCTATTAATGTAGAAGGGGAAACGGTCGGTGTCGTAGGTGTTGACTTTGCTTTAGATAATTTACAAGCAATGATGTCTGATATTGAACTTTATGATAGTGGCATTGGGATGCTCGTCTCTCATGAAGGTGCAATCGCAGCTCATGAAGATGATGAACAGTTGGGTGCACCAATTACAGATACATTTGAACAAGATTCTCTTATGGAACAAATCCAAAATGGTCAGTCAATTCGCTTTTCAGATGAACGAGAGTCAGGTGAAGAGCAGTTAGTCGCATTTACGCCTGTACAAGTGGCAAATGTTGATACACCGTGGTCATTTGCGACTGCTGTGCCAACAGATGAAGTAACCGCTGAAGCACAGCAAGCAGCGATGCAAGCGATTGTCATTGTGTTGGTTTCATTACTCGTGCTTGCGGTACTTATTGTGTGGCTCGCGCGTTCGATTTCTCAACCGATCGTGTATTTATCAGAACGGTTAAAAACGATGGCCAACTTAGATTTACGTGCAGCTTATGATCAAGATGTACAAAAATATTTAGACCGTCGTGATGAAATCGGAACGATGACGCAAGCGGTGCAATTATTACGTTCTCGTTTTACAGAAATGATTCAAAGCATTAATGAATCTTCTGAACAAGTGGCGGCATCATCAGAAGAATTAACAGCAGTCAGTGATGAGTCATCGAAAGCGTCACAAGAGATTGCCAACACGATTGAAGATATGTCAAAGCGGGCAACGAACCAATCTGATGAGACCGAGAAGGGTGCGCAAAACGTTAACGAGCTTGGACAACTCGTTCAATCAAGTCGGGGACACATTCAAGAATTACACGATGCCACGTACCAAATTGTCGAAGCAAAAAATCAAGGTCTTGAAGCAATGGAACACTTGACAGGTGCGACATCGACGACACAATCAGCGAATCAGGAAGTTGAAAAGGTGATTGCAAGTACGGATGAATCTGCGAAAAAAATTACGAAAGCTGCGGGAATGATTCAAGAAATTACTGAGCAAACGAATTTGCTTGCGCTTAACGCATCCATTGAAGCAGCACGTGCAGGAGAAGCAGGGAAAGGCTTTGCCGTTGTGGCTGATGAGATCCGAAAGCTTGCTGAGCAATCGAACAAATCGACAGAAGATATTGCGTCTGTCATCAATGAACTCACAGAACAAACGAAAATGGCTGTGGCTTCAATGGAGGATTCGAAACAAGCGACCGAAACGCAAACAGCTCGGGTTCACGAAACAACGCAAGTATTCACGAATGTTGCTGATGCAATTGAAGAAGCAAAAGAAACGATGGAGAAAATCCAATCATCGAGTGTGAAAATGGAAGAGAAATCAGACGAGATTGTCACGCTTGTTGATCAGCTTTCAAGCATTGCACAAGAAAATGCCGCTGGTACACAAGAAGTGTCCGCATCGGTTGAAGAACAAACAGCTTCAATGGAAGAAGTGGCTGCTTCTAGTGAATCTCTCGCAAAACTTGCTGAAAACTTAAAGGAAAGCGTTGCTCAGTTTCAATATGAACAAGAACGTAAAGAGTAGTTAAAAACTTTATCGCATTCTTTGAAAACCCTGAGGTAAATGGCCACCTCAGGGTTTTTTGTCATACAGTCACAAAGTTTTTCATTGATTTATCGTATGGAACAAGTAAAAATAAGAGGAGGGGGAATAGGTAGAATTTTTAGAAAAAATTCAGGGGAGTTGATAATGATGCAAGGGAAAAAGAATAGAATCATGCTTTATTTTACATTGTTCGTGTCTTTATTATCTTTATTGGTCCATGTGATGCACCGTAATATTGGTTGGTTAGATGCATATGTGCATGAATCACACATGCATACAGAACAAGCGAGTCACCTAGATCCGATTTTAAACTTTTTACTTATCTTACCTTTTATTTTGTTAGCGTTATCATTCTTTATTTATAGAAAGAACGATACTCACGGTTCGATTCCTATGCTTGTGATGCTGTCATTAACGTTTGGATGTATTTCGATTATGGCCGGTGGCGATGGATTAATAGAATATCATTTTTCTATTTTCATGGTATTAGCAAGTCTCGCTTACTATGAGAGCATCCGCTTAATACTGATCAGTGCAGGAATCTTTGCTCTTCAACATTTCATTGGCTATTTTACTTTTCCTGAACTCGTTTGTGGAACGGATAGCTATCCATTTACCTTATTAATGATCCATATTGTTTTTGTTATTTTTACGACGGCAGTCATCATCATTCAAATACAAGCACGAAAGAATCATGATCAAATCGTTAAGGAAAAGGAAACGCAGCAAAAAGGAATTATAGAAGAATTAATCAATCATATTTCGAAAACGTCTCAAGATGTATCATCGAACATTAGTAGCCTTGAACGTGGATCCCAAGAGTCAGCGGCTGCGATTGATGACATTACCGAATCGATTGAAGAGATGACCCAAGGAGCTGAAAGCCAATTAAATGAATCACAACGAACAATGAACGTTTTAGATGATATGTCTAGCGATGTTGAGAAAATCATTGATCAAGTTAAAGAATCTGAAAAGTCATCAGATAAAACTGTTGAGCGAGCAAAAACAGGAAAAGAGAGTATGCATGTAACTGAAGAAGTGATCACAAATCTTTCAAAATCCGTCGAACAAATGGACACAGTCTCTAAACGGTTAAATGAGCGATCGGTTGATATACAAAAAACACTTTCGTTAATGACCGATATAGCTGATCAAACGAATCTATTAGCTTTAAATGCAGCCATTGAAGCAAGTCGCGCTGGAGAGGCGGGAAAAGGGTTTGCTGTTGTTGCAGAAGAAGTAAGGAAACTAGCTGACCAATCGAGAACTTATGCAGATCGTGTTGCAAACATTATCAAGGAATTCATGGAAGATGCGACAAACATGAGTTACGTGATGGAGGAAGGGAAAAAACAATCAGATGATGGCATCTCTAAAGTAAAACAAACAGCGACGATATTTGAAGAAATTGTATCGAATATTAATGCTGTGTCACACGAGACACGAACGTCTTACACTTTAGCCAAAGAGATGGGGAATCGAATGGAAGATATCAAGCAAGCTTTGGAAGAAGTGGTGGCTGTAGCTGAAGAAAATCAATCGAGTACTGAAACGATTTCTGCTTCATCGAAAGAACAGAGAAATGCTATTAATGATTTTAATCATGTGACATCTAGTTTGACTCGTTTGATTTTATCTTTAACAGAGCAGATTGAACAAATCAAAAATGATATCGAAAAGGGCGGAAGTGCCGATGAAAAATCATCGTAAATAGAAGAAGTGTGAATATTTCACGTTTAAAAGATCCCGAGGGCCGCCCTCGGGATCTTTTAAACAAGGGGATTTTACCCCGCACTTTTTTGCTGCTCGGCATCCCATTCTTCGTCTGTTGGTGGATATGTCTTTTTCAATTTAAAGGACATAAATAATGCAGCAACAGTAAGAATGGCAATTACACCAAAGGCTATGATCGCCCCGAATATATCAGGGTGTTCGATTGCCGATGAGCGACTAGCTGTTTGTGCCGTTGTCGTCATCGTTGTGACAAGCACGGCAGTACCAATCGATGCCGCCATTTGCCGCATCGTGTTCGTAACAGCCGCACCGTGTGGAATGAGCTTCTGTGGCATTTGGTTGAGCCCTGCTGTATTAACAGGCATCATGACCATAGAAAAACCAAACATACGAATTGCGTACATGACGGCTAGGTAAACGAGCGAAGTCGTCGTATCAATGAAAACAAAGGCAAAGCTAGAGATCGTCATTAGGATGAGTCCGGGAATGGCGAGCCACTTGGCGCCAACTTTGTCAAAAATCCGTCCGGTAATTGGGGCCATAAGCCCAGCTATAAGTGCACCAGGAAATAACACAAGTCCTGACTCCATAGCCGTAAATTCACGCATGTTTTGCATATACAATGGAATCAATGTTTCTAATCCGATAAGTCCCATAAAACCGATGCTGCAAATAATTGTAGAAAGTGTAAAAATCGATTGTTTAAACACGCGGAACTCTAACATCGGATGTTGCATACGAAGCTGTCGTTGTATAAATAAGACAATGGTTGCTGTACCAACGGCAAGTACAACGAGTGTGATGGGATTTGTCCAGCCGTTATTCCCAGCACTAGTAAAGCCGTACAAGAGGCCACCAAAGCCGAGCGAAGATAAAACGATAGACGGAATGTCTACTTTCGGATCTTTCAGCTCAGTGACGTTTCTCATGCTGAAATAGGCAATCACAATCATAATGAGGGCCAGTGGTAAGATTCCCCAAAACAAAAAGCGCCACTCATAGTTCGACGTCACCCATCCCGATAGCGTCGGACCGATCGCTGGAGCAAATGAGATGACAAGGCCGATGTATCCCATAGCCGTACCGCGCTTTTCAACAGGGAAAATTAATAAAAACACCGTTTGCATGAGTGGAATCATTACGCCTGCACCTGCGGATTGAATCGTTCGACCAACGATTAAAGACGGAAAGTTGGTTGCAAGACCTCCGATAAGTGTACCGAAAGCAAATATCCCCATCGCGGTCATAAATAATTGGCGTGTCGTAAATTTTTCAATTAAAAACGCAGAAACTGGAACCATAATTCCGTTTACGAGCATAAAAACGGTCGTTAGCCATTGGGCTGTGTTTTCGGTAATATTCATTTCGTGCATAATTGGCGGTATCGCCGTGATCATTAAAGTTTGATTCAAGATCGCTATGAAAGAACCCGATATGAGTAATGCGGCAATCAGGACTTTACTGTAACTTTGGTTTTCCTCCATCCAAATGACCTCTCTTTTATGTATTAATCCACCTTGCGATCCTATTTCGAGTGACTAATGAAAATTATACGCTTTCAATATTAAACTGGCAAATGAGATTCATAGCCGAATTGTGAGGAAAGCATCGATTGTAGTGTTAGATGTGGGAGTGGTGTTTGCGTAAAAATTCAAGTTTTTTGCGTGAAAGTTTCACTGTATTGCGTAAAATCATTGTTTTAATGCGTAAAAATCGGCTATCATTGCGTAAAACTGACCCTAAAGGGAGTGAGATCCGTTGAATTGGCTGGATGGTGCTTTACTTCGAAATATTTCTCTCCTTCTTGTTATCGTGGGACTTTTATGTATCATTGGAGCTCGGATAACACGAGAGTGGCAACAACCTCTAACACGAATCGGCGCTTGGCTGATCGCGAGCGGTATTGTTTTATTTGGGATACTAATCGTGATTGTTATGATTGTATTAAATTGGAGTTATTAATAATATGAACCCATTTCATAATGAAGGTTTTTAACAAACATTACGAATGTAATCAGTTATCACGAAGGTGAACGTCTGTTTTTAGAACAAGTGATTGAAACGAAAGGCGGCGACTCCCAAAGGATCAGAGCAGTCTGAAGATCCAATTCAGCGACGGTTTGTGGAGCTGAATTTAGCTGAAGACAAGCCCTTGGGAAAGCGTCCGCCTGCAGTGAAAATCACAATCCATGTTCGGAAATGATTTTTACATCATCTATTATGAAATTGATTCAATATAAATGAACGTAAAAAGGCTGTGTATTTTTAGTTACACAGCCCCCTTTACGTCCTCTGTTATGCTTCTCTATGTTCGTCCTCAATTTTTGCAAGTGGTTTGTCTGCAGGCTCGTTCAACACTTCACCGTCAATATTGAAACGAGAACCATGACAAGGACAGTCCCAAGACCGTTCCGCCTCGTTCCACTCAACTTCACAGCCCATATGCGTGCATGTTGCGTCTAATAAGTGGAGTTTGCCGTCTTCGTCACGGTATCCAGCTGCTTTTTTACCATGAACATTCACGTGGGCACCTTCTCCTAAACGTAAATCCTCTGGGTGCCGATCTTTCATGCCAACTTTACCTGCGACAAAATGACCCGCAACATCAGCATTTGTACTGATCCATTTCCGTACACTAGGGTCTGCGTGAAAGCGCGACGGGACAAATACGTCACGATATGGATTCTCGCGATTGAGAACTTGATCACAAAGCAATTGTGCAGCGACAGTGCTGTTTGTCATTCCCCATTTACGGAACCCTGTTGCGACAAAAATGTTATTATCACCGCTTGTAAGTGGTCCGATATAAGGAATATTATCCATCGTCGTTAAATCTTGTGCTGACCAACGATAAACGATATCGTCAGCGTTTAATGTTTCTTTCGCAAATGATGCCAACGCTTCATAATGTCTCATCGTATTGATCCCTTGCCCCGTCTTATGGTTTTCCCCGCCGACGAGAATGAGCGGCCCATTGCTTGTCGGTGTTGAGCGTAATGAGCGAGAAGGACTTTCTGCATTGATATACATACCACCGGCATACTCATGCTTTGGTTTAACAGCAACAATATAAGAACGTTCTTGATACATCCGAGAAAAATAAAAACCGATGCCGTCATGAAATGGGAAATGGGAGCAAGAAACCACATGATCACAGGTGAGTTTCGCTCCGTTACGCATCGTGATGATCGGTTTCGTTCCTTTTTTGAGGTCTACCGCCGTTGTCTGTTCGTAAATCTTTCCACCCCCGTCAACGAACGCCTCAGTGAGCGATTTTACATATTTGAGGGGATGAAATTGCGCTTGATTATGCATAACGACTGCGGATTCAATTGGTAACCAGATTGGAAGTGAAGAAGTAAGTCCACCGTTAATCCCTAACACTTCATAAGCTTGTCCTTCTTTTTCAATTTGTTTTGCTTTTTGTTGCGTGGTCGCATATACGTAGGCATCTTGTTTTATAAAGTCACAGTCTATGTTTTGCTGCTCAACCGTTTGTTGAATAAAATTTAACGCATTCGATGAAGCTTCATAATATTTTTTGGCCTGTTCATGACCAAGGTGCGACAAGAGTTCATTGTATATAAGACTATGTTGGGCAGTCACCTTTGCCGTTGTGTGACCTGTCGTCCCATTAAATAGTTGTCCGGCTTCGATGAGGGTAACACGCACACCTTCTTTCATGAGTAAATAGGCGGTCGTTATCCCAGTAATTCCGCCTCCGATGATCGCTACCTCAGTTTCTTGATCCTCAGTCATCGCTGAAAATGTCGGGATATCAATGTCCTCGCGCCAATACGGCTTCGACTCAGGAGGGATATTCTGATGATGTTGGTCACTATGGTTCAAATGAAGCACTCCTTTGCTAAGATCTTCTAAATAGTAAGTTTCCTCTAAAAAGCGATTTACATACGTTTCCAAGACAAGGAATTTATATTTTACGATGCAATACTGCAAATTTACGTTAAAAGTGGTATTGTAAAGTAGACATATTTCGAATAATTTCGACATAGGCGAGAATGTTCTTTGCAAGTTAACGGATGTCTAGAAGTGGTTGTTAGTACATGAGGGGGAAACCGGTGAGACAAATGTTTAACACACATCATAAAGAGACTTCTCAAACGAAGCGAAAACGCACACAGTTGACGATTGGAAGAAAACTGGCATTACTGATTATTGCTGCAATGCTTTTTAGTTTAATTGCAGGTGCACCGATTGCTTATATGCAAATGGCAATCTTTGAATCAGGTGCGCTTGATGTTTTAGGTACAACTGTGAACAACGTATTACAAACGTATTTTACATTAATCATGAATATCATCATTACAGTCACTTTTTTAACGATCGGGATTCGTAAGTTTGTCACCCGTCCGATTCGTGAATTAGAGGAAACGATAGATGCGATGCAAGGAAACTCTTTAGATTTAACGCAACGTGTCGATATTCGCTCTCAAGATGAACTAGGTCACTTAGCGACGGGGTTTAATCGTTTAACAGTGAATATGAGGGATACGATTCAATCTGTGCATGAATCGGCAGAAAATGTTGCTGCATCGAGTGAAGAAAATACTGCTGCAATTGAAGAAATGACTGCAGGTGCTGAAGATGTAAGCACCCGTGCTGATCATATGAGTAAACAAGCGAAAAGAGGTAACACTGCAATCAAAAATGTGTCTCAATCACTTAGAGAACTTTCTTCCCTTATCGAACAAGCGAAACAAAAAGCAGACGCAACAGAAATGAATGCAGGTCAGATGTCTGAATCTTCCGATGTGGGAAAGCAAAAAGTTGAAGATGTGATTCAAGTGATGCAAACGATTCAAACAGAATCGCAAACAACGCGAGATAAGGTGAACGCGCTCGTTGATTATTCAAAACAAATTCACTCAATTGTTGATACAATTACAAAAATATCCGAACAAACGAACCTCTTGGCCTTGAATGCTGCGATTGAAGCATCTCGTGCGGGTGAAGCCGGGAAAGGGTTTGCAGTCGTTGCAGATGAAGTTCGTAAACTAGCGGAACAAACATCCAAGGAAGCAGAAAATGTTACGTCAATTATTGAAGAGATTACATCGACGACTTCAGAAGCAACACAAGCCTTTGAAATGAGTGACAAAAAGGTCGAAGAAGGCGTGCGTGAAGTTGCAATCGCAGGAGATGCGCTCGATGATATCGTTGCTGCAGTGAAGCGTACCGTGACGAACATTCAAGGAATCAAGGATGTCACAAATGAAGAGGTGACGACTTCTGAAAATATTGTCGCACTTATTGATGAATTGGCTAATGTCGTAGAAGAGACAGATGCAAATGCCCAAGAAGTGTATGAAACAATCAATGAAACAACCGCATCGATGCAAGATATTTCAACGAGTACCGATGAGATGAGTCAAATGGCAGTTGCATTAAAAGAGTCCGTGTCGACATTTAAAACGAAATAATCCATTAAAATGTCAGACCTAAAGCTGTGAGAGGCTTTAGGTCTATTTTTTTCGTCTCTATGATGTAGGGGACTTAATAAAATTTGAGCACAAAAAAGCACTACAGAATTTTCTGCACTACTTCTACATAGATTCAGATTTATCACAAAACACACACACACACACGCACAAATGTCAATCAGCGTTAACTTATCTACCACATCTAAGCAACAAAAAGTTATAATGAAAATAGGTGATAAATGTGAAAAAAATTTATGAATGGTCTATGATTATTTTTGCAGTTCTAGCTGTATCTACGATATGGCACCAAACACCTTACAACCCCTACATTATATGGACTGTTTGGGGCATCTTCTTTATCGATTTTTTATTTCGAATCTTGAATAGTGATAAAAAAATAGCGTTTTTAAAAAAGAACCCTTTTCTTATATTAGCAATCATTCCTGTAGATGCTGTATTTCAATTCGCTCGTTTTGCTAGAGTTATACATCTTTTTCGACTTAAAACAATAACTAAATATTTCGCCAAACCTTTTATTAAAAAACTACAGAAAAAATCGATTATGGGATTTGTTATTCCGGTGGCACTAACGCTAATATCAAGTTTTTCTTTATACGTGTTTGAGCCTACTGTAACCTCTTTATATGACGCTTTTTTATATGGATTTCTTGCGATCATTATGTTTGGTCATGCTGATATTACAGCAGTATCAATGATCGGGCAAGCAATCATCATCTCAATAACATTGATTGGGGTAATGTTGCACGGAATTGTTTTAGGGATTATTTTCGAGATCCTTGAGAAAAAGAAAATATCATTCCCCTTTGGTTTCACAAAATAACCTGCTTCATTTATAGAAGCAGGTTATAATGCTACCCAAATATTTGACTTAGAACACTTTTCTGAGGTGAGCCAATTTCTATTTCTATTAATTGTATTGTTCGTATTGTAAATGAAATTGTGAATGATGACATTCATTCAGGTGAAAAAAGGTTCTTCAGAAACAGTCGAGAATGTGTTTACCTAGAAAGATTCAATAAATAATTAGTTTTCCTAGAAATAATAACTTGAGTAGGAGTGATGAAAGTGGTTTCACCTTTACGTGTAGGCATTGTTGGAGCAGGGGGAATTGCTCACGGTGTTCATGCAAAACGCTATGTTGACCACCCTCATACAGAATTAGTTGCGGTTATGTCGCGTACGAAAGATAAAGCACGTGCCTTCGCAGCCGATTTTGACGTTGAGCATGCTTATGATTCTTTAGAAGAGATGTTTAAGCAGCATGATTTGGATGCAGTTAGCATTTGTACACCGAATAAGTTTCATTACGAAGGAACGATTGCTGCATTAAAAGCAGGGTGTCACGTTTTATGCGAAAAGCCACCAGCAATGACTGAGGATGAGGCAAAACAAATGGCAGAAGTAGCCAATCGAACCGGTCGCATACTTATGTACGGTTTTCACTTTCGCCATGATCTAGAAGCGACGGTGTTAAAAAAGTTTGTTGATGCTGGTGAGTTAGGAAACGTTTATCACGTCAATGTGCAGGCGATGCGTCGCCGAGGCATACCGGGTTGGGGTGTATTTACAAATCGGGAGTTACAAGGTGGCGGACCACTTATCGATGTCGGCGTCCACATGCTCGATCTCGCCATGTATTTGACGGGATTCCAAGAGCCAGAAACCGTGCTTGCACAAACTCATCAACGTATTGGTACGCGTCCAGGGGTTGGACTTTTAGGTGAATGGGATGCAGACAATTATTCCATCGAGGATTTAGCTTCTGGGATGATTCGCTTTCAAAACGGGATGTCACTCGTACTTGAAACGTCATATGCGGCGAATGTGGCCAAAGATGAATATTTAAATGTTTCACTGATGGGTGACAAAGCTGGAGCTGATAGCTATCCATTACGAATCTATGAAGAGAAGCATGGGGCTTTATTTGATAAACAACCTGCTTACTTACACGATCTAGACGATCGTACGAGTCACGAACGACAAATGGATCATTTTATTGAATGCTGCTTAGGTCAATCGAGCCCAATAACGACAGCTGAACAAGGAGTAGTGATTCAACGACTACTCGGTGCCTTATATGAATCAGCAAGAACAGGTGAAGCAGTGAAATGTCATAAATAAAAAAGCTGGCCAGTTGGCCAGCTTTTTGTAGTTGGTGTCATACACCTTGCAGTCGTCGACGTTCTTAGAAGATGATATGCGCGATAAGAGCGATAATTGGTAACGTAATGATTGTACGTTCTAGGAAAATGATGATTAAATCTTTTAAGTTAATTGGCAGTTTTGAACCGAGCAAAACACCACCGACTTCAGAAAGGTAGACAAGCTGAGTGACGGATACACAAGCAATCACAAAACGAGTCATTTCACTTTCAATACTAGCACCGAGAACTGCTGGTAAAAACATATCCGCAAATCCGACAACCATCGTCTCTGAAGCAGCTGCAGCTTCAGGGATTTGCAACAGTTGTAAGATCGGTTGAAACGGTGCACCCAGCCATGTAAATAGTGGTGTAAACTCTGCAAAAATAACAGCAATTGTTCCGAAAGCCATCACGATTGGCACGACTCCTAACCACATGTCGAGGATATTCTTCGCACCGTCACGGAAAAATGCGCCTACGCTTGTGTTGTAGCTAGCGCGTTTTTTCGCTTGCTTAAAGCCCCAAGTAAGTGGGCTATGACCAGCAGGAATGATTTCTTGATCGTCACCACTTTGATCATTAAAATACGTTTGCGGTTTTCGAGAAAGCGGTGGAATTCGTGGCATGATTAATGCAGCCACAGCCCCTGCTATGAGCACCGTTAAGTAAAACGGAACGAACATATGCATAAGGTCGACTTGTCCAAGGACAACTAAGCTAAAGGTGATCGAAACAACGGAGAATGTTGTTCCAATCACGGCTGCTTCACGTTTTGAATAAAAGCCTTCTTCGTATTGTTTATTTGTTAAGATGACCCCGATGGTTCCGTCACCTAGCCAGGATGTTAATGAGTCAATCGATGAACGTCCTGGTAAGGTGAATAGTGGGCGCATAACTTTGGTAAGTAGGGCGCCGACAAATTCTAATAGGCCGAAGTTTAATAGTAATGGTAGAAACAGTCCTGCAAATAGGAAGACTGAAAATAGGATCGGTAGTAAGTCGCCGAGTAGTAGTCCGCCGGTGTAATCGTCGTGAACGAATACCGGCCCAATTTGAAAGAGTGTCATGATCGCTAATACGAGTGCGACAATGCGTGTGATAAACCAAAATGGGGTGACGTCGAATAGGTTCGTAAAGAATGGACTGTCAGTGATCCACTTAGGTTTCACGGTTTTTGCGACAATCGATCCAAGTGTTGCGAAAAGGATGATGATCGTCATAATTGCAGGTAGCTGAGTTTCTAATGCCTCAAATAAGCCATCGGAAAGAAGGGCGATCGGGATCGTCAATTCTCCTCCGTAAGGGATCGGTGTCATAAATAAAAGAACGCCGATAAGCGACGGTAATATAAATTTTAAGGTTGATTGTTTATTTTGTTCGGGTTGTGGGGATGGAGAATTGTCCATTCGTTTAACCTCCTGATTTAATAATTATTCACTGTTACTTATTTTAATAAGTTTCAAAGCAAATTGCAATTAAAATTTAATAGATATGAAGAATTCAGAATGATTATACAAAACCTATTTCGTTTTTCTATGAAATGAAGGAAAAAGGGATAAATATGAAGTGACGGGCCAATGTTACAAAAGGCTTTTCAATTTCGAGGGAATGCGCAATAATACGCCAAAAAGCATAAAGTACAGAACTTTGACGTTGGATATAAATTCCCATATTATAAATAATTGTGTGATATTGTATAAATTTGGCGTTTTCTGTAATGTTTTTAAACATTCGCTGCAAGAGGTGAAGAGGAGGCCTATACAGATGTTTAAACCAGCGCATGTATTCTTACAACGAATGAACTTTAAGATGAAGTTTACGACGATATTTGTCATCATTGCGATCCCGATGTCATTTTTTCTTTACTTTTTGTTATCCTCACTTAATGAAGATGTACAAGTAACGCAGCTTGAGAGAGATGGTTTAACGGAGCTACAAGACATTCGAGAACTCGTTCAGTTCAAGCAAGAGCATCGAAGTTTAACGGCTTTACTCATTAATGGTGATGAAAGTGGCAATGACAGGTTAGATGAAGTGCAAACACGAATAGATGATACATATGAGAATATTTTAACTCGCCTTCAACAAGAAGACCCTTTTCATATTGAAGAAGGTTTAGTGACAAATCAATCTCATTGGAAAGAGCTTGTCAAAGGTGTTGAAACCCTAGACATGGATACGGCATCCCAACAGCACAGTGACGTGATCGAAGAGTTACTGATGATGTCCGTTCATATTGCGGATGCGTCTCATTTATCCTTAGATGAAAATTTGCATCACTCACACATGGCGACATTGATTTACGATACATTGCCGCAAGTCACTGAATATATGGGAGAAGCGCGTACGTTAGGAACCGTCGTTTCAGCCAATGGGCAAGTGGGAGAAGAGGAAAACTTACAACTGTTTTCGTTGAGTCAAACGCTTGATGACTATATGGAAGATATTGAACGGTCAAGTATCGTGATCGCGAACCACAATCCAGTGATCGAAGAAGAAATGTTTGCTATGCGAGACGAAATGAATAACCATGTAAATATGATCACGATGATGGTTGATGCGGAGTTAGTCGGACAAAATAACGTCAATATTTACTCAGGGTACTTTTATGATTTAACGACAGATGCCATTAACGACTTTTATACAATGGTAGATGAGCAATCGGCGATGTTGGATCAGTCTTTAGCGGATCGTGAAACAGAGTTGCAATCAATGTTTGTTTTAACGATCGTCGCAGTCTCTATTGTCACATTATTGACTGTATATTTAGTTGTTGCTTTTTATACAAGTGTTCATCGAAACATTGATAAAATTCAGCAGGCAACCAATCAAATTGCAGATGGAGATTTAACAGCCTTCGTTGAGGTAGAAACGAAGGACGAGATGAAAACAATTACCGATTCTTTAAACAAAATGGTGAATTCATTTAAAGAAATTATTAAAATGAATCAACAAATAACTGAACATATCAATTCGTCGTCACAACAACTCTCTGCAGTTGCAGAGGAAACGACGCAATCGTCGGAACAAGTGACAGCATCGATGGATCATGTCTCAAGCCACATTGAAACCCAACGCTCAAGTACAGAAGAGGCAAAAAGTACAGTTAATTCATTGTCAAATGACCTTGAATCTATGAAAGAAACGGCGACCGAAGTGGCCAGGTCGGCAGATACGTCTTCTGCACGAGCGGAAACAGGGAATCAATCTGCCCAAGAAACCGTCGATAAAATGCAGCAAATTCGCTCATCTGTTCAAGACACGTCACGTCTTATGGATACGCTGAAAACACGTTCACATGAGATCGATGACATTATCAATGTCATTACTGGGATTGCTGATCAAACGAATTTACTCGCACTTAATGCTGCAATTGAAGCTTCGAGAGCTGGTGAGCAGGGAAAAGGCTTTGCAGTCGTCGCTGAAGAAGTCCGCAAGCTAGCAGAAGAATCAGGGAAATCGGCAGAAAAGATTCGCAATATGGTCACGTACGTTCAAGACGATGTCAATCAAGCAGAGTCTGCAATGAAAGGCGTTGAAGAACAAATGGATGAAGGTGTACAATCTGTACAAGCATCTGGGGAAAGTTTCTCTGACATTGTCGCGTCAACCAATGCTGTGGAACAAGAAATTAAGCGCGTCGAAGGTCAATTGCAGCATATCGTTAATAATCAGTTACATGCGCTTGTAAGAGTCATCGACCGAACAGCAGACATGTCGCAAGAAACAGAAGGGCAATCACAAGCGGTTTCTGCTGCGACTCAAGAACAACTCGCTTCAATGGAAGAGATCACTTCTACAGTGGAGACGTTAAATGAAAACGCCCAGAAATTACAGCGTCAAATTGATTATTACAAAGTATAATAACAATCGGGTGTAGTTGAACTCGAATTATAATAAAAAACGTGACTGCTACTCTTTTGTAGACAGTCACGTTTTTTATTATTCGTTATGCATCAAACGCCCATTCACCATTTCTAAATAGTGGTTCACTCTCTCCACTTTGGGAGACCGCATCGATATCCATTTTGTCAGAACCGATCATAAAGTCGACGTGGGTAATACTCTTATTTAAACCGTGTGCTGCTTGGTCTTCTTCTGACATGTCAGCACCACCTTCAAGACAAAATGCGTAAGCACTGCCGAGAGCAATATGGTTTGACGCATTTTCATCGTAAAGCGTGTTATAAAAAAGAATGTCCGACTGAGAGATCGGTGAGCTATGAGGGACGAGTGCAACTTCCCCTAAGTGTTTAGCACCTTCATCTGTTTCAAGGAGGTGTTTTAACGTGTCATAGCCTTCCTCAGCGGTGAAGTCAACGACTTTTCCATTTTCGAACGTAAGTGTGAAGTTATCGATGACGTTGCCACCGTAGTTAAGTGGTTTTGAATTAGTGACATAGCCGTTGACGCCGTCCTTTTTCGGGACAGTAAAAACTTCTTCTGTCGGCATATTTGCGACGAAATGAACACCATCTTTATTTGGTCCGCCACCACCGACCCACTGATGTTTTTCAGGGAGCTCGATTGTTAAATCGGTTCCAGGTGCTTTGTAATGCAGTTTTGCATAGTTTTTCTCATTTAAGTGTGCGGCGCGGTCGCGTAAAGCTTGATCATGCTTTTCCCAAGCGGATACGGCATCGTCTAAGTCAGCGCGGGTCGCTTTAAAAATTGCATCCCATAATTTATTGACTTGTTCTTCTTCTGGTGCATTAGGAAATACCTTTGCAGCCCATGGCTTTGAAGGTGCAGCGACGACACACCAACTGACTTTATCAGATTGAATATATTGGCGGAATGTAGACATCGCTTGCCCTGACGTTTTGTTTGCAGTCGCGATGCGTTCCGAATCAATCCCTTTAAGTAAGTCAGGATCTGTCGATTTAATCGTCATAAATGCTGCGCCATTTTCAGCCATTTCCTCAAAGCCTCGTGCTCGCCACATAGGGAATTCACGGAATGCTTCATCTGGCGCTAATTCAAATTTTGTTCGTGTTACCTCATCATCATTCCATTCAACATGCACATTTTTCGCTCCAGCTTCATATGCTTTTTTAACGACACATCTGACAAAGTCAGCAGATGTGATTGGACCACTTACAACGAGAGTTTGACCTTTCTGCACATTGACACCTACATTTACAGCAAGGTCAGCATATGTATCTAGTTTCGTTTGAAAATCACTCATAAGGGAATTGTTCCTCCTCTTTATTTTAAGGTTACATACATTTTAACAGGTAGTGAAAATTTTTTGAAATGCGACTTGATATGTGAAATGCGACTTGATATTTATGTGTTATTTGGAAAATAATTAAACATTCTATTTGGAATTGGACAATATCCTATGATATAGTATTCAAAATAACTAAAGGAGGCGTGAGTATGGGGGGGATGTCAGGTCCATTTGCAGATAAATATATTCGTTACATTTTAGGCTGGTTAGTTCTCGGAATATTCGGAATTTATTACTTTGGTCAAACATCTATGTGGTTAGGATTGACTAGTTTTCTAGGAGCATTCATTGTCACTTTTGGTTTTGATATTGTGTTTCGTCAAATTGTAAAAAGAAAAGCGCGCAAGATTGTAAAACAAAAACCAGAAGCGCTCGTTGATGTGCTCAGACACGGACAGGAGAAGAAAGGTTACCTCATCTTTACGCGTGATTATGTGCTCTTTGTTCCCGTTTTTGGAAAGGTGAAAACAGTGATTGAACTCGATCAGATTGTAAGGCGGCAGTTTGACCGATCAATGGTCGAAATTATTGCACGTTTCCCAAATCGGTATCGTGTATTTTCATTTACCGTATTATTTAAAGGGAAGTTGAAAGAGCTCATAGATGAAAAGATGGGGAAGTCACAGTCCTATAAGTACGAAGAAACGTGATAGAAGCGTGATCTTAGAAGTTAAGGAGGTAAAAAAACATGTCATCCTATTTAATGGAGCAACTTGCATTTATTCGTCATGTGACATTGAAAGCAATAGAAGACGTAACAGAAGAACAAGCAGATCAAGTACCTACAGGGTTTTCCAATAGTATCCGTTGGAACCTCGGCCACATCGCATTCGTACAAGAGTACTTTCTCTTTCATGCGACAAATGAAGCTACAGACTTGCCACAAACGTATGCGACGTTGTTTGGACCTGGGACAAAGCCAACGGATTGGACAGAAGAACCACCCTCGTTGGATGAATTAAAGAAGCAATTAACAGATCAAAAAGACCGAATTAAGAAAACTTTTGCCACACGTTTAAATGAAACAATTGAGGAACCAATACAAATTGCTTCACTACAGTTATCAACCGTTGAGCAACTGATTAGTTTTTCCCTTTATCACGAAGGTGTCCATACGGAAACGATCAAGCGGTTAAAAAATTTCACAACAATATAAACAAGAGAAGGTAAAAAGGCTGAAACAAGGAGATACATATCTACTCGTTCAGCCTTTTTGTATTATCCATCATCAAAACGATATGTCCAGAATCTCTCTTTCATTAGACGGTCAGTGACGGCTTCGTCTTGTTCATTGAATTGTTGTTTCATCACTTCAATCGTCCCTGCAGTTTGCGATGCATGGGCTTCGATGACTTTTAATTTTTGCTCAGCATATTTAGACACATCCAAAGTAACATCAGGAGGACCAATATGTACTTCGCAATTGTTGGAAAAGGCGAGTGCGTACACAATTGGACGTGATTGTTTTGGTAAACGCTTGACGGCTTCAATGACCGCTTCTCCAGTTGCATCGTGATCAGGGTGTACGGCATAACCAGGGTAGAATGTGATAATGAGCGAAGGGTTGATTTCGTGAATCACCTCTTCAACTTTCGACGTCAGTACGTCAAAGTCCTCAAATTCGATGGTTTTGTCTCTCATACCGAATCGGCGTAAATCATTGATCCCAAGTAAAGAACAAGCGTTGTCTAGCTCTTGTTTGCGGACTTCAGGTAAAGTTTCCCGATTAGCAAATTGAGGATTCCCCATATTTCTTCCCATTTCCCCAAGTGTGAGGCATGCGTATGTCACCGGTATATTGTTTTCTGTATAAGAAAGAATCGTTCCCGCAACGCCAAAGGCTTCGTCATCAGGGTGCGGAAAAACGACGAGTACGTGTTCGTGTTCAGACATGGTTTCACGTCCTTTCTATTCATTTTGTTGCGCGGGTTCGTTCACGCGAAACAATCGTTGAATGGTTGAATGGACATTGATTCCGTTATTTACTTGAAAAAGGCTGATTTTGAGCTTTTTACGGACATGAGTTCCGCTATTTGTAAAAAATCATCCTTCACCCCCTGCAAAAGGGACAATTAACGGAACACAGGTCCATCCTCCCCCTAAAAATGGCGTATTTCGCTTAAATAACGGAATGTATGTCCGCTCGCCCAGTGTGCTAGCTAAATCAAGACACTTTCTCTTAATTGCGAAAAGGTGTTGCGCTTAATTGTAGCGCTACAGCAAGTTTACCGTCATGATCATGTCCAGCTAATAGTAAACGGTCCTCTTCGTCGACTGTCCAGTCTGTCAGCCCCTCTGCATAAACCCAACCGCCGTCTAATTTTAAACCAACGCGATAGGGGCCGGAACCAGTGATTTTTCCGATCGTATATTGCAACTCAACATTGCGCAAGAAAGCTCCCGCGGAAAAAAACGATTCGTTTTTGTGGGAGGCATAGGCACCGTTTGTCGTTTCGACGTGAATATATTGCGGTCGATTAGATCGTTGATTTAATTGCTGTTGAACAAGGTCTTTATCAATCGGTTTCACGAAGTATATCCTCCTCTTTATAAAATCTCATTTTTAGAGATGGGCGAATTTTGTTATCAATTCTCTCTATTTTAGGCAATCGGTTTTGATCCACCTGCTTGCAACCCTTCAGTCTTTTCGAGAGTGAAAGACATTCTAAATGACGTCTATGGTCTATTCTACTAAAAAATGTGCTGTTTGTCTGTTTCTATGGGTTATTATCTGGTATAGACATCTAATCAAGTTGTTGGTACGTTAAAGATGGGCAAAATAACCGTGAATGATGGCTAGAAATGACCTTGAACAGAGGAGTGAGAAAAATGTTGAAACATACTTAAATAATCTTGAAGAAAAGTTAAAACTTTTAAAGAAAGAGCAAGAGGATGTCCTGGAAACCGTTGCGGGAAAAATGAGTGACTTGATCGAGCAAGGTGGGGTTATCCACCTTTTCGGCGCAGGCCATTCTCATATATTAGCGGAAGAAGTATTCTATCGTGCAGGTGGATTAGTACCGATATCGTGATTGATAACTTAAGTGAAAAAGGAGATGCCGTTTTAAAACATGAAAGTGTAGCTGCTCTGTTTGCTACGACTTCGACAGTGCTCGGCGTTTCAATTGTTCAGTCATTAATGGCTGATACGATTCGGCAACTAGTGGAACGAGGAATCGAACCACCGGTTTTACGAAGTGGAAATATCGACGGTGCTGATGAATACAACCAATCTTTAATCGACCCGTATAAAGAGAGGATTCCACTGTTATCTCTGCAATAATGACTTGATATTATTGAACCATGTTGTTTTAGTAGGATGATCGATACAACTGGTATAGGTGAATCATAGAGCATAAAACACGAAAGAAGACGTTCATAATAGACGTAAAAAGGGCAGGTTTTCATTTGACTTTGCAAATGAACCTACCCTTTTTGATTAGAAAGGATTTTCATTCCTTCGCTTATTTGCTTAATGTACGCTCAATCGTTTCGGTAATTCGATTTTCATCAAAAGGTTTAACGATGAAATCAGACGCCCCATTTTGGATGGCGTTAAGCACCATATCTTGTTGGCCCATTGCAGAGCACATGATGATCTTTGCGTCAGGGTCGTGTTGTTTAATTTGTTTTAAAGCTTCCAATCCATCTAATTCGGGCATCGTAATATCTAATGTTACAAGGTCTGGCTTTGTCTCTTTATATTGCTCAATCGCTTCATAACCGTTTGCAGCTTCTGCGACGACTTCATACCCCGCTGCAGTGACGATATTTTTTAAAGTCATTCTCATAAATGCAGCATCATCAGTAATTAACAATTTCCCCATTTGCAAGCATCCTCTCTGTAAAATACAACGCGACATCTGAATATAAATTCCTTGTATAACTATAGTCCGATATACCCAGGAGTGTCAATTGTTTCACTTAATTATATTATAAATTATTAGGGTTGATGACAATATGTGAAAGGATTATCAATGAAAAATAAAGGATTAAAAGCTGTCCTATCGAATGATAACTGTGTAAGTAGAAAAAATGATTGTGGTATACTGAACATAGATTATTAAAGGTATAGGTGAAAAGAATGACTATATTACATAATGATTGGGGAAACTATCTTAAGAATGAGTTCAGTAAACCTTATTATGAAAACCTTCGTGAAAAATTGAAATATGAATATACTCACGAGACTGTTTTTCCAGACAGGAACAATATTTTTAATGCATTACATTCAACCTCATATGAAAATACGAAAGTTGTCATTTTGGGGCAGGATCCATACCATGGTCCTGGACAAGCTCATGGCTTGAGTTTTTCTGTTCAACCTGGTGTGAAAATTCCCCCATCATTAAAAAATATATATAAAGAGTTACAAGCAGATCTTGGTTGTCCGATACCGGAGCATGGCTACTTACAAAAATGGGCCGATCAAGGTGTGCTATTATTGAATGCCGTTTTAACAGTGCGAATGAAAGAACCGAATTCACATAAAGATATCGGATGGGAAACATTTACCGACCGAGTGATTTCTGCGTTGAATGAACGTCATCATCCTGTTGTTTTCCTTTTATGGGGCCGGCACGCACAAAACAAAGCCTCATTTATCGATGACCGTCGTCACTATGTTTTTCGTTCTCCACATCCGAGTCCCTTTTCTGCTAACCGGGGCTTTTTTGGAAGTCGTCCGTTTTCAAAAACGAACGAAGTGCTTCAGGAGCTCGGATCAGAACCAATCGATTGGTGCTTACCTAAACAAGTTACATAAAGTGATTACTGAGGAGGCGTTTTAGATGAGACATATTCAAGATAAGGTGAAGTTGGCAAATGGGGTTGATATGCCATGGTTTGGGCTCGGTGTTTATAAAGCAGAAGCCGGCGATGAAGTAAAAACAGCCGTTCAAACAGCTTTAGACGTAGGCTATCGAAGTATCGATACGGCGTCTTTTTATCATAACGAACAGGGCGTTGGTGAAGCGATTGAAGCTTCTGGCGTCCCGAAAGAGGATATCTTTATTACGACGAAAGTATGGAATGACGAACAAGGATATGAAGAAACGCTACAAGCATTTGAATCTAGTCGTAAAAAATTAGGTGTAGATGTGATCGATTTATATCTTATTCATTGGCCTGTTGGCGGGAAGTTCGTTGATACGTGGAAAGCATTAGAGAAGTTATATCATGACGGGCTTGTCCGAGCAATTGGCGTGAGTAATTTTAATATCGAACACCTGGAAACCTTGTTTGAACATGCTGAAGTCAAGCCAATGGTCAATCAAGTAGAACTGCATCCGCGTCTGACACAAGAAGAGTTGCATGCTTTTTGTAAGAATCACAGTATTCAAATTGAAGCGTGGAGTCCGCTCACACGCGCGCGCATATTCGGTCATCCAGTTCTTAAGCAGTTAGCGGAAAAGCACGGAAAAACTGAAGCACAAGTGATTTTACGATGGGATTTACAAAAAGAAATCGTTACAATCCCTAAATCCGTCACACCGAAACGAATTGAAGAAAATGCAGACATATTTGATTTTGAATTAACAGCCGAGGATATTGAAGCCATTGACAATTTACACACAGGTGAACGTTTCGGACCTAATCCAAAAGACTTCGGGTAAACAGTGACAAATTGAGTTTTTAAACAAACAAGTCACAAAATCATCGCTACATGATCTTATTAATCGAAACGAATGTAATGGGAGGAGACACGATGATGTCAGAAGGAAAAACAATTGGTTTTATAGGGACAGGTGTAATGGGGAAAAGTATGGCTAGTCATTTGCTGAAAGCAGGTTACTCTTTGCTTGTTTATAATCGAACGCCTAAAAAAGCAGAAGACCTCGTCCAACAAGGAGCCGTCAAAAAGGATACGGTTGCTGAATTAGCTGCAAAATCAGATGTTGTCATTACGATGGTTGGCTACCCTGCCGATGTCGAAGAAGTGTATTTTGGAGACGAAGGAATCTTTGCGAACGCACGTAAAGGTACATATCTCATTGATATGACGACATCGACACCGAAGCTTGCAAAGCAAATTGATGAAAGAGCCAAACAAGAAGGGATGTACGCACTTGATGCTCCTGTATCTGGTGGGGACATTGGCGCTAAAGAAGCTCGTCTAGCCATTATGGCTGGCGGCGATATCAAAGTATTTGAAACGATGAAACCAGTTCTCTCTGTTATGGGAACCAACGTCGTCCTCCAAGGAGAGGCGAGTAGTGGACAACACACAAAAATGAGTAACCAAATCGCGGTAGCAGGTACGATGTTAGGAGTAAGCGAAGCGGTCGCTTATGCCAAAACGTCAGGTCTCGATCCTGAACGGGTGCTAAAAAGTATTGAAACGGGTGCAGCAGGAAGCTTCTCTTTAAGTAACTTAGCACCAAAAATGATTCATGGGGATGACCAACCGGGCTTTTATATTAAACACTTTATTAAAGATATGAAAATTGCCATTGAAGCAGCAGAGGAAATGGGCTTAGATACACCAGCCTTGAAATTAGCCAAATCTTTGTATGAGAAATTAGCTGAAAATGGTGAAGAAGATCATGGTACCCAAGCATTAATTAAATATTACCTTGGTGAAACGAAAGAGTAGAAAGTTCACCTCCACTTATTGAAAACAGCGCCTTCAAAAAGAAGGCGCTGTTCCATTTTAGTGGTGAAATTCAGTTTAAAGGAAAATAGATAAATGCTTGTAATAAAAATTCATTTACTGTCCATAAAAAAATCAAGTAATATTCCCAAAGTCTATAATAGATGTACTATAATAAGAGCGTAGAAAATAAAAGGAGTCTTGTAAATGCTGAAAACGTTACGCGCCAAACTCCTTGCGTTCTGTCTAATCATTACGATTATTCCTCTTTTTATTGTGGGGGTTCTTTCTTACGAATGGCAGAAACAAGCATTGACCGATCGTGAAGAAGAACGCTTATTTGCATATGCTGAAGCACTGGCAGCAGATGTGGAGTCAATGATTGAAGAAAGGTTAGAAGGCGTAGATTACTTAGCGCGAAATCCTATACTCGTTGATAGCGAGTCGACCAAAGCTGAAATCGATCAACAAATCGAACAGTTTACCGATTCTCATAAAGCGTATGATGATGTCGTCGTCATAGACGATTCTGGGGTCGTTGTCTCTGATATAGATTTAAATATTACCGGTGAAAAAGTCATTAAACGGTCTTGGTTTGAAAATAGCGTAAGTGGACAAACAAATATTTCTGACCTCTATCGCTCCCCAACAACGGGTGAGCCTTCGCTTGTCATATCGGCACCGATCTACAATCAAGATCAAGAGATTAAACGGGTTGTGTCTCCTGTATTTAACTTGAGTGTTTTTTATGAAAAATTAAATCGTTTTGCAAGAGAACGGGCTTCAGCACATGCGAGTGGTGAATCTTTTCTTTTAAATGAAGGCGGGGAATTAATTGCCCATCCTGAAGAAGAACGGATCTTAAAAGAAAATCAAATGAGAAGGTTAGGTCTTAGCCGGCAACACATCGAAGAACATGGAGACAATGAAGAGTTATATTTATATGCTGAAAATAATGAAGTATATGCTTTTAAGGAAGTTAAGCAAGTCGATGGTTTTCCACATAATTGGTATATTGGTGTATCAGCTGATCGATCAAAATTGTATCAGCCGTTAGACAGTCTCCTTTTTCAATATGTACTCATATTCGGATTAGTACTTTTACTAGCCAGCTTCTTTACAGTCCGTTTGTCACATTACATCGTTCGCCCTGTCAAACAACTTGTAGAAACGACGTCTAAATTCGCTAAGGGAGAGCGATTACAACCGAAGTATGTTCAAGCTTATGAAGAAATTAATAAACTCAATCAAACATTTGACGCGATGACAAAGCGCCTTCATGATAGGGAAAAAACACATCGTAAATCAACGTTAATTATTGAAACAACAGACAATGGCGTGTTTGCCTTTGACCGTAATAAAGGAGAAGTCACTTTATTTAACCAAACGTGTGAACATGTTTTTCAAATATTAAAAGATGAAATGATCGGAAGCAAAGTTGATGACATATGCCCAAGTTCTCATCCATTTCATTTGTTTATTGAACAACTGAAGTTGCACGAAGTTTTAAATGATGAGACGAAGCAATTTGAGGTTAGATGTTCTATTGAAGGGGATGAACGAACATTTCTTACAAGTGTGTCAACATTACCTAGTATAGATGGTGACCCAGATGACTGGGAAGTGCTTGTTATATTCAATGAAGTTACAGAAAAGCGACTGATGCAAGAGGAGCTACTAAGGTCAGAAAAGTTAAGTGCTGTCGGACAAATATCTGCAGGGTTAGCACATGAAATTCGCAATCCGATCACGATTATTCGTGGCTTTATACAGCTTTTTGACCAAAAAGCTTCATCAGAAGAAGAAAAGCGTTATTATTCTTTGATTTTAAAGGAGATTGACCGTGTAAATCAGATTATTAATGATTTATTAAACTTAGCTAGTCCAACCTCGAATGTGGAAAAAGTCAAGGTCAACATTCCGAATAAACTCGATGATTTGTTAATGTTGTATAGCTCTACATTTCAAAATCAACATATTAAATTAGAGACAAAATACTCGTCCAATGGTGCTTACGTTTGGGCGAATGAGAGCCAAGTACAGCAGGTGTTTGTCAATATTGTACAAAATGCAATTGAAGCAATGGATGATGGAGGTACATTGACGGTAGAAGCCTTTGAAGATAAACAAGCAAATATGTTGACCGTTTCATTTACTGATACAGGTGGAGGGATGGATGAAAAGACATTAAAAAACTTGGGTACTCCTTTTCATACAACGAAACCAAATGGAACAGGTCTCGGTTTAGTAATGAGTTACCGTATGATCGAAGACATAGGTGGTAAAATGAAAGTGAACAGTCAATTGAATGAAGGAACGACCTTCAAAATTCAACTACCTATTGTGCAAAATGGCTAAACTAGGAGTTTCGTTTTCTTTCGACAACAGCAAAATGTTAAAGTATAAATAAAGAATATCGTTAAGAGGTGACGTAGCGTTGAAAACGGCTTTAGTAGCTGGTGCGACGGGGTTAATTGGTGATTGTGTTGTTGAAGATTTGCTTAACGAAGATGTATATGATGAAGTTATTTTATTTGTAAGGCGACCGACGAGGTTTCAAAATCATAAAAAGATTCGCGAATACATGATTGACTTTGATGATTTACATACCTATATGTCAGACCTTCGTGTTGATGATATTTTTATCTGTCTCGGAACGACAATGAAAGAGGCAAAATCAAAAAAGGGATTTATGAAAGTCGATTATACTTATCCATTGAAGCTAGCCAAAGAAGCAAAAATTCAAAGTGCGGCACGAGTTCTAATTGTTTCAGCAATTAAATCTGACCGAGATGGTGCGTTTTTTTATACGAGAGTTAAAGGAAAGCTAGAAGAAGAATTAATTGCTTTGCAGCTTGAATCTTTACATATTTTTCGGCCATCGCTTTTGACAGGTCATCGTAGTGAATTCCGTGTAAAAGAAAAGACAGCAGAAATATTTAGTAAATCCCTTTCACCATTACTTACAGGGCCGTTTGAAAAATATAAGCCAATCCCAGCTAAATATGTTTCTTCTGTAATGGTCACCGTAGCGCAAGAAGAAAGTAAAGGCGTACACATATATGAATCGGATAAAATCCGCCAATTAGGTAAAGTGTTATACCAAGAGTGACGTTGTAAAAAATGGACAATGAAGTCCAAAGAGATAAAAGCTTTGACTTCCGTAGTATGAAAGGGGGTAACCATCGTGGATATTCGACCGGAGACGGTTCTAAGGAAAATGAATGAAAAGATTGACGAAGCTCACCGTGTCGTTCAGCATGCAGGTACAAACACAAATGATTTTCGTGAGCAGATGATCTCAATTAAAACATACTGTGATTTGCTTTTAGAAGCGGAGCAATCCAGCCAAGCAACGTATGTACCGAAAGTCCAGGAGGCAAGTGCGGCTGACGTGCAGCATATAAAGCAACCTAATACAGGGAAAGAAACGCCTGTAGAAACATCAAGGAAGCTCAATGTTTATGATGATGATGAAAAGCCAGAGAGTGATAGCCTACTTGATTTTTAGTCGTTTATCCTAAAAGGGAGCAGCATACATAGTAACTGGTTTCTTTCAGAGGGGCAAACAATCAAAACACAAAGGGGAAACGCATGGGATTTTACACAGAAAATCTCATGCGTTTTTTATTGTTACATCAACGTTTTATCACTAAGTGGTCGTGAATGACATAGAAATTCACATGGTTGGAAATAAAGATTCCCATCTAGTGATTTTTACGGACAGTTAGAGGAGAAAAGGCAGTAGAGCTGTCCGAACCTCGGGGTGTTCGGACAGTTTGAGAAGAAAAAGCAGTATAATTGTCCGAACCTCGGGGGTGTTCGGACAGTTTGAGGAGAAAAAGCAGTATAATTGTCGGAACCTCGGGGGTGTTCGGACAGTTTGAGGAGAAAAAGCAGTATAAGTGTCCGAACCCCGGGGAAGTTCGGACAGTTAGAGAAGAAAAAGCAGTAGAGCTGTCCGAACCTCGGGGGTGTTCGGACAGTTTGAGGAGAAAAAGCAGTATAATTGTCCGAACCTCGGGGGTGTTCGGACAGTTTGAGGAGAAAAAGCAGTAGAGCTGTCCGAACCTCGGGCATATTCGGACAGTTTGAGAAGAAAAAGCAGTATAATTGTCCGAACCTCGGGGGTGTTCGGACAGTTTGAGAAGAAAAAGCAGTATAATTGTCCGAACCTCGGGGGTGTTCGGACAGTTTGAGGAGAAAAAGCAGTATAAGTGTCCGAACCTCGGGGGGTGTTCGGACAGTTTGAGGAGAAAAAGCAGTATAAGTGTCCGAACCCCGGGGAAGTTCGGACAGTTTGAGGAGAAAAAGCAGTATAAGTGTCCGAACCCCGGGGAAGTTCGGACAGTTAGAGAAGAAAAAGCAGTATAAGTGTCCGAACCTCGGGGAAGTTCGGACAGTTTGAGGAGAAAAAGCAGTAGAGTTGTCCGAACCTCGGGGGTGTTCGGACAGTTTGAGAAGAAAAAGCAGTAGAGTTGTCCGAACCTCGGGGAAGTTCGGACAGTTAGAGAAGAAAAAGCAGTAGAGCTGTCCGAACCCCGGGCATATTCGGACAGTTTGAGAAGAAAAAGCAGTAGAGCTGTCCGAACCTCAGGCAAGTTCGGACAGTTTGACAAGAAAAAGCAGTAGAGTTGTCCGAACCCAGGTCAAGTTCGGACAGTTTGAGAAGAAAAAGCAGTAGAGTTGTCCGAACCCAGGTCAAGTTCGGACAGTTTGAGAAGAAAAAGCAGTAGAGCTGTCCGAACCTCAGGCAAGTTCGGACAGTTTGAGAAGAAAAAGCAGTAGAGCTGTCCGAACCTCAGGCAAGTTCGGACAGTTTGAGAAGAAAAAGCAGTAGAGTTGTCCGAACCCCGGGCATATTCGGACAGTTTGAGAAGAAAAAGCAGTAGAGTTGTCCGAACCCCGGGCATATTCGGACAGTTTGAGAAGAAAAAGCAGTAGAGTTGTCCGAATGCGTCAAATTAATGGTGCGAACGGACACAATGTCTGCAGCGTACAGACACGATGGACGTGAATGCATTTGTCAACCTAAACTCGTACATTTTCGTTTCTTCGATTTTATCAAAAACGATAAAGTTTATGAAAAGAGCTTTTTAATTCTAGTCTTACGGGCTTATTGTGTTTATGCAGTTGTTAATGGATTGTCGAAGGTCAAAATGCAATCTCACTGCAAGACAACCTCAAGAGGAAAGTGAGGCAACCTTTTTGGCGGAAAGAAAAAGATATGGTACGCTACGAATAAAGTTCACATAAAAGGAGAAATTGTATGAAAACATTACTTATTCTCGGTGGCATTAGTGGGTTTTTATTTGTTGCAATTGGCGCATTTGGCGCACACGCTTTACAACCACGCTTAGAATCTTACGGCCTCAAAGCTCAGTATGAGACTGGGGTTCAATACCACATGATTCATACAGTTGCGATTCTAGTGATTGCTATTTTAATGAGGTATTTCCAGGCGAGTGGACTGTTGTATGGTGCTGGTTGGGCGATGTTTATCGGAATCATCCTTTTTTCTGGTAGTTTATATGCGATGGGGGTTACAGGAATTCGTCCACTTGGAGCGATAACACCAATTGGTGGGGTTGCTTTCCTTACAGGATGGGCACTGATGGTCATCGCCGTCATTCAAGAAGGCTAAAGCAGCAAAGTCTAATAAACGCAAAAAGAAGCGGTATGGATCATTATCCACCGCTTCTTTTTCAACTTATGATTAACCTTGCTGCCCAAAGGCGTCAAACTCATCTCTATTAGCATATGGATACTCATATTCAAGGGGTTCATCGAATGTTACATAATCTAAGTTCACCATTAATAAAAGGTAACGCTTATCGGTTTGTGGGTCACTAATAATAATATGGTCCCGACCAGCAGCTTCAACGACCCCTTTAAAGACTTTCGCATTCCATTTTTCATTGTTTTCAAACGTCATATAAAACGTGCCGACTTTTCCTAAGTTTAAACGTAAAATATTTTCAATAAATGATTGCTCAATAGGTAATTGTCCTGGCGTTTGCGGTTGTTGTGGTGGTTGAACGCCTGGTTGTTGCGGTTGCGGAAATCCTTGCTGTGGCTGAGGCTGCCATTGTGGCGCTTGCCCGCCAGGAAAACCTGGTTGTTGATCAAAACCACCTTGCATGAATTGCTGATTGAATGGACTTCCTGGCATTTGCTGTGGAAAACCTGATTGTGGATACATCAAATCACTCCTTTGTTAATCGGTAAACTAATAAGTGCCGTAGACATCCTGACATTCACTAGGTAATGGATTGAAAAAACAATGCGCTTTGTAACGACCTGAATTCCAATACCCAAACCACTGTTCAGGACATGGTCCGTCAGGTCGGAAAAACCATAACGAATATTTGCCAGGTTCATAGCGCTTTCCTTGCACGAGCTTTCTTGCTAAACGCTTCTCTTTATCACGAGCATGCTGATAAAAGTAACCCTTTTGTACTGCTTCGAAACCGCCAGGTGATTGAAAGGCCATTTTTTCAACAGTTGTGATGTCCTCAAAATCTAAACACCTAACCCGAACGCGATTGACCATTGTGTTACCTGCATTAAGCATCCCTTGTTCTCCATCACCCTCTGCCTCAGCGCGCATCAATCTAGCAAGGATCTTGATGTCTTGGTCCCGTGCTTTAATGACACCCATTTATGGCACCCCCTTTAATTTTTACGCTTAAAGAAGAGACTAGGTTCGATAGTGTGAATCAAATGATTAAAATCATCACGCTATTGCATTGCTATGAGAAGAAACAGCAAGGTATGCTTTTTCATGAAATAAAAAAAGAGACTGACATGAAATAGGACTCATTCAAGTCCTATTCAGCCAGCCTCGATATATGCAACTACTTATCTATTAAACGTGTAAAAACTTGGCGACTTCTTCAGCAGGCAAACGCATACCAACATAGAAAGAACCAAATTCCCCGTAACGTGCACTCACTTCATCAAAACGCATCTCATAAACGAGTTTTTTAAATTGAAGCACATCGTGGGCGAAAAGGGTGACGCCCCATTCCCAGTCATCAAAACCAACGGAACCGGTAATGATTTGGCGAACTTTCCCAGCATATTGGCGTCCGATCATCCCGTGACTTCGCATTAACTCGCGTCGGTTATCTCCAGATAGCATGTACCAGTTGTCGCTACCTTCTCGGCGCTTGTCCATCGGGTAGAAACAGATATATTGCCAGTCTGGAAGAGCAGGCTTTAGACGAGCCTGAATTTCAGGATCTTCCTCAGGATCTTTATCAGCAGCCAAGTAATTACTTAACTCGACGACAGACACGTAAGAATAAGCAGGAACAGTGTACTCAGCAAAACGAGTTTTATTGAATTCATTTTCTAATTCATTTAATTCATCCATTGTTGGACGAAGCAACACGATCATAAAATCTGCTTTCTGACCGACGATCGTAAATAAACCGTGGCTTCCCTCACGTTGATCCGCCGTTTGTTGCCACTGATCCATCGTCGCGAGGAACTCATCAATAATTTGTGAGCGCTCCTCACTATCTAGGCGTTTCCACGCAGCCCAATTCATCGTGCGTAAATCGTGTAATGCATACCAACCTTCTATTGTTTTTGCAGGTTCACTCATCATATTCACTCCTATCCATTGTCAAAACGTTTACCAAGATTCTAATGACGCCCATGTTGTTAACAGTTTCATTATACATTTGTATAAAAAAAAAACCAAACTGACTGCTTAAGGGATACAGGCAGTTTGGGAACGAACATTATTGTTTATTTTTCCGTTCATAAATATCGGTGACGCGTTCCCAGTGGTCATCTGACTTTCCTGCTTTACGTTGCACGGTCACTTCGCGATACAACACATCTTCTAAAGAGGACTCAAAACTCGATTTCATTGCTTTTTTCATTTCAGAAAAAACGTAATGAGGGACCTTTTTCAATTTTTCAATCAAACGATCAGGGGAACCAATATCTTGTATAAGATGAATATGATGCGCTTCTTCTGCGGAGATTGGATCACCTAATGCCAAGTGCATTGCGTGTGCGTGGCCGACGATGTGAGGTAAATAATAAGAAGTTCCTGTATCTGGGAATAATCCGATGTCCAAAAAGTCCAATACCATCTTTGCGTCTCGTTCGGCAACGCGAAAATCACATGCGAAAGTAAAACTTAATCCAGATCCAGCGGCTAAGCCATTAATAAAAGCGACCGTCGGTTTCTCAATAGATTCAATAAGGTGAATTAATGGATGATATGTTCGTTGCAAATAAGCACCATAGTCAAATGTAGATAGATCTTCATTAAAAAAACGATTGAAATCTGTTCCGCTACAAAACGCGCCCTTTGAACCTTGTAAAATAATAACGAGCACTTCATCATCCTCTTTTGCTGCAATTAAGGACTCGCGCAATTCTTTGTGCATGGTTTCGTTTAAGGCATTTTTTACTTCAGGGCGGTAAAGAGTCAAATAAGCAACGCTGTCATGGACTTCATATAAAACGCTTTTTGTCATGGAATTCATCCTTTCGTCTTCCTAAATACGATTGGACTTTGAAGAAAAACGAAAAATTTGTTCTTAAGGGTGAGTTTCATGTTTGTAAAAGACCATCGATGATCACTTCTGTATTCTATTCCCTTTGTATGAGTGAGTAAAACGACCAAAAAGCAACGAAAACAGGTGTTGTTGTTTGAATATTCAGAATCATTCGCACTCTATTTGAGTATCGGGTCTTGATTTCTAAATAGACAAAGGGTACCCTAAATCGTGGATGTTAAAATCTCATCGGAGATGCAACTATACATAAACGTTGTTATGCGTACATACAACATATTTGAGATTGCTAACAGAGGACAATGGGTATAAAATGAGGAAAGAAAATCCGATGAATGAGGAGGAATTGTTGTGAGTGATCTTTTTCAACCTATCGCAGCGAAAGTAAAAGCAGAACAACCAGCGATCGTATTTCCAGAAGGAAAGGACGAGCGAATTTTAGAAGCGACAAGCCGCTTAGCACAAGACGGAATTTTACAGCCAATTCTTGTTGGTGAAACCTCAGAGCTCGAAAAGAAAGCATCTGAACTTAATGTTTCACTCGAAGGTGTAACCATTTATGATCCAAGCAATTATGACCGTTTCGAAGAACTCGTTACAGGCTTTGTTGAACGAAGAAAAGGAAAAGCTACTGAAGAAGATGCGCGAGAAATCCTTTTACAACCGAACTATTTCGGTACAATGCTCGTTTACCAAGGTATTGCTAGTGGTCTTGTAAGTGGTGCTGCTCATTCTACAGGCGATACAGTACGCCCAGCTTTACAAATTATTAAAACAAAAGAAGGCGTGTCAAAAACGTCTGGTGTATTTGTCATGGTTAAAGGTGAAGAGCGTTATATCTTTGGTGACTGTGCGATCAACATTGCACCAGAGGCAAACGATTTAGCAGAGACAGCAGTTGAAGCAGCAAAGACAGCAGAAGTATTCGATATTGATCCAAAAGTTGCGATGCTTAGCTTCTCGACAAAAGGCTCTGCAAAGTCGCCTGAGACAGACAAAGTCATTGAGGCAACAGATATCGCAAAACAAAAAGACCCAGAATTGAACATTGACGGTGAATTCCAATTTGACGCGGCATTTGTTCCATCTGTTGCTAAGAAAAAAGCGCCAGACTCCCCTCTAAATGGTGAGGCAAATGTATTTATTTTCCCAAGCCTAGAAGCAGGAAATATTGGCTATAAGATTGCTCAACGTCTTGGTGAATACGAAGCGATTGGACCAATTCTTCAAGGTCTAAACCAGCCAGTGAACGATCTCTCCCGTGGCTGTAACGTTGAAGATGTATACAAGCTTGCGATTATTACAGCAATGCAAGGGTTGAATAAATAACGACGAAAAAAAGAGGCTGCAATCTGCAGCCTCTTTTGTATGGTTAAAAAAACTTATCATTACGTTTTTCAATTTTAGCACGGTTCACTTGTAACCGTTCTGAATCTGTACCGCTCAGTTCAAAGGCCCTTAGCCCTTTTCCGTATTGGTGAAGGGTCTTAAGAACGTCATTCGTTAATGTTGCTACGTCTAGTGAATAGCCAGTACACTCGGTTAGTGACGCCATTTTTTCAGGAACGATGGTCGGGTAATCGATCGTCGTATTCACATCACGCTTTGCTTCATTATAAAATTTCCGGATAAGTTCTGCTCGTTCGGAACCACTGCCTGTCACACTTAAATAAATTTGCACAGCAATCCCTCCGCGTAAGCGCCGTTGGGAGATCCCTGCAAATTTCCGTCCATGAATGCTTAAATCATAACGACCAGGACAGTAAGATTCCGTAATTTCCCCATCCTTAATCGCATCAGTATAAGGGGAAAGAAGTTGTTTCGTAAACTCAACCATCGCTTCATAACCTTCATCGATGCCAATTCGCTTATCATCAGGGAAAATAAGTGAAACATTTAAAACGCCAGGGTCAAGCACAACAGCTAGCCCGCCAGAGTTTCTTACAATCACGTTATAACCAGCTTGGCGAAGAAGCTGAACCCCTTTTTCTAGGTAAGGCAGTCGGCTATCTTGAATACCGAGGACGACCGTTCGATCATGAACCCAAGTTCGTGCAATCGCTAACTGTCCATGTTCGCCGGCAGTTTGACAGAGCGTATCATCGGTTGCAAACGAATCGAGAGCATTCATCATAAGTCCAACTGTCGATTGGTCATAAATCGCCCACTCATATTTTTTAAGTAAATCTGTATTTAATTTGTTCATGAGCGTAACTCCTTCATTAAATTCGCGACCTCAATTATAGCACAATTTCTTCTTGTATTGCCGATTGTAAACATTGCATCGAAGTATAGTTTAAGTGTACAATAAGCGATGATCTTTTCGAACAAAAAGAAGAATAAAAACATAAATGAGTGGTGATTCACATGGCAAACGAATTTCGTGTTTGTGATGATTGTCAAGCCACAAATATAAAGACATTGCTTCCCCGCTTAAAGAAACTTGATCCTGAAGCGGATATTCATATTGGATGTCAATCTTACTGTGGACCAGGACGGAAAAAGGCATTTGTTTTTGTCAACGATCGCCCTGTAACGGCTCCTGATGAAGATCAACTCATTCCAAAAGTAGAGAAGCGAATGAAATGACATTTGTGGCTAACGAAGATACCCTTTGCTCGTCTTATTTCGACTTGAGTTAAGTTATGATTTAAGATGGTCGTTACCAAGCAAGGGTGTCTTTTTTTATTGGAAATAAAATTTTTTTCGTTGTCAGAAGCGGTTGGAAGTGCCTTTTTCAAATCAGGAAATAAAGAAATAAAAAACATTCATGTCAACGGAAGTCATTTTTTGTATAATAGATATATTAGTTGTCGTACGTTACGTTTATTTTGTTGAAGGGAAGGAGTACAAGACGGTCGATGGTTGGATGCTACGGTAAGTTACCTGAAGAAAAAGTATTTAAAGATCCGGTGCACCGGTATATCCACGTACGGGACGAGTTGATTTGGGCTTTAGTAGGAACGAGAGAGTTTCAACGCCTGCGCCGTATTCGGCAACTCGGTACGACGTATTTGACATTCCATGGTGCAGAACATACGCGTTTCAATCACTCACTAGGTGTTTATGAAATTATGCGTCGGATGTTGGATAACTTCGAAGAATCGGATACATGGGATGCTCGTGAACGACTGATTTGCCTTGCTTCGGCATTACTTCATGATGTTGGGCATGGACCGTTTTCTCATTCCTTTGAAAAAGTTTTTCATATGGATCATGAAGCTTGGACCCGGCAAATCATTCTAGGTGATACGGAAATCCATCGCGTTCTTGCGGGTGTCGATGATCAGTTTGCACAAGACGTCGCTGATGTGATTGACAAGACGTATCCGAATAAACTCGTCGTTAGTCTGATTTCAAGTCAGATCGATGCTGATAGAATGGACTATTTACAACGAGATGCATTTTATACGGGGGTTAGCTACGGTCATTTTGATATGGAGAGAATCCTCCGTGTCATGCGTCCGACAGAAGACCAAGCTGTGATTAAATTAAGTGGTATGCATGCAGTAGAAGACTATATTATGAGCCGATATCAAATGTACTGGCAAGTGTACTTTCACCCTGTTACCCGTAGTGCAGAAGTGATTTTAAGCCGGATTTTACACCGTGCAAAAAAACTTTATCACGACGGCTATCAATTTCAAGATGAACCAAAGCATTTCTACTCTTTGTTTCATGGTTCGATGACATTGTCAGATTATTTAAAGTTAGATGAATCAGTGATTATGTTTTACTTCCAAATTTGGCAGGAAGAAACAGACCCGATTCTAAGCGATTTGTGTCAACGTTTCCTAGACCGTCGCTTGTTTAAATATGTGGAATGTGACCCGAGTACACAAATGAATCATTGGCTTGAGTTGCGAGATTTATTTGTACAAGCAGAAATTGACCCAGAGTATTATTTCATTATCGACTCCTCTTCGGACTTGCCGTATGATTTTTACCGTCCAGGTGAGGAAGAGGAACGTTTACCGATTCATCTGTTAATGCCAGGTGGTGAATTCCGGGAGCTTTCGAGAGAATCTGATGTCGTTGAAGCGATATCTGGAAAAAAGCGAACGGACCATAAATTATATTTTCCGCTCGACTTATTGGAAGATGACCGCACGCATGCGGATACGAAAAAGAAGATTTTAACTTTATTAATGAGTCAGGAGGGATAGGCGTTGTTACAGGATCATGCCAAGCTTTTGACGCTGATTAGACAAGCCGGTGAAGTTGTAGGTCGTAAAAAGTTACAAAAACTCGTCTACATTGCAAAAAAGATGAATTTACCGATTTATGAACGGTATCAATTTCATATTTACGGCCCCTATTCGGAAGAATTGACTTTACGTATTGAAGAGATGTGTAACTTAGGTTTTTTACATGAACAGCAGGAAGCAAAAAGCAATTATATTCAATATCGTTATTCGTTATCAGAAGAAGGGGACAAGTTTTTAAGTATGGCCCCGTATGAAAGACCAAAACACCAGGAATTGATCGAAACGTTAAATGAACAATCGGCGAAGTTTTTAGAGCTTGTGTCAACGGTGTTGTATTTTGAGGAGTTATCGAAAGCGGAAGTGAAAGAAAAAGTCTTCACATTGAAACGGAAACAAAATTATACAGATGAAGACGTCGAACGCGCTTATGATTTCATTGAAGAAATTCGCACGGGCAACAAAGGTGCTTAGTTTCCTGGAATCACGATGAAAAGCCTCGAGTTGGAAGGATACGTCCCTCTTCCAATTCGAGGTTTGTTTTATTTTTGCTGATGTTTAGTTTTCAACTTATTGGTCGCTTACGCGTTTTCCTGCAATACCAAAATTGGATTTATCCATTTCCTCGATGACAACAGAAACTCTCTCAGCAGAAGCGCCCGTAGTTTCTGTTACTGCGTCAGTGACTTTCTCAACGAGTTGCTTTTTTTGCTCATCCGTTCGACCTTCTAACATTTTTACCGTTACAATTGGCATTACAATCGTCTCCTTTTAACATAAAATCTCGAACAACTTCCAATTCTACAACCAAAACAACAATTCCTCCATAGTTGTGTAAATCGCCTGCTTGATGGGGGGATAGACCATTTGTAAAAAGGATCAACTCATTGATAACATGTGCATGGTGAAAAAGGAGTATGATACACTGTAAGAAACAAAAAAAGGTAGGGATAAGTCATGGATCTCTTCGATGATAAATCAAAAGGGAAAAAGAAAGGGCAAGGCTTTAACATTCTTAGTTCAGACTCAACAGATGGTCATGGGGGTTATGGTACAGGTGTTCTAAACTTAAATAACATTTCACCTGTTTTCATTGATCCTGAGGAAGAGGAAGCATTCGTTGATATGGGTGCTCTCCACGCTCGTAGTTCTGTAGAAAAAGGGATTAAATTTTTACCGACAAAAGAAGAAGCACCAGAAGGAAAGCTGTATTGGCTCGTATGGGTAACGATTGATCACAAAGAAGAAGGCCCATATTATGCTGGCGTTGCTGCTTGTGAAATGACTGTTAATCGAGAGCGCCGAAGAGGATATAAGAGTCTTCCTGAACATGTGAATAACATGGACAAATCGCTAAAGCGTCGTATCATCGTTGATAAAATGGATGAAAAATCAAAAGGCGTGCTTAAAGAATACTTACAAACATTTGATGAGAAAATGTGGGAACGTTCTGAACAAGAACTAAAATACGCATTGTAAATCAATGGGCCATCCACAGACGCATAATTTAGAGGAACCAACCGTGTATGTAACTTGCGGTTGGTTTTCTTTAGTTTAAAGACGCGAGAAATGCGGACATGAGCTCCGCTATTTCATGAAATTTAATTAAAAATAGACTGCTTTAACGCCAATAACGGAATACATGTCCGTTCTACCCCAGAAAATGAATCTTTTTTGCGAAATAGCGGAACCGGTGTTCGCACAAGTTAAACCACTTAACCACTGACACACCAATGAAAATAGGGATGCTAAACGCAATGCGATTTGCATCCCTAAATACGGTGTTTTCACCCCGATAACTGAACACGTACCTTTTGTTTAACGTCCCACTCATTCAGAAACGCTTTGCGATCATCAAAATCATATCAAGATGATCCTTCAAACCATTTCTTTAATTTGTCCATAAACCGTTCTTTTTTATGTTTTTCACGGTCGCGTTTTTCTTGGCGATAATTGTCTTGCTCCTCTTCATCTTTATCTCCAAGATGTTTTGTGCAATAGATAGAAGGTTCGGTTCCTTCAATGAATGCAGTCGTGTGTTGGACTGGGCAGTCTTCAGTTGCCAAACGACCTGTTTCTGGGTTGATGTCAACTTCGATGATTCCGTCAGGTTTAGAAAATGGCAATGTCAACTCTTCGCTCAATGCATCTTCTATAAATTGCGCCCAAATTCTTTTTGCATGTTGTGTATCTTCATATTTAAGTTTGTCTTTTTCATCATAACCAACCCATACACCACCGAGAAGTTGAGGTGTATATCCGATCATCCAACTGTCAGTCGACGTTGAACCACTCTTCCCAGCGACCGGTCGTTCAATTAGGTGACGCACACTTCTACCAGTCACTGATGCATAATCAGCACTTAAGTCGTTATTAAACATCCCTGTTAACATATCGGTCATGACATAGGCAATATCAGCGTCGATGACTGATTTAGATTCAGGTTCGTTTTCCACCAATATCTCTCCATCGCTATTGATCACTTTTTCGATCATAATTGGTTCTGGTTTGTTTCCTTTATTGGCGAAGGGACTGTAACTGTTCACCATATCTATCATTGATACTTGTCCTGTCCCTAAAGCAAGAGATGGGTTAGTAGCTAAAGGTGTAGAAATACCGAAACGTTCTGCAATATCAGCAAGCGTGTCAAAGCCTAAGAAGAAATGCGTTTTCATGGCGTAAATATTATCTGAAACCGCTAGAGCTTGTTGCATTGTAATGAAGTCATCTGCATAGCTATCACCAAAATTTCCCGGTGAATAGTCTTCACGCCCTTCATCGTATAAAAATGTTGTTTCTTCACTTTTTAACATTGATGCAGGATTTAATCCATTTTCAAGGGCAGCTGCGTATAACATCGGTTTGAAAGTAGACCCAGGTTGACGCAGCGCTTGAGTCGTTCGGTTAAATTGACTTTCTTGATAATCCTTGCTCCCAACCATCGCACGAACTTTTCCGTTTCGTGGATCAAGAGCCAATAGAGCACTCTCTAGCTGACTATCTTCAGGGATTTCTTTACGGACCCATTCCTCTGCTTTACGTTGCATATCTGTATCGATCGTTGTGTGGACTTCAAGTCCTCCTGACTGTAGTTTCTCTGGATCGATCCCATACGTATTGACGAGCGTCTGATAAACAGTATCTTGGAAATGGGGAGCAATACCATCGTTTTCTACCCCCTCACTATGTGCATAAGAAAGGGATTGTTCTTGATATTCGTAGCGTTCTTTTTCGGTAATGTACCCTTCCTCGTCCATTCTTTTTAAAACAGTATGTTGTCTGTGTTTAGCGCGCTCTTCATCAATAAATGGTGAATAAATACTCGGTCCGCGCGGAATGCCGACCAACAGTGCTGCTTCTGAGACGGAAAGATCTTTAGCTGACTTTCCGAAATACTCGTTGGCGGCAGCTTCGATGCCATATGCTCCGTTACCGTAATAAATCGTGTTTAAATAACCTTCTAGAATTTCTTTTTTTGAATAATTCATTTCTAGGCGCAATGCATACATCGCTTCATTCCATTTTCTTACCCACGTTTGGTCATGTGTTAAAAATAAGTTTCGAGCATATTGCTGTGTAATCGTACTCGCTCCTTGAGTAATGGAACCAGACATTACATTCGTTAAGCCTGCTCGGGCAATACCAGTAATATCAAAACCGGTGTGTTCAAAGAATTTGCGGTCTTCTACGGCAAGTGTTGCTTGGATGACTGAATCGTCGATATCGTCTAGGGACACCCAACGCCGATTTTCGTTTAGATGGTACTCTCCAATAACTTCATCATTACTAGAATAGACAACACTCGATTCTGAAACTGTTAGTGGCGGAGGTTCTTGTACATAAGCATACGTGAGTATACTTGCAATTGCTGCCATAATAAGTACCGTCACTAGTAAAGCGAAACGAATTGTTCGTCGAAGGAACCTTCTTTTACGTCGATATGCGCGTCTTGTAAGAACCTCCATCGCATCCACCTCTTTGTATATGGGATCATCTTGATGATTAACGATTAGTGATTGAACGAAAAATGAAATAATCCTTCCATAGTTTGCCACGGGAGGAATTGGGATATACGTGAATGTATAAAGGTTGTGTGATTTGCTTTTTAAAAAGAATCGATTATACTAGGCATGGATTTCAAGAAAACGTCTGATTCAGCGAAGAACACCAAATGATCGGTTGAGGACTTGGCATTGCTTACCGAGACTTGAATTACCTTCCTCGTATCAGCTATAATATGTTAGTTACAAATGTTCGTATTGGATAAAGGAAAGGGATCGTTAAATGAGCGACACAACGCATAAGGTGCCCGTGAAAATTGAAATGAAAACTGTGATCCATGACGAAGGTCGGCAGCATACAAATCGTTGGTTTGCAGCTGGTGAGTTGTTTGAAAAGTCTTCTGGATTGTTCCTCAGATTTGATGAACAAACCGATGATAACGCATCGATTCGACAAACGATTAAAGCGCAAACTGGTGAAATGACTGTCATTCGGAACGGTGATGTAGAGATGAAGCAGCGTTTTATTTCAAATCAAGAAACTGAAGGAATGTATCAAAGTCCTTACGGTCCATTAAGTATGGTGACAAAAACGAAACACGTAGATGTTGAGTGGGACCCTGTCCAAAAAACTGGTTCCCTTCACGTCGGTTATGAGTTGTTTTTACAAGGGCAAGAAGCGGGTTATCACGATATGCAGGTTAAAATCAAGGAGGAGAACGATGAATCAAGTTCAGGAAATTGAACAGCGATTAAAAGAAGAAATTACACGAGCGGTGCTTGAGAGTGGATTAGCGGCAGAGGGAGAATGCCCAGAAGTCGTTCTTGAGACACCGAAAGATAAAAATCACGGTGATTATGCCACGAACATGGCTATGCAGTTAACGAAAATTGCCAAGAAGCCACCGCGTGAAATTGCGGAAGCGATTGTGGCACAAATCGATCAAGAGTCTGCATCTATTGCGTCTATCGATATTGCAGGGCCAGGTTTTATTAACTTTTTCTTACGCAATGATTCAATTACAGAGGTTGTAAAGACTGTTCTTGAAAATGGTGAAGCGTACGGTAGATCCGACTATGGAGGAAATCACCCTATTCAAGTAGAGTTTGTATCAGCGAACCCGACCGGTAACCTTCACTTAGGACATGCCCGTGGTGCTGCAGTCGGCGATACGTTGTGTAACATTCTCGATGCAGCGGGTTATGAAGTAGCGCGTGAATACTACATTAACGATGCCGGCAATCAAATCGATAACTTAGCTGTATCCATTGAAGCTCGTTATTTTCAAGCGTTAGGATATGAAGCTGATATGCCTGAAGATGGTTACCTCGGTGAAGATATCCGCGGTTTTGCAAAGGAAATTGCTGAAACGTACAATGACCGTTTTGTTAATGCAGACGAACAAGAGCGTCGCTCATTCTTCCGTGAGTACGGCTTGAAACGAGAACTCGATCAATTGAAAGTTGACCTTGAAGCGTTCCGTGTGAGCTTTGATAACTGGTTCTCAGAAACGTCGCTCTATAGTGATGGGAAAATTGATCAAATTTTAGATGTATTACAGGAAAAAGGTGTCACATATGAGCAAGATGGTGCGGTCTGGTTCCGTTCCACAGATTACGGTGATGATAAAGACCGTGTGCTCGTAAAAAGTGACGGCAGCTATACGTACTTAACGCCGGATATCTCTTATCACCAAGATAAATTCCGTCGTGGTTTCAAGCAGCTCGTGAACATTTGGGGAGCGGACCACCACGGCTACATCCCGCGTATGAAAGCTGCAGTTGAAGCACTAGGCTATAACCCAGATCAGCTAGACGTTCAAATTATTCAAATGGTTAACCTATTTGAAAATGGTGAAAAAGTAAAAATGAGCAAACGTACGGGTAACGCGGTGACGATGCGTGATCTTATGGAAGAAGTCGGTATTGATGCGACACGTTACTTTTTTGCGATGCGTAGTTCTGATACGCACCTTGACTTTGACTTGGACCTTGCTCGAGCAGAGTCAAACGAAAACCCAGTTTATTATGTACAATATGCGCATGCACGTATTTGCAGCATGCTCCGTCAAGCAGATGAAGCAGGCATTAACGTCGATGAAACAACAGATGTATCACTTCTTACATCAGAAAAAGACGTTGATTTGTTGAAGAAGATGGGGATGTTTCCACAAGCGATTGCAGATGCTGCTGAAAAAATGTCACCACACCGCTTAACAAACTACGTTTACGACTTAGCTCAGCGCCTTCATAGCTTCTACAATGCTGAAAAAGTGTTTCATAAAGACAATCAACAGCTTACAGAAGCCCGTGTTGCGCTCATTAAAGCCGTGCAGTTGACGTTACAAAACGGGTTGAAGATGATCGGAGTATCTGCTCCTGAAAGAATGTAAGTAAAAACGCATATCAACTAGGTCAAGGCCTTATTAATTGGGTCTTGATCTATTTTTTTGCATACAAATTATAAGAAGTGAAGAAAACCAATTTTGTGAGTATAAAAAAGAAATATGGAAAACACTAGATGTACGAACATCTTTCTGTTAAGATAAGAAAGGGTTTGCAAAAAGTGTCGAAAAAAATTAAGCGCTTACTAAGAACAAATCATAAAAAGAAGGTGAAAACATGCAAGAATCAATATTAGCAGTACTCGCAGGTTTAATTGTCGGTATCATATTTGGGGTTATTCGTCTACCAGTTCCTGCGCCACCAGCATTTCCAGGCATTATGGGCATCTTAGGGATTTATTTAGGTTATATCCATTTAGCACCTCAAATCGCACAATGGTTTGGTAAATAATTTTGTTAAGCGCATACATGATTCTGCAAACTTATGCTAACACTAACAATACAAGTGTTTGTATAAGGAGGATCGTTCGTATGCCATATACGCCTGAACATACAGGAACGCGTATTTATTATGAAACGAGCGGTGAAGGACCACCGCTCGTTTTTGTTCATCCGCCGAGTATGGGACATGTAACATTTCGTCACCAAGTCGATGCATTAAAAAAGCACTTTTTTGTCATCACGCTCGACTTGCGCGGAGACGGGAGAAGTGAAGCAGGCGAAGAATCACTGACAATGGCTTTATTAGCTGAAGATGTTTGTCGGGTTCTCGATGCTTGCGCTGTCAAATCGGCGTACGTGTTTGGTTACTCAAACGGTGGATCGATCGTACAAGAATTAGCGATTCACTATCCGGAACGTGTACGTGGGTTGATTTTAAGTGGTGGTTTTGCTGATGTTCATACGATTTTATTAAAAAATCAATTTAGAATTGGCATTTTGACAGCAAAGCTAAAGGCGACGACGTTTCTTTCCAACGTGTTATCTAAGGCCCATGAAAAAGAGAAGAAGCATCGTGACGAATTACGAGCGTATATTCAACGGACGGAGCCAGAACGTCTGGCGGAAATGTATCAAATTGGCCTCGAGTATAAGGCAACGGAACGTTTGTCATACATTAAATGTCCAGTTTTGCTCATTTATGGTGCCAAGGATGATTACGTGCACGAATACCAAGAAGCGTTTAAAAAGCGTGTTCCAGCTCCTGTCGAAGTCGTCTACGTATCTCGTGCTAAGCATCAAGTGCCAACAAGGTTCTCCCGTGAATTAAACGCGATTGTGTTAAGCTTTTGTCGGCGCGTTGAAGTCGGGGAGTTGGTGCATTGACTGTTTTCGCTTCGTTCGTAACAGCCGCAACCCATTGGCAATCACGATAAGTGTACTACCTTCATGACCAACAACGCCAAGCGGTAATGATACATTTTGAAAAAACGTTCCGATGACAAGTAAAATGATCACACTCATAGAGAAGATCAAGTTTTGTGCAACGATACGATTGAGTCGTTTTGATAAATGAATGATTTCATTCATTTTTGTTAAGTCGTTTTTCATCAGCACGACATCTGCTGTTTCAAGGGCGACATCTGTACCAGATCCCATCGCAACGCCGATGTCCGCCTTTGCTAAAGCGGGCGCATCATTGACACCGTCACCAACCATGGCGACTTTTCCATAATCATTTTGTAACGTTTCAACGGCTTCGACCTTATCTTCGGGAAGTCGATTTGCTAGCCACGTGTCTAAAGAAATATCGTTTGCGATCGCTTTTGCCGTTGCTTCTTGGTCACCAGTAATCATGGCCGTATGCATGCCTTTGTCTTGAATAGCTGCTACTGTTGCTCGGGTATGTTCACGCACGATATCACTTAGTGCGAGCGCTGCGAGTACTTCCTCGTCCCTTTCTACGAATACGATCGTTTTTCCTGTATTCGACCACTCCTTTTCAATATAGGAAAATCGTGCTGTATCACCAGTCATAAAAGCTTTTTTTCCAATTCGCCACGTATAACCGTCAACACCTGCTGCAATCCCCCAACCAGGGGTATCTTCGAAATCAGTCGGTTCAACAAATGAGATGTCTTGCCGTTCTTTCATACCGTTAATAATCGCCGAGGCTAACGGATGATCAGAACGCATCTCGATCGAAGCAATGGCATTGTACACATCCGTTTCATCGATGCCTTCTTTTAATCGGACGTCTGTTAACCTTGGATTTCCTTCCGTTAACGTTCCTGTTTTATCAAACGCGATGGCTTTCATTTTTGATAATTGTTCAAGATAGATCCCTGACTTAAATAACACGCCTTGTTTTGCTCCGTTAGAAATGGCAGCAAGCATCGCAGGCATAATCGACGCGACAACGGCACAAGGGGAAGCAACGACAAGCAATACCATTGCTTGGTAAAGTGCCGTTTCAAAAGTCCAGCCTAGCGCTAAATAAGTGAAAAGAAAGCTTATAAGAACAAGCGCTAATACGGCGATTACATAAGGCCCTTCTAGTTTTTCGATCAATCGTTGTGAAGGGGGGCGACTTTCTTTTGCCTCTTGAACGAGCGCGATCATTTTTTGAAATAATGAATCTTCATCTTCTTTTGTGACAGATACCGTTAGGACGCCTCGTTGATTCATCGTTGAGTTATAAACGACACCACCTTCATTTTTATGAACAGGCATCGATTCACCAGTGATTGCGGATTCATCTACGGTACTCGTTCCCGAGACAATTTCACCGTCAGCTGGGACACGCTCGCCAGGTTTAACAAGAATGTGGTTCCCGATTTTTAATTCTTTTACTGGGACGACGTTTGTTTCTCCATTTCCAGAAAGCAAGTTGGCTTCATGAGGAGCCAGTTCCATTAAAGCGGATAAGTTACTTTCGCTTTTTTGCAGCGTGTAAGTTTCCAAGGCACCACTCAATGCAAAGATGAAGATCAGTACTGCACCTTCTCCCCAATAGCCAATAGAAGCGGCACCGATGGCGGCGATGATCATCAAAAGTTCGACGTTAAGTGATTTGTCTTGAAATAAGTCGGTGAGTCCTTCCTTCGCTTTGTAATATCCTCCAATAAGGTAGGAGATGGCATAAATGGTCGTCGCTGTCCAAAGGTAGCCAGTTTGGTCAAAGAGGAATGCAATGACCATGAATAGACCACCAAACAATGCAAAGGTCAACTCACGATGAGGTCCTAAGCTTTGCTTAACCCCGTGTGAACACGCGCGTTTACAAGCTGCCAATGAAAAATTTGTCCGTTGTTCTTCGTTTTTCATATGCTCCCCTCCTGTAAATGATAAGAAAAATCAGTGTCATTTCTCCTCTCAAATGACGAAGAGGATGACTTCAAATTGCGACACTAGGCGCAGCCTTTGAAAAGCCATCCTCTCTTATGAGTTAGAGATTGTGATTTAGTTTTAGGTGCTACAATGATTTTAAATTTGTATAGTTTATTATCATCTTGCTCTTAGTATACGACGTTTTTTGATAAAGTTGAACCATTTTGGAAGATAGATGTTAAAAATATAAAAAATTCACAGGAGCGGGGCGAGTGTACTGGAAATAACTTCTTTCATTCGATCGAATACGCTACGCTTTTTTAAGTCCTCTAACGTCACTCGTTGACTATAAACGAGGTCTTTTTTTATTTCTTGCTTAATTTGTTCGATCCATTGTTCATCGTAAATGAAGCAATTCATTTCATAATTAATATGGAAGCTTCGCAAATCAAAATTGGCTGTCCCTATATCACAAATTTCATCGTCGACAATCACTGCTTTTGAATGAAAAAAACCGCGATAAAATTGGTGGATGTCACATCCTTCTTCTAATAAGGCTTTGAAGTACGGGTATGCAGCTTCTTGCACAAAGGGGTGATCTTGATTTTTGGGCAATAAGATTTGGATATCGACGCCACGTTTTGCAGCTTCAATGAGTCGGGCGTGCAGTGCTTCCCCAGGTATGAAATAAGGACTACCGATAAATAGTGAACGTTTAGCCTGATTAATCAACTGTGCAAATGACTCTTCAACATACGCACCATTTGAGGCCTTCAATTGCATTTTTAAGGAACCAGGTTGCAATGAAGGAAACAGCCGTTGATTTTTTTCAATCGCTTCTTCCGTGTTTTGTTTCCAATCGAGTAAAAATTGTTCCTGCAAATCGGAAACGGATTCTCCTTCGATAAACAAATGGTAGTCACGCCACAAACCAAACTTAGGATCACGTCCTAAATATTCATCTCCGACATTAAATCCGCCAAGGTATCCTTTTTTTCCATCAATGACGGTAATTTTTCTATGGTTACGCTCATTTAATTTATAGATGATGAAAGGGAAACGTGGACGATTTGATTGCTGAACACTGACACCGGCACGTAGGAGACGTTTTTTTGTTTTTCTAGATACTTTCCATCCTACCCAATCGACGAGCAGCCGGACTTCCACACCTTCTTTTGCTTTATCTTCAATGAGTGATAACATTTTTTTGCCAATATTATCTTCCCGAAAGATATAAAACATCATGTGTATGTGATCGTTCGCTTGGCGAATGCTTGCAAATAAATGATCGAATAATTCATCGCCATGAGCGAAAAATGTACATTCACTTTGTCTCATCTCAGGCTCTTCGTAAGCAGGGATGCTCTTACGGTGTTTTTGTTTTCCTAGCTTAAAGTCGAGGATGACAAAAAATATCATAATGATAAGAGCGAGGATTATATAAAAGAGTAATGTCATTATAGGGCTCCTTTACGTTCAGTATCAAAATCATAACCGTAATTTGCCCAAATCGTCATGAAATTACTCTCGTACACATAAGAATGTGACTAGGAATCACAAGGTGGGTGGAAGCGAAAAAGATCTTGAGTGAATGCTCATTCACAACGAGGGTGTGTTAAATGATTGTCGTGAATATTTATATTTTCTGAAAACCTGTTTTAACGAGTCTTCTTAGAAAGGAGTTGTTGTCATGAACCTCGTCTTCTTGAATTGGATTCTGTTCCTCCTTGTGACTGGATATGCGATTTACTTATTTAGCAAACTTGTAAGGTCGCGATTGGCTTATATTAAGCTTGGACAAAAAGCGGAATTCAAACGAACAGTACAAGAAAGGTGGCAAGCTGTTCTTACACAAGTTTTTGGTCAACAAAAGTTATTAAAAGATAAAAAAAGCGGAATCATTCACGTCATGCTTTTTTATGGATTTATTCTTGTACAGTTTAGTGCGATTGACGTGATTTGGAAAGGGCTTGCAATTGGTTCGCATCTTCCGTTAGGCCCTGTTTATCCATATTTCACTTTTTTCCAAGAGCTCGTCGTCGTTATGATTTTGTTTGCGGTTCTATGGGCGTTTTACCGACGTTATGTTGAAAAGCTCGTTCGTCTTAAACGAAATTTTAAGGCAGGGCTCGTCCTGATCTTTATTGCAGGTTTAATGATTTCAAAGTTATTTGCTAAAGGGATGGAGATGATCTGGCTAGGTAAGCAGGCGACAATCGCTGAACCGATCGCCTCATCAATAGCAACAGTGTTCACATGGTTAGGGCCTACCTCGGCAGCAGCAGGTTTTTTCTTATTTTGGTGGATACATCTCTTATTTTTACTCGTATTTCTTGTATATATTCCGCAATCAAAACATGCCCACTTAATTGCAGGCCCTGCGAATGTTTGGTTAGGGCCGACCCATGAAAAAGGTCAGCTGCAGTCGATTAATTTCGAAGATGAAGAGGCCGAGAAATTCGGCAAAAACATGATTGAGGATTTTGACCAAAAGCAGTTGCTAGATCTCTATGCATGTGTCGAGTGCGGGCGTTGCACGAATATGTGCCCTGCAACCGGGACTGGCAAGATGCTTTCTCCAATGGATTTAATCGTGAAGATGCGCGACCACTTGACGGAAAAAGGTGCTGCCATCACTTCACAACAGCCATGGATGCCAGCGTTTGCATTTAAAAATACGAACGGAAATCAAATCGCATCCGCAAAAGGCGAGGTTGCAGCAACGATTGACCCAAATGAAATCAATTTGATCGGTGATGTCATTACAGAAGAAGAACTTTGGGCATGCACGACATGTAGAAACTGCGAAGACCAGTGCCCAGTTGCAAACGAGCACGTTGATAAGATCATTGATATGCGCCGTTACCTTGTTCTTACTGAAGGAAAGATGGATCAAGACGTGCAGCGGACAATTACAAATATAGAACGTCAAGGTAATCCGTGGGGGATCAATCGTAAAGAGCGTGAAAAATGGCGTGAAGGGCGCGAAGATATTGATGCACCGACAGTCAAAGAGTTGAAAAAAGCAGGTGAAACCTTCGAATATTTGTTCTTTGTCGGTTCCATGGGATCATACGATAACAGAAGTCAAAAAATTGCCCAATCGTTTGCAAAGATGATGAATGAAGCAGGCGTGAAGTTTGCGATTCTCGGAAATAAGGAAAAAAATTCAGGAGATACACCGCGTCGAGTCGGCAATGAATTTTTGTTCCAAGAGCTTGCAACCGCAAATATAGAAGAGTTTCAAAAACATGATGTAAAAAAAATCGTCACCATCGACCCGCACGCGTACAACACATTAAAAAACGAATACCCTGAATTTGGTCTAGATGCCGAAGTGTACCATCATACAGAGCTTCTCTACGATTGGATGAAGGAAGGGAAACTCAAGCCAATAAATGAAGTGAACGAAACGATTACGTACCATGATTCTTGCTACTTAGGGCGTTACAATGATGTCTTCGATCCGCCAAGAGAAATCCTCCGCCTCATTCCAGGAGTCAAAGTCGTCGAGATGGAAAGAAATCGTGAAGATGGCCTTTGCTGTGGAGCTGGTGGCGGCATGATGTGGATGGAAGAAGAAACAGGAACACGCATTAATGAGGCGCGAACAGAACAAGCACTAGCTGTAAAACCTTCGACAATTAGTAGTGCATGTCCGTATTGCTTAACGATGCTAAACGACGGCACAAAGTCAAAAGAAGTGGAAGAAGAAGTGAACACGTCAGATATTGTTGAAATTTTAGAGCGTTCACTAGAAATAAAAAAGGATTTTGAAAACGCTTAAGGAATGAAACTGTAAAGGTTGAAGAGTTAGAAAACTAGGGTGTCTAGCAAGAACGTTAGGCATCCTAACTGTTGAAATTGATTTTCAAATCCTCTGATTGAACGCTCAATCGTACAGGTTTTGTTTTAAGTGAAAGGAGAGGGTTGGTTTGAAAACAGTGGTTGTCAGTGGCGCCAGAACCCCTTTTGCGAAGTTAGGTGGGAAGTTATCTTCATTTTCGGTTGCTGATTTAGGGGGGAAAGCGATCCGGGAAACGTTGAATCGGGGTGGCGTGAAAAGTGATGACATTAGTCACGTACTCATCGGCTCGGTATTACAAGGAGGTCAAGGGCAATTACCGTCACGGCAAGCGATGCATGAAGCAGGTATCCCTTGGCACGTTGAATCAGAGACGATAAACAAAGTATGTGCATCTGGCATGAGAAGTGTGACACTTGGTCACATGTTGCTGCAAGCAGATGAGGCTTCTGTTGTCGTGGCAGGTGGGATCGAATCGATGAGTCATGCGCCTTTTTTCGTGAAAGGGGCACGGTTTGGCTTTCGCATGGGAGAGCAGCCTTTTCACGATTTAATGGTTCATGATGGGTTAACCTGCTCATTTACAGGCGCTCACATGGGGAAATACGGAAATGACGTGGCACGTGAATATCGTCTTACAAGAGAACGTCAAGATGAGTGGGCGTACCGTAGTCACGAACGAGCTGTTCGTGCAATCGCTGAAGGGAATTTCGCAGAGGAGATCGCCCCTGTTGAAGTGCCGCAAAGAAAAGGAGATCCACTGGTCATTCGTGAAGACGAAGGCCCGCGCGCAGATACGAATATTGAGAAATTATCCACCTTAAAACCAGTGTTTGCCTCTGACGGTACGATTACGGCAGGAAACGCGCCGGCGGTCAATGACGGTGCAGCGGCCATGTTGCTGACAAGCGACGAACATGCGACAGCCAAGGGGTGGCAACCGTTAGCGGAAGTTGTCGCTCATAGTCAAGTAGCCGTTGAACCAGAAAACTTTCCGAAAACACCAGGGCTTGTTATCAACAAACTATTAAAACAAACGAACATGACTGCAGATGACGTTGACCTTTTTGAAATAAACGAAGCATTTTCAGCTGTCGTATTAGCTAGCAGTGACATTGCAGAGCTAAATGAGGAGAAAATAAATGTCAATGGCGGAGCCATCGCCTTAGGTCACCCAATCGGTGCAAGTGGTGCGCGAATCATTTTAACACTCATTTACGAGCTTCGCCGTCGTGGTGGAGGAATAGGTGTTGCCGCAATTTGTAGCGGTGGTGGTCAAGGAGATGCTGTAATGGTTCGTGTCTAAACGACATAAACGAAGGAGGAATAACATGGACATTCAACGCGTGATGGTCATTGGCGCAGGACAAATGGGATCAGGGATCGCGCAAGTTTGTGCAACGAATGGTTATCAAGTCATACTGCACGATATTAACGAACGGTATGTTCAAAAAGGTAGTGAAGCAATTAACAAACAATTAAAACGCCAAATCGATAAAGGGCGTATCGCTGCCGATGAAGTAGAGCGAATCAATGCGCGGATTGAAACAACGACAAAGCTGCAACGAGCAGAAGAAGCTGATATCGTGATTGAAGCTGTCGTCGAAAATATGGAAGTGAAAAAAACATTATTTCAGCAACTTGATGAATTTGCCCCTCCGGAAACAATATTAGCCACAAATACATCATCGTTACCCATCACAGAAATTGCTGCAGAAACGAAGCGACCGCATCAAGTGATAGGTATGCACTTTATGAACCCCGTCCCCGTCATGAAACTCGTAGAAATTATCCGTGGGCTTGCCACTTCAGAAGAAGTCTACGAAAAGGTCGAAGAAATGGCTAAGGCTCTCCAAAAAGTATTCGTTGACGTAAGTGACTTCCCAGGTTTTGTATCAAATCGAATTCTTATGCCGATGATTAACGAGGCGATTTTTACTGTTTATGAAGGTGTCGCTTCGCCTCAAGATGTCGATCAAGTCATGAATCTCGGTATGAACCATCCGATGGGCCCGCTGACGCTAGCGGATTTTATCGGTCTTGATACGTGTTTATATATTATGGAAACCCTTCACGAAGGTTTCGGTGATGATAAATACCGCCCGTGTCCGCTACTTAGAAAATATGTAAAAGCAGGTTGGCTTGGCCGAAAAACAGGTCGTGGATTTTATGTATATGAAAGGTGATTTGCATTGAGAAGGAGGTGTGCAAATGAACTTACAATCGACAAATGAGCAAGAAATGATGCGTCATATGGTTCGTACATTTGCACAAAACGAAGTTGCTCGAGAAGTACCCAATATGGAAGCAACAGATCAGTTCCCGCGTCACCTTATTAAAAAAATGGGGGAAATCGGATTAATGGGCGTTCCACTCCCTGAACGGTACAGTGGTTCAGGAATGGACTTTACTTCTTATATTTTAGCAATTCATGAAATGTCAAAAGTGAGTGCTGCAGTCGGTGTTATTTTGTCGGTCCATACATCTGTCGGTACAAAACCAATCTACACATTTGGCACAGAACAGCAGAAAAGACACTACGTACCAAAATTAGCTCGCGGAGAGTACCTCGGTGCATTTGCCTTAACAGAACCAGGTGCAGGAAGCGATGCTGCTGCATTAAAAACGACAGCTGTTAAAAAGGGAAATGAATATATTTTAAATGGTTCAAAGGTGTTTATTACAAACGGGGGAGAGGCGGATACGTACATTGTGTTTGCACGCACGGGTCAGCTAGGTTCAAAGTCAAATATTAGCGCTTTTATCGTTGAAAAGGATACCCCAGGATTCATGGTTGGGAAAAAAGAGAAGAAAATGGGCTTAAAAGGGTCGAATACGACTTCGCTTACATTTGAAGATGCGTCTGTCCCTGAGAGGCAACTTCTTGGCAATGAAGGGGATGGTTTAGCCATTGCGATGGCCAATTTAAATGCAGGTCGCATTGGCATTGCAGCCCAAGCTCTCGGTATAGCGGAAGCGGCGTTAGAAGAAGCGAAGTCGTATGTTCAGGAGCGAAAACAATTCGGTCAGCCCGCAAAACAGCAAGGGGTCGCTTTTAAACTTGCAGATATGGCGACCAACATAGAAGCAGCAAAACTTCTCACCTACCGTGCAGCAAACCTTTATGACAAAGGGTTGCCTTCGCGAAAACAAGCGTCGATGGCGAAGTTATTTGCCTCAAAAACAGCTATGAAAGTGACGACGGAAGCTGTGCAACTGTTTGGTGGATATGGCTATACAACCGATGTCCCAGTCGAGCGATTTTTCCGTGACGCTAAAGTTTGTGAGATCTACGAAGGAACGAGTGAAATCCAAAAGCACGTGATCGGTAAAGCGTTGCTTGCTAATTAGAAACGAAATGAGGGGGAGAGGGAATGGATTTTCTTCTATCGGATGAACAAGAAATGATTCGTAAGATGGTTCGAGAATTCGCGGAAAACGAAGTTGGTCCGACCGCAGCTGAACGTGATGAAGAAGAGCGTTTTGATCGCAATCTCTTTCGTATGATGGCGGAATTAGGTTTGACAGGGATCCCCTGGCCGGAAGAGTACGGAGGCATCGGTGCTGACTACGTCAGCTACGTCATTAGCGTCGAGGAACTATCGCGCGTCTGCGCTTCTACAGGCGTGACACTGTCTGCCCACATTTCCCTTGCCAGTTGGCCAATCTATATGTACGGAAATGAAGACCAAAAGCAAAAGTATTTGCGACCGCTCGCAGAAGGAACAAAGATGGGCGCATACGGTTTAACTGAACCAGGGTCCGGAAGTGATGCGGCAAACATGAAAACGACAGCGGTTCGTGATGGCGACGAGTACATTCTAGACGGATCGAAGGTTTTCATTACAAATGGTGGGGAAGCAGAAATCTATGTCGTTTTTGCGATGACAGAACCTGAGGAAGGACATAAAGGCTGCAGTGCATTTATCGTTGAAAAAGGTACGCCTGGTTTCTCATTTGGCAAAAAGGAAAGCAAGCTCGGTATTCGCTCTTCACCAACTGTAGAGATCATCTTTGATCAGTGCCGTGTTCCAAAGGAAAACTTGCTTGGAAAAGAAGGGGAAGGTTTTAAGATTGCGATGAAAACGCTCGATGGTGGAAGGAACGGCATCGCTGCCCAAGCGCTTGGTATTGCGCAAGGCGCATTAGATGCAGCAACTGACTATGCAAAAGAACGCGTGCAGTTCGGAAAGCCGATCGCTAAACAACAGGGGGTTAGTTTTAAGCTTGCAGATATGGCGACGAAAGTTGAGGCGTCAAGGTTACTCACATATCAAGCAGCGTGGAAAGAAAGCCAGCAACTACCATATGGTAAAGAATCAGCCATGTCGAAGCTTTTCGCAGGTGACTCGGCAATGGAAGTAACGACGGAGGCCGTGCAAGTCTTTGGTGGCTATGGTTATACGAAAGATTATCCTGTAGAACGTTACATGCGCGATGCAAAAATAACGCAAATCTATGAAGGGACAAATGAGATTCAAAGGCTTGTTATCTCAAAAATGCTGTTGAGTGAGTAGAACATATTCTTAATCGAGGAGAGGGGGCAGCTACATGCTTGAGCTAAGCCGGCGCATTCTAGCAGGAGACCAGCGAGCCCTCGCACGGGCGATTACATGGATTGAAGATGAACATGAGCAAAAAGACCAGTTGCTAGCTGAGCTGTTCCCTTATAGTGGTAAGAGCCATCTAGTGGGCATCACAGGGTCGCCAGGTGCAGGGAAAAGCTCTCTCGTAAGTGAACTGGTCAACGTTTCACGAAAAAAAGATGAGACCGTTGCTGTTCTTGCTGTTGACCCAACAAGTCCGTTTAGTGGAGGCGCTTTACTCGGAGACCGCGTACGAATGAACCGCCATGAAGGAGACACCAAAGTTTTCTTCCGCAGCATGGGGACACGTGGAAGCCTCGGCGGACTCTCGGAAGCTTGCCAAGATGTACTCATCGTCATGGAAGCCTACGGTTTTGATGTCATATTTGTAGAGACTGTCGGGGTCGGTCAAGCGGAACTAGATATCGTCAAAACAGCAGATACAGTGACGCTTGTTCTTTATCCATCAGGCGGAGACGTCATTCAAGCCTTTAAAGCTGGAATTATGGAAATTTCCGATGTTTTTGCGATTAATAAAGCAGATTTACCAGGTGTTTCACAATTGCAGAACGAACTCTCATACTTATTAGATTTGACGTATCACGATGCCGATTGGCGCCCTCCAACTCATGAGACGGTTGCAACGACAGGAGAGGGGATGGAAAAGCTTTATTCAGCAATTTTGCACCATCGTGAGTTTTTACATTCAAGTAGTGAACATACAGAGCGAAGGCTCAGCCAAGTTGAGACCATTGTGATTCGCCGCTTTCAATCAATGGTGATGAGCAAATTGGAAGAAATGGCGGACTACAAAAATCAACAGTTAACAAAAGTGCGTGACCGCCAATTAGCTCCTTCTCAAGCTGCGGAAAATTTGTTTCACGAGTGGTGTGAACGTATAGAACAACAAGCAGAGGAGTGAAAGAAGTGGATAAAAAGCAAATCCCTTCCCTAGTGAAAGATGATCAATTAATCAAACAGCGTCGAAGCGAAATGATTCAAGCCGCTGTGACATTATTTAAGGAAAATGGATTTCATAAAACGACGACACGAGCGCTTGCGAAGCAGTCTGGCTTCAGTATTGGCACGTTGTATGAATATATAGGTTCAAAGGAAGATATTTTATTTCTCGTTTGTGATGCTGTCTATGATGAAGTCATCGATAAATGGGAGCGATCGATAGATGAAAACTTAACAGGGTATGAACGTTTAAGACAAGTCATTGAATCGTATATCTATTTAATGGATGAACTGCAAGACGAAGTACTTGTCCTCTATCAAGAAAGCAAGTCGTTACCTGATGAAGCAAGAGCGTATGTATTAGAAAAAGAGTTAAAAATGAAACGTCGTCTTGAACAAGAGATCGAGCAATGCACACCAGGAAACATATATAGCGATAAAGAGCGTGAACTTTTGTGTCATAACATTCTCGTCACAGGACATATGTGGTCTTTCCGACGTTGGGCGCTAGCAAGTCAAATGACGATTGATGAGTACGTCAAACTGCAAGTAAAGCAATTGCTTGCTCGTTTTCACGATATTGAAAGTCCTTTCTAAACGTTTATTGAAAGGGGAGCAAATATGAAACCTTATCAACCTAAAAATGACATCCGTTTTGTGACGGCATCCAGTTTGTTTGATGGTCATGACGCGTCGATTAATATTATGCGTCGTGTTTTACAAGCGAGTGGTGCGGAAGTGGTTCATTTAGGACACAATCGTTCCGTTGAAGAAATCGTTTCTGCAGCCATTCAGGAAGATGTGCAAGGAATTGCGATTTCTTCTTACCAAGGCGGACACGTAGAATATTTTCAATATTTGTTCGATTTACTAAGGCAAAAAGGTGCCGAACACATTCGCATTTTTGGTGGCGGTGGCGGGGTGATTATTCCGCAAGAAATCAAACACCTGCATGACTACGGCATCGAAAAAATTTTCTCTCCAGAGGACGGACGCAAGCTCGGGTTACAAGGTATGATCAATGAAATGTTGAAGGCATGCGACTTTTCCGTCACAGATGTCGAGCCGCCTAAGGCAACGGATGTGACCTGTGAGGCCCCTACAAAAGTCGCTCGGTGGTTAACAACAGCAGAGCTGCACGCATATGGTCAAGTGCAAACGGGCGAACAAGTGGATCAGGTAAGAGACTGGGAAAATGAGCAAAAGTCGGACACAAAAGCACCGGTGATTGGAATTACAGGGACAGGCGGTGCGGGAAAAAGTTCTTTAACAGATGAACTTATCCGTCGTTATTTACATGTCTACCGAGACAAAACGGTCGCGATTTTATCGATCGACCCGACAAAACGAAAAACTGGTGGGGCGTTACTAGGTGACCGAATACGGATGAATGCGATTCATTCACCGCGTGTATTTATGCGCAGTTTCGCCACTCGCACATCACGCGAAGAAATATCACAAGGGATCGGTGATGCGATTACAATCGCGCGCAAAGCAGGCTACGATGCGATTATCGTTGAGACGAGTGGAATTGGGCAAGGTGATGCCGCAGTAACCGATGTAGCAGACGTCTCCCTTTACGTTATGACAAGTGAGTTTGGGGCGCCATCACAATTAGAAAAAATCGACATGATCGACTTTGCAGATTTGATTGCGATTAATAAATTTGACCGTAAAGGATCAGAAGATGCCCTTCGCGATGTCAGAAAACAAATGCAACGAAGTCAAGAAAAGTGGGATGTGTCCCCTGAAACGATGCCTGTTTTTCCGACGATGGCAAACCAATTTCACGATTCAGGAACGAACCGTTTGTTCTATGAACTGATGAATCAATTAGCTACCCGTTTTGGCCAACAGTGGGAAACAACATTTGGCGAAGGGGAATCGTTTGAAAAGCGGGAAGGTGCGATCCCAGCCGATCAGGTTCATTATTTGCGAACGACAGTAGAAACGATCCGACATTATCATGAAGAAACGAAACGAGAAGCGGAACGGGCAAGGAAGATATATCAATTAGATGGAGCAATGACCGCGTTGACTGAGAATGAACAAGGAAGTGCCACTGTACAAGACTTAGAAGGTTTAAAGCGTTCTTACGAAGATTCATTGAATGATGATACGAAAAGAGAACTTGCCGATTGGGCGTCTTTAAAAGAACGTTACCGCCAAGACTCCTTTTCTACGACGATTCGTGGAAAAGACATCACGACAGAATTAAAAACAAGGACGTTATCAGGGCTTGATATTCCCAAAATCGCTCTTCCTCATTATCACGATTGGGGAGATATCATCACGTGGCTCAGAAAGGAAAATGTACCAGGGGCGTTTCCGTTTACCGCAGGTGTCTTCCCGTTCAAACGTAAAGGTGAAGATCCAAAACGCCAATTTGCTGGTGAAGGCACACCTGCGCGTACGAACCGACGCTTTCATTACTTGTCAAAAGATGATCCAGCTAAGCGCTTAAGTACGGCATTTGATTCTGTCACATTATACGGTGAAGACCCTGACCACCGTCCTGATATCTACGGGAAAATCGGTGAGTCTGGTGTAAGCATTTGTACGCTTGAAGATATGAAACAGCTTTACGAAGGATTTGATTTGTGTGCGCCGACGACGTCCGTATCGATGACGATTAACGGTCCTGCACCAATTATTTTAGCGATGTTTTTTAATACAGCCATCGATCAACAAGTTGACAAATTTAAAGAAGAGCATGGGCGCTCACCGAATGAACAAGAATACGAGGACATTCGATCCTACACGTTACAAACCGTTCGTGGCACCGTGCAGGCGGATATTTTAAAAGAAGATCAAGGACAAAATACGTGCATTTTCTCGACTGAGTTTGCGCTCAGAATGATGGGGGATGTTCAAGCGTATTTTATTGATGAACACGTTCGCAATTATTATTCTGTCTCAATTTCTGGTTATCATATTGCAGAAGCGGGAGCGAATCCAATTAGCCAGCTTGCCTTCACGCTCGCTAACGGGTTTACGTACGTGGAATATTACTTAAGCCGTGGCATGGATATTGATGACTTTGCGCCTAACTTATCGTACTTTTTCAGCAACGGACTTGACCCAGAATACGCTGTCATTGGCCGTGTCGCTCGTCGTATTTGGGCGATTGCAATGAAAGAAAAGTATGGCGCCAATGAACGAAGTCAAAAGTTAAAATACCACATTCAAACGTCTGGTCGCTCTTTGCACGCGCAAGAAGTTGATTTCAATGATATTCGCACAACCTTACAAGCGTTGTTAGCGATCTATGACCATTGTAATTCCTTGCATACAAATGCCTATGACGAAGCGGTTACGACACCAACCGAAGAATCTGTACGCAGAGCGATGGCGATCCAAATGATTATTACGAAGGAATTTGGCTTAGCGAAAAATGAAAATCCACTCCAAGGTTCATTTGTTATTGAAGAATTAACCGATCTCGTTGAAGAAGCCGTCTTGATGGAATTAGAACGCATAAATGACCGCGGGGGCGTCCTCGGTGCTATGGAGACGCAATATCAACGAGGGAAAATTCAAGAAGAATCGATGTATTATGAATCCAAAAAGCATAGTGGGGAACTACCAATCATTGGCGTGAATACGTATTTGAATCCGAAAGAAATCGATGAAGAATCGTTTGATCTAGAATTGGCACGAGCAACAAAAGAGGAAAAAGAAGAACAGATTGAACGTTTAAAAGCATTTCAACAAGCCTATCAAAGTGAAGCTGAAGAAGCCCTCATACGTTTACAACAAGTGGCGACAAATGGCGGTAATTTATTTGGTGAATTGATGGATACTGTTCGCGTCGCAAGCCTAGGTCAAATCACGAGTGCCCTTTATGAAATTGGAGGAAAATACCGAAGAAATATTTAACCCTTCATAAAAACGTCGTCTCTTTTAAAGAAAGACGGCGTTTTTTCTAGTACAATAGTTATAAACAAATTCACGATGGTTAAAATCGAAGAAAGCAGGGAAATGATGAACAAAACATCGTCAAACGAAGGCGCTTTTACGCTGATTGAAGTACTTATTGCTATCGCGATTATTGGTACATTTGTAGGAGTCTTTGGCTTTGCGATGACAAATGGTGTACAGACCAGTGTCAATAATGAAGCACGTCTTGATGCGATGCTGACTGCGCAAGATTACTTAGAGGAGATTCGCGCAGCAAATAGCCAAGAACAATTTACAGCGTTATTACATGAAGACAGATTGTGTGACGATAACGTAACAGCGGTTGAAATAGAGAGCGCTAGCGGGGAAGCCGATTTGTATGAAATCGAAGTTAGGGTAAGCCCAGAAAGCAGTACAAATGTTGAAGCTCAGCTGAAGACACGTTTGTATGATGATGTTGATGTGATCGAGGAGGGCACCTATCAATGTACAGAAGAGTAAAAGGACAGACAGGCGTTGCATTACCGAGTGCCCTCCTCGTTATCACAGTATTGATGCTCGTATTTATGGCTCTTGCTGCCTATTTGGTCAATGAAGTACGCAGTCATCAAACGGTGTACGAACAGTTGCAAGCAAAGTATGACGCAGAAGCTCATATCGAAACAGCGTTTGCAGAAATTGAAAATGCGGAAAGTTTATCAGAGCAATCTGACCTATCAGCATTTTGTGATCAGCTTGAAAGCACAGTTTCCGTTGATGCGACATGTGATGAACAAGTAGAAGAAAATAGAGCGGAGGTCTTATTGAACACGACAGGTGTCAGTGTACATAACGATAGTCAAACATACAATCTCGAAGTGCAAATCGATGTTAAAGTAGATCCTTTTAAAGATGCTGATGAGACATTTGTTCGTTTAGAGGAATGGGAAGTCGTCCAATGGGGGGCAAGGGGGGAGTGAAGTGAAACGCTCGTTTAAAACTGATCAGTCCGGTGTCACTTTAGTAGAGTTACTTGCAGCCCTCAGTTTACTAACGATCGTGACTGCTTCCGCGTTTTTACTCTTGTCGACAGGACTGAATGTCGCTACTGAAACAGAGGAAACCTCTTCATCTCGCACACAGTATCGAATCGCAGCAAGTGAGATTACTGATGCTATTCAGTCAGGAATCGGCGAAGGTGTCGTTGCGCAAGAAGGTAACACTTTTACCATCGATCGTCCTGGAGACGCCCTCATTATCACATATGATGAAGCTGACCAAACGCTCACGACTAACACAGGTGTATATTTAACTGATGTTGAGGACTTTTCAATATTAGAAAGTGATAATCAATCGTACCTTGTTACTTTAAAACAAACCGATGTGAATGTTCAACAATTTACCGCAAAACCAAGGACTCGTCTTGTGACGCGAGAAATCGATGATGATCCGCCTGGAAATGGAGAAGAACCAGAAAAATGCACGCTTGCAGACATTGTTTCAAAGGAGAATTCAACGGTCCAAGGGCCATGCGCCTTCTTAAATGAAGAAAAATTAATGCCAAATAAAAATGCCACAATAGTTAAAGATGCAACATTTGAACAAGAATTAGAAATAATGCCAGGTGGAAATGTCACAATAGGCCAAGATGCAGTATTTGATCAATGCGTTAAGGTGCGAAATGGAAATTTGAAGGTTGATGAAGGAACTGCAATATTTAAAGGGGATTTGCAATTATGGCCTAATGCAAAAATTGTGGTACATGGTGAAGAACTTGAAGATGTAGACGCTATATTAGAACATGAAGATATAACCGTTCATGGTGAAGTAATTAATAGACCAGTTGGAGAAAATTAGAACAAAATTATATGGTAAAATAAACCTTTATGGACATATTATATAAATGAGAAATAGTAAGAGTATCGACCAAGGCTGGCACTCACAATTCATTTATGTTTTAATGAAAGTTGCAATGAAAGAAGACGCACAGTAACTCAATCATTCAACGAATTGAAGATATTATGATTACTTGGAAAGGAAGTGCTGTTCTTGAGTACAAATGCCCTTAACGAAGAAAAATTAAAAGAAATGTCAATGTTAGAAATCGCTCTCAAATTTTTAAACGAAGAAAATGCGCCACTTGAGTACAATGACTTACTAAAACGTGTTGTAGAAGTAAAAGGGTTTTCTGAACAAGAAGCATCGGAACGCATTGCTCAATTATATACGGAAATGACATTAGACGGTCGTTTTCTTAACCTTGGGGACACGCAGTGGGGACTTAGAAAATGGTATCCATTTGACCAAAGTGAAGAAGAATTATCACAAGCAAAACGCGCCTACAATAAGAAAAAAGATAAGAAAGCAAGTGCTGAACAAGAGGGCGATCTCTTGCTTGGTGATGTTGATGAGTTTGAAGATATTGAAGATGAGCTCGATGAATTAGCAAACGATGAAGACACAGATGTTGAGCCAACGAGAGAATCAGGATTGGAAGATTCCTTAGAAAAAGTAGATAAAGACGACGACCTCATTTAAAAAGGTCGTCCTTGACATTCAATTTGGAAAAGGCTAGAATCTATTTTGGGCTTTACCAAAACGTTCTTTTGCCACGTGTTAATCATGGTTAAAAGAAGTATAATAAACGTAAATACTTAAATAAAAACAAAAGTGCCCCCTCTGCATTTGGAGTGGTGTCTCACTTTTGTTTTTTTGTGTTTTGTACATACTACATGTACAAGCGTAAATAACCCCCTCTTGTGTGGTGTAAAGAAGAGAAAGTGAGGGAAGCGTATGTCGACAAAGTATATTTTTGTTACAGGCGGTGTAGTTTCATCATTAGGAAAAGGGATTGTCGCTGCATCGTTAGGAAGGTTGTTAAAAAATCGCGGCTTAACCGTCACGATTCAAAAGTTTGACCCTTATATTAATGTAGACCCAGGTACGATGAGTCCGTATCAACATGGTGAAGTGTATGTCACAAATGATGGAGCGGAAACCGACCTGGATTTAGGCCATTATGAACGTTTTATTGACATTAACTTAAGTCAAAATAGTAACGTAACGACCGGCAAAGTGTATTCGACGGTGTTACAAAAAGAACGTCGCGGAGATTATCTTGGTGGCACGGTGCAAGTCATTCCGCACATTACAAATCAAATTAAAGACCGCGTTTTTCGTGCTGGAAAAGAAGGTTCTCCTGATGTTGTGATCACTGAGATTGGTGGTACCGTCGGAGATATTGAGAGCTTGCCGTTTTTAGAAGCGATCAGACAAATTAAAAGTGACGTCGGTGTTGACAATGTCATGTACATTCATTGTACGCTCATCCCTTACTTACAAGCAGCAGGAGAGATGAAGTCAAAACCGACACAACATAGCGTAAAAGAATTGCGAAGCCTAGGAATCCAGCCGAACATGATTGTCGTTCGGACGGAGAATCCTGTTCCAAAGGAAATGAAGGATAAGATTGCGTTATTCTGCGATATTGAAAAAGATGCAGTCATTGAATCGCGCGACGCGGACACGTTATATGAAGTGCCACTATACCTTCAAGAGCAACAAGTTGACGAGTATGTTTGTCGCTTTCTTAATATGGATGCAGGTGAAGCAGACATGACCGAGTGGAATGCACTTGTCGATCGTGTCAAGTCACTTTCGAAGAAGACGACGATTGCACTCGTCGGTAAATATGTAGCACTGCCAGATGCTTATTTGTCCGTGGCTGAAGCATTGCGCCACGCTGGCTTTCAATATGATACAGACATCAAAATTGAGTGGGTGGATGCAGAAGAGTTAACAAAGGACAATGTAGCTGCGAAGTTGAAAGACGTAGATGGCATTCTCGTCCCTGGAGGATTTGGTGATCGAGGGGTTGAAGGAAAAATCGCCGCGATTGAGTATGCCCGTACTGAAAAAGTGCCGTTCCTAGGCATTTGCCTCGGAATGCAGCTAGCCTCAGTAGAGTTTGCCCGCAATGTTCTCGGAATGAAAGGGGCCAATTCAGCTGAATTAGATCCATCTACACCGTACCCTGTTATCGATTTATTACCAGAACAGAAGAACGTTGAAGATTACGGTGGAACATTACGCCTTGGTTTATACCCTAGTAAGATCAAGGAAGGTACACATGCTTACCGAGCATATGGTGAAGAAGTGATTTATGAACGTCATCGCCATCGTTATGAGTTCAATAATGAATTCCGCGAAGACATGCAAAAAGCAGGGTTCATCTTTTCAGGGGTTAGTCCAGATGAGCGTCTTGTAGAAATTATTGAAATTCAGGACCATCCTTACTTCGTTGCATCACAGTTTCACCCGGAATTTTTGTCGCGTCCGACACGACCGCAACCGTTATTCCGTGAATTTATAGGTGCAACGCAGCAAGAAGGATAGAAGTGATACATGGATAACAAAAAAAGCCTTTGTTTTCGCTCGTTTTAGCGAGAACAGAGGCTTTTTTTCATAATAGTATGTTTCAAGTCATCCAGTGAATTCTTCGATCATTTCTGTCACTGTTAAATAAATGCAGTCGTAGGCAATTGAAGCCATAGGCACATGCGGTGCGCCGATTCGTTTGTTTTCAGTTGGCACGAGGGCATGTTTAACGCCGAGGTCAAGGGTCAAATCACACTCGTCAAAAAATTGTTGTCCCTGTTCAGGTGCGACCGATGCGATGCCAATCACATGAGCACCTTGCTTCTTTGCGAAACTGGCAACTTCTCGTGCCTTTTCATCATTTGCAAATGGAGAAAAGACATAAACGAGGTCTAATTCACATACGTTTGTAAAGTGGTCTTTTTGTCGAAGTGACTCCATGCTATTGAGTGTCTGCTCACCTTGTATCGCGTACGTTTCAATGGCCTCCATTTGATCAATGCCATGAATAAAAACGCTTCCGTCGCCAACGATTCTTTGAGCGATGAGTCGACTTGCATCTTCAATCGTCTCATCTTGTTCATCTTTTAATGTTTGCATAAGTCCTTGTACTTGCGTCATATATATAGAAAGCAATGGTGTACCCCTTTCTGATGAAATGATCGTAACGACATTATACTAAATCATGGACTAGAAAACGAACCGTTCGCAGTTCACAAAAAATTTATAAAAATAAAGAAGGAGTTTTTCGTCAATAAGTCGAAAAGAGTTTGGTGGATTAATACGGAAAAATGAGCAATATTTATATGTTTATCCATTCGGAAAAGGGGGGAACAAACATGGAAGAACGAAAACTATTAATTGTTGATGACCAGTTTGGTATTCGTATGTTATTGAGTGAAGTTTTTGAAAAAGACGGATACAAAACATTGGAAGCTTCTAATGGTGTGCAAGCGTTGAAAATTGTCGAAGATGAAAGTCCTGACCTTGTCATGCTCGACATGAAGATTCCAGGTATGGATGGTTTAGAAATATTAAAGAACATTAAAAAAATTGATGAAAAAGTCGATGTCGTTATGATGACAGCTTACGGAGAGTTAGAAATGATTAATGAGGCAAAAGAGCATGGGGCGATTGATCACTTTGCCAAACCGTTTGATATTGATACGATTCGCCAAAATGTGGCTGACCATTTTGAGAAGCGCATAAAAACATAAGTTAGCGATGATGACAACGAGGAAAGAAAGCGCTTTCGACAAAATTTTACAAGATTTTTTGATATCCTCCCGTGAATCGAGTCTTGTATGGTATAATGAATGTGGTGTCAGCGCATGGAAAAGTTTGTGAAAAAGCGAAAGAACGTTTTGTTTTTCTCGTGAAGTTTTACATATAGAAGGATCATCATTGGTATAATAAATGATGATATCCTTAGCATCTATATAACGTCTTTTCTATGTTATGGCGAAATTCAGCTCGTGATTTTAAAGGAGGACAAAAAGAATGCCTTTAGTTTCTATGAAAGACATGCTTAACACTGCGAAAGACCAAGGATACGCTGTTGGTCAATTCAACCTGAACAACATGGAGTACACACAAGCGATCCTTCAAGCTGCAGAAGAAGAGAAATCTCCAGTCATCCTCGGTGTATCCGAAGGTGCTGCCCGTTATATGGGAGGATTTAAACCAGTTGTAACAATGGTTGAATCTCTTATTGAAGCTTATGGAATTACAGTTCCTGTAGCGATTCACCTTGACCACGGTTCAAGCTTTGAAAAGTGTGTTGAAGCGATGTATGCTGGTTTCACATCTGTTATGATCGATGGAAGTCACCATCCGTTACAAGAAAATATCGCGATCACTAAACAAGTTGTTGACGTTGCTCATGTCATCGGTGTTTCTGTTGAAGCTGAACTTGGTCGTATCGGTGGTCAAGAAGATGACCTCATCGTTGACGATGCAGAAGCAGCTTACGCAATCCCATCTGAATGTGACGAGCTCGTTCGTGAAACAAAAGTTGATTGTTTCGCGCCTGCACTCGGTTCTGTACACGGTCCTTACAAAGGTGAACCAAACCTTGGCTTCGATCGTATGCAAGAAGTGTCCGAGTTAACGGGTGTACCACTTGTTCTTCACGGAGGAACAGGGATCCCAACTGCAGATATCCAAAAAGCAATCTCTCTTGGAACTGCGAAAATTAACGTAAACACAGAGAACCAAATCTCTTCTGCGAAGCGTGTAAGAGAAGTACTTGATGAAAATCCTGAAATGTATGACCCACGTAAATATTTAGGGCCAGCTCGTGAAGCAATCAAAGAAACGGTTATGGACAAAATGCGTGAATTTGGTTCTTCCAACAAAGCGTAATAATGGACAAGTAAAAAAGTTGACGTCGCGAATAGTTCGCCTATTCACGCGTCAACTTTCCTTTTATCGAAATATGTCGCAATCTTTAGATAACAGGAAGCGTTTTCTGTAAAGGGCACAATCCGTAAATATGAGGAGGAGAAATCGATGGAATTTTTTATTGATACAGCCAACCTTGAAGAAATTAAAGAAGCAAATGACCTAGGTGTGTTATCTGGGGTGACGACAAATCCTTCTCTCGTTGCTAAAGAAGGGATCGACTTTCATGACCGTTTGCGTGAAATCACGAAGGTCGTTGACGGTTCTGTCAGTGCGGAGGTTATTGCAACTGAAGCAGACGAAATGGTGAAAGAAGGGAAGGAATTAGCGGCGATTGCACCGAATATAACTGTTAAAGTGCCAATGACATTAGAAGGGTTGAAAGCGGTCAAGTCGTTGACGGAAGCGAATATATCGACCAACGTCACGCTCGTCTTTTCAGTGAATCAAGCACTTTTAGCTGCTCGTGCAGGTGCAACGTACGTTTCACCGTTTCTCGGCCGTCTTGACGATATCAGTCACAATGGCCTTGATTTAATTGAAGAAATCTCCTCTGTGTTCACGACCCATGCAATCGATACGAAAATTATTGCAGCCTCGATTCGCCATGCGACGCATGTCCGAGAAGCGGCATTGCGCGGAGCTCATATCGGTACGATTCCTTTCGGCGTTATTCAAAAACTTGCAATGCATCCATTAACAGATCAAGGGATAGAAAAATTCTTAAAAGATTGGGAACAAACGGTTCAATCAAAGTAAGGAAGAAAACAGGTGGTTATTTACAACTTCGTGTAAAATATTTGTTATAATAGGATGAGAATGCAACTAATGGAAAATCATTCAGTCGTTATGCTACGGCTACGACTGAATGATTCGGTTTTGGCTAACACTAGATCATAATTGTAAACTCCTAGAATGAAAGGAATATCGCAATGGAAAAATTACTCATCGAAGGTGGCCACCCGTTAGAAGGTATGGTCACGGTTAGTGGAGCAAAAAATAGTGCGGTTGCACTCATCCCTGCAGCAATTTTAGCAGATAGTCCTGTCACGATTGACCACCTCCCAGAGATCTCAGATGTAGAAATTTTAGCCGATTTACTAGAGGATATTGGCGGAAAAACAAAACTTGAAGATGATACATTACGCGTATATCCAGAAAATATGTTCCCGATGCCATTACCGAATGGAAAAGTAAAAATGCTACGTGCTTCATATTATATGATGGGCGCAATGTTAGGGAAGTTTAACAAAGCTGTTATCGGCCTTCCTGGCGGTTGTAACTTAGGACCTCGTCCAATTGACCAACACATTAAAGGGTTTGAAGCACTTGGAGCAAAGGTGACGAATGAACATGGCGCAATGTATTTGCAGGCTGAGGAGCTAACGGGAGCTAGAATTTACTTAGATGTTGTCAGCGTAGGAGCAACGATCAATATTATGTTAGCAGCTGTCAAAGCCAAAGGGCGTACGGTCATTGAAAATGCCGCAAAGGAACCTGAGATTATCGATGTTGCTACGCTGTTGACGAGTATGGGAGCACGTATTAAAGGTGCTGGTACGAATGTGATTCGTATTGACGGTGTTGATGAGTTATCTGGTTGTCGTCACACATTGATTCCAGATCGAATTGAAGCAGGGACGTACATGATCGCTGCAGCTGCCAAAGGTCGAGAAATCGTCATTGATAATGTGATCCCTGATCACGTAGAGTCCTTAACAGCAAAATTAAGAGAAATGGGTACACATATCGAAGTTGGGCTAGATCAAATTACGATTCGCACACCAGAGCAGTTTGAACCTGTCGATGTGAAAACACTTGTTTATCCAGGATTTCCGACCGATTTACAACAACCTTTCACCAGTTTGTTAACGAGAGCAAAGGGCACAGGCATTATTACAGATACGATTTACGATGCACGTTTTAAACATTTAGATGAATTGCGCCGCATGGGAGCGGATATTAAATTAGAAGGTCGCTCGGCACTTGTTAATGGAAATCAGTCTTTACATGGTTCGGCAGTAAGAGCTAGTGATTTAAGAGCAGGCGCCGCTTTAGTCGTTGCTGGGTTAATGGCTGAAGGTGTGACAGAGATTACTGGAGTTGACCATATAGATCGCGGTTATGATTCATTTGAGGAAAAGCTTCGTAACCTAGGCGCGAACATATGGCGTGAACATATCGACTATATGGAAGAGGAAGAAATGCAAAATAGCTAAATGTAGCTTGATATCTTTTACAATCGTATATATAGGGGGATAATGAGATATGGAGAGAAGTTTATCGATGGAACTTGTTCGAGTTACTGAAGCAGCTGCACTTGCTTCTGCTAGATGGATGGGACGCGGTGATAAAGAATCGGCTGACGATGCAGCGACAGAAGCCATGCGCGATGTATTTGATACGGTACCGATGAAAGGAACCGTCGTCATTGGTGAAGGTGAAATGGATGAAGCGCCGATGCTCTATATCGGTGAACGGCTTGGTAATGGATATGGTGCTCGAGTCGATGTGGCAGTTGACCCGCTAGAAGGAACAAATATTGTCGCGAATGGAGAATGGAATGCATTAGCAGTCATTGCAATTGCTGATAAAGGAAATTTACTCCATGCGCCAGACATGTATATGGATAAAATCGCTGTAGGCCCAGAAGCTGTTGGTAAAGTTGACATTAATGCACCCGTTTCTGATAATTTGCAAGCGGTCGCAAAAGCGAAAGGGAAAAACATCGAGGACCTCGTCGTTGCGATTTTAAAGCGAGATCGTCACAAGGAGACGATTAACGAAATACGCGAAGCTGGTGCCAGAATTAAGTTGATTCAAGATGGCGATGTCGCAGCAGCTATTCATACGGCATTTGATGAAGATACAGGCGTCGACCTCCTCATCGGATCGGGTGGAGCACCGGAAGGCGTTCTAGCAGCTGTTGGGTTAAAGTGCCTTGGTGGTGAATTACAAGGGAAGCTACTCCCGAAAACGGACGAAGAATACGCACGTTGTTTAGAAATGGGCATTGAAGACACAGATAAAGTGCTTTATATGGATGATCTCGTTTCAGGGGACGATGCCATTTTTGCAGCAACGGGCGTGACCGATGGTGAACTGCTACAAGGTGTTCGTTACCAAGGAGAGGTTGGGAGAACGGAATCGCTCGTTATGCGTGCGAAATCTGGTACTGTACGTTTTGTTGATGGAAAGCACCGCTTAAACAAAAAGCCTGATCTTGTCATCCGTTAATATTAAGAGAGTTACAATTTTTCCGTTTTTTTATGATACAATCTATATACAAAAGGCTTGAATTCCACAATTATTGTGCTTAAAATAAGAGGGGCGATGTGCTGATAAAAGTACATCGTTCCTTGAATAGCTGACCTCACAGCATTTCCTTCACTCTATTATCAGTTCCCAAAACGTAAAGCATGTTCCAAGTTTAAATAATAATGATTGAAAAATAAAAAGCAATTACTTCAAGAGAGTGGTGTTGATATGGGCGTAACTTTGTCAGAGCTAGACACGATGAAGCTCAAAGACTTATATGAATTGGCTAAAAAATATAAAGTTTCTTATTATAGTCAATTGACGAAAAAAGAATTAGTGTTTGCGATTTTAAAGAAACAAGCGGAAAATGAAAAATTAATGTTTATGGAAGGGATCTTAGAAGTTGTTCCTTCAGAAGGGTTTGGCTTTTTGCGTCCACATACGTACAAGCCTAGCTCGCAAGACATTTATATTTCTGCTTCGCAAATCCGCCGTTTTGAACTCCGAAATGGAGATAAAGTTTCTGGTAAAGTTCGACCACCGAAGGAAAACGAACGTTATTACGGGTTATTGCAAGTAGAAGCGGTTAATGGAGAAGATGCAGAGTCAGCACGAGACAGACCTCACTTTCCACAGCTTACACCTTTATATCCTGATCATAAAATGAAGTTAGAATATGACCCTCGAATGATCTCGTCAAGAATTATTGACATGATTTCTCCAGTTGGCTTTGGCCAACGTGGTTTAATTGTTGCACCGCCAAAAGCGGGGAAAACGGTGTTATTGAAGGAAGTAGCCAATAGTATCGCACAAAACCACCCAGATACGGAGCTATTGGTTCTTTTAATCGATGAACGACCAGAAGAAGTAACGGACATTGAACGTTCTGTCAAAGGTGAAGTTGTTAGTTCTACCTTTGATGAAGTTCCGGAGAACCATGTGAAAGTGGCTGAACTCGTCTTAGAACGCGCGATGCGCCTTGTCGAACATAAAAAAGACGTTGTCATTCTTATGGATAGTATTACTCGTTTAGCGAGAGCCTACAACTTAACGGTTCCACCAAGTGGACGTACGTTATCTGGGGGTATTGACCCTGCATCTTTCCATCGTCCGAAGCGCTTTTTCGGTGCCGCGCGAAACATTGAAGAAGGTGGAAGTTTGACGATTCTTGCCACAGCATTGACAGAAACTGGTTCGCGTATGGACGATGTCATTTATGAGGAATTTAAAGGGACAGGCAATATGGAACTTCACCTTGACCGTAAGCTTGCGGAACGCCGTATTTTCCCAGCGATCGATATTCGTCGCTCCAGTACGCGTCGTGAAGAACTACTACTTCCGAAAAGTCAAATTGAAAACCTTTGGGCAATGCGCAAGACGATGAATGATCAGCCAGAATTTATTGATCGTTTCGTGAAAAAAGTGAAAGAGACAAAGACGAATGACGATTTCTTTGACTCTTTTGAACAAGGAAAAATTGCCAAGCAACGATCCAAGTCATAAATAAACGGTGGGAAAACTTACTTTCTGTATTAGGTTGCAAATTTATAGGACAGTTGATATAATCACCTCATGTGTGAAAACACCATAGGTTCGGTCATCACATGAAATAAACTCTGTTTCGAAAATGACTCAGGGCAAAAAGGAGATGAAAAGTATGAAACCAGATATCCATCCTAAATATCAAAAGGTTGTATTTAAGGATACAAGTACAGGTTTTACGTTCTTAAGCGGTTCAACAATGTCTTCTAATGAAACAATTGAGTGGGAAGATGGCAACAACTATCCACTAATTAACGTGGAAGTTAGTTCTGATTCTCACCCATTCTACACAGGTCGCCAGAAGTTTGTTGACGCAGGTGGTCGTGTGGATCGCTTTAAGAAGAAATACAACCTCGACTAATCAACAGCATACGGAAAACAGGCAAGCGGATCATACGCGATCGAAACTTGCCTGTTTTTTTTGTCAAATGTCATAACGATACAACGGTCACCTATGACAAAAGTCGTATTGTGACCTGTTTTAATTAGATAGTATAATATTGAAATTCATGTGCGGTTAAAAAATCGTACATATTTGAACTGGTAGGAATTGATTCGCAGAAGGTGGGAAATGGAGAATGCACTTAACAAGACAAGAAGGGTGGCTTGAAGTCATCTGCGGGAGTATGTTTTCTGGAAAATCCGAAGAACTCATACGTCGTGTTCGGCGTGCAAGCTTTGGGAAACAATATGTTCAGGTGTTTAAACCGCAAATAGATGACCGTTACAGTGAACAGGAAATCGCCTCACATAACGGGACGAAAGTGTGCGCTACGCCTATTGAACATTCAAAGCAAATGCTTGAATGTTTGGAAGAGATGACCCAAGTGGTTGCGATTGATGAAGTACAATTTTTTGATGATGATGTCGTGTCCGTTGTACAGCAATTCGCAAACAGTGGAATGCGTGTCATTGTTGCAGGTCTCGACCAAGATTTTCGTGGAGAGCCGTTTGGACAAGTTCCGAATTTACTCGCTTTAGCTGAAACAGTGACCAAGTTACAGGCCATTTGTCTTTCTTGTGGATCACCAGCTTCGCGAACGCAACGACTCATAAATGGAGAGCCAGCATCATATGATGACCCTGTTATTTTAGTGGGAGCTTCTGAATCGTACGAGCCTCGCTGTCGTCATTGTCATGAAGTCCCAGGAGCGCCACAACTCCATCAGAAGAGCAACTCATTGCCATCCTCCACTGTGTAACTCTTTGTTTTGAAATTGGATTTTGAAGGGCAAGCTAGCGGTAGGAGGTGACATAATGAAGGTACTCCTACTAAAGTGTTGTGCAATCGCCGTATTACTAACGGCGTGTCAAAATCCAGAAACGCCAGAAGTTGAAGGGCAAAGTGCAGGGGAAGGGAATCCTTCTTCACAGTTTAGTGATTATCAATACAGTATGTTAGGTCCTGGTCCGGTGAACTATGGTGCCGCTGAAAAACGTCGCCAACCGATGGATTCGCTTGCCGAAGAGAATACGACAGGGAAGAGCTTTCGGAGTGTACACGGCGATCGACCAGATTACAATGGTGATCAAAATCGTATTGCTTCTGAAGTCGAGCAAAGATCAGGTGTCCATCCAGGTTCAGTCATCATCATGGGTCATCGCGCATGGGTGAACGTTATGTTTGATGACAATGTCAGTGAGGATGAACAGAATGAGCAGGTTGAAGCATTGGAGCAAAGACTGATCGATGTTCTCCCGCGATATGAATATCAGGTTGTTATTAACGACCGCTCATAAATCAAAGGTCTGACACCTACTTCGAGAGAGATGATTTCCTCTTGTTAAGGCAGGATGTCAGACCTTTTTTGGGTTTAAGTGAACCAGGGTTGTTTGAGCGGTATGGCGGACATGTATTCCGTTATTCTCTTGAAAAGGGCCAATTTTACTGTTATCGAGGACATATGTTCCGTTATTTTTCTAAAAACAAGTATTAATGGTCGTTTTTGAGGTGATAACGGAATGAATGTCCATTTACCCCTTATAAAAGGCGCTTTTTACCTTAATAACGGAATGAATGTCCGCATCCAAGTGATCCTGCGCCGTTTCTACTTCCTCGTCGCTGATAAAACCATTGTCGCCGATGTTCAAGCACCCCTCGCTTCTATCGTCTTCGAGCTGCTTGTTGTAATGGATCCCAAACGGCATTGTATGGCGGCGCGTAACTTAAGTCTAAGTTTTCTAATTCATTAGCGGTCATATTATGGAAAAGAGCGGTCGCCGCCACATCAATTCGTTTGTCGACCCCATCTCTACCAACAGCTTGTATACCTAATAAGCGGTCACTCCCTTTTTCGTACGTCATGTGAAGGGTTAGTGGATCTTTTCCTGGGTAATAACCAGCATTCGCTTCACCTTTAAAAGAAGAATAGCCATAATCGATATTTAAAGACATGGCTTCATGGGTTGTTAACCCAGTTTTTCCAATCGTCAAATCAAAAAACTTCAAGATCGCAGTACCGACGATTCCTTTAAACGTACTTGCATAACCAATCATGTTCACACCTGCAATACGACCTTGTTTATTTGCGTGCGTACCAAGGGGAATGAAATCATCCTTTTGTTTTAAACGGTGAAATTGAGTGGCGCAATCGCCAGCTGCATACAAATCTTTGCTGTTTGTTTCCATATACGCATTGATGCGAATGGCGCCGCTTTCGTGAAGTTGAACTTCTGTGTCTTTTATTATATCTGTGTTCGGTTTTACACCTGTTGCAATAACCACCAAATCGGTCTCATAACGACCTTTATCCGTATGTACCGATTTGACACGCTCACTCCCAGAAAAGTGGGTCACTTTTTCATTGAGTAGACAGGTGACATCGTTCCGCTCTGCTTCTTTTAAAATCGCCTCACTCACTTCTTCATCAAACATCGGGGCCAAACGATCAGCCATGTCAATGATCCGAACTTGTTTGCCGATTTGTTTCATGTTTTCAGCAACTTCAAGGCCAATATAGCCGCCGCCAATGATTGTGACATCTTTGACGCTTTCATCAAGGTCGTGAAGAATGTTTTGTGCATCAGGGATCGTTTTCAAATGATGGATGCCTTTTAAATCTCGCCCCTCCCATGGTGGTGTGATCGGATTAGCCCCTGTCGCGATTAAGCAACGGTCATAAGAGATTGAAAAATGCTCCCCGCTTTCATGGTCCGTTCCATAGACAATTTTTTCTTCGGGGTCAACTTTTTCAACATCATGATAAACACGTGCATCAATACCGTATTTTTCGCGAAAAGTCTCAATGTCACGTGCGATGAGGTGCTCAGTTGATTCAATCTTACCGCTTAACGCATAAGGAAGCCCGCATTGGGCATAGGAATAAATTCCGCCCCGTTCAAGGGTGATAATTTCCGCTTCTTCATCATTACGAACGATTTGCATCGCCGCGCTCATTCCAGCAGCGTCACCACCAACGATGACATACTTCATGGCTTTATTCCCCCTAAAAATTATTTATTAATTGTTAAGACTCCATTAACCATTTTTCTACCTGTACCCTTACTATCCCACAATCAATCTTTAAGAAAACACAAATATTTTTTACCGTTTTATTTAAGACAAAATCGGAAAAGCTTGCTGATAATGTGGATGATGACAAGCGTTTTACGTAAAATATCATATCCCTCTAAAATGAACTTTCTGGATGCGTTTCTTAACAGAAGTTGATTTTGACTGTCACTTGAACCTATACTATAATTATAATGTTATGGAATAAATGAGGTGATCGACGGTGTTCGACCGATTAGAAGCTGTAGAAGAACGTTATGAACATTTAAATGAATTACTAATGGACCCGGAAGTGATTAGTGATTCCAACAAATTACGTGATTACTCGAAAGAACAGGCTGATTTAGAAGAAACGGTTCAAACGTTTCGCGAATACAAGCAAGTGAAACAACAACTAGACGAAGCGAAAGAAATGCTCCAAGATCAATTGGACAATGAAATGCAAGAAATGGTCAAGATGGAAATTTCCGAAGCTGAAGAAAAAATTCCTGAATTAGAAGAACGTTTGAAAGTGCTCCTTGTTCCGAAAGATCCAAACGATGACAAAAACGTTATTGTTGAGGTCCGTGCAGCAGCTGGTGGTGATGAAGCCGCCCTCTTTGCTGGCGATTTGTACCGTATGTATGCTCGTTTTGCTGAAACGAATGGGTGGAAGCCAGAGATCATTGAAGCCCATGAAAATGACATCGGTGGTTACAAAGAGATTAGCTTCATGATCAACGGGAAGGGCGCGTATTCAAAGATGAAATACGAAAATGGCGCACACCGCGTACAACGTGTTCCATCTACGGAATCAGGTGGACGGATTCATACGTCAACAGCAACGGTTGCTGTCCTACCAGAAGCGGAAGAAGTAGAAGTAGATATCAACGAAAAAGATATCCGCGTTGATACGTTTGCTTCAAGTGGACCAGGGGGACAAAGTGTTAATACAACGATGTCCGCTGTCCGTTTAACACACGAACCGACAGGGGTTGTTGTCTCCTGTCAGGATGAAAAGTCGCAAATTAAAAACAAAGAAAAAGCGATGAAAGTATTGCGTGCACGTATTCATGACATGTACAAAAAAGAAGCGGAAGCAGAATACGCGGAAAACCGTAAATCTGCGGTTGGTTCTGGTGACCGTTCTGAGCGAATTCGCACGTACAACTTTCCACAAAGTCGTGTGACGGACCACCGTATCGGGTTAACAGTCCAAAAACTGGAGCAAATTCTTGAAGGAAAGTTAGACGAAATTATTGAAGCGTTGACGGTAGAAGCGCAAGCGTCACTTATGGAAGAGGCAGGCGAATAATCATGGCTGAATCCGTCAACGTATACGAAGCCCTCAATTGGGCTTCTTCTTTTTTGTCCGATCGTTCAGATGCACGTCAAATTGCCATGCGTCTTCTTCAATACGAAACAGGCTGGTCGCAGGCAACGCTCATGGCTGAAATGCGCTCGCCATTATTAGAATCCGCGTGGCAGTCGTTTCAAGCAAACATTCAAGAAGTCGCATCCGGACGACCTGTCCAACATATTACTGGAGAAGAATCTTTTTTTGGACGCACATTTCATGTGAATGAGCACGTACTGATCCCACGACCCGAGACAGAAGAGCTCGTACAAGGCGTGATTGAACGCGTACAGGCAATGGGGGCGAAAAGGCCGTTGGATATGGTTGATATTGGTACAGGTAGCGGTGTGATTGCGATAACGTTAGCGCTAGAACTTTCACAATGCAATGTTACAGGGACAGATTTATCGCAATCAGCATTACATGTAGCAAAACACAATGCGCGCCAACTTGATGCCACGGTTTCTTTTCGACAAGGTGATTTATTAACGCCGATCAAGGAAAGTGGTCATTTCGTGGATGTCGTCGTTAGTAATCCACCTTATATTCCATTTGCAGAGCGAGATGACCTTGCAGTACACGTGAAAGATCATGAGCCAAACCAAGCATTGTTTGCTGAAGAAGACGGTTTAAGGTGTTATCGCCAGCTTGCAGAAGGGTTACCTGAACTTCTTAACCGAACTGGGTTCATCGCCCTTGAAATTGGTGATGGACAAGGGAAACAAGTGCAATCTCTTTTTCAAAAAGCGTTTCCCGACCGTACAGTAAATATTGAGAATGATCTAAACGGGCGTGAGCGTATGGTGTTTGTCGAGCCTTTGTCTCAGTAAATGATAATTTGATTGACCATCGAGTAACGTGCGAATTTTGTCATACGATCCTACGTTTATATCCCTTCCTGAAAACCGAGACTGGTGGATAACAGGGAGGGAGAACGATGAATCAAAAAGCAATCATTTATCTTATGGCATGTTTAATTGTTTTAACGTTAACGTGGGAATTAGACCGAATGGCACTCATTCAAAAACAAGCCAATGCATCTGGTGCTTCTGAAGAGGTTATACCTGAAGATGCTGTTCGCTTACGGATTCTCGCCAACAGTAATCAAGCACTGGATCAAGAAGTGAAAAGAACGGTTCGTGATGAAGTGAATCAACATGTGACAGAATGGCTTCAAGGTATCGGAGATCCAGATGTTGCTGAGCAAAAAATAGAAGAAGGTATCGGACTTCTTGAAGACATCGTTGGAGAAACATTAGAAAAAGCAGATTTAAATGATGATTATGAAGTCCGTTTTGATGAAGCGCAGTTTCCGACGAAAGTCTATGGTGGGAATGTGTATTCAGCTGGTGTGTACGATGCAATTGTGATTGAAATCGGCGATGGACTAGGAGATAATTGGTGGTGCGTATTGTTTCCACCATTATGCTTCCTTGACTTCTCCAATGGAGATGCAGTATTTGATGAAGAAGGTGAACAAGCATCTACCGAACAAAGTGAGCAAGAAGAGACAGAGGTTCGATTCTTCTTCGTTGATTTATTTAACAATTTATTTTCAACAGATGAATAAATTAATTTCATAATGAAGTATCACGAGCAATAAAACGAATAATTTATATTAAATTTCTATTTCATATACGGATGATGAAAAGTGGCTGAAACGAAAGACGGCGACTCCCAGAGGTTCAAGCGCAGTCTGAAGATCCACTTATGCAAGGCCTAGCCGAGCATAAGTTAGCTGAAGACAAGCCCTCGGGAAAGCGTCCGTCTGAAGTGAAAGCCACATTTAATTATTCGGAGTTGAACATTTTATTTTTAATTATGGAATTCATTCGAATAAATGAAAAATGTGGACAACCTATTCATAAATGACGACACCCTCTCATATGTTCGTAGTAAATACAGTAACGATGAGGGAGATGGTCAAATGAGTGTCGTCGTAAGAAAAGCAAAACAAGCGGATGTACTAGGTATGCAAAAGCAGTTTGCACAAGTTGGTTTACCACAAGAAGATTTAGATGAAGTTTGGCGAAATTTTATTATCGCAGAAGGAGAAGACGAATCAATTCTTGCAACAGTTGGCATCGTGCCCGTTCAAGAAGATGCCATGCTACGATCACTCGTCATTGATGGTCAGCGTGTATCGAGCACATTCGTGTTAGAATTTCTCGAAGCAGCGATTGCTTATGCGAAACAAGAACAATATCGCCAATTGTATCTATTTACGAAAGGACAAGCTTCATTATTTTTAAAAACAGGATTTGAATTGCTAGAGCGAGAAAATATTCCTCAACATATTAAAGAAACAACACATTATCAACAACATGAAGAAGAGGATATAAAGGTTTGTGTCTGCTCCTTAACTAGCTAACAGCCCCGTTGTGAATAACTTTTCTGTTGTTATGAGAAGTGTAAATGAAAGGGACTTGCCCACAACCTGTGGATAAGTCCCTTGTTTTCGTGGATAAATAAAACATTGATTTGACAAGGAAGAAAACAGATAAGAAAATCAAAACGATGAGGAGGGAGAATAATGAGTGCACAACAGTCGCAATTGTGGATTGTGGATAAAGGTGTGGATAGCCGCGAAAGTTATCAACAGGTTGAAAGGGCTTCCTTGTGGATAAGGCAAGGAGAGGTCGTCGCATTTCCGACAGAAACGGTTTATGGCTTGGGAGGGGACGCTTTTTCTTCACAAGCAATAGAGAAAATTTTCGCAGCAAAAGGTCGACCGAGTGATAATCCACTCATTGTCCACATTGCTGATGAACATCAACTTACATCTTTAACGAATGAGGTTAATGATACAGCCCGAGCTTTAATTAAAGCATTTTGGCCAGGTCCGCTTACACTTGTGCTTCCGAACTGTGGAAATGTCTCTCCTGCGGTTACTGCGGGGTTATCCACAGTCGCGGTAAGGATGCCTGATCATCCTGTCGCACGCGCTTTTTTACGAGCTTGCCAAACACCTGTTGCAGCTCCGAGTGCAAATCGTTCGGGTCGCCCGAGTCCTACAACAGCTCAGCATGTTTTAGATGATTTAGATGGGAGAATCGCAGGTGTCGTGGACGGTGGGCCTACAGGCGTTGGTTTAGAGTCAACGGTTGTTGATTGTTCGGGCGCTATTCCGATGATTTTGCGTCCCGGTGGAATTACTGCTGAAGCGATACGTGATGTCGTTGGTGATGTGACATTTGACCCAGCACTATCAGAATCATCAGAGCGTCCACGCTCACCGGGGGTGAAATACACGCACTATGCCCCTAATGCGCGTTTTGTCCTCGTTGATGGCTCACCTTCATTTCTACAATCTTACGTAAATGAAGCGAGAGACGAGGGATTGAAGGTAGGTGTTATGACGACAGAAGGAAATGCCGATCAATTTGATAGTGATGTCGTATTAACCGCAGGAAATCGCAGCGATTTACAAACGGTTGCTCGCGAAATTTACAACACGCTTCGTATGTTTGATGAATATGAAGTTGATGTCATTTATGGAGAAGTGTTTGCAGAACAAGAGATAGGACAAGCAGTTATGAACCGTTTACTTAAAGCTGCTGGAGGACAGAAAGTGATTGAACCGACAGAGTAACAGATCTTAAGAATTCTAGGCATGACTCCCCTTTGAACATGCATATAGTAGAGTAGCTTGTTCAAAGGAGCGTCTGCACATGGAGGAATGGTTTACACTCATTATTATGGGATTGGCGTTGGGTCTTGATGCATTTTCACTTTCGGTAGGCCTAGGGATGATGCGCATCGACTATAGACAAGTGTTTAACGTCGGAGTGGCCGTCGGACTTTTTCACGTGATCATGCCCTTAATAGGCCTTGTTTTGGGGCAAGTTTTATCGCAATATATCGGGGTTTTTGCTTATATAATTAGTGGTCTCGTTTTACTGCTGATTGGCATACAAATGATTGCCAGTTCATTCTCTAATTCTGATGTCCAAGTCTTAAAACCATTCGGTTGGGGACTGATGTTGTTCGCTTTTAGTGTTAGTATCGACAGTTTCTCGGTCGGTTTAAGCCTCGGTATGCTCGGTGCAGAAACGGTTGTTACGGTCGCTAGCTTTGGTCTCATTAGTATGTTTTTGACGTGGTTTGGTTTAGGTTTTGGAAGATATGTGGGCCATTGGTTTGGATCACATAGTGAAATGTTAGGGGGAGGTGTGCTTATTGCGTTCGGTTTGAAAATTTTATTTACACTTTGAAATTGAGTTATGATAGATACATATCAACATATTAATGTGCATTAGCCATGAAGAAAAAGGAAAGGTTTGCAATTGAACAAAATGTTTTGCAAAATAAACTTAAGTCTATAACTCGGCTATGAAATAAGTGAAAACAAGAATCGGTTTGAAAGGAAGGTTTCATACATGAAAAACATCCTTTTTGTTTGTACTGGAAACACATGTAGAAGCCCGATGGCTGAAGCAATATTAAAGGAAAAACTGTCAAATGATAAGATGGATATACGTTCAGCAGGCGTTCACGCAATGGATGGAATGCCTCTTTCTCAAGGGTCGAAACAGGTACTAGAAACAGAAGGGTTATCTATTGATCACGAGAGTCGTGCACTAACAGAGACACTATTAGCGTGGGCTGATCTTGTTTTGACGATGACCGAATCACATAAAAGGATGGTTAAAGAGCAATATCCTAAAAATAGCGACCATGTATACACGCTTAAAGAGTACGTAAATGAAGATGCACATACGAAGCAAAAACGGGAAGAATTACACCAACACTTAACAGAAATTGAATTAAAACGATCAGAATACCTCGCCAACAATCAAAAAGAAGTCGATGAATACAATGAAACGAATAATGTGAGCGATCAAGAAAAGATGGAAATGGAATTACTTGAACAAATAAAACCCCACCAAGAAGCCATCGATCGCTTGAAAAGTGAATTACCGTCATATGATATCGTTGACCCATTTGGAGGAAATGTCGATATTTATCAAAAAACTTATCGTGAAATGGAGAAGGAGATCGAAAAATTGATATCGAAGTTATTAGAGGGTTAAATGTTGACGATGAAGAGGTGGAAAAATGGCGGAACAAAAATATCGTTACGGAATTAGAAAAAAGATCGTAGTCGGGATTTGTGTTGTTGCTTCGATTACATATGGGACGAGTGCCTTTTTCATTCTCGTTTTAAACGATTTTCTTACGGACTTATTAGGTATAAGTGAAGCTGCATTATTACTATTAACGCTTGCAAAAGGCATTTTTTGGACAGGTCTTCTAGGATTTATCGGTGCGACGGTCTTTGTAAAACCTTTACGTGAATTGCAATCTTCTGCTCGCAAAGTCGCCAATGGAAATATCACTGAAAATGTCAAAGTTCCTAAATCAGATGACGAACTACGCGGTCTAGCGCTTGCTTATAATGATATGGTAACCAGTTTGCGTGAAATGGTCTCTGATATTCAAAATAATTTCGATAAGACAAACGAAAAAGTAGAAGATATAAAAGGCGCATCTGATTTAGCCGCAAGACAGTCAGAGACGATTAGTCAAACCGTTGAGCAAATTGCGATAGGAGCTGATAATTCAGCGCATTCCATTCAAAATACAGCACAGTCCATTGAAGATGTAACAAACGTCGCTGAAAAAGTACAAAAAAATGCCCAATCATCTGATCAACTGGCTCATCAAATGGTCGATACACTCGGAGAAAGTGAAAAAGTCATTCAATCACTCGTCAACGGTATTGAAACATTAGCAACAGATAATGAAACGTCGTTACAAGCTGTTTATCGTCTAGAGAATCAGGCGAAGAAAGTGGAAGAAATTATCTCGGTCGTCGGAGATATGGCAGAACAAACGAACTTGTTAGCACTAAACGCTTCAATTGAAGCAGCTCGAGCTGGAGAGCACGGAAAAGGTTTTGCCGTAGTTGCCGATGAGGTTCGCAAGCTTGCTGACCAAAGTTCACAATCTGTTCAAGGGATATCGGAATTGATTTCAAGTATTCAGGACGAAGTATCTAATGTCGTCAAACAAATTACTGCACAAGTAGAACGAGCGAATGATGAGGCGAAAAAAGGGGAAAAAACAAACGAGGCGATTGTTGAAATAAATACATCTGTTGAACAAGTCACGCAATCGATTTCGGAAATTTTACAACTTGTCGATAAACAAATGTCAGCATTTAAGCAAACCTCGCAAGATTCGCAAGATGTTGCTGCGGTTGCAGAAGAGACTTCGGCTGGTACGGAAGAGGTCACTTCGTCAACAGAAGAGCAAACTGCGGTCATGCAACAAATCGCCGCATCAGCAGAATCATTATCAGAACAAGCAAACGAGTTAAAGCAAACGATCAATCGCTTCTCAATGTAGAGCGTTTAACATCATTTAGGAGGGACAAACATGAAAATAGCAATTGGTTCAGACCACGGTGGAAGAAATATTCGAGAAGAAATCAAATCAATGATGGATGAAAAAGGGATTGCTTATGACGATTTCGGTTGTAATTGCAGTACATCCGTAGACTATCCGGACTATGCGATTCCTGTAGCAGAAAAAGTAGCAAATGGAGAGTACGATCGAGGCATTCTTATTTGTGGAACAGGGATTGGAATGTCGATCGCTGCTAATAAAGTAAAAGGCGTTCGTTGTGCACTTGTTCATGACGTTTATAGTGCAAAAATGACCCGAGAGCATAATGACAGCAACGTGTTAGCAATGGGTGAACGCGTTATCGGCCCAGGCCTTGCGCAAGAAATAGCAAAAGTATGGCTCGATGCAGCGTTTGAAGATCAAGGTAGACATGGTCAGCGAATCACAAAGATTAAGCAATACGAAGGTGAAAATCTTTAAGATGTCAGGGGGTGAGCGTAGTGCATGAAGAGGCGAAAGCATGGCGTTCTCAACTTGAGACGATTCTTTCCGACTTACAAGCGGACGCGCAGTTGACAAAAGGCGATCTACTCGTTATTGGTACAAGCACGAGTGAAGTGGCCGGCCATCATATTGGTACCGCAAGCACTGATGATATTGCACGTACTTTGTATGATGTTTTCGCGTCCTTTCACGAAAAAACGGGCGTTGCGCTCGCCTTCCAATGTTGTGAACACTTAAACCGCGCACTCGTTATTGACAACGAGACGAAGGCGACATTAGGTTTAGATGAAGTAAACGTAAAACCGGTCCGAAAAGCTGGTGGATCAATGGCGGCACATGCATATCAACAATTTCAACACCCCGTTGTCGTCGAACATATCCGTGCTGATGCAGGAGTCGATATTGGCGACACATTGATAGGTATGCATTTAAAGCATGTGGCCGTTCCCGTTCGCAGTTCGTGTAACTCCATAGGTTCTGCACATGTCACTTTGGCGCGAACGCGTCCAAAGTTGATTGGCGGAGCTCGTGCAGTTTATGAATAATGTCATATACTAGTTCACGTAAATGAATGAGAAAACATGTACTTTGTGTACATTGCCATGAAAGGGGAAGAACGATGAGCATTGAACGACAAGATCCAGAAGTTTTTGCAGCGATTAGTGATGAAAGAAAACGTCAACAAGACCACATTGAGTTAATTGCATCAGAAAATTTTGTAACACCTGCCGTGATGGAGGCGCAAGGATCAGTATTAACAAACAAGTATGCAGAAGGCTACCCATCCAAACGTTATTATGGTGGATGTGAGCACGTCGATGTTGTTGAGGATTTAGCTAGAGACCGCGCGAAAGAATTATTTGGAGCTGAACATGCAAACGTACAGCCTCATTCAGGTGCGCAAGCGAACATGGCAGTTTATTATGCAGCGCTTGATCATGGTGACACCGTTCTCGGTATGAATTTATCACACGGGGGTCACTTAACACACGGAAGTCCTGTTAACTTTAGTGGTAAGCATTATCGCTTTGTGGAGTACGGTGTTGACGAAAATACTGGCTACATCGATATCGATGACGTCCGCGAAAAAGCACGCAAAGAGCAACCGAAAATGATTGTTGCTGGTGCAAGTGCTTATCCACGAGCCATTGATTTTCAAGCATTCCGTGAGATCGCAGACGAAGTGAATGCGTATTTAATGGTCGATATGGCCCATATTGCGGGTCTTGTCGCAACAGGGGAACACCAAAGCCCTGTTCAATATGCTGACTTTGTCACGACGACGACACACAAAACGTTACGTGGTCCACGTGGTGGAATGATTCTTTGTAAAGCTGACTATGCTAAAGCAATAGATAAAGCGATTTTCCCAGGTTTACAAGGTGGGCCACTTATGCACGTCATCGCTTCGAAAGCGGTCGCTTTAGGTGAAGCATTGCAGCCAGATTTCAAATCGTATGCAAAACAAGTTGTCGACAATGCCAAACAACTCGCACAAACCCTTTCCGATAACGGTGTCGATCTTGTTTCGGGTGGAACAGACAATCATCTCGTTCTTCTCGATTTACGTCGTTTGAACTTAACAGGTAAGCGTGCTGAAGCACTTTTAGATGATGTGCGTATCACAACAAATAAAAATGCGATTCCGTTTGACCCAGAAAGTCCTTTTGTGACTAGTGGTCTGAGAATCGGTACAGCTGCAGTTACCTCAAGAGGATTTAAAGAAGAAGATATGAAAGAAGTAGCTGAAATACTGGCACTGATTTTAAAAAATCCAGATGAGGAAAGTGTAAAAAAAGAAGCCAAAGATCGTGTTTCAGCATTAACGAAGCGTCACCCTCTATACGAAGTAAACTTTGTCTAAGTCAGAAACACGAAAAGGCCCTCTTATCTACAAGTATTTTTCTTGTATGAAGAGGGCTTTTTTATGGAGTACGCGGTCATTGGCGCTTTTGTTTGAATATAAGCACCGAGATGCTGTGCCTTCGCTTAAAGCGCGTATTTTATGAATAACGCAATACCCGAAAGGCATGGGGATTTTGTATTTTGTTCAAAAAAACAAAGGGTGTTTAGTGTAGTGTTGAATGTTGAATCCTAGAAAAAAGGCAGATGTTTTCAAGAAAAGTTCGACAATAAAATTTTAAAGAACGTTTTCGAAAAATGTCATCTAGATGCTTCGTATTTTGTGATACGATAAAGAAGGAAAATGGCATAAATGCAACTTGCAGCATTGTCTAAATTTCTGTAGAATACGCAAAGAGTTTTAAAAGGAAAACGTCTATATTTCAACAAAATCACCCCCGATAAAGGAGCGCATAATTTATGGGTAAAGTCTATGTTTTTGATCATCCTCTTATTCAACACAAATTGACATTCATTCGTGATAAATCAACGGGAACGAAAGATTTCCGCGAACTCGTCGATGAAGTAGCAGCTTTAATGGCTTTTGAAATTACGCGCGATATACCTCTACAAGAAGTGGAAGTAGAAACGCCTGTTTCAACCGCAAAGTGTCAGACCATAGCAGGTAAAAAATTAGGCGTAGTACCAATTCTACGTGCAGGCCTTGGTATGATGGACGGAATTGTTGACCTCATTCCTGCTGCAAAGGTAGGTCATGTTGGACTTTATCGTGACCCAGATACGCTTGAAGCAATCGAGTACTATGTGAAGTTACCGAAGGATTCACATGAACGTGAATTTATCGTGACTGATCCGATGCTCGCTACAGGTGGCTCGGCTGTTGTAGCAATCGAAAGTATTAAAAAGCGAGGCGCTAAAAATATTAAGCTTATGTGTCTTGTCGCTGCACCTGAAGGCGTCGAAGTCGTCCAAGAAGCACACCCAGATGTCGATATCTTTTTAGCGGCGATGGATGAAGGCTTAAATGAAAAGAGTTATATCGTCCCTGGTCTTGGGGATGCAGGCGACCGTTTATACGGGACAAAATAAAGACCTGCCTTACTTGAAAGGAGGGTGAATATTGAGCAAAAAGAAAGTAATGACCGTGTTTGGAACAAGACCTGAAGCGATAAAAATGTGCCCTCTCGTTTTAGAACTTCAAAAGCATTCAGATCGTTTTGAGTCGATTGTAACAGTGACAGGTCAACATCGGGAAATGCTTGATCAAGTATTAGAGATATTTAATGTTTCCCCTGATTACGACTTAAACATAATGAAAGAAAAACAGACGTTAACAAGCGTAACTGCAAACATACTGCAAGGGTTAGAAGAGGTCGTTCAAAAAGAACAACCTGATCTCATCTTAGTGCATGGTGATACGACAACAACATTTGTCGGATCATTAGTGGCTTACTATCATCAAGTTGCTATCGGGCATGTAGAAGCAGGGCTTAGAACATGGGATAAATATTCTCCATTCCCGGAAGAAATGAACCGACAACTGACAGGCGTGTTAGCGGATCTTCATTTTGCCCCAACAAGTAAAGCAGAAAACCAATTACTTGCAGAAGGAAAAGAAGAGTCCGATATATTTACCACAGGAAATACGGCGATTGATGCCCTCAAAACAACGGTGAACGCTGATTACCAACATCCTGTCTTAGAAAAAGTCGGTCATGACCGAATCGTCTTATTAACAGCGCATCGACGTGAAAACTTAGGTGAGCCAATGAGAGGGATGTTTAGAGCAGTTAAACGGATCGTTGAAGAAGAACAAGATGTACAAGTCATTTATCCTGTTCACCTTAACCCTCGAGTAAGAGAGGTAGCCGATGAGGAACTAGGCAATGACCCACGAATACACTTGATTGAACCATTAGGTGTGGAAGATTTCCATAACTTTGCTGACAGATCGACGATTATATTGACTGATTCAGGCGGTATCCAAGAGGAAGCGCCGTCATTAGGAAAACCTGTTCTTGTGTTGCGTGACACAACAGAGCGACCAGAAGGTGTTTCGGCAGGAACGTTAAAATTGGCAGGAACAGAAGAAGAAAACATTTATTCCTTAGCAAAGGAATTATTAAATGATGACAAGGCCTATAACCAAATGGCGCAAGCATCAAATCCATACGGTGACGGCAAAGCATCTGAACGGATTGTACAAGCAATGGATTACTATTACGGGTTTCGTACAGAACGCCCAGAGTTATTTGATCCGAAATAAAGTAAGCTGATTAAGCTGATTCACATAAAGTGGGTCAGCTTTTTTAATACTAAAAAAAGCACCTTTTGTCACAAATAACGGATTCAATGTCCACTGCCCCCGTCATCACCACCACCGCATCCCTGCTTATCGTCTTCCTTCCAATAACTTCCGCATCTCTTTCATACATGAAATGTTATTTTTGGGGACAGGATAGGATTGAGACCCTTTGCATAAGGACGTGAAATGGATGAAAACTATGGCTAAGCTTGCAATCGTCACTCTTCTGTTCTTATTTTCAATCCTACCTAGTCACGTAAATGCGGTGGAATTTCCTGAACGACCACCGATACCAGATGATGACGATACTGAAATTGTTGCAATGATTGAAGCCTCTGATAACCCGATTGAAACAGCAGAATATGTTAAAGAAGTATTACCGACAGCAGAAATTCGAAAAACGTATAAAACCCTATATAATGGCTTTTCAATGAAACTTAATGAAAAAGATATTACAACACTGCAAGCAATGCCTGGAATAGAACGCGTTGATCCTGTCGTTACATATGCACCAGCCCTAGACCAGAGTGTGCCTTTTATCGGCGGAGGAGAAAAAGACCGTCAGAAAGATGGTCAGGGAGAAAAACTTACAGGAAAAGGGGTGAAAGTAGCTGTTATCGATACAGGCATCGACTATAAGCACCCTGATTTGTCTGGACGTTTAGAAGGTGGTTATGACGTGATTGATGACGATAGTGATCCGATGGAAACGAAGAAAAAACAAGGTCCACCGACGATGCATGGCACACATGTTTCTGGCATTATTGCCGCAGATGGACGCTTGCAAGGTGTTGCTCCAGATGCTGAGTTATACGGTTACAGAGCCCTTGGACCAAATGGAATGGGGACGACCGAGCAAGTTATTGAAGCGATTGAGCGAGCTGTTGAAGATGAGGTTGACATTATTAACTTATCTTTAGGCAATACAGTAAACGGACCGGATTGGCCCACGAGCACGGCCTTGGATAAAGCAGTTGATGAAGGGGTTGTTGCAGTCACTTCTAATGGAAATAGTGGTCCAAGTTTGTGGACAGTTGGTTCACCAGGGACATCGACGAACGCGATTTCAGTTGGCGCATCTACACCACCATTAACAATACCGTATCTCGTTTTAGATGATGAAAGACAACGAGAAATGAGTATACAACCGATTCAACAAGCTGCACCGTGGAATTTTAAACGCGATCACCGAATTCAGTATGCTGAATGGGGCCGTGAAGAAGATTTTGAAGAAGTGGATGTGAATGGAGCGATTGTTTTATTAGAACGTGGTGTGACTTCATTTACGATGAAAGCAAAAAATGCGCTTGAAGCCGGGGCAGAAGCGGTAATTATTTACAACCAACATGAAGGGGAATTTTCTGGATCCCTAAAAGAACCTGTCGATATTCCAGTCGTCTCTATGTCACATGAAGACGGCGAATGGTTAAAAGAACATGTGAAAAACGGTCATAAAGATATAAGAACTGTATACCGTGAAGAAGAGGATGCGATCGCACCATTTAGTTCGCGAGGTCCTGTAACTCATACATGGGGAGTTAAACCAGACATTGTTGCACCAGGTGTCGACATTGAAAGCACCATCCCAGACGGATACTTAGGGTTAAATGGCACAAGTATGGCAGCCCCGCATGTAGCAGGTGCAGCGGCGCTTATTAAACAGAAACATCCAGATTGGACACCGGAGCAAGTGAAAGCAGCGCTCATGAACTCCGCAAAACCATTAATAGACGAAGCGGGTATGAAATATCCACCACATGTACAAGGAGCAGGACGACTGCAAATTCAAGAAGCGCTTAAATTAGAAACGCTCGTCTATCCTGGCGCAGCTTCGTTTGGGAAATGGATGCGCGAAGATCGACGTTTGGAAAAAACAGCCTCAGTTACCGTAGATAATCAATCTGATAAAAAAAAGACGTACTCGGTGAAACCACCATTTGAAGTACCAGACGGTGTGCAGTGGAAAGTTCCGTATTCGTTCGAATTAGAACCAGGAGAATCGAGAACGATTGACTTAACAATGGATGTTTGGCCGGCTCTTTTTGAATCAGGCATGTACCATGATGAAGTCATCTTAGAAAGTGGCAGTGAATCACATCGTATTCCTTATTTGTTCTTTGTTGAAGAACCGGAATATCCAAGGTTGATGGCATTTTTATTTGAACAAACGTCAAATCCAGAAACATACCATTACGAAGTCTATTTACCTGGTGGTGCCGAAGAATTTGGTATTGCTCTATATGACCCAGATACTTTTCAGTTCATTGATTATTTAGATACAAAACATGATTTAGAAAGAGGGATGTTAGAAGCAGAAGTAGAAAATAAAGATATTCCTGAAGGGGTGTATAAAGCGCTCATCTATGCAATCAATGATGGAAAAGAAGATGCCATTGAACGAGAAATTTTAATTCAAGAACCGAAAGAAAATGTGTCTAGTTAAAATATAATATCAGAAAATTTAGATTATAAAAAATCATCAAATTTTTAGAGACATATCATAGAAAATTATGTATAATAATAACTATCGAAAGAGACGAGTCAATGACAGTTTTGTGAACAGGTATTGATAACGCTTACGAAAGCGTGTTCACACCGGTGATTAGAGGGGGGAGAGTATGAGAAATCGTTGACATCACAACCCCTCTATTGTACGATGACAAAGTAAAATCATGAATCGATTCCTTCATTAGGTATGAATGACCTATAGCAATATAAAAGTCATTGACTTGGGGTGGACGAGCGATGTCTGGACAAGGGAAGTTTAGACACACTGTAAAAAAGGTCGCCCTCATGTCGACGATTAGCTCTTACTTTATAGGATCTGTTGTCGGTGGGGTGCTATTAGGATATTGGTTAGACGCTCGTTTTGATACGGACCCTTGGCTATTGTTAATTGGTTTTTTTGTTGGTTTGAGTGGAGCGATTTTTGGCATCACCCAAGTTATTCGGCATTTTTTAGGAGATAACTCATCATGACCAATTTTCATGACATGGCGAAGCGATTCAGCTTGTGTACGGTCTTAGTGATTTTGTTAGCGCTTATATTGGCGCTAACATTAGAAAATAAACCTTTCTTCTTAGGTGTTGCCTTAGGAGCAGGAGTCAGTCTGCTTCATTTAATTACTACATACCGACAAGTAAAAAAAATTGGTGATGCTGCGGTTGGAAAGAGGATTCGTTTTACACCAGGATCGGTGTTTCGCATTGTAACAGCACTCATCACCATATATATTGCTGTTCAATTTTATACATACTTTGATCTTCACGGTGTGATCATAGGTTTAATGATAACCTATATCATTATAATGTTTGGACCACTCTTTCATAGAAATAAATGGATGAAAGAAGAAGGTTCAAAGCTTTCTAATAATGATTAGAAAGCTAGAGTAAGAAGCCAGACAGGAGAAAGAGGTGAAAGCGTTTGGATCATTCAAGTCCGGTGATTTACTTATTTGATGTACCATGGTTAGCTGTTAATCTATCAAATATCCTCATGATTACGGTCGCTTGTATTATAGTCTTTCTTGTTAGTTTTTTCATGTCAAGGACCGTCAGGATGTACCCAACAGGAGCTCAAAATGCCTTGGAGTATCTCATTCAATTCATCAAAAACATTATTAGTAACGTGATGGATTGGAAAGAAGGAAAACATTTCGTTATGCTAGGTATTACGATTATTCTCTACGTATTTGTAGCGAATATGCTTGGTGTTCCATTTGAGTTAGTAAGAGAACCTGGACACGAAGTTTGGTGGAAATCACCAACGTCTGACCCAATATTAACGATTTCCTTAGCCCTTATGGTCATTCTATTGACTCACTATTATGGCCTGAAATTAAAAGGTGCTAAAGAGTATGGAAAAGACTACTTCCGTCCAATTTGGTTTTTATTTCCATTTAAAATCATCGAAGACTTTTCCAACACATTGACACTCGGTATGCGTCTATTTGGTAACGTATACGCTAAAGAAGTGTTGATGGGAATGCTCGTCGGTTTAAGATCATTTGGCTTTTTTGCTGCAGCGGGTGCGATTCTACCACTTGTTGTATGGCAAGGGTTCAGTGTATTCATCGGAAGCCTGCAAGCCTTTATCTTCTGTATGCTGACGATGGTTTACATGTCCCACAAAGTAAATGAAGAACACTAAATGTTTTTAGGAACAAAGCTCATTAAGAGCGTTCAATAAAAAATAACACTTTTACATTAAAGAAAGATTTATTAAAGGAGGATGTTTTCATGGAAGCTTTAGCAGTAGCAATCGTAGCAAGTTTTGCAGCATTAAGTGCTGCAATTGGGGTGGCAATCGTTGTACGTAGTACATTACAAGGGATTACTCGTCAACCAGAACTCCGTGGCCCACTACAAACAGTTATGTTCATTGGTATCCCACTTGTTGAGGCATTACCGATCCTTGCGATCGTCATTGCATTCCTATTACTCTAACTTTAAAGAACAACAATTTGTTATGGCGGAGAACGTCTAGATACAATCTTCGCCATTCCTTATGTATGATCGTAAAGGGGGCAAAAACCGATGATCGATGAGTTTACGTGGTTGGATGCATTGTTCCAACTAGCTGCATTTTTTATTCTCTTGTTGCTCCTTAAAAAGTTCGCCTTCGGTCCAATCATGGACATGATGCAAAAGCGTGAGGACCATGTAGCTGAACAAATTTCCTCAGCGGAGAAAAACCGTGAAGAGGCTGAAAAATACTTAGAAGAGCAGCGAGAGGCTGTACAACAAGCACGTAAAGAAGCGAAAGAAATTGTTGAGAATGCTAAGAAAACAAGTCAACAACAAGCAGAAAATATAAAATCAGACGCTCGTCAAGAAGCTGAGCGAATCAAAGAAAATGCCCTTGCTGAAATCAATCGCGAGAAGGACCAAGCGGTTACCGCGCTTCGCGAGCAAGTTTCGTCCTTGTCTGTACTCATCGCTTCGAAAGTGATTGAAAAAGAACTGAACGAAGAAGAGCAAGAAAAGCTGATTGAAGAAACACTAAAAGAAGTAGGCGAAGACTTATGAGCCGAGACCCTGTAGCCATCCGTTATGCGCAAGCGATGTTCGAATTGGCAAAGGAGCAAGGCAACCTCGAGCTAATCAATGAAGAATTAAAAGGTGTCAGCAAAGTATTTACTTCAACTGATATCGTTAATAAAGTTTTCAAACATCCAAAAGTTAGCGTGGATGAGAAGAAAACGCTGATTCGTAAAAACTTTGAAAATGATGTAAGTGAAGCGACGATGAACTTGCTGTTTTTACTCATTGACAATAACAGAGAGGCTTATGTCACAGGCGTAGCCTATGAGTTTAAACAACTCGCGCAAAGAGAGCAAGGCATTTCAGAAGCAGATGTATATTCTGCTAAACCACTGTCACCTGATGAGGAACAAGCGGTGGCTGATACATTTGCGAAGCGCGAAGGGATCCAACAGTTGATCGTTAAAAATATCGTCGATGAATCAATCATTGGCGGTGTTAAAGTTCGCATTGGTGACCGCATTTATGACGCAAGCGTCGCTAATAAACTGAATCAAATTCAACAACGTATGATGCACGGGAATGTAAGCAGATAGGGGTGAAGGAAATGAGCATCAGAGCCGATGAAATCAGCTCGCTGATTAAAAAGCAGGTTGAAGACTATCAATCTGAAATCGAAGTGAATGATGTCGGAACGGTCATTCGCGTCGGTGACGGTATTGCTACAGCCCATGGCTTAGGAAATGTTATGGCCGGAGAATTATTAGAGTTCTCCAATGGCGTTATGGGTATGGCACAAAACCTTGAGGAAAACACCGTCGGTATCGTCATCCTCGGCCCATTTACAGAAATTCGTGAAGGCGATGAGGTAAAACGTACTGGACGTATTATGGAAGTCCCTGTTGGTGAAGAGCTTCTCGGTCGCGTTGTCAATTCACTAGGTCAACCACTCGATGGAAAAGGACCTGTTGAAACAACAAAAACACGCCCGATTGAAAGCCCAGCACCAGGCGTTATGGACCGTAAATCTGTTCATGAGCCATTGCAGACAGGTGTAAAAGCAATTGATTCTCTTATTCCAGTTGGAAGAGGTCAGCGTGAACTTGTAATCGGTGACCGTCAAACAGGGAAAACATCGATTGCGATGGATACAATCATCAATCAAAAAGACCAAGACATGATCTGTATTTATGTTGCAATTGGTCAGAAAGAATCAACAGTAGCAGGTGTAGTAGATACACTAGAAAAGCACGGAGCAATGGACTATACAATCGTTGTTTCCGCAAGTGCGTCGATGCCTGCGCCAATGCTTTACCTAGCACCATATGCTGGTGTATCAATGGGTGAAGAATTTATGTATAACGGCAAGCATGTTCTTGTTATCTATGATGATTTAACAAAACAAGCGTCTGCTTACCGTGAACTTTCATTACTTTTACGTCGTCCACCAGGTCGTGAAGCATTCCCAGGTGACGTATTCTACCTTCACTCTCGTTTACTTGAGCGAGCGGCGAAGCTTAGTGATGATAAAGGAGCAGGTTCTTTAACTGCGCTACCATTTATTGAAACACAGGCGGGGGATATTTCTGCCTATATACCAACAAACGTCATTTCGATTACAGACGGACAAATATTCTTACAATCTAACTTGTTCTTCGCGGGTGTGCGCCCAGCGATTGATGCAGGTCTATCCGTTTCACGTGTTGGTGGTTCGGCACAAATTAAAGCGATGAAAAAAGTAGCCGGAACCCTACGACTAGACTTGGCATCATTCCGTGAATTAGAGGCATTTGCTCAGTTTGGTTCTGATTTGGATAAATCGACCCAAGCGAAACTTGCTCGCGGTCAACGCACCGTTGAAGTACTGAAACAAGGTCTCCACGAACCACTGCCTGTTGAAAAACAAGTCATCATTCTTTACGCCTTAACAAGAGGTTATCTCGATGAAATTGAAACCGAGGATGTGCGTCGTTTTGAACAAGAATTGTTCACTTTCTTTGATTCTAACTATAAGTCACTATTAGATGAAATCAAAGATACAGGAAACCTTCCAGACGAAAAAGAGCTGACTAAAGCTATGGATGAGTTTCATAAATCATTCGATGCTTCGTAATCGGACTTTTACGAGATAAAAAGGTGGTGAAGAACGATGGCCTCGTTACGGGATATCAAAACGAAGATTAATTCCACGAAGAAAACGAAACAAATTACAAAAGCGATGGAAATGGTGTCGGCGGCGAAGTTAACGAAAGCGCAAAATAAGGCCGAATCGTTTTTGCCATACACCGCAAAAATCCGTGAGGTCGTCAGTAGCATCGCCGCAGGAGATCAAGAGATTTCCCACCCGATGCTTGAAGATCGGGAAGAAGTTAAACGAACGGGTTATCTCGTCATCACGTCGGATCGTGGATTAGCCGGCGCTTATAACAGTTCATTGTTACGACATACGTATCAGACGATTCAAGAACGACACGAGTCTCAAGATGAGTATGGCATTATTGTCATGGGGCGAGTAGGGCGTGACTTCTTTAAGAAGCGCAATATGCCTGTTGTTCAAGAAATCGTCGGTGTTGCCGATGAACCAGAGTACGCCGAAATTAAAAACATCGCTGAAACAACCGTTGAAATGTTTACAGATGAGTTTTTTGACGAAATTTATATCCATTTCAACCATTTCATTAGCGCGATTAGTCAAAAAGTGACTGAGACAAAACTGTTGCCATTGACTGATGTAACAAATGGTGAGGAGAATACCACTCAAACCGAAGGAGAAGATGAAGCTGAGAACAAAGGGCAGCTTGAGTACATTTATGAACCTTCGGCAGAAGTCATCCTTGAACAGTTATTACCACATTATGCGGAGAGTATCATATTTGGTTCGTTACTCGATGCGAAAGCGAGTGAGTTCGGTGCGCGCATGACTGCGATGAGTTCTGCAACAGACAACGCAGACGACCGCATCGGAGAACTGAACTTGTCATACAACCGTGCAAGACAGGCCGCGATTACGCAAGAAATCAACGAAATCGTCGGCGGTGCATCTGCACTTGAATAACTTGAACTGTGCTTCATAAGGGAAGTTAGGAGGAAAGAAGATGAACATAGGACGCGTCACACGAATTGTGGGTCCGGTTGTAGACGTCCAGTTCAACCGGGGAGAGCTACCTGAGATCTATAACGCCCTGACCATTAAGCAAAAAGCTGAGAAACCCGGTGAAGTAGACATCGATTTAACAATGGAAGTTGCGCTTCACCTTGGTGATGACTCAGTACGTGCGATTGCGATGGGGTCTACAGATGGAATTGTGCGTGGAACAGAGGTGGCCGATAAAGGTGCTCCAATTTCGGTACCAGTCGGTGACGAAACGCTAAGCCGAGTCTTTAACGTCCTAGGGGATGAAATTGACCTTGGCGAACCCGTGGATGAAAGTGTAAGACGTGACCCAATTCACCGCGAAGCACCTGCGTACGAAGAGTTGTCGACAGACGATGCAATCCTTGAAACAGGGATCAAAGTTGTTGATTTGCTCGCACCGTACATAAAAGGTGGTAAAATCGGCCTCTTCGGAGGAGCCGGTGTTGGAAAAACCGTTCTTATTCAAGAGCTTATTAATAACATCGCTCAAGAACACGGTGGTATTTCCGTATTCGCGGGTGTTGGTGAACGTACACGTGAAGGAAATGACTTATACTTTGAAATGAAAGATTCAGGCGTTATTACTAAAACGGCGATGGTGTTCGGACAAATGAACGAGCCACCAGGTGCTCGTATGCGTGTAGCATTAACGGGTCTTACGATGGCAGAGTATTTCCGTGATGAAAAAGGTGCAGACGTACTGTTATTTATCGATAACATTTTCCGTTTCACACAAGCCGGACAAGAAGTTTCTGCCTTGCTTGGACGTATGCCATCCGCAGTTGGTTACCAACCAACACTAGCGACAGAGATGGGACAGCTCCAAGAGAGAATCACATCGACAGAAAAAGGTTCTGTTACGTCAATTCAAGCCATTTACGTTCCTGCCGATGACTATACGGACCCAGCCCCAGCGACAACGTTCGCGCACTTGGATGCGACGACAAACCTTGAGCGTCGTTTATCTGAAATGGGGATTTATCCAGCCGTTGACCCACTCGCATCAACATCGCGAGCACTATCACCAGAAGTCGTCGGACAAGAGCATTACGACGTTGCACGTGAAGTACAACAGACGTTACAGAAGTATAAAGAGCTACAAGATATTATCGCCATCTTGGGTATGGATGAACTATCAGAAGAAGACAAGCTCGTCGTTCACCGTGCTCGACGAATTCAATTCTTTCTATCGCAAAACTTCCACGTTGCGGAACAATTCACAGGTCAACCTGGTTCATATGTTCCGGTTAAAGAAACGATCAAAGGTTTCCGTGAGATTCTGGATGGAAAACATGACGACATTCCAGAAGACGCATTTCGTCTCGTAGGACCGATTGAAGACGTGGTCGAAAAAGCGAAGGACATGGACTAAACGGCTGCTACAAAATGCAGATGATCGAAGCGTAAATCACGCTTAGGTCACCGTTGAAGGAGGGTATACGATGAAGACGATGCAAGCAAACGTCGTCACCCCTGATGGCAAAGTCTATGAAGGCGATGTGGAAATGGTGAGTGTCAAAACGTCAGAAGGAGGTCTCGGTATTTTACCAGGTCACCTTCCGCTCGTTACGCCCCTTACAATTGGTGCTGTTCGTGCCAAAAAGGATGGGAACATTCAGCTCATCGCTGTTAACGGTGGCTTTATGGAAGTTCGCTCAGACGAAGTAAACGTTCTTGCTGAGTCAGCGGAGCTTCCTTCTGATATCGACGTTGCAAGAGCTAGAGCGGCGAAGGAACGTGCAGAGCGCCGACTCGATAAAGCAAAAAAAGACGATATCGATTTTAAACGAGCAGAATTAGCCCTTAAGCGTGCCATCAATCGACTTGACGTTGCCGAAAAATAAACATGTGGTCCATAAGATGAGGTTGACGATGTCAGCCTCATTTTTATCGTTGAAAATAAAAATGTTTTAATGCATGAACCAATTTCATAATGAAGGGTTTTAACAAACATCACGAATTTAATCAGTTATCACGAAGGTTAACATTCGTTTTTGAAACTGATTGAAACGAAAGGCGGCGACTCCCAAAGGATCAGCGCAGTCTGAAGATCCAATTCAGCGACGGTTTGTGGAGCTGAATTTAACTGAAGACAAGCCCTTGGGAAAGCGTCCGCCTGCAGTGAAAATCACAATCCATGTTCGGATATGAGATTTACATTATCTATTATGAAATTCATTCGCATATAGCGTAAACACCGTCGTATAAGGTCACTTATATCATTTTATTTAACGATGATATATGCCTTATGATTAGGCAGGGAGTTTACGCTTTTTTACATTTGTGTGATTGTATTTGAAGTGATCCCCCAATTAAACTTCTGTCCAAAACATTTCCCACGGAATATTTGCTTTGTGATGACAATTGGACATGCTGTTTCATTGTAAATACTTTAATAAAAGGGTTAGTAGAAGAAAGAAAAATAAATAATTTAAAAATTAATTCTTTTCTTAATGATAATAATTATAAATAAAATCATTTAAAAGGAAATGTCCAAACCTTGGAATAACGACTTTTATATTGAATACCTATACTTTAAAGTCGTTTTGCACTATTCAGAAAGTTGAAACTATGAAAAGTTTAAAAACCTAAGTAATATGGACGTTGTGTGAACGACTTTGTTATAATTTGTTATGTAAGTGATAATAAAACAGTAAGGGAATGGAGGGGAGTGAACGCATGGAGCTAGATTTATATTTTTCAAATTACACGTACGTGATTATTTTTGTGCTCTTTGGTGTTGCCCTTCCTGTAGTCTCTCTCACATTCGGTAGGTTGCTTCGTCCAAAAAACCCATATGACGATAAGTTATCAACCTATGAAAGTGGGATTAAACCTACAGGGGAAGCCCAGATTCGGTTTCATGTTGCCTACTACATTGTGGCAATTGAATTTATTATCTTTGATATTGAAACCGTTTTCCTTTATCCGTGGGCTGTTTCACTTGGTCAACTAGGTTGGGTGGGACTGAATGCGATGCTTATCTTTATTTTGATCCTTGCGCTAGGTCTCGGATATTCTTGGAAAAAGAGGGTGCTAGAATGGAACTAAAAGGTTTTCAAGAATCAGTGCAGTATGATCCGCGTGTCAAAGACGAATTAGACCGAAACGTTATTCTAACGACAGTTGAGCAAGTTAAAGCTTGGGCGAGAACACGATCAATGTGGCCGTTGACGTTCGGTCTTGCATGTTGTGCGATTGAAATGATGGCAACAGGTGGGCCACGCTATGACTTTGACCGCTTTGGTGTTATGTTCCGAGCATCGCCTCGTCACGCGGATGTGATGATTGTTGCAGGTACAGTGACAAGTAAGATGGCACCGGTTGTACGTACACTTTACGACCAAATGCCTGAGCCAAAATGGGTGATTGCGATGGGATCATGTGCAACATGTGGTGGTCCTTATAAGTATTCTTACAGCGTCGTCAACGGTGTTGATAAAGTTGTACCTGTCGATGTGTATATCCCCGGTTGCCCGCCGACACCACCAGCATTGTTAGACGGTGTTGATAAACTTCGCCAAAAGATTCGTTTGGAGGCAAGCGGAAAGAAGGTGACAGATCATGAGTGAACACCTTTTAAACCTTGTGAAAGAAACAATTCAAAACCAGCATGGGGAAGAAGCAGTTGAAGAGGCGGACATGAATTTTGAAAAACCGTTTATTACAATTTGGTCTGAACATTGGACGCACTCTCTTGCTGAAACCCTTCGTGATGGTGACGAATTCCGCTTTGATTTCTTAAGTTGTCTTACGGGAGTAGATTATGAAGAACATATGGAAGTTGTGTATAATTTTTACTCATTTCCGCATGACCAGTATTTATATCTCAAAGTTAAGACACCAAGAACGTCTCCGTCGGTCATTTCTGTCCAACCGCTTTGGAAAACGGCAAATTGGCACGAACGAGAAGCTTACGACTTGTTAGGGATCAACTTTTCGGGGCACCCGAACCTTAAACGAATTTTGCTTCAAGACGAATGGGAAGGTCACCCGCTCAGAAAAGATTACGTTACAGATAAAAAAGCTATGGGATTGGAATAGGGGGGTGAAGGTTTAAATGACGACTCATACAGAAGAGATGACATTGAACATGGGACCGCAGCACCCGAGTACACACGGAGTATTTCGTTTAAAAGTAACGGTTCGCGGGGAGACGATTACAAGTGCTGAACCAATCATTGGTTACTTGCACCGCGGATCTGAAAAATTAGCAGAAGGCCTTGCTTACTCGCAATTTATCCCATATACAGATCGCCTCGATTATATGAATGCAATGACTAATAACTATATTTATTGTGCGTCTGTGGAAGAGTTAATGGGGTTAGAAATTCCTGAACGTGCGGAATATTTACGTATCTTAACAATGGAATTAAACCGTGTCGCCAGTCACTTGTTGTGGTGGGGAACATTTATGCTCGATATGGGGGCAATAAGTCCATTCTTGTATGCGTTTCGAGATCGTGACCACATTCTTGATCGTCTCAATGAAATTAGCGGTGCGCGAATGACCTTCAATTACATGCGAATCGGTGGCGTGAAGTGGGATGCACCTGAAGGATGGATCGATCGCGTCAAAGAGACTGTAGAATTGATACGTGAAAACATTCACGACTATGACACACTTGTCACAGGAAATGAGATTTTTCAGGCTCGTTCCAAAGGTGTCGGTTACATTTCTAAAGAAAACGCAGTTAACTGGGGGCTGTCTGGACCGGCACTTCGCGCTAGTGGTGTGAAATTTGATATTCGTAAAGATGAGCCGTATTCAATTTACGATCGTTTTGATTTTGATATTCCAACACGAGAAGAAGGGGACGTGTTCGCGCGCTATAAAGTTCGTATCGCTGAAATCTACGAATCTTTGAAAATTGTTGAGCAAGCATGTGAACAAATCCCAGATGAAGGTGAAATTATCCATAAAAAAGGAAAACGTCTCATGATGATTAAGCCTCCTGAAGGTGAAGTGTACAAACGAGCTGAGGCATCCAAAGGCGAAATTGGCGTTTACCTCGTTTCAAATAAAAAGAAAGAACCTTACCGCGTTAAACTAAGGCGTCCTTCGTTTGTTAATGTCGAAATACTCGAAGAATTGCTAATTGGTCAACCGATTGCTAACCTCGTCGCAATATTTGGTAGCTTGGATGTCGTACTTGGGGAGGTAGATGCCTGATGGAATTGATGCCAATGGTATTATATGCCGGGGTACTGCTGCAACTGATCCTTGCAGGGGTAGCAGCAGCCATCCTGTTTGAGCGAAAAGTCATTGGTTATATGCAACTTCGCACAGGCCCAAACCGACATGGTCCATGGGGGATCCTTCAAACCGTTGCTGATGTATTGAAGCTATTAATAAAAGAAGACATTATTCCTCATGCAGCGGACCGGAAAGTATTTGTTCTTGCTCCTATCATCGCATTTGTTCCTTCTTTTGCGATTTTGGCTACAGTTTCATGGAGTGAAAACTTATATGCCGCTGACTTAAATATTGGGGTTCTATATTTCATTGGTTTATCATCTGTGACAACACTCGGGGTGCTTATGGGTGGTTGGAGTTCAAACAATAAATACGCTCTCCTTGGTTCCATGCGCGGCGTGGCCCAGATGATTAGTTATGAAATTCCACTTGTACTTTCGATTGTTGGCGTCGTGATTCTCGTCGGATCCCTCAATTTACGAGATATCGTCTTTTTCCAGGAAAGTATTGGTTTGTGGCTTTTCATTCCACAGTTTCTCGGTTTTGTTGTTTATATGATTTCTGCTATTGCTGAATTAAATCGTTCACCATTCGACTTACCGGAAGCAGAATCTGAACTTGTTTCAGGTTATCACACGGAATATTCAGGCTTTCGGATGGCGTTTTTTATGCTAGCTGAGTATGTCTATGCGATTGCGATTTCGGCCCTTGCTACAACGATATTTTTCGGCGGTTGGCTCGGCCCAGACTTTTTGCCAGGTGAATTTTGGTTCTTACTCAAAATGTGTTTCTTCATGTTCGTCTGGTTCTGGTTACGTGCAACATTACCACGTGCTCGTGTGGACCATTTAATGAACTTCGGTTGGAAAGTGCTCATTCCACTGGCACTGTTAAATATTGTGATTACATCGATCATTAAAGTTTGGATGGGGTGATTAAATGTTCCGCTTATTAAAAGGCTTCGGTGTAACTCTTAAATTCTTTGGGAGTAAAAAATTCACCATCCTTTACCCTGATGAGAAAGTCGAGATGCCAGAGCGCTTTCGTGGAATCCACCGCTTTTTTCCTGATAAATGCATCGTCTGTAACATGTGTGTCAACGCATGTCCGACAGATGTCATTACATTGACAGGAAAGCCGCATCCCGATAACCCAAAAAAGAAAGTCATTGATACGTATAACATCGACTTTCAAGGTTGTATTTTGTGTGATTTTTGTACGGAAGTTTGTCCGACAGCTGCGATTGTTATGACGGCCCGCTACGATAACCTATCGTCATATGACCGTGCCAATCACTTTAAAGATATCGATTGGTTATCATCTAACGAAGTCTACGGAAATTACACGATTGAAGAAGAAGTCGATGAAGATGAGGCAGGTGAGGAAAAGTGACAGGTCAAGAGATCATGTTTATCATCCTTGCACTTATCGCGATTTGTTGTGCATCTCTCGTCATCGTATTAAAACGAATTTCTCACCGTGTTCTCTCAATGGCATTTTGCTCTTTTGCTATTGCAGGTCTTTACTTTTTATTAAGAGCTGAATTTCTAGGTATTATACAAATCATGGTTTACGTTGGGGGTCTTACAGTATTGTTCGTTTTTGCTGTCATGATGACAGACCACCGTACAACAACGTTTGTTCCTGAACGTAGCAAAGTGTTTAAATTTGTTAGTTTTATAGGCGTTGGTAGTCTTCTTTCTATCATGTTAATCGGGATTTTGGGGATGGACCTCCCAGCCGGCACGGAGCCGTTTATCGGTACAGCGGAAGCCATCGGTCTAGAGCTTTATGGCAATTATGTGATCGCTTTCCTTGGTGTCGGTATCCTCTTACTTGCAGCACTCATTGGTGCAATCGTCATTGCCCGGAAGGAGGCTGATGAACAATGATGCCGGTGACACTGTTTTTAGCATTGGGAGCAATCCTGTTTTGTATCGGACTCTATGGCGTATTAACGAGAAGACATATTGTCGTTGTGCTCGTCTGTATTGAATTAATGCTTAACTCTGTAAATATTAATTTAGTGGCCTTCTCAAGTGTCGGTCCTGTTGCCAATGTGACCGGTCAAGTTTTCTCGCTCTTCGTCATTACCATTGCCGCAGCCGAAGTGGCTGTCGGGTTGGCCATATTAATTGCTCTTTATCGTAATCGAGCGTCAATTGACGTGATTAAACATGACTTATTGCGCTCTTCATAAGGCTATAGCAAAAGACTAAGAGAGGAAAAGGTGATGGTATGATACAAAACGCCTGGTTAATCCCGGTTTTCCCGCTTATCGCCTTTGTCGTGCTTTTACTCTTCGGACGTGTTCTTAGAGAAAAAGCCGCATACGTCGGCATCACCGCACTTGCATTATCGTTCATTTTTGCGGTTGCTGTTTTGTTTGAAAGGATCGGAGGGGAAACCTACACATTTGTTGTCGATTGGATCACATTTGGAGAAAGCACGGTAACAATGGGTTACGAAGTGACACCACTGAATGCAATGATGCTTATCGTTGTCACACTCGTTAGCCTTGTTGTGCATATCTTCTCCCGTGATTACATGCATGAAGACGATCGCATCCATGTCTTCTACAGTTACTTAGGTCTTTTCTCATTTTCAATGCTTGGGCTCGTCCTTGCACCGAACATTTTACAATTATTTATTTTCTGGGAATTAGTTGGACTTTGTTCTTTCTTACTCGTTGGGTTTTGGTACTATAAACCAGAAGCTGCTTCCGCTGCGAAAAAAGCGTTTCTAACGACGCGCGTTGGGGATGTTGGTTTATTGATCGGGATTGTTCTTCTATTTAATGCGACAGGTTCGTTTGAATACGCAGACGCATTTGCAGCCGTTGAAGCAGGCCTCATCAGTGACACAATGGTAACTGTTATTGCACTTTGTATTTTCTTAGGTGCAGTTGGTAAATCAGCGCAATTCCCGCTGCACGTTTGGCTTCCTGATGCAATGGAAGGTCCAACACCTGTCAGTGCTTTGATTCACGCAGCAACGATGGTTGCAGCAGGTGTATATCTCGTCGGTGTGATGTATCCATTCTTCTTAGCATCTGACACAGCACTTACAATCGTCGCCTATGTCGGTGCAATCACAGCCATTTTCGCGGCGACCATTGCGCTAGTCAATCATGACATTAAGAGAATATTGGCTTATTCCACGATCAGTCAACTCGGGTTTATGATGCTCGCACTTGGAACGGCTGGTTATGTGGCAGGTTTATTTCACTTAATGACGCATGCGTTTTTTAAAGCGCTTCTCTTCTTGGGTGCTGGAAGCGTGATCTATGGGGTTCACCATAGGCAAGATATTCGTGAAATGGGCGGTCTTTGGCGTCGCATGAAAGTGACATCAGTGACGTTCTTAATTGGTGCACTTGCGATCGCAGGGATTTTTCCACTCGCAGGTTTTTGGAGTAAAGAAGAAATCTTTGCTTCTGTCTTAGCAAATGGTGATCCTTTCTTGTTCGCTATCGCACTTATTACTGCGTTCATGACCGCATTTTATATGTTCCGCCTTTTCTTTAAGGCGTTTACAGGTGAGTTTCGAGGTGACCATGAACCGCATGAAAACAATGGATTCATGACATTACCTCTCATTGTGTTAGGTATACTCGCTGTTGTTGCAGGGTTTGTGAATGCACCATTTACTGGTCATGCTTTAGAAGGTTTTTTAACAGAAGGTATAGCTGTCGGAGAACAAGCACACGGAGGTTTTGGACTTGCAGTTGTTTCCTTACTCATAGCTATAGGTGGGATCTTTCTAGCGTGGGTCATTTACGGAAAAAGAAGTATTTCCGAAGATTTCTTACCAGGAAAATTCCGTGCTGCTCATAGATTATTAATGAATAAGTATTTTATGGATGAATTATACACTGTCGTATTTGTACGTCCATGTGTTGGTATCGGTAAAGCCCTTTACGCAATTGACCGCTTCATCGTCGATGGCATTGTTAACTTATTAGCTGTCGTGACACGTTCAGTCGGTAGTGGACTTGGTAAACGACAAACTGGTCAATTTCAAACGTACGGTGTTGTTACCATCATCGGAGGAATTGCGGTTGTGGCACTTGCCTTCATGCTAAGGGGGTATTTCGGATGATCCCAAATCTATTAACTTGGATCGTTTTCTTCCCGCTCGTTGGCGCATTATTAATCTTAGCAATACCGCGAGAACAAAAGAATGCGATTCGTTCTATCGCTGCGGGGACATCGATCATCACGCTCATTTTATCAATTCTTGCTTGGATTGGATTTGACCGCTCACAATCAGGAATGCAGTTTGTAGAAAGTTATTCATGGATCAATCTCGGTGATTTTCAGATTTACTATGACCTCGGGGTCGATGGTTTATCAATGCCACTACTCTTATTGGTCACATTAATAACAACACTATCTATCACGGCTTCTTTTAACATTAAAGAACGAGTGAAAGAATACTTTACTTGGATACTTATATTGATGACGGGTTTATTGGGTGTATTTGTAGCACAGGACCTATTTCTTTTCTTCCTATTCTTTGAATTAACATTGATCCCTGTATTCTTTTTAATAAGTATATGGGGAGGAAAAGAACGAGAGCCTGCTTCTATCAAATTTTTAATTTACAATGGACTCGGAAGTGCTGTTATGGTGATGGCTTTTATAGCCTTGGCATATAAAGCTTTTGAAGCAACAGCCTTTTCTCATGCGACGTTTAATATAAGCGCTTTGGCGGACATTTTTTCAAATCCGGAAGTTTCAGGCGTTCTAACTGATAGTTTGAAAGCAGGTATTTTCTTGGCACTGCTTATTGCTTTCGCAGTTAAACTTCCGATCATTCCACTTCATACGTGGTTACCCAATGCGTATGTAGAAGCCCCTACAGGTGTATCGATGATGTTGGCAGGTGTCCTGTCAAAAATGGGTGCATACGGACTACTCCGTATTAGCTATGGTATTTTACCAGATCAAGCAGTGAACTTTGCGACGTTTATCGCCATATTAGGGGTTGTGAATATTCTTTACGGAGCCTTTATAGCTTTGGTACAAACCGATCTGAAGAAGCTAATCGCATATTCTAGTATTAGCCATTTAGGGATCGTCCTTTTAGGTGTCGCATCGGTAACTGAGGCGGGTATACAAGGTGCAGTTTTTCAACTCGTTTCACATGGTTTTATCGTAGCACTCTTGTTTTTCATGGTCGGTGCGATTTACGAACGAACGAATACGCGCACGATTTCCGAATTGGGTGGCCTTTCGAAGTCGGTACCGGTATTAGCAGGTTTTATGCTTGCAGCAGCAATGGCTTCCTTAGGGTTACCAGGGCTGTCCGGTTTCGTTAGTGAATTGCTCGCGTTCATCGGTATTTTCGGTGCATCAGCAGAAATCATTCCCGCAGCACGCGTCATCGCTGTTGTCGGTGCGATCGGTATTATTTTTACGGCTGCCTACCTTCTTTGGGCAATGCAGCGTACGACCTTTGGGAAAATGGATGAGAAATACCTCGGCTTGCCGGATGCAAGACCGATGGAATATATACCGATGATCGGTTTATTAGGACTAAGCCTCCTCATTGGTGTTTATCCATCCATTCTCAGTGACGTAATTAACACTACAGTAATCGACATCGTGTCGAAGATAGGGGGTTAAAGACATGTCAGCCTATAATGCCAACTGGTCTTTAATGACTCCGGAAATCGTCTTAATGATCCTAGCCCTCGTTATTTTTACGCTAGATTTTATGACGGGGATGAGCCGAAACAAGCCGTTTCTTGGGCGTTTGAGCATTCTTTCGCTATTAGCTACAACAGTACTTGTTGCTGTCTTTAATCGGGAAACAGGACAAATTGGTGACATGTTCGTTGTTGATGGCTTCGCGATGGTTTTGAAAATTGTTATCCTTTTAGGCGTCGCCGGTGTCATCGCGATTTCTATGTATTATGTAGATCGCCATCGGGACGTCTACCAAGGTGAGTACTATTCCTTATTATTGTTTGCTACTTTAGGTGCCATGCTTATGGTGTCTTCAGCAGACTTGATCACTTTATTTGTTGGCTTAGAATTACTAAGTATTTCTGCATATTGTTTGGCAGGGTTTAAGAAATATAACGGAAAGTCGACAGAGGCTGCAATTAAATATGTTGTACTCGGTGGAACCGCATCTGCGTTTATCTTGTACGGAATGTCGTTTGTATACGGTTTAACTGGTACGACGAGCCTCGTAGATATTAATGAAGCAGTGCCAACACTGTTTGCTGATTATCCATACATCATGACGATGGCGATTATGTTCATGATCGCAGGCTTCGGGTTTAAAATTTCCGTTGTACCATTCCATATGTGGGCGCCAGACGTCTATGAAGGTGCACCAACACCAGTTACTTCATTTTTATCGGTCGTTTCGAAAATTGCAGGTTTCGGCATCGTGTTGCGCGTTTTCTTTGTAGGCTTTGAGTCTGTTTATGATGAATGGGCCTTCATCTTTGCGCTGCTTGCTGCGATCACGATGATCGTTGGTAATATGATTGCGATTGTACAAAGAAAAGTGAAGCGTCTTATGGCGTTTTCAGGAGTTGCGCAAGCTGGTTACTTGCTCGTGCCTGTCGCAACGATGGTATCACTAGACATGACGATGAGCATGATCACGTTTTACGCTGTCGCATATTTACTTATGACGCTAGGAGCGTTTGCGATTATTACGCTTGTCACTGAAGACACCGAAGATGATGCATTGACGAGTTTTTCAGGTTTATACCAGCGAGCGCCATATTTGGCGATTGCAATGACGATTTTCTTATTGTCTTTAGCTGGTTTACCGATTACCGCTGGCTTTTTCGGTAAGTTTTACATTTTCGTCGGTGCAATCCAAGCTGAAATGCTCTGGCTTGCAGTGATCATGATTTTCACAAGTATCGTATCTTTCTTCTACTATTTTGGTATCATGAAACAAATGTTCATGCGTGATCCAAAGCCAAACGATGACCAAACGTTATCGGTACCAAAACCGGTATCAGCTGTCGTAACAATTTCTTTAGTCGGAACAATCGGATTCGGACTCCTTGCCAACGTATTGACCAATTACTTCAACAACCTACAATGGTTCTTTTAGACAGAAAAGCGGAGGGCGCTCGGTAATCGGCGACAAGTGCTGGAGAAGCGACATAAAGAAGCGCTTTTTGCTTCTAATGTCGCTTTGAAGCAACCTCGAGCCGATAGCGCCCGCAGCTGGACAAAGAAAAGTTTTAGCGCCTTGGGCACGAGCGACAACGGTTTATCTGCGACGAGCAAGCATTGCGGCGCAGGAGCAAGCATTGGAAGACCGTTAAAAGAAAGCCGCTTTATGGCTTTCATTAACGGTCTGAAATGACCTCGAGCTCGTAGGCGCTAAAACTAGACAGGAAGAAAAGCGAAAGCGCCTCGGTCACGAGCGACAACGGTTTATCTGCGACGAGCAAGCATTGCGGCGCAGGAGCAAGCATTGCCTCTTCCTCTTCTAGCGTTGCTTTGTAGCGTATCCGTCGAGGCAAATCGAAGCCTATGCGCCGAAGTAAACGCTCTTTGGAACGCAGAGAAGCAGAAAGCCGCTTTATGGCTTTCATTAACGGTCTGAAATGACCTCGAGCTCGTAGGCGCTAAAACTAGACAGTAAGAAAAGCGGAAGGCGTCCAGGGCGCTCGCTCATCGGCGACCTTCCGCTAGAAAAAAACACCCCTTGCCGCTAGGGAACGCTTCCTAGCGACAAGGGGTGTTTTAATTTGTCGAAGTCTTATGAAATATGTTTCGACAATATTTTATCTGCTTTAAATATAGGTGAAAAGTCGAGTGACTGGCTTGTTTATTCAAATTTACAAAGGAAAAATTTAAGAAAATGGTAACAAAAGCTAAACATTCGCAAAAATGTTATAGCATTCCTAGTAGAAATTCGATATCATTAATTTTGTGATCGTTTATTTTAAAAGACGTTTATGGATTTAAGAAATCATAATGTACTAAACATTTTCGACAAGATGATTTCTTAAATGCTAAAAACGGACAAAAAACGATGAAGAGAAAAGACACGCTCGGAGGGTCTAGAGAATGCTTCAAGATTTAGGACAAGATGCGATTTTTAACATATCAGTGACGCTCGCTGTCCTGATCCTCGTTTGGTGGGCAATTCAATCATTTAAATTCGACCTCTTTGTCAAAGATCCAGAAGGTCCAAAGGCAAAATTATTGATGATCCTTGTCACTTTAGCGTTAACACATTTAGTTAGCCAATTTGTGTTAAATTATTTCAATTGGTCGTTAATGCTTAGGCATTTGCTTTAAAAAACTGTATATAATGGCTTTAAGATGGTACCTGCAAAAGATGTCACCTTTTAACTGCAACTTCCATGTATGCCACTCCGCAAAAAAAGCAAAACTGCTAATAAATAAAACGTTCATTGAATGATGAAAGCGGGGAGGAGTTATCATGGTAAGTAAAAAAGAATTATTTGGTGGAATCGCAATCTTAACATTTGTTATTGTTAGTACCATTAATCCTAATTTTGGTTACAGTGAATCTTCATCACAATCAGAACCCATTACACATACACTAACGACGTTACTTGATACAGCTGAGCAAGAAAACATTGAAGTTAATTCTTGGCATACGTATACACGTGAAGTCGTTGATAAAGAGGCGTCTGAGCGTGATGTTCAAAATTGGTTGAACGAAATGAGCCGTGATTATCCACAATTAGATTGGAAGGAAGACCCTAACTGGAACGAAGATCACGGCATTAAGCGAATTGGTAAAAATGAGGATGCCTCTACAGGTATGCAAGAACGCATGACGCTCGTTGCTTATCAACCATCGCCAAACAGTTCAACTTACACAGCGTATGTCCTAGTTGAACAAGAACATACAAACGCCTTAAATGAAAATCAAATCGGACAACAAATAGAAATGATTGATGAAGCCATTTATCCTTGGCAAACACCCGAAAATACGTACCTACGTATAGAAGGTGAAGCAAAAGTTGCAGAAGGGGATTCGGTAACAGACCAAGCTGAAGAGTTACTCAATGCCTATGATGGAAATCATATCGAGCAACTATCGGAATCAACATTTGCATCAATCTCTGCTCATTCTTCCAATTTGCCTAAGACAGGCCTGACAACGAACGGCGAAGACATGAATCTGCAAATTGCTGTTAGGCAAGAAGGTAGAGGATTGGGCGGCGAAACAAACGTTACAATAGGAACACCAATTATAACGACTGAATACTAATAATATAGAAACTGGACGCGGAGGGGAATACGTTGGAAAAAATCATCGTCCGCGGTGGCAGGCAATTAAACGGAAAAGTTAGAGTGGAAGGTGCTAAAAATGCCGTTTTGCCCGTCATCGCTGCATCCATTTTAGCCAGTGAAGGGAAGAGCAAGATTTATGATGCACCAGCTCTTGCTGACGTATACACGATTAACCAAGTTTTACGGAATTTAAATATTGATCTTCAATATGAAAACGGAACAGTAGCCGTCGACGCACAAAAGCAATTGAAGACGGAGGCCCCATTTGAGTACGTCCGCAAGATGAGAGCGTCCTTCCTCGTTATGGGACCGCTTCTCGCTCGTGTCGGTCACGCTCGTATTGCGCTACCAGGAGGTTGTGCGATCGGTTCTCGACCAATTGATCAGCATTTAAAAGGTTTTGAAGCGATGGGAGCAGAAGTTGAAATTGGAAACGGCTTCATCGAAGCAAGTGTCAAAGATCGTCTAAAAGGGACGAAGATATACCTCGACTTTCCAAGTGTTGGCGCAACAGAAAATATTATGATGGCCGCAACAATGGCTGAAGGAACGACTGTTTTAGAAAATGTCGCTGAAGAACCAGAAATTGTTGACCTCGCTAATTATTTAAATGCGATGGGAGCGAAAGTAAGAGGCGCAGGAACAGGAACGATCCGTATCGAAGGGGTCGATAAATTAACCGGCGCCAACCATCATATTATTCCTGATCGCGTAGAAGCGGGAACGTTTATGGTTGCCGCAGCGATTACAGCTGGAGATGTATTGATTCAGAATGCTGAACCAGAACACTTACGACCATTAATCGCAAAAATGAGTGAAATGGGCGTAAATATCGAAGAAGTAGAAGATGGCATTCAGGTCACTGCGCCAGAGAAATTATCTTCTGTCGATTTAAAGACGATGCCACATCCTGGGTTTCCAACGGATATGCAAGCGCAAATGATGGCACTTTTACTCAAAGCAGAAGGAACGGGTGTAATCACGGAAACAGTTTTCGAGAACCGTTTCATGCATGTAGAAGAGTTCCGTCGCATGAATGGAGATATTAAAGTCGAAGGACGTAGTGCAATGGTTCAAGGGCCATGTCAATTGCAAGGTGCTGAAGTATCATCAACGGATTTACGCGCTGGTGCAGCATTGGTACTTGCAGGTTTGATTGCAGAAGGTTACACACGTGTCACAGAGCTCAAGCATATTGACCGTGGGTACGTTGACTTTGCAGAGAAATTAAAAGGGCTTGGTGCAGATATTGAACGCGTCACAGACGTAGAAGAACGTTTAGAAAACTTGAACGCACCCGCACCATTAAAAGTAAATGAATTTGGGGTGTAATACTTCAAGTGATGATGCTCATTGAACATCAGCTAGAAACGTTACAGCCCCCACCATAAAGACTCATTCGCAGCTGTCAACAGTCAGCCGTTGCGAATGAGTCTTTTTGTATGGATGTATATGTCTAAATAACGATGGAGAATCTAAACACAAAACAAATAAAGGAGGGAATGTTGAGATGAATAGATGGTTTACATCTTTAGCGTTATTAGGTTTAAGTGGGACCCTACTAGTCGGGTGTAATAATCAGGGAGAAGGAGAAGACGAACAGGGTACGGACGAGAAGGAAGAGCAAGAAGCTGAGCAAGTAAGTAATGATGCCATGCCTAAAAACGTCATTATGATGATCGGAGATGGAATGGCTGCAGGCCAGATGGAAGTTGCCAGGTTATTGGAACATGGAATGGAAGGTGAACTCCATATGGCAGAACTAACGGACGCGGCTTGGATGAATACATTTTCTAATGACCATTGGGCAACAGACTCAGCAGCAGGAGGTACAGCAATCTCATCTTCAACGAAAACCGATAACGGTAGAGCCGGTACTGGACCTGATGGTGAACCGTTAGATAGTGTAGCTGATTTGTTTAAAGAAAATGGAAAGAGCGTTGGGCTTATTTCGAATAATACAGTCACAGATGCAACCCCTGCTTCATTTGGTGCAAGTGTAGATCACCGATCAGAAACACCTGGAATTGCCCGACATTTATTTGAAAATGAATATGATGTGTTGTTAGGTGGTGGAAAAGGAGATTTCATTCCTGAAAATCAAGGTGGTAACGATCTCATCCAGGAATTTATTGATGAAGGTTATGCATTTGTTGAAGATCGCGATGAGTTATTAGCAGAAGAAGATACTGAGAAATTATTAGGATTGTTCCACCCATCGTTTATGAACTATAAAACAGATTATGATTTGTACGATTCAAACGAGCCTAGTTTAAACGAAATGACGGAAATTGCATTGGATTCTTTATCACAAAATGAAGACGGCTTCTTCTTAATGGTCGAAGGTGCCAGAATTGACCATGCATCACACGCAGCAGACTTTACAAACATTTGGCAAGAAACGATTGAGTTTGATTATACGGTAGGGGACGTCATGGATTGGGCTGAAGGTCGTGATGATACACTCGTTGTCGTATTGGCTGATCATGAAACAATGGGCGTTGCGGCTTCTGAGACGATGGATAAGGAAGGTTTAAGAGAGGTAAGCGCTTCTCCGGAGTATATGGTCAACCAGATGGAATTTGACGATGAGGCAGGCGAATATGCGTCGGAATCCGTCAAATCGGTTGTAGAAGAGTATGCAGGCGTATCCTTAACAGACGAAGAGATCGCAAACTTCAACGAGTATATCTATAATCAAGAAGGAGAGTTACTTCTTCCTCATGAACAGGCATGGGAATTAGGAAGTTTCATCGCTCGCCACTACGGTGCAGGTGTGATGGATAGAGAAATTCGGGCTAATAGTTATGAAACAGGGGGACATACCGGGAACATGGTCCCTATATTTGCAGACGGCATTGGGTCTGAATCATTTAACGGAGTTATGGACAACACCGACGTTGTACAACGAATTGCAGAATTAGCAGAATTAGACTATGAGCCTGGAGAGATTATCGAGTAACACCCAATCCAACCCTTTTAGAAAACAGCCATATGCTAAGCACATGGCTGTTTTTCTGGTGTGCCCGGCATGTCTGACAGCTAGGTGGTGAAAGTCCACTACAGGCTTGGCAGTGGGAACTGTTAGCGAATGGCAAGGGTGTCCACCGTGAG